>NZ_JBFTGT010000031.1:0-320 GCF_056393885.1 Arthrobacter sp. 10T44 | reverse complement strand
TGGTCCCGCCGGTGGTCCCCTCGGTGGTGGCGGCGGAGTCGCCGAGGATCCCGATCGACGTCGCCCCGAGCGTCACCGGTGCGGTGACGGGTGCGATGACCTGGGTGCCGGACAGGGTTCCGTCTTCGCCGGAGGTGGTGTTTCCGCCGGCGTCGGCCGGTGCCGGTGCGRTGGTCCCGCCGGTGGTCCCCTCGGTGGTGGCGGCGGAGTCGCCGAGGATCCCGATCGACGTCGCCCCGAGCGTCACCGGTGCGGTGACGGGTGCGATGACCTGGGTGCCGGACAGGGTTCCGTCTTCGCCGGAGGTGGTGTTTCCGCCG
>NZ_JBFTGT010000030.1:0-342 GCF_056393885.1 Arthrobacter sp. 10T44 | reverse complement strand
TGCTCGGTGGCGTTGCGGTTGGCCTGCTGGCTGGCCTGCTGCAGCGCCTGGGACACCCGGGTGAGGGCCGCAACGTGCTCGCCGTTCCACTCGTTGCGGAACTTCTCCGCGTCCGGTCCCAGCCACTGGGTACCGGCCAGGACCTTGGTCAGCATCGACCTCTGGTTGTCGATCTCCTGAGAACCGGCCTGCAGCTTCGTCCCAAGAGTCTTGAGCTGAGCAACATCTGCACCCCAAATAGCCATTCGAAAAAACTCCTTAGTTCACCGGACCCGAAACTCTCGGCATCCCCAGCGGCCCCCGGCTGATCCGGAAGATCCAATGCCTCGAACCTACCCTGCC
>NZ_JBFTGT010000029.1:0-350 GCF_056393885.1 Arthrobacter sp. 10T44 | reverse complement strand
CACCAAATTTGGTGATGCGGTGAACCGCGCTATCAAGGCCGGTTTCGATGGCGTCGAAATTCATGGTGCTAACACCTACCTGATTCAGCAGTTCTATTCGCCGAACTCTAACCAGCGCGATGACAAGTGGGGCGGCAGCCGCGATAACCGTGCACGCTTCCCGCTGGAAGTGCTGGAAATCACCCACAAGATGGCTGAGCGCTTCGCCCATAACTCTTTCATCATCGGCTATCGCTTCTCCCCGGAAGAGATCGAAGTGCCCGGCATTCGCTTTGACGACACGCTCTATCTACTGGAAAAACTGGCGGCGCGCGGACTCGATTACGTCCATTTCTCGGTAGGCCAGCTGC
>NZ_JBFTGT010000028.1:0-361 GCF_056393885.1 Arthrobacter sp. 10T44 | reverse complement strand
GGTTAATATTCCTGTACTCGGTGTTACTGCGAAGGGGGGACGGAGAAGGCTATATCAGCCGGGCGACGGTTGTCCCGGTTTAAGCGTGTAGGCGGAGTGTCCAGGTAAATCCGGACGCTTGTTAACGCTGAGGCGTGACGACGAGGCACTACGGTGCTGAAGTGATAAATGCCCAGCTTCCAGGAAAAGCCTCTAAGCATCAGGTAACACAGAATCGTACCCCAAACCGACACAGGTGGTCAGGTAGAGAATACCAAGGCGCTTGAGAGAACTCGGGTGAAGGAACTAGGCAAAATGGTGCCGTAACTTCGGGAGAAGGCACGCTGATATGTAGGTGAAGTCCCTGCGGACGGAGCTGATA
>NZ_JBFTGT010000027.1:0-386 GCF_056393885.1 Arthrobacter sp. 10T44 | reverse complement strand
GGACGCAGACGGGCAAAAGGTCCGACGGTGCAGGCAGTGGCGAGATTCGCATCCTCGATCACCGAATAGGGGCTGATTTCACAGTCATCGCCAATCACGCTGTTTTTGATAATACAGCCCGCGCCGATTCTGACGCGTGCGCCCAGCGTGACCTGGCCTTCAATAATGACGTTGGTGTCAATTTCAACATCCCGCCCGTGCGTCAGCGTTCCGCGCAGGTCAAAACGGGCCGGATCGCGCAGCATCACGCCAGCCAGCAGCAGCTTTTCCGCCTGTTCGGCCTGGTAAGTGCGCTCTAATGTCGCCAGCTGCAGCCGGTTATTGACGCCATCGGTTTCACTGATGCGTGCCGGATGAACCGCGTTGATCACCCGACCTTCCTGATG
>NZ_JBFTGT010000026.1:0-407 GCF_056393885.1 Arthrobacter sp. 10T44 | reverse complement strand
TACGCCTGGGACTTCGGAGACGGGTCCAATGGTCAGGGTGCGACGGCGACCCACACGTATGCGGCTGCCGGAACCTACACGGTGAAGCTCACCGTGACCGACAACCAGAGCGCGACGGGTGAGAAGACGGACCAGGTGACCGTGACGGCTCCGCCGGTGAATAAGGTGCCGGTGGCATCGTTCACTTCGACGGTGAAGGATCTGGGCATCACGGTGGACGGGTCCGGCTCCTCGGATTCGGATGGCACGGTTGACTCCTACGCCTGGGACTTCGGAGACGGGTCCAATGGTCAGGGTGCGACGGCGACCCACACGTATGCGGCTGCCGGAACCTACACGGTGAAGCTCACCGTGACCGACAACCAGAGCGCGACGGGTGAGAAGACGGACCAGGTGACCGTGACGGC
>NZ_JBFTGT010000025.1:0-436 GCF_056393885.1 Arthrobacter sp. 10T44 | reverse complement strand
CCGATACCCCGGTCCCGGTGCTGCCGTCTCCGAAGGCCCATCCGTACCCGGTGATGCCGGCGTCGTCGGTGGAGGCGCTGGCATCGAAAGCCGCGGTCAGACCGGAGGCCGAGGCGGTGAACGACGCCACCGGCGCGGCATTCACCGTGGCACCGCTGGTGGTGGTGGTTGTTGCGGTGAGGTCGAAGCTGATGTCTTTGGTGGCGTGGTAGTTCAGGTGGGTTTCGGCGGCGATGGTGTTGGTTCCGTTGACCAGCAGGGAGAGTGGGACGTTGAAGGTGACCAGTGCGGCGTTGGCGTTGGAGGTGGGGATTGCTGCGGTGGCGTAGGTGTTGATGGTGACAGTGCCGGTGGGCATGCGGGTGCGGCCGACTTCGGTGCCGTTGACGTAGATGACGACGCCGTCGTCGGCGACGGTGGTGAGTTTGAGCGCGGT
>NZ_JBFTGT010000024.1:0-524 GCF_056393885.1 Arthrobacter sp. 10T44 | reverse complement strand
CAGCTGATGGCCGACGCCCTGGTCGAACGCACCACCGGCAAAGCCGGCGGGATCAGCGGCATCGACATCCAGCTCATCATGACCGACCGCACCCTCTTCCAGGCCGACAGCGAACCCGCCCGCCTCCCCGGCTACGGCATCGTCCCCGCCGGGTGGGCCAGGAACCTGCTCAGAGACGCGGGCACCGGCACGGCGGGCGGCTCCGGCGCCGAACGCGCCTTCGCCCTCTGGGTCCGCAGGCTCTTCACCGCGCCGGCCACCGGCGAACTCGTGGCCATGGACTCCCGCGCCCGGATCTTCCCCGCAGGGCTGCGCCGGTTAATCCAGGCCCGGGACGACACCTGCCGGACGCCGTACTGCGACGCCCCGATCCGACACCTGGACCACATCATCCCCTGGCACACCGGCGGCGCAACCACAGCAGCCAACGGCGCCGGGCTCTGCGAAGCCTGCAACCACACCAAAGAAACCCCCGGCTGGAACGCACAACCCCGCCCCGGACCCCGGCACACCCTCCAACTCAC
>NZ_JBFTGT010000023.1:0-554 GCF_056393885.1 Arthrobacter sp. 10T44 | reverse complement strand
GGCTCAGGCCCCGACACTGTGTGTCGGGGCCTGGCTGTAATGGTTGTCCGGCGGTGACCTACTCTCCCACACCCTCCCGGGTGCAGTACCATCGGCGCTGTGGGTCTTAGCTTCCGGGTTCGGGATGGGACCGGGCGTTTCCCCCACGCTATGACCGCCGTAACCCTGTGTCCGCGCCCCCGGGGCCCTGGTGAGGGTTGTCCTGGGGTGGGAAATCTGGTGGTTACAACTTGTCCGCTACCGCCCGTGGTGGGGCGGTGGTGGTGTTGTTATTCAGTTTTGGTTCCTTCAAGCAACGTGCCCGTGGCGGGTTTGTTGTTTGGGAACCACATAGTGGACGCAAGCAGTCTTGTYTCTTTGTACTCCTCTGCTGGTGTGAACGTCTTTTGAATCCGTTCACGCAAAGGAGTGTGTGGTGTAAGTTATCGGCCTATTAGTACCGGTCAGCTTCACGAGTCGTTAGTCCTCGCTTCCACATCCGGCCTATCAACCCAGTGGTCTGGCTGGGGGCCTCTCACACACAAGGTGTATGGAAATCTCATCTCGAAGCGAGC
>NZ_JBFTGT010000022.1:0-590 GCF_056393885.1 Arthrobacter sp. 10T44 | reverse complement strand
GTGAGTTGGAGGGTGTGCCGGGGTCCGGGGCGGGGTTGTGCGTTCCAGCCGGGGGTTTCTTTGGTGTGGTTGCAGGCTTCGCAGAGCCCGGCGCCGTTGGCTGCTGTGGTTGCGCCGCCGGTGTGCCAGGGGATGATGTGGTCCAGGTGGCGGATCGGGGCGTCGCAGTAGGGGGTCCGGCAGGTGTCGTCCCGGGCCTGGATTAACCGGCGAAGCCCTGCGGGGAAGAGCCTGGCGCGGGAATCCATGCCGACGAGTTCGCCGGTGGCCGGCGCGGTGTAGAGCCGGCGGACCCAGAGGGCGAAGGCGCGTTCGCCGGCCGGGCGGCCTGGGTCGCCGGTGCCTGAAGTCGGCTTACCGCCCGTCCCGCCTGCTGCACCTGCGGTGCCGGTGCCCGCGGCTGCGCCACCGAAGTCTTTGAGTAGATTTCGGGCCCAGCCTGCGGGGACGATGCCGTAGCCGGGGAGGCGGGCGGGTTCGCTGTCGGCCTGGAAGAGGGTGCGGTCGGTCATGATGAGCTGGATGTCGATGCCGCTGATCCCGCCGGCTTTGCCGGTGGTGCGTTCGACCAGGGCGTCGGCCATCAGCTG
>NZ_JBFTGT010000021.1:0-647 GCF_056393885.1 Arthrobacter sp. 10T44 | reverse complement strand
TCGGAGATCAGGACGCGGGTGCCTTCGAGGACGGCGGTGTCACCGGATGCCTGGAGGGGCTTGAGGGTGGAGCCGTCGAGGTTGAAGATGTAGGCCTGCTTGACGGCGGTGGTGCCGTTCACTGCGACGTCGCCGTAGAGCTTGGAGGTGCCCGGGTCGATGGTGAAGTTGGTCAGTTCGACCTTGGTGTCACCGGCGGTGAGGGAGAACCCGGAGCCGGCGTGGCTGATCAGGCCCTGGACGTASGGGCGGTAGTCCTTGGCCGGGTCGTAGTAGTCGACCTTGCCGCCGGTGATGGGGAAGACCAGCGAGCCGTCGGTCAGTTTGGCGGTACCGACGGTGCCCGGGGTGAGCTTGAGGGTTTCCAGGGCTTTCGCGAAGGAAGCATCGAGCTTCACCGCGGTGGAGACGCCGGTCAGTGCCGGGATCGAGGCGAGCGGCTCGGGCTTTTCAGCCGCAGCCGAGGAAGACGCCGAGGTGGCCGGAGCGGAGGAAGCGTTGTTCGCCGGGCTGCAGGCAGCCAGGGAAAACATGAGCGAACCGGCAGCGGCAACGCCGAGGAAAGTCTTGATGGATGTACGCATGGGAGTGCTCCTTGGAATTGGCTCAATGGGTGTCCCGTCCCCGCCGCCCTGGTAGGGGCTGAC
>NZ_JBFTGT010000020.1:0-1130 GCF_056393885.1 Arthrobacter sp. 10T44 | reverse complement strand
TCGCCACCACCACTGAACGGCTTACGATCACGATCGCCACCACCACTGAACGGCTTACGATCACGATCGCCACCACCACTGAACGGCTTACGATCACGATCGCCACCACCACTGAACGGCTTACGATCACGATCTGCGCCGAAGCTGCGACGCTCCCCACCCTCACGCGACGGACGATCACCAAACGGCTTCCGATCACGATCGCCACCACCACTGAACGGCTTACGATCACGATCTGCGCCGAAGCTGCGACGCTCCCCACCCTCACGCGACGGACGATCGCCGGACGGCTTACGATCACGGTCGCCACCACCGCTGAACGGCTTACGATCACGGTCGCCACCACCGCTGAACGGCTTACGATCACGATCGCCACCGAAGCTGCGACGCTCCCCACCCTCACGCGATGGACGATCGCCAAAAGGCTTCCGATCGCGGTCGCCACCGGCACCGCTGAACGGCTTCCGGTCGCCAGCCGGCTTCGATCCGGCCGAACGCTCGTCCCTGGCGCGGAAACCGCGGGGGTCACCCCCGGAGTTGCTCGTACCACGGAATCCACCGCCGCCAGAGTTTCGTCCCCCGCCAAAGTTGCCGCGGTCGTTGCCGCCGCGGTTGCCGTCGTTGTGCTCAGCCATGTTGGATTCCTCCTGTTATGAGCTGACCACTGGCGCAATCGCAGCCGCTCTGTTTCCGTGTTTCGTTCGCTACGCAACCCGAAATCAAGCGCTTCGAAGTCCGTACATCTCAATCAATTCTAGGCGAGACGCCAGCACCCGGCTAACGGCAGCGGGGCTTTAGCCCGATGCGGTGTCAAGTCTCACAGCCCAGCCGGACGGCGCTCACCCGGGCCTCATCACTGCTTGGGCTGCGGGACGGTCCTTCGGGTACTTGCCGGTACCGCGGGAGAGTTATGCGAGAGCGATCCCGTCTACCACGCAGGTGGTGAGGAAGTGTCCGCTGATCCCTCTCAATGGCACTGTGTGGGGTGTTAAAAGGCTCAGGCCCCGACACTGTGTGTCGGGGCCTGGCTGTAATGGTTGTCCGGCGGTGACCTACTCTCCCACACCCTCCCGGGTGCAGTACCATCGGCGCTGTGGGTCTTAGCTTCCGGGTTCGGGATGGGACCGGGC
>NZ_JBFTGT010000019.1:0-3325 GCF_056393885.1 Arthrobacter sp. 10T44 | reverse complement strand
TGGCAGGCCCGGCACAATCAACCAATTCAATACAAAATTGGTATCAACAAACTTGGCACACTATTGAGTTCTCAAACAACAGACACACCCGGCACCACCCAAACCCAACGGTCCAGGATCGCTCCGGAGCAACTTTTCAAACTTACCCGGTGTCGACTTCCAAAGCAAATCCGGCTTCCCGGACCTACATCAGCAGACGAACCAGCCCCACCAGGTTTCTTTAGCGATTGAACCGCCGAAAGAACTTGGTCTTGAATTATTTTTGGGGGATTGGCCGCCTCCGGTCCTCCAGCGTTTCCGCTGTTCTCCCTCGTGGCGACTTAGAAAACAATACACCCAGTCGACGGTAACCGCAAACCCGCTTCGCGGCTGCGCCGCGGTGCCCTACGGCCGCCCCCGGAACCTCGCCGAACCGGCGCCGCACCGCCGTCGTACGGGCTCCGCACTGGCGCGGCACCGGCGCCGTTGTCGCCCGGGCGGCAACCCGGCGTCGTCAGTGGGAGCTGTATGCTCCGTCACCTTAGGCCGCTGCTGCGGATACCATCAGGGGGTGAGGGCACAACGCCGGCGCCAGATAGCAGTCCCGCTCAGTCGGCGTGTGTCCGGCCCGGCTGTGAACGGGCTTTCGCAGCACGACGTCACCGCCCGCATCGAGAGTGGGCTCGACAACCGGGTGCCGGACAAGACCAGCCGGAGCCTGTGGCAGATCTTCCGCGCCAACGTCCTCACCCTCTTCAACGCGATTGTCGGCTCAAGCTTCCTCGTGCTGCTGCTCCTCGGCCGCTGGCAGGACGCATTGTTCGGCCTGGCTGCCGCGGGCAACGCGGTGATCGGCGTGGTCCAGGAATTCCGGGCCAAAAGGTCCCTGGACCGTCTTGCGGTTTTGGATGCCCCGCGTGCACGGGTGCTGCGCGACGGCCAGATCCGGGAGATCGCCACGGCCGATGTCGTCCGCGATGATGTCCTGGTACTGCGTGCCGGGGACCAGGTGACGGCGGACGCAGCAGTGCTCGAAGCCGCCGGACTCGAGGCGGACGAATCCCTCCTCACCGGCGAATCGGACCCCGTGGCCAAAGACACCGGGTCGGACGTGCTTTCCGGATCCATCATTGTGGCCGGGCACGGCAAAGCCCGGGTGGTGCGGGTGGGTGCGGAGTCGTTCGCCAGCCGGCTCACCGCTGATGCGCGCCGGTTCTCCCTGGTGAACTCGGAGATCCGCAACAGCCTCAACCGTGTGCTTCGCTGGATAGCCTGGGCGATCCTGCCTGTCGCGATCCTTGTGGTCAACGGCGAGCTGCAGGCGCGGGGCGGTTGGCAGGATGCCGTCGCCACAGGCACCTGGACGACAGCCTTGGTAGGCGTCATCGCCAGCGTAATCGCAATGGTTCCGTTGGGCCTCGTGCTGCTGACCAGCGTGGCATTCGCCGTCGGAGGGCTCAGGCTCGCCAGCCACAAGGTCTTGATTCAGGAACTCGCTGCGGTCGAAGGCCTCGCAAGGGTGGACGTCCTCTGCATGGACAAGACCGGCACCCTGACGGAGGGCGGCCTGAGATTCGAGGCGGTTCACCAGCTGACGCCAACGCCGGATCCAGGTTGGCAACAGGCCCTCGGTTGGTTTGCCGCTGAGCCCGAGGCAAACGCCACGGCGCGGAGCCTCGGCGCCGCTTTCGAGGACGACGGCGGATTCCAGTCGATCTCCTACGTTCCGTTCTCCTCCTCCCGGAAGTGGAGCGGGGTGACCTTCGGTGGAGGCAACGGGGCGACGCCCACCTGGATTCTCGGGGCGCCGGAAATGATCCTGGCTCCGGGAAACAGCATCACCGTAGATCCGGCGCCGGGGGCAGCTGCCGGGTCCTCCGACGAACCGGCCCGGACAGCGGAGCCAGGCCATGCCGACGTGCTGCAGCAAGCCGGCAAGCTTGCCAGCACCGGCTTGCGGACGCTGCTGCTGGCCGGAGCGGACACGCCTCCGGGGGCGAGCAAGACGCCGACGCTGCCCGACGGTCTCAGGCCGGTCGCACTCCTGACGTTTCGGGAGCAGACCCGGTCCGATGCCCGGGACACCCTGGAATTCTTCCGCGCCGAGGGCGTGGAGTTGAAAATCATCTCCGGCGACGATCCGCGGACCGTCGCCGCCATCGCGCGTCGGGTTGGCCTCGACGTGGCCCAAGGCTACGACGCACGTTCGCTGCCCGAAGATCCCCTGCTTCTCGAGGAGGTGATGGGGGGCAACAACGTCTTCGGCCGCGTCAGCCCTGATCAAAAGAAGGACATGGTCGCTGCCCTGCAACGGCTTGGACACACCGTGGCAATGACCGGGGACGGGGTCAACGACGCCCTCGCCCTGAAAACGGCAGACCTTGGCATCGCCATGGATTCTGCGGCGCCGGCTACCAAGGCGGTAGCGCGGCTGGTCCTCCTCGACGGCCGCTTTGACCGGCTTCCGGAAGTGCTGGCAGAGGGTCGGCGCGTCATCGCCAACATCGAGCGGGTCTCAAGCCTCTTCCTCAGTAAGACGGCGTATTCCATTGCCATCGCCGTCAGTTTCGGACTGCTGCAGTGGCAGTTCCCGTTTCTCCCCCGCCAGCTCTCCTTCACGGACGGCCTCACAATTGGCATCCCCGCTTTCTTCCTGGCACTGATGCCGAACACCCGTCGCTATAAGCCGGGTTTCCTGCGCCGCTCACTCTGGTTCTCGCTGCCGGCCGGACTCATCGTCGCGGCCACCTTGCTTGTGCTCAATGCCATCGCGCCATCGGCGGCAGCGCCGGGGCCGGAAGCGGTGCGCTCCGCTTCCGTTCTCACCCTCACAGTGGTGGGGCTCTGGATCCTGGCGGTGGTATCCCGGCCGCTCAACGCCGGCCGGGTCGGTGTACTGGCGGCGATGTGCGCCGCCCTCGTCATTCTGCTCAACATCCCCTTGGCACAAGATTTCTTCATTCTCTCCTGGCCACCAGGCGGGCTTTTGCTCGCAGCTCTGGCAACCGGGGCCGGCGGCGGCCTCGCAATCGAGCTCCTTGCGTGGCTCCACGGCCGCAAGTTTCCCCGCTGACCATGCTGGCGGCGCCGGCTGGGTTACGAAAAAGGCCCTCTTCCGTCTGGCTCCCAGCTCGCCCAGAGATCCGGACTTGCCTTCGTCAGCTGGCCGGATCTGCGGGAGGGGCGCTATGCGTGTTTGGGGTGTTAAAAGGCTCAGGCCCCGACACTGTGTGTCGGGGCCTGGCTGTAATGGTTGTCCGGCGGTGACCTACTCTCCCACACCCTCCCGGGTGCAGTACCATCGGCGCTGTGGGTCTTAGCTTCCGGGTTCGGGATGGGACCGGGC
>NZ_JBFTGT010000018.1:0-5337 GCF_056393885.1 Arthrobacter sp. 10T44 | reverse complement strand
TGTGTCTGTTGTTTGAGAACTCAATAGTGTGCCAAGTTTGTTGATACCAATTTTGTATTGAATTGGTTGATTGTGCCGGGCCTGCCACCCCGTGGTTGGGTYCGGTGTTTTTAGCTGGTTTCAAATTTTGTGCATTGTGTTTATCCCGTTTTCCCGGGGTTGCATGGTGTGTCTGTTTTACTTCAACGGAGAGTTTGATCCTGGCTCAGGATGAACGCTGGCGGCGTGCTTAACACATGCAAGTCGAACGATGATCCGGTGCTTGCACCGGGGATTAGTGGCGAACGGGTGAGTAACACGTGAGTAACCTGCCCTTAACTCTGGGATAAGCCTGGGAAACTGGGTCTAATACCGGATATGACTCCTCATCGCATGGTGGGGGGTGGAAAGCTTTATTGTGGTTTTGGATGGACTCGCGGCCTATCAGCTTGTTGGTGAGGTAATGGCTCACCAAGGCGACGACGGGTAGCCGGCCTGAGAGGGTGACCGGCCACACTGGGACTGAGACACGGCCCAGACTCCTACGGGAGGCAGCAGTGGGGAATATTGCACAATGGGCGCAAGCCTGATGCAGCGACGCCGCGTGAGGGATGACGGCCTTCGGGTTGTAAACCTCTTTCAGTAGGGAAGAAGCGAAAGTGACGGTACCTGCAGAAGAAGCGCCGGCTAACTACGTGCCAGCAGCCGCGGTAATACGTAGGGCGCAAGCGTTATCCGGAATTATTGGGCGTAAAGAGCTCGTAGGCGGTTTGTCGCGTCTGCCGTGAAAGTCCGGGGCTCAACTCCGGATCTGCGGTGGGTACGGGCAGACTAGAGTGATGTAGGGGAGACTGGAATTCCTGGTGTAGCGGTGAAATGCGCAGATATCAGGAGGAACACCGATGGCGAAGGCAGGTCTCTGGGCATTAACTGACGCTGAGGAGCGAAAGCATGGGGAGCGAACAGGATTAGATACCCTGGTAGTCCATGCCGTAAACGTTGGGCACTAGGTGTGGGGGACATTCCACGTTTTCCGCGCCGTAGCTAACGCATTAAGTGCCCCGCCTGGGGAGTACGGCCGCAAGGCTAAAACTCAAAGGAATTGACGGGGGCCCGCACAAGCGGCGGAGCATGCGGATTAATTCGATGCAACGCGAAGAACCTTACCAAGGCTTGACATGGACCGGACCGGGCTGGAAACAGTCCTTCCCCTTTGGGGCCGGTTCACAGGTGGTGCATGGTTGTCGTCAGCTCGTGTCGTGAGATGTTGGGTTAAGTCCCGCAACGAGCGCAACCCTCGTTCCATGTTGCCAGCGCGTAATGGCGGGGACTCATGGGAGACTGCCGGGGTCAACTCGGAGGAAGGTGGGGACGACGTCAAATCATCATGCCCCTTATGTCTTGGGCTTCACGCATGCTACAATGGCCGGTACAAAGGGTTGCGATACTGTGAGGTGGAGCTAATCCCAAAAAGCCGGTCTCAGTTCGGATTGGGGTCTGCAACTCGACCCCATGAAGTCGGAGTCGCTAGTAATCGCAGATCAGCAACGCTGCGGTGAATACGTTCCCGGGCCTTGTACACACCGCCCGTCAAGTCACGAAAGTTGGTAACACCCGAAGCCGGTGGCCTAACCCCTTGTGGGAGGGAGCTGTCGAAGGTGGGACTGGCGATTGGGACTAAGTCGTAACAAGGTAGCCGTACCGGAAGGTGCGGCTGGATCACCTCCTTTCTAAGGAGCGCCTACAATCACCGTGCCTCATGTATGTGGGTGTGTCGGGGTTGTCAGGAGTACGCCCGTTGCGCAGACGTAAGTTCTGCGGCGGGTGCTCACGGGTGGAATATCAGCAAATAGCGGCCGCATGGTTTGGTCCTTGCCCAGTACGGATGCTTTTGAGTGTCCTGGAACGGTGGGGGCCYGGGTTGTGCGGTTTAGTGTTTGGCACACTGTTGGGTCCTGAGACAACAGGRCCGGGGGGAGGGTGACTTTCTTCCGGGACTTGTGTTTCTGGTTTCCCGGCTGCAGCGAGCATGCAYYGTGYGGGTCCTTTCGGGGGTCCGGGTGTGTGGGGTGTGTGGTACGGGGTTGTTGTTTGAGAACTACATAGTGGACGCGAGCATCTTTTATAAGAAGCAATTTCCAAGAATATGAACCTGGATCTGGTTCCATGCCTTCGGGTGTGGGGACGGTTTCATGGTTCTCTCGAAAATTACTCCTTGATCTTTTGTGGTCAAGTTTTTAAGAGCACACGGTGGATGCCTTGGCATTAGGAGCCGAAGAAGGACGTAGGAATCTGCGATAAGCCTGGGGGAGTCGATAACCGGACTGTGATCCCAGGGTGTCCGAATGGGGAAACCCCGCCAGACGCGCGAGTGATCTGGTGACCCGCATCTGAACACATAGGGTGCGTGGAGGGAACGCGGGGAAGTGAAACATCTCAGTACCCGCAGGAAGAGAAAACAATAGTGATTCCGTCAGTAGTGGCGAGCGAACGCGGATCAGGCTAAACCGTTCCATGTGTGATAGCCGGCGGGCGTTGCATGGTCGGGGTTGTGGGACTTTCCGTTCTGTCTCTGCCGGGACAGTGGGGTGAGAGCATGTGCATAGGTGAACGGTCTTGAAAGGCCGGCCAGAGAGGGTGTGAGCCCCGTAACCGAAATGTAGTGTGCCGCCTGGGAAGTATCCCAAGTAGCACGGGGCCCGAGAAATCCCGTGCGAATCTGTCAGGACCACCTGATAAGCCTAAATACTCCCTAATGACCGATAGCGGACCAGTACCGTGAGGGAAAGGTGAAAAGTACCCCGGGAGGGGAGTGAAACAGTACCTGAAACCGTGTGCTTACAATCCGTCGGAGCAACCTTGTAGTTGTGACGGCGTGCCTTTTGAAGAATGAGCCTGCGAGTTAGTGTTACGTCGCGAGGTTAACCCGTGTGGGGAAGCCGTAGCGAAAGCGAGTCTGAACAGGGCGTTGCAGTGGCGTGATCTAGACCCGAAGCGAAGTGATCTACCCATGGCCAGGTTGAAGCGACGGTAAGACGTCGTGGAGGACCGAACCCACTTCAGTTGAAAATGGAGGGGATGAGCTGTGGGTAGGGGTGAAAGGCCAATCAAACTTCGTGATAGCTGGTTCTCCCCGAAATGCATTTAGGTGCAGCGTTGCGTGTTTCTTACCGGAGGTAGAGCTACTGGATGGCTAATGGGCCCTACAAGGTTACTGACGTCAGCCAAACTCCGAATGCCGGTAAGTGAGAGCGCAGCAGTGAGACTGTGGGGGATAAGCTTCATAGTCGAGAGGGAAACAGCCCAGACCACCAACTAAGGCCCCTAAGCGTGTGCTAAGTGGGAAAGGATGTGGAGTTGCGAAGACAACCAGGAGGTTGGCTTAGAAGCAGCCATCCTTAAAAGAGTGCGTAATAGCTCACTGGTCAAGTGATTCCGCGCCGACAATGTAGCGGGGCTCAAGTACACCGCCGAAGTTGTGGCATTCAGATATTAGCTAAGCCCTTGTGGTTCAGGCGTCTGGATGGGTAGGGGAGCGTCGTGTGGGCAGTGAAGTCGCGGTGTAAACCAGCGGTGGAGCCTACACGAGTGAGAATGCAGGCATGAGTAGCGAAAGACGGGTGAGAAACCCGTCCGCCGAATGATCAAGGGTTCCAGGGTCAAGCTAATCTGCCCTGGGTAAGTCGGGACCTAAGGCGAGGCCGACAGGCGTAGTCGATGGACAACGGGTTGATATTCCCGTACCGGCGAAAAACCGCCCATGCTGAACAGGGGATACTAACCGCCCGAGACCTGCCCGATCACCCTTGTGGTGTGAGGGTTTTGGTGGAGCGCGGGACCTGATCCTGGGAGGCAAGCGTATTAACAGGTGTGACGCAGGAAGGTAGCCGAGCCGGGCGATGGTTGTCCCGGTCTAAGGATGTAGGGCGAACGGTAGGCAAATCCGCCGTTCATGATGCCTGAGACCCGACGGGACCCCCGTATGGGGGGATTCGGTGATCCTATGCTGCCTAGAAAAGCATCGACGCGAGGTTTTAGCCGCCCGTACCCCAAACCGACACAGGTGATCAGGTAGAGAATACTAAGGCGATCGAGAGAATTATGGTTAAGGAACTCGGCAAAATGCCCCCGTAACTTCGGGAGAAGGGGGGCCCCCATCGTGATGGACACAAGCTGTCCGGAGCGTGCAGGGGCCGCAGAGACCAGGGGGAAGCGACTGTTTACTAAAAACACAGGTCCGTGCGAAGTCGCAAGACGATGTATACGGACTGACTCCTGCCCGGTGCTGGAAGGTTAAGAGGACCGGTTAGCCGCAAGGCGAAGCTGAGAATTTAAGCCCCAGTAAACGGCGGTGGTAACTATAACCATCCTAAGGTAGCGAAATTCCTTGTCGGGTAAGTTCCGACCTGCACGAATGGAGTAACGACTTCCCCGCTGTCTCAACCATAAACTCGGCGAAATTGCAGTACGAGTAAAGATGCTCGTTACGCGCAGCAGGACGGAAAGACCCCGAGACCTTTACTATAGTTTGGTATTGGTGTTCGGAGTGGCTTGTGTAGGATAGGTGGGAGACGTTGAAGCCCGGACGCCAGTTCGGGTGGAGTCATCGTTGAAATACCACTCTGGTCACTTTGGACATCTAACTTCGGCCCGTAATCCGGGTCAGGGACAGTGCCTGATGGGTAGTTTAACTGGGGCGGTTGCCTCCTAAAAAGTAACGGAGGCGCCCAAAGGTTCCCTCAGCCTGGTTGGCAATCAGGTGTCGAGTGTAAGTGCACAAGGGAGCTTGACTGTGAGAGAGACATCTCGAGCAGGGACGAAAGTCGGGACTAGTGATCCGGCGGTACATTGTGGAATGGCCGTCGCTCAACGGATAAAAGGTACCTCGGGGATAACAGGCTGATCTTGCCCAAGAGTCCATATCGACGGCATGGTTTGGCACCTCGATGTCGGCTCGTCGCATCCTGGGGCTGGAGTAGGTCCCAAGGGTTGGGCTGTTCGCCCATTAAAGCGGTACGCGAGCTGGGTTTAGAACGTCGTGAGACAGTTCGGTCCCTATCCGCTGCGCGCGCAGGAAATTTGAGAAGGGCTGTCCTTAGTACGAGAGGACCGGGACGGACGAACCTCTGGTGTGTCAGTTGTACTGCCAAGTGCACCGCTGATTAGCTACGTTCGGATGGGATAACCGCTGAAAGCATCTAAGCGGGAAGCTCGCTTCGAGATGAGATTTCCATACACCTTGTGTGTGAGAGGCCCCCAGCCAGACCACTGGGTTGATAGGCCGGATGTGGAAGCGAGGACTAACGACTCGTGAAGCTGACCGGTACTAATAGGCCGATAACTTACACCACACACTCC
>NZ_JBFTGT010000017.1:0-5661 GCF_056393885.1 Arthrobacter sp. 10T44 | reverse complement strand
GCGCCGGTGCAGTTGGGTGGTTGTGTGCATGCGGCGTGGTCGGGGGCGAATAAGTATGTGCGGGACTGCGGCAGTGATGCCGATGACAGGAGCGTGGATGTGCCGAAGGCGTCCGCGTCGCCGTCGTATGTGTTCCGGGTGAACCGGGACGTGGTGGTGCTCAATGATGTGAATTCGGGCAATGTGTGGCTGGTGAACCAGAACATGCAGCTGGTGAACAACTGGGACGACGTCATCCCGCCGCAGCAGACCTCGGACGACGCGGACAAGGACTCCGCCGACGAGGTGCAGCAGACCGTCCTGCCGGACCGCACCAAACCCAACAGCCCGCCGGTCGCCAAAGCCGACACCTTCGGGGTCCGCGCCGGCAAGACGACCATCCTTCCCGTGCTGGACAACGACACCGACCCCGACGGCGACATCCTCACCGTCCGGTCGCCGGAACCGCTCAAATCCGGGCTGCTCGCACCGATCTACGGCGCCACCGGCTTCCAGGTCAGCGTGGGCGCGGACAAGACCGGTACGGAAACGTTCAAATACACGGTCGACGACGGCCGCGGCCTCTCCGCCTCCGCCGACGTCACGCTTAACATCGTCCCGCCCGGGGAGAACTCCGCCCCGCGGCAGAAACCGAACAGGAACACCACACTCGTAGTCCAGGCCGGCAAAGCGGTCAGCCAGAACATCCTCACCGACTGGACCGACCCCGACGGCGATGACGTGTTCGTCGTCGGCGCTGCAAGCAGCGACCCCCGCGACCAGGTGAAAGTCCGGCCCGACGGCCTGCTCAGCTTCCAGGACTCCGGCTCCGAACCCGGCCGCAAGACCGTCACCGTCACCGTCTCCGACGGCCGGTCCACGGCCGAAGGCAAGGTCACCGTGGAGGTGCGCCCGCCAGGAGCCCTGCCGCCGATCGCGAACGCGGACCACCTCGTGGCCGTCGCCGGCGTGGACACCGTGATCGCCCCGCTCAAAAATGACTCGGACCCGCAGGGCGGGGCGCTCCGTCTCGCCCAGGCCACCCCGGACGGCAACTCCACCGCCACCATGGGCGCCGACCAGCAGACCTTCACCTTCAACTCCACCGCCCTCGGCGCACACTACGTCTCCTACCTCGTCACGAACGGGCCGGCCAGCGCCCAGCAGCTGGTCCGGGTCGACGTCGTCCCCGGCGGCGGCGACGGAGCACCGGTCGCGGTCCGCGACACCGCGCTGTTGCCGGCCGGCGGCAGCGTGCTGGTGGACGTCCTCGGCAACGATTCGGACCCCTCCGGCGGCGTCCTGGTGGTCCAGTCCGTGACCGCCGCCGATGGACTGCCGCTCAGCGTCGCCGTCCTGGACCACTCCGTCGTCCGGATCACCGACCTCCGCGCCCAGGGCCAGCTCAACGTCAAGTACACAATCTCCAACGGCAAGTCCTCCGCGAGCGGCGAGATCGCCGTCCTGGTCGTCCCCGCGCCGTCCAAGCTGCAGGCGCCGCAGGCCAAACCCGACGAGGCAACCGTCCGTGCGGGCGACGTCGTCACCATCCCGGTGCTGGAGAACGACACCGACCCCAACGGCGGCAAGCTCACCCTCGAACCGGTGCTGGCCCAAAAGCCGGACGCCGCCGACGGCCGCACCTTCACCGCCGGCCAGACGCTGCGCTTCATCGCCGGCGAGGTGCCGAAGACGGTCTACGCGATCTACAAGGTCACCAACGCCTCCGGACAATCCGACTCCCAGCAGGTGTCCATCCGGATCCGGGCCCGCGACGACGAACGCAACACCCGCCCCGAACCGAAGAACCTGACCGCCCGCGTGGTGGCCGGCATGACGGTCCGCATCCCGGTGCCGCTCGACGGTGTGGACACCGACGGCGACTCTGTGCAGCTGACGGGCGTGGACAAGGCCCCCGCAATGGGCACGGCCGTGGTCAAGGACGGCTACCTCGAATTCACCGCCGCCGGCAACGCCGCCGGCACGGACACCTTCAGCTACCGCGTCCGGGACCGGATCGGCGCCGAAAACACCGGCACCGTGATCGTCGGCATCGCGCCGCGGGAAATCAATAACCAGAAGCCGATCGCGGTTGACGACGCCGTGGACGTCCGGCCCGGCCGCAAGATCGCCGTCGACGCCCTCACGAACGACTCGGATCCCGATGGGGACCCGATCAGCCTGGTGCGCAACGGCTTCGAGGCCCGCCCGGAGCTCGCCGTCGAGCCGGCCGACGGCGGCAAGGTGCTGCTCACAGCGCCGGGCGCCGCGGGCAACGAGAGCGTCAGCTACAAAATCCAGGACGACAAAAAAGCCCAGCGCAGCGCCGTGATCCGGGTCCGGGTCAGCCCGGATGCAACCCTTAAGGCCCCGCTCGCGAAAGACGACGTGGTCACCCCGGCGGAGACCCTCGGCAAGTCCGCCGTCGACGTCCCGGTCCTGAAGAACGACGCCGACCCCGACGGCGTCGCCGCAGAACTCAAGATCGGCCTGCCGGACGGCAATCCGAACGCGCGCGTGGCCGGCGACGGGACCGTCCGGGTGGCCCTCGCGCCGAAGGACCAGCTGGTTCCCTACACCGTCACCGATGTGGACGGCCAAAGCGCGACGGCGGTCATCTGGGTCCCCGGCCAGGGTGAACAGCACCCCACCCTGGCCCGGACCGAGGCCGTGGAGGTGATGGCCGGCAAGGAAATCACCCTGGACCTGGGCGAGTACGTCCGCGTCAGGGAAGGCCGTACGCCGCGGATCACCCAGGTGGACAAGGTCAAGGTCCAGGGCGCCGAGCCGGACAACGTCGTGGCCGGCAACGGGAGTAAGCTGCGTTACGCCGCCCTCAAGGACTACGTGGGCCCGGGCTCGGTCACCTTCGAGGTCACCGACGGCAGCGGACCCGAGGACCCGGCCGGGCTGAAGTCCACGCTCAGCATCATCACCAAGGTCATCCCGGACCCGAACGCCAACCACCCGCCGACGTTCAGCGGCGCCACCCTTGAGGTGCCGAAGGCCGAGTCCGCGAGCCTGGAACTGGGCAACCTGGCCAAGGACGTCGACGCCGGCGACCAGGACAAACTTAAATTCGAACTCGACGGAACACTCCCGGAGGGCTTCAAGGCCACGCTTGACGGCGCCACCCTGAAAGTCACCGCAGACTCCGCCAAGGCCGCGGGCTGGAAGGGCAGCATCCCGCTCAAGGTCACCGACGGCCGCTCCGATCCTGTCCGGGCCACGGTGGCGGCCACCGTCACGGCCTCAAACCGGCCACTGCCGGTGGCGAACGAGGACGTCGTGGAGAAGGCCAACGCCGGCAAGGCGGAGACCGTCAACGTCCTTGCCAACGACTTCAACCCCTTCTCCGACACGCCGCTGCGGATCGTGGCCGCCACCGTGGAAACCGGCTCCGCGGCCGGGCAGCCCGCGGTGGCCGGGGACTCCATCACGGTCACCCCCGCCGGCGGCTTCAAGGGCGTGATGGTGGTCCGCTACACCGTCATGGACAAGACCGGGGACCTCTCCCGGCAGACCGACGGCCGCGTCCGGATCACCGTCCGGGACAAGCCCGACGCCCCGTCCGCGCCGAGCGCAACGGACGTCCGCAGCCGGACCGCCGTGCTCAAGTGGACGCCGCCGTCGGACAACGGCGCCGCCATCACCAAGTACACGGTGCGCTCCGGCAACGGCTTCAGCCAGGATTGCGCCACCACCACGTGCACCCTCAGCGGACTGACCAACGACGTCAAGTACGTCTTCACCGTCACCGCCACCAACGAGGTGAAGGAATCCGATCCCTCGCCGGCCTCCAACGAGATCCGGCCGGATGAAAAGCCCTCGCCGCCGGAGGCCCCCACCGTCAAGGCCGGGGACAAGAACATGGTGATCGCCTGGCCCGCGGCGAAGACCGAGGGCTCCGCGGTGAAGAACTACAACCTGGAGATCTCGCCGCCGCCGGCCAGCGGGGTCGCCGTGAAGAACGGCGTGACCGGCCTGAACTACACCTGGCCGGCCCTGACCAACGGCGTGCGCTACAAGGTACGCGCCCAGGCCGTGAACGAGCTCGGCCCCTCCGATTGGGGACAGTACTCCGCCGAGGACAACCCCGCCGGCGTCCCGGCCGCCCCGGGCGCGCCGACGACGTCGGTGGCCTCCGCCGTCGGCACCTCCAACCAGCTCAAGGTGGACTGGGATGAGCCAATCACCAACGGCGACGCGATCAAGAACTACTACGTCACGATGAGCGGCGGCGGCGGCGCGGACCAGACCCAGACCGTGGCCGGCACCGTGCGGACGGCGAACTTCACCGCCAACAACTCGGAAGCGTCCTACACCTTCACCGTGCAGGCCGAAAACAAGGCCGGCAAGGGCTCCGCCAGCGCGGCCTCCGCGCCGCGCCGCGCCACCGGCAAGCTCAGCCGGGTCTCCGGCGTGAGCGCCGCCGAGGCCAACACCGGCGGCGCCGGTCGGGCCATCACCATCAACTTCCGTGAGCTCACCGCTGCGGAACGCAACGGCTCGGCCTACTCCGAGGTGAGTTACACCTACCGAGCCAGCACCGGCCAGTCCGGGCCGATCAGGCCCGGCCAGACCGTCGGCGGGTTCGCCAACGGCGCCGCCACCACCGTCACGGTGACGGCCAACTCGTCCGTCGCGCCCAGCTCGGACGCCAGCACCGGGGCTAACGCGAACCCTTACGGCTCACCCGGCACCCCGTCGGCCTCCGGCACCAACGGCGCGGAAAACCAGCGGAACCTGACGTTTAACTGGGCCTCGCCGGATGCCGGGAGCCACGACATCGCCTACACCCAGATCAAAATCGACAACGGCGGCTGGGAACGGGTGGGCCCCTCGGGAAGCCGGACGGTCAACACCGGCGGCTTCAATGAACGGCACACGATCCAGGTCCAGACCGTCAACTCGCGCGGCACCGGCGGCCCGCTCGCCTCGGCGTCGGCCCAGTCCGGGGCAGAGAAGACGCGCTGGTCCACTAGGCTGAACTCCGGCATGGACCGCAGCTGCACCGACCTGCCGGGCGCCACCTCCTACGACCCGCAGAAATTCACCTGCGACGGCAAGGGCGGCTACGACCGGCCGTGGATGTCCCACTTCGACAGCTTCGACGTGATGTGCTGGAAGCCGCACGGCACCACCTACAGCGGCGACGGCCAGTGGTACTACATCATGCGCGGCTCACCGAACCAGACCCGCTGGATCCAGTCGCTGCACACCACCATCGGTTCGCCGGCACAGAGCGGCGTCCCACTGTGCACCTTCCCGACAGGAGCCACGCCATAACCCGCCCCGGGCCCAGGCCGTCACCCTCCGCCGGGCAGTCCTCCCCATCGCGCTGCCGGAGATCGTTGGGTAGGCTGTCGCGGGAAGTGGGGGACCGGTCTCGGGTCCGCCGGGGGAACCACCACACAATTTTGAAGGAAAGCTAACGCTGTGACACGTCTTTTCGCCACGCTGGGTGCCAGAAAGCCGGGTTCCACGAAACCGCGATCACGCACGCGCCGCAAGTTCGTCACGGCCACTTCGTTTGTGGCTGCTGCTGCGGTGTTGGTGACGGGGGCCATCATCTATCCGGGGTTTAAGACTGCTGAGGTGGAGTTGAACGATGGTGGTGTGTGGGTGGTGTCGAAGGCGAAGAATGCGGTGGGGCGGTTGAATTATCCGTCGCGGGTGTTG
>NZ_JBFTGT010000016.1:0-8054 GCF_056393885.1 Arthrobacter sp. 10T44 | reverse complement strand
ACCTCCAAGCTCTACGGCGACGTCGCAGTGAACGGCACCACCGCCGTCAAGCAGGCCTACATCTTCAACCTCGACGGCTCCACCCTCAAGCCCCTCCAGGCATCCGGTGACACCGCCGTCCTCGAAGGCACCCGCGTCCTGATCTCCGACACCGCCGCCGGCCTGCTGAACAAAACCTTCAAGACCGACGCCGTGAAGGCCGACATGCTCGTCGGCATCGCCAAGATCACCGTCAACACCAAGTAACACCCCACCAGGAAAACTCGCCGGATGCATGGTCTGCACCGGTGGGAAGTGCCACGGTTCCGCTTCTGCCGGCACCGTGGCACTTTTCCTTGCCTGGACCGTGGTGCGTCCCGGCCGACGTGGGCCTTCCCCGCCGTAGCCTTGAAAGGTGACTGAAATGACCGAAGTTTTGGTTGATGTGGTTCTACCCTGTCTGAACGAGAAGGGCGCACTGCCCTGGGTACTCGCGCGCCTGCCGGAGGGGTACCGGGCAATTGTGGTCGACAACGGCTCTACGGACGGTTCCGCTGAACTCGCCACCCAACTTGGTGCCATGGTCATTCGCGAGGAACGCCGCGGTTTCGGCGCTGCGGCCCACGCGGGCCTGCTCGCCTCCACGGCCGAATACGTGGCTTTCTGCGACTGCGACGGTTCGCTGGACCCGGCACAGTTACCGGCGCTGTTCGCCCCGGTCATCGACGGCAGTGCGGATCTGGTGCTCGGCAGCCGCCAGCCGCAGCGCGGTTCCTGGCCCGCCCATGCCCGTGTCGCGAACGTCGTCCTGGCTTGGCGGCTCCGTAGGCTCACCGGGGAACGGGTGACGGACCTTGGCCCAATGCGGGCGGGCCGCCGGGTCCAGCTGCTTTCGCTGGCATTGGAGGACCGTCGCAGCGGCTACCCGCTTGAGATGTTCCTGAAGGCGAGCCTTCGCGGCTGGAGAATCCTGGAACTACCCGTTCCGTACGCCCCCCGGACTGGCAAATCGAAAGTCACCGGCACCCTCCGCGGAACAATTACCGCGGTACGGGATATGTCGGTTCAGCTCAGGGCGGCCGCGGCCGCCGCGGGTTCAGGACCGGTCCTCAAGCGCACCGGCGACGAATCATGAGCATGCGCAACCTGAATGATCTGACGGTGGCCGTCATCGCCAAAGAGTGTCTGCCCGGACGGGTGAAGACCCGGCTTAGTCCGCCGTTATCTCCCGAGGATGCGGCCCATCTGGCGCAACTCAGCCTCAGCAGCACCCTGGAAACCGTCAGGCAACTTCCTGCGCGAGACCGACTTCTGGTTATGGACGGTGCCCCGACCGCGGAAGACGCAGGAGGTTTCGTTGTGGTGCCTCAGGTTTCCGGAGGACTCGACGAAAAACTCGCCGCCATCTGCGATGCCGCTTCCGGTCCGCTACTGATCATCGGCATGGACACACCACAATTCTCGCTGCACCATGTCGCCCCGTTGCTCAATGATTGGGGCACCGGAACGGTCGTCCACGACGCGTGGCTCGGGCCCGCCTCCGACGGCGGATTCTGGGCTCTCGCGCTTCGCAGGCCAACAGGCACCCTCATCCGGGGGGTGCCAATGTCCACCGACACCACCGGAGCCCACCAGTACGCCAGGCTCCGTGCCGCCGGCCTCACAACCGGGATGCTGCCCGAGTTGCGGGATATGGACTACTTCAGCGATGCAGTGGAGATCGCTGCCGGGATGCCCGGCACCGAATTCTCGTCGGCCGTCGCACAAGCCGCGCCCGTCCTGCAGGACCAGGCACCGATCGCCGGGGCCGGGGGATGACGGCCGTCGGCATGACGCCGCTTGCGCTTTTCGGCCAGGGCCGACGGGAACCCTATGCCCGGGCCCTTGCGAACGGCTTCGGCACTCTGACGCTGCGGCCGGACACCGAACAAGATGCTGCGCCCCCCGTTACTTTCGACGTCAGCAACTGGTGCGACGAGGCAAGCTCACTGGAGATTTCGCTGTTGAGGAACCTGCAGGGGCCCGTGCTCGACGTCGGATGCGGTCCCGGCCGGCTGCTGGCCGCAGCCCAGGACATGGGCCTGACGGCCCTGGGCATCGACACGAGTGCCGAGGCTGTCCACCGGGCCCGTGGCCGCGGCGCCCGCGCCCTCGAACAGTCCATATTCGCCCCGGTTCCCCACGCCGGGCAGTGGCAATCCCTGGTCCTGCTGGACG
Organism: Arthrobacter sp. 10T44; assembly: GCF_056393885.1. Taxonomy (NCBI): domain Bacteria; kingdom Bacillati; phylum Actinomycetota; class Actinomycetes; order Micrococcales; family Micrococcaceae; genus Arthrobacter; species Arthrobacter sp. 10T44. Next base: position 5,858 of record NZ_JBFTGT010000016.1, on the reverse strand, counting down.
GAAACATCGGTATCGGCGGCAGCATCACGACCCTGCTGCGCCGGTGCCTGCAACTCATCGCCCCCCAGGGGACTCTCCTGGTGGAAGTGGAAACCGATGCCGAACTGGACACCGTCTACGCGGCGGTCCTGGAAGACGCCCAAGGTAACCAAAGCGAGCCTTTTCGGTGGGCCAGAACCGGCGCCGCCGGTCTCGAATCCCGCGCACTCCGCGGAGGATGGACCATAAAGTCCGTCCACCACAGGCAGGGCCGCGTCTTTTGTCGACTCTCGCCAGCCATAGGTCCGGACGGATTCACAGCATGAGAGTCCGGCCGCAAACTGAAAGCACGCCCGGCGCGGCACGCGCTTCCGGGCGCCGGGCGGGAACCTACGCCGCTCTGGCCGCCGTGCTCATCCTGGCCGCGACAGTGCTTTGGTGGATGGTATTGCCGCGGAATCCCTTCGAGTCGGCTCCCATCGTCGGCACCTGCATCTCGTGGATATTGCTGATGGCGGCGGTCTTCCTGCTCAGGCGGGTGCCACGGGACCGCATTGGGGCGGTGATCATAGCGGGCACGGTTTTGCTTGGCGCGGTTGCCGTAAGCGCACCGCCACGGACCAGTAACGATTCTGCACGATACGCCTGGGACGGAATCGTTCAAAAGGCGGGAATCTCCCCGTACTCGCATGTACCGCTGGATGAGACACTTGCCGGCCTGCGGCCGGGCTGGCTGTTCGCGCCGGGCTCCTTAGACAGCGACGGCCGACCAGTTTGTGCCAAGGAGCTATTCGGCACTGAATCCGTCGCTGCCCTGGGGTATCCGTCGGGGACACCCTTGTGCTCGGCCATTAACCGCCCGCACGTGCACACCATCTATCCGCCAACCGCTGAGATTTACTTCCTCGGAGTGCGGGCGGCCGTTCCGGATTCGGTGGGGTACCTTCCTTTCCAGCTCGGCGGGCTGCTAATCAGTGTGGCCGTTGGAGTGATGCTGCTCCGCATTCTCGCCGCCCGCGGGATGCCCCTCCATCTGGCCGCAGTGTGGGGGTGGAGCCCTTTCGTGCAGCTCGAGGCAATCAACAACGCCCACGTTGATCTCTTGGGCGGCGCCCTCATTCTCGCTGCAGGAATCCTTCTGACAGCAGGAAAGCCGCTCCGCTCTGGCGTTGCATTCGGAGCCGCAGTGGCAACGAAACTCATTCCGGCCATCGCGGCCCCGGGATTACTGTTCAAGCGCCCGGCACGTTTCATCGCCGCCGCCGTGGCGACGTTCACGCTGCTCTACGTGCCTTATCTGGCGTTCGCGGGAGCGGGAGTCCTCGGATTCCTCCCCGGTTACCTCAAAGAGGAGGGCTACAGCCAAAGCGGCGGGATCCGATTCGGCCTGGCCCAGATCGTCGCGGCCGGGCCTTGGATCCCCGTACTGAGTGCGGCCGCCCTGGCTATCGTCGCTCTCGGTGTGCTTAGACGGACCACAGCGGCGAATCTCTGGGAACAGCAGACGGTCATGATCGGGCTGACCCTGCTGATCGTGAGCCCGAACTACCCGTGGTACGCACTGATGCTCATGCCGTTCATCGTCTTGAGCCGCCGCTGGGAATACATCAGCGTCATTCTGGCTCTGGACGTGATCTACATGGTTCCCTCGGCCGCCCCATACAGTGAGCCTCTTAACCAGGGCGTCCTCCTCTTGGCCGCCTCCACCGTCGCGACCGGAGCGTGGCTTCGACGCCGCCGTGGAATTGCAACGGCTGCCCATCAGCGGCTGCAGGCCGAGGCAAGTCACCTCGCGGCCGCACCCCAATGACCCCGGTGACCGACCCACAGAGACGATTTCAAGCAAGTTCCAACAATTGGCAGGATCGCGTTATGCATAACCAATTTCCCCGCATCCCCCGCGTCGGCGTCATCGGAGGTTCCGGTACTTATACTCTCCCCGGCGCAACGGTGCAGGCCGTCGTCGACGTCGACACACCCTTTGGGCGGCCTTCGGGGCCGCTGACATTTGCCGAGGTGGCCGGACAGACAGTGGCCTTCCTCCCCCGGCACGGCGGGGAGCACTCGCTTCCGCCGCAGAAGATCAACTACCGTGCCAACCTTTGGGCACTCAAGAGCGTCGGGGTCGAGGCGGTCTTCTCATCCTCCGCCGTGGGCGGGTTGCGGGAAGGCTTCGGGCCCGGGACATTCGTGGTCACGGACCAGCTGATTGACCGCACCTGGGGCCGGGCCGACACGTTCTTCGACGGAACCACCGCCGACGGCGCCGCGCCGGCCGGCGTCCAGCACTTGCCGGCGTCGGACCCGTTTTGCCCGACACTTCGATCGTATCTGCACGTTGCCCTTGATCAGCTCCAGCTGCCCAGCGCCCCCCAAGGGACAGTGGTGGTCATCAACGGACCGCGATTTTCCACCAGGGCCGAGTCGCAGTGGTACGTCTCCGGCGGGGCCGACATTATCAGCATGACCCAATATCCCGAACCCGTCCTGGCCGCGGAGCTGAACATGGGCTTCGCCAATCTGGCGTTCGTCACAGACTCCGACACCGGCCACGACGGTTCCGAACCGGTCACGGCTGAAGCCGTCTTCGCGCGGCTGAAACATGCCCAGGTCAACGTCCTTGCCATCCTTGAGACAGCCCTCGCCGCCGTCGGCGCCGACTATGCCGCCAGGCCGCTCATGGACCCGGAAGCCGTACGCCGAATCATGGCGCTCCCTCCGGTCGGCCCGTCAGTGGGTCTCTGATGAGACTCCTCGTGACCGGCGGCGCCGGCTTCATCGGATCCCACATCGTCGAAGCTGCTCTCGCCAAGGGATGGAGTGTTCGGGTCCTCGATTCCTTGGAGGCTTCCCTGCACCCGCACAAACCGGCTTTTGACCGGCGCGTGGACCTCGTCACGGGAGATGTGACGGACCCGGCTGCCGTGGAGTCGGCGTTGCAGGGAATCGATACCGTTTGCCATCAGAGCGCAAAAGTCGGCCTTGGGGTCAGCTTCGCCGACGCACCTGACTACATCCGCAACAACGATTACGGCACGGCCATCCTGCTCGCCGCGATGGAGCGCCACGGCATCACCCGCCTGATTCTCGCCTCCTCGATGGTGGTGTACGGCGAGGGCGCCTACGTCGATCCGGGAAGCGGCCGACCGGTCAGGCCCGGTCCCCGCTCGGAGGAGGACCTTCGCGCCGGCATCTACGATCCACGCAACCCCGAAACCGGGGCCGTTCTGGTCCCCGCGATGGTCACCGAGGATGCCGTCATGGATCCGAGGAACGTCTACGCAGCATCGAAGCTGAGCCAGGAACACCTCGCTTCCTCGTGGGCCCGGAGCACCGGCGGTTCGGCGATTGCCTTGCGTTACCACAATGTCTACGGACCCAGGATGCCCAAAGACACGCCGTATGCCGGGGTCGCTTCCCTCTTCCGGTCGGCCCTGGCCCGCGGTGAAGCTCCGCGTGTCTTTGAGGACGGAGCCCAGCGCCGAAGTTTCATCCACGTACGGGATGTTGCGGCAGCAAATATTGCCGCCGCCGAGTCGCTGTCCGACGACGGCGCCCCGGCCTTTCGCGCCTACAACGTCGGTGCGGACGAGGTCCACACCATCGGTGACGTGGCGGCCGCGTTGAGTGCCTTCAGCGCCGGTCCGGCGCCCGTAGTCACCGGCGAGTATCGGCTCGGCGACGTACGCCACGTCACGGCCTCCTCGGAGCGGATCAAGGCTGAACTCGGCTGGGCTCCGAACGTCGGATTCGACGAAGGCATGCGGGAATTTGCTACCTCTCCCCTGCGCGGCGACCGGGTGTAAGCCACCGGCGCCGGCAGGCTTCCGGCCCCGGGACTGTTGCCGAAAGGATCTGCCGGGTCAGCGGCGGCGGACCCGCCCAGTCCCGCGGGCTCTTCGTTCCAGGGCAAAGATGGTCACGGCAGTGCCGCCCGCAAGGAACGCCCAGAACCATGTGAGGGAGGCGGCGTAGTTGGCTTCCAGCACGGTGGTGCTCTGCGCGACGGACTGGGCCTTCACCAGAATTGCAGCAATCAAGGTGATTACCGCACCGCTTAGCAGCGCGCCGCGGAGCACTGCGGCCGAGAGCGGCTGGAGCTTCGACCCGGCCCTCGTCAGGCCTGCGCCCGCAAGAGTGGAGAGCGGCACAATGACGCCGTCGTGAATAAGGACGGCAACGGCCATCCACGTCAGCAGTCCGATCAACTGCTCCGGGCCTAATTGGGTTGGCAGGCCCAGCAGTCCGTATCCCAGCATGGCGATACCGGCGGCGCCGAGGGCCGCACGTGCGGCTTTGACGGAGTTCGGCGTTTTCACAGGACCTCGATACTTTGCAGCCATTTGGTCTGGAGGACTCCGGGCCGGCCGGGGGCGATGATGCGGGCCGGATAGCCATGATCGAGGTCGAGTACGGAGCCGTTCAGTTCCAGGGCCACCAGCGTTTTTTCGTCCCGGGCGTATTCCGGGGCCATGGTCATCAACCGGTAGGCGCCCTCTGGTTCCAAGCTGGTGACTCGAAGGGTGGACCCGGCCGGAGCCCCCACGGCGTCCATCAAGTCCCTGACCAGGACCCCGCGCCACTGCGCAGTCTGGCTCCAGCCCTCGACGCATGCGATGGGAAGTTCGTGGGTGTGCTGGGGCATCGCCTTGAGCTGGGCAAGGCTGAAGGTCCGGCGGGAGTCACCGTTGCGTACCAGAAGGGTCCAGTTGGCGTCATTGGCCGCCTCTGTGACGCTGGCAGCGACAGCCGTTCTGTTGACCGGTACCCCCTGCGGCCCGGTGCCCATCTTGCGCGGAGCGAAAAGGTTTAGCGGCGCAAGCACGGCGAAGGATTGTCCGGCGGTCGTCAGGACAACCGTTCCGCTCGCCGTTGCCACACCCATCAGGAACGCCCGCCGGGACCATCGCCCGCGGCCCGGACTGCCGGCGACGGACGCCCGCCCGTGCGAGTCCATCCCGCCGTCGGAGGGCTTGCCGGCCTGCCCTCCCGTGGACCGGGCACGCCAGTTGCTGGCGATGACAGGGAGCTTGACCGCGATGTGCAACAGCAGCGATCCCCAGATCACCCACGCCAGCCAATAGTGCGTCTCACGAAACGGAAAGGGCCACGGATACCATTTGTAGGTGTTGATCAGCCCGGTGGTCAGCTGCACTAGAGATGCACCGAGGAATAAGGCTATCGAGGCCCGCTCGAGGCCATGCAGCAGAGACTTCACGGGCGGCCACTTGAGCAGTTCAGGGTACACAGACCACAGCTTCGCCAGAAGCAGAGGAATCGAGGCGATGCCGGCAGTTACGTGGAGTCCCTGCGTCAGTTGGTAGATCCAGACCGGTCTGGTCGGAAAGAACATCCAAGACGGCGGATTCTGGAGTCCATGGCTGAACAGGCCGGTCAGGAAACATATTGTGAAGCTGACCCCGAGCCAGCGGCCCACCACGACCGTCAGGCGTGAACTGCGGGTCGGCGATGCGAACTTTGCGGCCAAAGCTTGAGTGAGCTTCTGCGGGTTGGGCATCTGCATGTCGTTATCACTCCACCGTTCTGTGGCCCCGGGGCCAGTCTAATCCTAGAGCCGAGAACGCCACGGACCCCCAAGGTCCGTGGCGTTCTCAACCATTCCTGGTGGGGTGTTACTTGGTGTTGACGGTGATCTTGGCGATGCCGACGAGCATGTCGGCCTTCACGGCGTCGGTCTTGAAGGTTTTGTTCAGCAGGCCGGCGGCAGTATCGGAGATCAGGACGCGGGTGCCTTCGAGGACGGCGGTGTCACCGGATGCCTGGAGGGGCTTGAGGGTGGAGCCGTCGAGGTTGAAGATGTAGGCCTGCTTGACGGCGGTGGTGCCGTTCACTGCGACGTCGCCGTAGAGCTTGGAGGT
>NZ_JBFTGT010000015.1:0-21605 GCF_056393885.1 Arthrobacter sp. 10T44 | reverse complement strand
GCGCCGGTGCAGTTGGGTGGTTGTGTGCATGCGGCGTGGTCGGGGGCGAATAAGTATGTGCGGGACTGCGGCAGTGATGCCGATGACAGGAGCGTGGATGTGCCGAAGGCGTCCGCGTCGCCGTCGTATGTGTTCCGGGTGAACCGGGATGTGGTGGTGCTCAATGATGTGAATTCGGGCAATGTGTGGCTGGTGAACCAGAACATGCAGCTGGTGAACAACTGGGACGACGTCATCCCTCCCAAGAACCAGTCCAACGACCAGGACCAGGAATCAGCGGACAACAACACTGTCAACATCCTCCCGGACCGCACCAAGCCCAACCGGCCCCCGGAAACCAAGCCCGACGCCGTCGGCGTCCGTCCCGGCCGCACCACGGTGCTGAGCGTGCTGGACAACGACTCCGACCCCGACGGCGACGTCCTGACCGCCGCCGTCTCTGGCAACGGCCCCAAGGCCGGCAGCCTCGAAAGTATCTACGGCGGCACGGCCTTCCAAGTCACCGTCCCGGCCGACGCGAAACCCGGCACCGAAACCTTTGGCTACAACGCCGCGGACGGCCGCGGCCTGTCCGCAGGCGGCAGCATCACCCTCAGCGTCGTGGGCGATGACGAAAACAAACCCCCGCTCTTCAAGCGCGGGGAGCCCACCACCATGCTCGTGGAGCAGGGCAAGACCGTCAGCCAGAACATCCTCACCGACTGGACCGATCCCGACGGCGACGACCTGGTCCTGATGGACGCCAAGGCGGACAACGACCAGGACCAGGTCAAGGTCCGCCGCGACGGCCTGCTCAGCTACCAGGATTCCGGCGCGGCCCCCGGCAAGAAGACCGTCACCGTCACCGTCTGGGACGGCCGGGCCACCACCACCGGCAAGGTGATCGTCAACGTCCAGCCCCCCGGTGCCCTGCAGCCGGTGGTCAACGCGGACCACGTGAGCGCCGTCGTCGGCCAGGACCTCGTGATCGCACCGCTGAAGAACGACGTCGACCCCAACGGCGGCGCCCTGCGCCTGGCCCAGGTGGAAGCGGCCGGAACCGCCGAGCTGGGCCCCGTGACCGACGGCGGAACGTTCACCTTCCGCAGCAACACCCCGGGCCCGGTCTACCTGAGCTACATCGCCAGCAACGGCCCGCAAAGCACCCAGGGCCTGATCCGGGTGGACGTGGAGTCCGGCAAGGACACCGGCGACCCCGTGGCCGTGCACGACGTCGCGCTGCTGCCGGCCGGCGGCAGCGTGCTGGTGGACCCGCTCGCGAACGACTCGGACCCGGCCGGGGGAGTGCTGGTGCTGCAGTCCGTGCAACTGCCCGGGAACGCCACCGCCTCCGTCAGTGTGATCGACCACGCCGTGCTGCGGATCACCGACATCACCGGCACCAAGGAACCGTTCATCTTCCGCTACACCATGTCCAACGGCTCCAAGTCCGCCACCGGAAGCGTCTCCGTGGTCCCCGTCCCGGCACCCGCCGTCGTCGAGGCGCCCCAGCCCAAGCCGGACGAGGTGAACGTCCGCGTCAACGACGTCGTCACCATCCCCGTCCTGGCCAACGACACGCACCCGCAGGGCCAAAAGCTGACCGTGGACCCGGTGCTGCCGCAGCCCGTCCCGGCCACGGACGGCAAAAGCTTCGTCTCGGAAAACACGCTGCGCTTCATTGCCGGCGGCGTGCCCAAGACCGTCCGGGCCATCTACAACGCCGTGGACCCGCAGGGCCAGAAGAGCGCCGCGGCCGTCACCATCCACATCCTTCCGCTGGAAGGCGCGCAGAACTCACGGCCGCAGCCGAAAAACCTCACCGCCCGCGTGGTGGCCGGCGGCTCGGTCCGGATTCCCGTGGAACTCGACGGGATCGACCCCGACGGCGACTCCGTCCAGCTGACCGGCATCGACAGCACCCCCTCGATGGGAACCGCCACCGCCGGAAGCACCTTCATCGACTTCACCGCAGCCGGCGACGGCGCCGGTACCGACACCTTCCGCTACAAGGTCGTTGACCGGCAGGGCGCCGTGAACACCGGCACCGTCACCGTCGGCATCGCCCCACGCGGGGACACCAACCAGAAGCCGACGCCCGTGGACGACGCCGTTGCCGTGCGTCCCGGCCGCCAGATCGCCGTCGACGCCACCGGCAACGACACCGATCCCGACGGCGACCCGATCCGGATCCTGGCCGGCGGCATCGAAGCCGCCCCCGAGCTGCAGGCCACGGTCAGCAAACAGAGCGGCCGCATCATCCTGCTGGCCCCGGGCCAGGAAGGCACCGTTAACGTCCGCTACAAGGTTGCCGACGACCGCGGCGCCACGGCCCAGGCCGCCGTCGCCGTCAAGGTCCAAAAGGACGTGCCCCTGCAGGCACCCATCGCCCGCGACGACCGGGTGACCTCCGCCCAAACGCTCGGCAAGACCGCCGTCGACGTCCCGGTGCTCAAGAACGACGAAGACCCCGACGGCGTCGGCGAAAACCTCAAGGTCAGCACCGAGGCCAAGACCGCCCGGCCCGGCACCGAGGGCAACATGATCGTCGAACTCACCGAACAGCCGCAGCTGATCCCCTACACCGTCGAAGACGTCGACGGCCAGAAATCAACGGCCATCATCTGGGTGCCCGGCATCGGTCAGCAGGTGCCCACGCTGGCCAAGGACGACGTCGTGGAAGTGGTTGCGGGACAGTCGGTCACCGTGGACCTCAAGGAGTGGGTCAAGGTCCGCGACGGCCGCTCGCCGCGCCTGACCCAGACGGACCGGATCAAACTGATCGGCGCCGACGGCTCAGATCCGGTCGCCAACAACGGCACCGCCCTGAAGTACACGGCCGGCCAGGACTACGCGGGCCCCGGCTCGCTCAGCTTCGAGGTCACCGACGGCACCGGCCCGGACGATCCGGCCGGCCTGAAATCAACGCTTAGCATCCGCACCAAGGTCCTCCCGGACCCCAACCGGAACAACCCGCCCGTGCTGCTGGGCAGCCAGGTGGACCTGCCGAAGGGCGACGCCACCAGCGTGGACCTGGCCCGGCTCACCACGGACCCGGACGACGGCGACGTGCAGAACATGAAGTACGAACTGGCGGGCAACGTCCCACCCGGCTTCGACGCCCGAGTCGAGGGACAGGCCCTGAAGCTCTCTGCCAAGGACGGCAGCGACGCCGGCGCGGACGGCGCCGTGCAGGTGAAGGCCAAGGACCCCCGCGGCCTCGAAACCACCGCAACGTACCGGTTCACGGTCACCGCCTCCAACCGGCCCAAACCCGTGGCCAACGACGACCTCGAGCCGAACGCCGCCGCCGGCAAACCGGCCACCGTGCCCGTCCTGGCCAACGACTCGAATCCGTTCCCTGAGTCGCCGCTCAAAATCGTCGCCGCGACCGCCGAAACCGGCTCCGGGAACGTCGGCGTCGAGGGCGGCAACGTCGTGGTCACACCGGCCGCAGGGTTCTCCGGCACCATGGTCGTGGCCTACACCATCGCCGACAAGACCGAGGACCCGTCCCGCCAGGCCACGGCCCGGATCCGGCTGACCGTCAAGGACCGGCCGCTGGCACCCACCACTCCGCAGGCGGCGAGCGTGGGGGACGGCACCGCGTTGCTGAACTGGACCGCGCCGGCGGACCGGGGATCCCCGATCACCAAGTACACGGTGTACGGCGAGGGCGGATTCCGGCAGGACTGCCCGGCGAACAGCTGCACGCTCACCGGCCTGACCAACAACGCGAAGTACCACTTCCAGGTCACGGCCACCAACGCCATCGACGAATCCGAACGCTCCCCGGCGTCGGCCGAGGTGCGCCCCGACGTCAAGCCGGATACCCCAGCGGCGCCGTCGCTGAAATTCGGCGACAAGCAACTGGCGGTGACGTGGGTTGCCCCGGCCTCCAAGGGCTCGCCGGTCAAGTCCTACGATCTGGAAATTTCGCCCGCGCCGGCGGGGCAAAACGCGCAGATCCAGAACCTCACGTCGGTCAGCTACGTCTGGAAGGGCCTGGAGAACGGCGTGGCCTACAAGGTCCGGGTCCTGGCCCGCAACGACGCCAAGGAGCCCTCCGAATGGAGCGGTTACTCCGCCGCGGAGACGCCCGCGGGCGTGCCCGTCACCCCGGCGGCGCCGAGCGCCAGCCAGGCCGGTTCCCTGGGCACGCAGAGCCAGCTCAAGGTCACTTGGGCAGCGCCGGACAATAACGGCGACGCCGTGTCCTCCTACACCCTGACCACGCTGCGCGGCGGAGCCGCCGTGGCCACGCAGAAGGTCTCCGACACCTCGCAGAACGTCACGGTGGACAACTCGGAGGCCGATTACACGTTCACCGTGGCCGCCACCAACAAGGCCGGCACGTCAGGGATTAGCCCGCAGTCCGCCCCCATCCGGGCCGCCGGCAAACCCGGCACGGTCAGCAGCGGTACCGTTGCCGCGCCCGGCAACAGCGGAGAACTGAAAGTCACCTTTACGCCGCTGACCCAGGCCCAGCGCAATGGCTCGCAGGCCTCGGAGATCAGCTACCGCTGGTCCACGGCGTACGGCTCGGGCCCGATTAACGCCCCGGGCGGTACCATCACCGGCCAACCCAACGGCAAGAACGTCACGGTGAACATCATCGCCGTTTCCACGAAGAACAACGTCTCCGGGGACGGCAAGAACATCGGTTCGGCCGTTCCTTATGGCCAGCCGGGGCGCCCCAGCCTCACCGGGGAGACTTCCTCCAAGGGCGACGGGCAGGTGCACTGGACCTGGACCCAGCCGAACGATGGCGGCCGGCCGATCAACCGGTACGAAGTGAACTACGACGGCACCGGCTGGAAGAGCGTCGGGCTGACCCTCCGCTACGATCACAACGCGGGCGGCTGGAGTCAAACCCACACCCTGAAGGTCCGCGCTTGCAACGGCACCGACGGCAACAACGACTGCGGCTTTGACGACACCGCCAGAGCCACTTCCGGGGCTGACCCGGCGCCGCCGCCGCCAACGTCCTGGTCCATCCGGGCCACCCCGGTGCGCACCTGCACGGAACCCAGCAGCAGCACGGACAGCTACCGGAACAGCAACCCGGACCAGTGCATCAGCCCGGGCAAGTGGTTCGACACCGGCATCACCGCGCAGGCGGACTACTACGTCCGCTGGGGCTCGTCCGGCCGGCTCTGGTACCACCTGACGTCCGGCCCCGCCGCCGGCAACTTTGCCCGGGGAGACACCACCAGCCTGGGCTCCACCCCGCCGGCGGGAATGCCCCAGCGATGACCGCAATCCTGTCGCCTAAACTAATCGCCGGCCATCGCGGGGATTCCCCGCCGGCGCACACCCCAACGCATTACCCGAATGGAAGAGGAACCAGCGCATGACGATGACAACTGAGCAGGCCGAATGGTTTGCCGGCACCTTTGAGAAGCTCGTTGCCAACGTGGGGCAGGCCGTGCTGGGGAAGGCGCATGTCATCCGGCTGACCTTCACGGCCATGCTGGCCGAAGGCCACGTGCTTTTCGAGGACGCTCCCGGAACCGGCAAGACCTCACTGGCCCGCGCCCTTGCGGCGACCGTCCAGGGCTCCAACAACCGCATCCAGTTCACCCCGGACCTGCTGCCCTCGGACGTCACGGGCGTAACCATCTACGACCAGAAGACGCAGAAGTTCGAGTTCCACAAGGGCCCGATCTTCAACAACATCGTCCTCGCCGACGAGATCAACCGCGCCTCGCCCAAGACCCAGTCGGCGTTGCTGGAGGTCATGGAGGAGTCCCGGGTCACCGTGGACGGCTCCACCTACGAGGCCGGCCGGCCGTTCATGGTCATGGCCACCCAGAACCCGATCGAGCAGGCCGGCACCTACCGCCTGCCCGAGGCGCAGCTGGACCGCTTCCTGATCAAGACCTCCATCGGCTACCCGGACCACGCCTCCACCGTGCAGCTGCTCGGCGGCGCCAACCTCAAGGACCGCTCGAAGGACATCACGGCCGTAATCACCACCCAGGCCGTCGCGGACATGGCCGACCTCGCCGCCACCACCCACGTGGACACCGCGGTGCTGGAATACATCTCCCGGCTCTGCGAGGAGACCCGCAGCGCCCCGGAGACCCGCCTGGGCGTGTCCGTCCGCGGCGCCCTCGCGATGGTCCGTGCGGCCAAGGTCTGGGCGGCGAGCCAGGGCAGGAACTTCGTCCTGCCCGACGACGTCAAGGACCTCGCCGCCGTCGTCTGGACCCACCGCCTGGTGATGGACCCGGAGGCGGAGTTCTCCGGCGCCACCGCCGAGGCCGTCCTGGCCCGGGTGCTGGCCGACGTCGCCGCCCCGCAGCAGCGGGCCGCCGTCTAAGCCGCGCCTCCGACCGAGTCCAGCCGCGGGCCCCGATTCCAGCCCCGCAACCATGCACGAACAAAGGCACCCATATGTCCACCAGCACCCCGTTGACTCGGCTTGCTGAACGCCTGAAGCGGCCCCTGTCCCGGGCCGCCGGTCCCTCCCGGCTGCACCCCTCCGCCGTCTGGGCCGAGGCCCGCAGCGCCGCCGCCCTGGCCCTGGACCCGGCCTGGCGCGCCATCCGCGGGCGCTTCCGCCGGCACCTCTGGCCCGTGCTCTCCGTCGTGAGCGTGCTCGGCTGGTCCGTGCTGGCAGCCTCAATATTGCTGTGGAGCGCCGGCCAGGCCTACGGCTGGCAGGAAGCCAAGGCCGCCGCGATCGCCGCCTTCGTCCTGCTGGTGCTGGCGGTCGGCTTCATCCTGGGCCGCTCCTCCTACGGCGTGCTGCTGGACCTCGCCCGGACCCGGGTGGCCGTCGGGGACAGCGCCGTCGGCAGCATCGCAGTGTCCAACACCTCCGCCCGCCCGCTGCTGCCCGCCGCGCTGGAACTCCCGGTGGGAGCCGCCACCGCCGTGTTCCACCTGCCCCGGATGAAACCCGGGCAGGTCCACGAGGACCTCTTCACCATCCCCACCGCACGCCGCGCCGTGATTGTGGTGGGCCCGGTCCGGTCCGTGCGCGCCGACCCCCTGCACCTGCTGCGCCGCCAGGTGCTCTGGACTGAACCCGAGGACCTCTACGTGCACCCGAAGACCGTGGCCCTGGCCGGTTCCGCCGCGGGCTTCATCCGCGACCTGGAGGGTATGCCCACCACCGACCTCTCCAGCGCCGATGTCTCCTTCCACGCGCTGCGCGACTACGTTCCCGGCGATGACCGGCGGCACATCCACTGGAAGACCACGGCCCGGACCAACAAACTCATGGTGCGCCAGTTCGAGGAGACCCGGCGGGCACACCTGGCCATTTCGCTCTCCACCAACACGGACGAGTACGCCTCCGAGGAGGAGTTCGAGCTGGCCATCTCCGCCGCCGCCTCGATCGGACTGCAGGCCATCAGGGAACAGCGCGACCTCGACGTCCTCACCCAGCAGGGGCCGCTGCGCTGCCAGACCGGCCGGAACATGCTCGATGACATGACCCGGATTGTCGGCGCGCCGCAGCGCAAGAACGCCGTCGACCTCGCCCGGACCCTGGCCGACACCGTGCCCAACGCCTCCGTGGTGTTCTTCGTGGTGGGCAGCAACGTCACCCCCACCCAGTTGCGCTCCGCCTCGGCTTCGGTCCCGCCGGGCGTGCGCAGCCTCGCCGTCCGGATCCAGGCCGGGGCCGCCCCGGCCCGGGCCAACATCGCGGACCTGACCGTGCTCACCCTGGGCGATCTCTCCGAACTGGCCATCGTGCTCAGGAAGGCGGCCGCATGAGCAACGCCACGGGCTTCCGGCCCCGCAACAACACCGCGGCACCCCGCCGCTCCGGCTTCGCCGACGGTCAGCCGGCCTGGCACTACCTGCTCGATGCCGGCGCCCTCACCCTGCTGCTGGGGCTCGGCGTGCTCGGCTTCAGCCTCAGCTTCGGCGGCGACCCGTACTACCTGGCCGCCGGTTTCGGCGGCATCCTGCTGGGCCTCGGCGTCGCTGCCGCCAAGGTGCACTTCCGGCTCGGAGTGCTGATCACCACCGCGCTCGCGGTGGGCGCCTACCTGGTTTTCGGCACCGGCCTGGCCGTGCCGGAAGCCTCGATCGCCGGCTTCCTGCCCAGCCTCGAATCGCTGCGGACCCTGCTGGTGGGCGTGGTCTTCGCCTGGAAGGACATGCTGACCGTCGGCGTGCCGGTCGGGACCGCGGGCGGCACGCTGATCGTCCCGTTCCTGAGCTCGCTGCTGACCGCCCTGGCTGCCGGGCTGCTTATCTGGCGGCTCAAGAGCCCGTACTGGCCGCTGCTGCCGGTGCTGCTGTTGTTCATCACCGGCATCGCGTTCAGCACCAACGCCGGCTTCCTCACCGTGGAACGCGGCATCTCGCTGACCGTGGTCGCGATCGCCTGGGCCACCTTCCGCCGCGACGCCCTGCGCAGCAGCGACACCCGCAAGGTATCGGTGAACCGGCCGGACACGGACCAGGCGGCTGCCCGCACTGCGCGGCTCCGCCGGGTGGGCACCGCCGCCGCGGTGATCGCCGTCGCCGTCGGGATCACCGCCGTCGCGTCCCCGCTGGTGGCCGCCGGTGACGACCGGAAGGTGCTGCGCAACACGATCGTGCCGCCGTTCGACCCGAAGGACTACGTCACACCGCTGGCGAGCTTCCGCAACTTCGTCAAGGACAAGAAAGACGACAACCTCTTCCTGGTCAAGGGCCTGCCCAAGGACGGCCGGGTACGGCTCGCCGCCTTGGACGCCTTCAACGGCACCAACTACAACATGGACCCGAACGGTTCGGGCAGCTTCAGCAAGGTGGGCGACGCGAAGTCCCTGAACACCCTCGCCGACACCACCGGAATCGTGCCGACCAACAACTACACCCTGGACATCACGATCGAGGACTACCAGGGCTACTTCCTGCCGGGCGGCCGCAAGACCACCGGCATCAGCTTTGCCCGGGACGGCTCGGGCGCAGCCTCCGGGCTGTACTTCAACTCCGGCACGGACACCGCCGTGACCACCCGCGGGCTGGGCAAGGGCGATTCCTACAGCGTCCAGGTGGCGGACCCTGCGATGCTGGAGCACGGCCAGCTGACCCAGTACGACTTCGCCAAGGTGTCGCTGCCGGACCCGGGCGAGGTCCCGCCGGTGGTCGGTTCGCAGGCGAACGACCTCGCCGCCGACGCGCCCACCGCGATCGACCGGGTCCGCCAGATTGAGGCGCATTTCCAGAAGAAGGGTGCCTTCAGCAACGGCCTGATCGCCGACGGGCAGCTCCCCAGCGTCTCCGGCCACAGCTCCAACCGCATCCGCAGCCTGCTGACGGCCAAGCAGATGCTCGGCGACGACGAACAGTACGCCGTCGCCATGTCCCTCATGCTGCGTCATCTGGGTATCCCCTCCCGCGTGGTGATGGGCTTCTACCCGGACCCGAAGAGCCCGGAAAACGGTGCGGGCGAAGTGCAGATCACCGGCAAGGATGTGCACGCCTGGGTTGAGGTCGCTTTCGACCGGGTGGGCTGGGTGTCCTTCGATCCCACGCCGCCCAAGGACAACGTGCCGATCCCGCCGGATCCGGAGAACAAGTCCAAGCCCAAGCCGCAGGTCCTGCAGCCGCCGCCCCCGCCGCAGGAACCGGCCGAACTGCCGCCGGACTCCTCGCCGGACGCGCTCGACGCCGACCAGAAGAAGAACAACCCCTGGCTGTTCTGGGGCCCCCTGCTCGCCGCGATCGGCACGGCGCTGATACCGGTGGCGGTCCTCGCGCTGCCGCTGCTGCTGATCGCGCTGCTGAAATCCCGACGCCGGAAGGCCCGGTTCACCGACGGGCACCCCGCGCAGCGCGTCGGCGGCGGCTGGAGCGAGGTGCTGAGCCTCGCGACCGACCTCGGCGCCGGCGTGGACAACCGCGCCACCCGCCGGGAGTCCGCCGTCGTGCTCGGCGAAGCGTTCCCCGCGAGCCAGGGCACCACCACGCTGCTCGCCCACCGGGCCGACGCCGCCATTTTCGGGGCAGCCGAGCCGAGCGAGGAGCAGGTACGCGAGTACTGGGAGATCGTGGACGGCTCACTCAAGGAGATGACCGGGACCGTGGGCTTCTGGCGCCGCCAGCAGGCCCGCTTCTCGCCACGCTCACTGCTGGCCGACGGCCGGGCCGCGCTGAAGCTGAGCGGACTCCGCCCGGTCCTGCCCGGCCGGCGCCGCGGCGGCGGGGTTCCCGGCGGCTCCGGCCCGGTGTCCGGTCCGGCTGCGGTTGACCCGGCCAGCTTCGGTCCAGCTAGTACAGTGGAGCCCGGTCCGCACCAGGAACCACAGGGAACAGCCAGGAAGAACCGCAACGAGCCATGACCGACGACGTCGAGCGCTGCCCGCGCTGCCACCAGCCGATCCGGCCCGGCGCCGCGTTCTGCACCTCCTGCGCGGCGCCGCTGATCAACCGTTCGGCGCGCAACGCCGGGCGGGCGGACCCAACACCCGGTACTATCCCGGTAGCGCCTTCCGGGCACGGCGGTTCGTTCGCGCCGGGGCAGGCACCTGCCGGAGTGCAGCTGAACGGACAGGGTGTCCACGGACAAGGGGGAGGTACCGTTTTGCCGAACAAGCTTGAGCTGGTTCCCGCGGACGCCGGAAAACGGCTCGGCGCGGCGGTGCTGGACTGGACCGGCCCCGTGGCGCTCCTGGTGGTGCTCTTCGCCGTCGGCTTCGCCGGCGTCACCCAATCACGCAGCGCCGGCACCATCGTCTACAACACCTCCTCACTGGTGCTCTTTGGCGGCATCGGGCTTGGGGCCACACTCGTCTACACCCTGGTCCAGGCCATGATCGAGGGCCGGTCCGGCAACACCCTCGGCAACCGCATCGTGGGGATCCGCAGCGCCGACGCCGATGGGTACGCGCCCGGCGGCGGAGCGGTCTTCCTCCGCGGCCTGATCACCGGGGCCGGTGTGCTGCTGGCCGCCCTGGCCGCCGTGCTGGTGGTGGTCTTCCAGTGGTTCGGCGCCGCGCTGGTGATCCTCGGGCCGCTCGCCCTGGTGGGTGCCGCCTGGGCCGTCCTCGTGGTCGTCTCCAACACCTGGGATCCCAACAGCAGGCTGCGCGGCTGGCACGACACCGCCGCCAAGACCCTCGTCTTCGACATCAAGGCCGGCCGGAACCCGATCACCACCGGCGGCATCCAGGGCCCCTACAGCTTTGCCCCTCTAGACCTTCCGCCGGTGCAGCAAGTCGCCTCGCCGGTGGCCGGCGCCGCGCGGCTGCAGCCGCAGGCGCCCGCGGCCGTGCCGGCTTCCGTGCCGGTCCCCGCGCCCGCGCCCGCTCCGGCAGCGGCTCCGCCGGCATCCTTCCGGCCAATGCCCGCCGACCCCGGCGCCGCCCCGATCGAGGCCGTCCGGAGCCAAGCCGTGAATGGCCGTGCGTTCAGCGCACACCCCGACGACGACCACGACCGCACGCAGGTCCGCGGCGACAGCTCCGCGCCGGTCACCGTGGCCATCCTGCGGATCAGGATCGACGACGGCCGGGAGGTGGAACTGGACCGGTCCCTGCTGATTGGGCGCAACCCCGCCGGCCACCCCGGCGAGGAATCCGTGCAGTTGCTGCCGGTGGCCGACCCGGGACGCTCCATCTCCAAGACCCACCTCCATGTGCTGGCCGGAAACGGCGGCATCTGGGTGACGGACCGCAACTCCACCAACGGGAGCGCCGTCACAACGCCGGACGGTATCCGCACCGCACTGGCACCCGGGGAACCCACCCACGTACGCCCCGGATCCACCGTGCACTTCGGTGACCGCTCCTTCTACCTAGGACAGGCATGACATCCCAGCCGGCATCCGTTCCTCCCGCCGAAGCCCCCGGAACCACCCCCAGCAGTGTCCCGAGCAGTGCCCCCAGCCTGCGGCTCAATTGTGGCTACGGCACGGACCGCGGCCTGCGCCGTGAGATGAACGAGGACTCCTTCATCGCGGCCGATCCGGTCTTTGCGGTCGCCGACGGCATGGGCGGCCACGAGGCCGGCGAGATCGCGAGCGGCATTTGCGTGCGCACCCTCTCCGAAATTCCCCAGCTCGCCACGGGGGAGCGGAACGCCACCGCCGCCGTCGTCCAGCAATACCTGCTCGAAGCCGACGCCGGCATCCGCGAGGCGACCGGCTCCCGCGCCGGCACCACCCTCTCCGGCGTCGTCGTGGTGGAACAGTCGGGCATCCCGTACTGGCTGGTGCTCAACATCGGAGACTCCCGTACCTACCGGCTCAGCCAGGGCAAGCTCAGCCAGGTGAGCGTGGACCATTCCGAGGTGCAGGAGCTGGTTGATGCCGGCGAGATCACCGCGGCCGAGGCCGCCGTCCACCCGCGCCGCCACGTCGTCACCCGTGCGCTCGGCACCGGCGACGAGACCGAAGCCGACTACTGGCTGCTGCCCGTCGAGGAGGGGGACCGGATCCTGGTCTGCTCGGACGGCCTCAACGGCGAGCTCGACGACGAGCAGATTGCCCGCATCCTGGTCTCCGAGCCGGATCCGCAGGCCGCCGTGGACGAGCTGATCCAGGCAGCCCTGCGCAGCGGCGGCCGCGACAACGTCACCTGCATCGTGGTGGACGCGAGCAACGTGGCGAACGACGACGGCGCGCAGACCGCCCCGCGCACGCCGGCGGAGGCCGAAGACGAAAACACCCTGCCGCGCACCGAGGTGCTGGACGTCGCCCCCGACGGCGGAGTCGCCGGCGCCGCGGCGGAGCACGAAGGCGGGGCCGCGGCCGGATCAGGCGAGGAGCCCCATGGCGTCCGCTAACCGGCCGGGCGATGTCAGCTACACGCCGGGAACCTGGCTGGGCGTGGTCCGCTCCGGAACTGTGGTGTTGCTGCGCCCGGACACCGACCGCGCCCTGGTCGACTCGCTCTGGACCCTGCTGGCCGGAGACCCGGAGATTCATGAGGTCCTGGACGCCGTGACCTCGGCCTCGGGCGGCTCGCTCGCCCGGCTGCCCTGGTTCGGGATCGTGGGGTTGCGCGGTTCGCTGCAGGTGTTCCTGCGCGGCGAGATCGATCTGGAGGTCCGGCTGGACGGCGGGGAATCCGTCGCGCTCAGCGGCCGTGACGTGACCACCTGGACCGAACGGCGCTTTGCGGCGGCCGAGAACTTCAGCGTGGACATCCCCGCGGCAACTGCCACCGCCCCGGCGGGCGCGCTGCCGCTGGGCGACGGCGTGGTCCTGCTGCAGGGACTGTCCTGCGGTCTGTCCGCAAACCCGTCCGCCGCCGCCGTGCGGCCGGACGCGGCGCCCCATATTGCCGTCCCCGACGGCGTCCCCACGGCTCTCCCCGGCGCCGTGCCTGAAGCCGCCGTCGAGGACCAGTTGCTGGCCGCCGCCGAAGCGGACATCGCCACCGAACTGAGCGATCTCGGCAGTTCGGCCGACACGGTGCTGGAACTTCCGGAGGAGGAGCTCGACGCCGGACTCGCCACGGAGGCGGCCGCCCCTCCGTCGCCGGAACCCGCAGATCCGGAACCCGCAGAGCAGGAGCCTGCCGAGCCTGAGCCCGCCGAGCAGGAGCCTGCCGAGCCTGAGCCCGCCGAGCAGGAGCCTGCCGAGCAGGAGCCGACCAGCAGCTACGACCACCTCTGGGAACAGACGGTGATGCGGAACATCGAAGACGCCGCCGTGCGCGAGGATCCTGAGGCCGAGGAGGAACCCGCGCCGGAGCCGTCCGACGCCGGGGAACCCGACCCCGCCGCAGCGGCTATCGCCCCGGCGGAGGAACAGGCGGAGGAGCCCGCGGCACTCCGGGCGCCCGAGCCGGCAGCCCGCCCGGCCGTCCCCAGCGGGCTGATCGACTCGGTGCCCTGGCGCACCGGCGGCGAGCGGACGCCCGACGCCCCGCTGGCGCCGCGCGCCCCCGGTCCCGTCGCGCCGCCGTCGCTGTTGACCCCGCCCTCCCCGCAGCCCGCCGGCCAGGTTCCGGCGCCGGCCGGTGATGCCGACCACGACGGCCAGACCATCATGAAGAGCGCCCTCAACGGCAGCCCCGCCGCACGCCCGGGACCCTCTCCCGCCAAAGACACAGCCAAAGACCCCGCCACGGGCCCCATGGTGCTGGCCCGGGTGTGCCCGCAGGGCCACGCGAACCCGCCCACCAACGCCCAGTGCGCCTACTGCGACCAGGCGCTGCCCGGGGACGGTGTCCAGGTCCGCCGCCCCAGGCTGGGCCGGATGCGGCTCTCCACCGGCGAACTGATCGACCTCGACCAGTCGCTGATCGTGGGCCGGCAACCCTCCGTGTCCCGCGTGCAGGGCGCCGTAATGCCCAAACTCGTCCAGGTGGCGAGTCCCGGCGGCGACATCTCCCGCTCGCACGTGGAGGTCCGGCTCGAGGGCTGGCACGTGATGCTGTGCGACCTCAAGGCCACCAACGGCACGGTGCTGCTGCGCGAGGGCCAGGCCCCGCGCCGGCTCGCCCAGGGCGAGATGGCGATCCTGTTCGACGGCGACATTGCCGAACTGGGCGACGGCATTCAGCTGCGCTTCGAGGAGCTCCTGTGAACGCCAAACGTCCCGTCGCCCCGCCGCCCAGCATCCCGGGCTTCACCTACATCAGCCCGCTCGGCTCGGGCGGGTTCTCGGACGTCTACCTCTACGAACAGGACCGGCCGCGCCGCAAGGTGGCCGTCAAGGTGCTGCTCTCGGACCTCAAGACCGAAGGCGCCCGCCGCCGCTTCGAGTCCGAGGCAAACCTGATGGCCCAGCTGTCCTCGCACCCGTACATCGTGACGATTTTCGAGGCCGAGGTCACCGAGGCCGGGCACTCCTACCTGGCCATGGAGTACTGCTCCCGGCCGAGCCTGGACGTCCGCTACCGCCGCCAGCGTTTCAGCGTGGACGAGGTCCTGGCCGTCGGCATCCAAGTGGCCTCCGCCGTCGAAACCGCGCACCGCGCCGGCATCGCGCACCGCGACATCAAACCGGCGAACATCCTCGTCACGGACTACAACCGGCCGGCGCTGACCGACTTCGGCATCTCCGGCACCTTGGCCGGGGACCAGGACGAGGACGCGGGCATGTCCATCCCGTGGTCCCCGCCGGAACAGTTCAGCGACCGGCAGGTCGACGGCGTGCTGGTGGACGTCTGGGCGCTCGGCGCCACGCTCTACACCCTGCTGGCCGGCCGGTCCCCGTTCGTGCTCCCGGGCGCGGACAACTCACAGCGCGAGTTGATCTCCCGGATCACCAGCCTGCCGGTGCCGAAGCTGGGCCGTGCCGACGTGCCCGAGTCCCTGGAGCTGGCCCTGGCCACGGCGATGGCCAAGTCGCCGGCCTCCCGGTACTCCTCCGCCCACGCCTTTGCCCTGGCGCTGCAACGCATCCAGGCGGAGCTGAACCTCTCCGTGACGCCGTTCGAGGTCCTCGAAGAACCCCGCGCAGACGAGCCGCACCCCGATGACACCTTCGAGGAAACCCGCGTCCGCAGCGTCGCCGCCATCGACCCCGACGCCACCGGGCACGCCCCGACCTTCCCGGCCCGGGTGCCGTCCGCAGCATCGCCGGACGACTCAACCACCTTCAACAACCCGGGCATCCGGGACACCAGCCGGGATACCGTCCAGCGGCCCGCCGCCGGGCCGGCGTTCGCGGCGCCGTCCGCCGCCGCGCCGCGCCCGGAGGACGACGACGTCGCCGCGACGGTCAACCGTTCCAGCATGGCGCCGCAGGAGGACACCCGCGGCGGGAGCTCCGGCGAAGCCGGCGGTGCCCCCTCGGGCCACGGCCGCCGGAACCTCGTGCTCTCGATCGTCGGCGGCGCGGTCCTGGCGATCGCCGTCGTCGTCGGCATTATCGCCGGGACCAACGGACCCGCGCCGGCCCCCAAAGCGTCCGAGCAGCTCAGTAAACCGCCGGCGGACGCCCTGGACAACGGCACCGTCCCGGACGTGGCATCGCTCTCCGGGAGGGCGGACAATGCCGGAAAACTCACTTTCACCTGGAAGAACCCGCAGCCCAAGCCCGGCGACAGCTACAAGTGGCGGACGTACTCGCTAAAGGGCAAAGGCGACTTCCAGGCCGCCACCACGGCCAGGGTCCAGGTGGAGCCTAACCCGGCGGGGGAGACCTGTATCCAGGTGATGATTGTCCGCTCCGACGGCGCGTCCTCGCCGATGGAACAGGACTCCATCGCCTGCGCCAGGAAATCCTGAACACCACATCCCTGCCCAGGGCACACCCGAAAACACCAAGGCATACCGCCCAACAAGGAGACACCGACCATGGGGGACCTAGCGATAGATTTCTGCGGCGAATGGCACGAACCATCCGACGAGGACATCTTCAGCATCGGCCGCGAGGGCGACCTCGAAGTGGACGACAACCCGTACCTGCACCGCCAGTTCCTGCAGATCGCGCGGTATGACGGCATCTGGTGGCTCAGCAACGTCGGCAGCATGCTCTGCGCGACCATCGCGGACGCCTCCGGCGGCATGCAGGCCTGGCTCGCACCGGGAGCCCGCATTCCGCTGGTCTTCAGCCACACCAACGTGATCTTCACCGCCGGCCCCACCACCTACGAGTTTGCCGTCCACCTCCGGACCCCGGCGTTCCGGCAACAGGCCCGCAGCGAGGACAGCGGCGGAGACACCACCATCGGACCCGTGGTCTTCACCGACTCGCAGAAGGCCCTGATCGTGGCGCTCGCCGAGCCGATGCTGCGCCGCGACGGAACCGGCTTCAGCGCCATCCCCTCCTCCGCGGAAGCGGCCAAAACCCTGGGCTGGGCATTGACCCGGTTCAACAGAAAGCTGGACAACGTGTGTGACAAACTCGACCGGGTGGGAGTCGCCGGACTGCGCGGCGGAGCCGGCAAGCTCGCCACGAACCGACGCGCACGGCTCGTGGAACACGCCGTGACCTCGCATCTCGTGACCGCTGCCGACCTGGTGCTGCTCGAAACACAGCGCGGAGGGGACGAAGGATGAGGATCCGGCTGACCCTGCGCCGCGACCCCGCCGAGGCCAAGGACCTCGCTGTCACGGTCGACGGCCTGGCCACGGTGGCGGACATCGCCACCGAGCTCTGGGCGGCGGACCCGGCACGGCGCGGAACCCGGCCGCCGTCGAACCTCACGCTCAGCATCGAGGAGGCCTTCGCCGCCGGCGGCATGAAAGGCAGCGTCCTGAACCGGGAGGACAACCTGCTTGAATCCGGGCTGCGGCCCGGCTCGATCGTTGCATTGACCCAAGTCAGCGAGCAGTTCGCGGTGCCCGGGGCGAACCGGGGACCTGCGGCGGCGACCTTGCGCGTCCTCTCCGGCCCCGACGTCGGCCGCGAATTTTCGCTGCCCTCCGGCACCAGCTACATCGGCCGGGACCGGGACGTCGACGTCCGGCTGACCGACCCTTTGACCTCCAAGCGGCACGCCCGCATCACGGTGGGCGAAACCGTGGAAATCGTGGACACGAACTCCGCCAACGGCCTGCTGATGGACGGCCTGCCGGTCAGCCGCGCCACGCTGAACTCCTCGGACACCGTCACGCTCGGGGACACCACCGTGTCCGTGGTCTCCCTGGGCGGGAGCCAGGGCGCGGCGCCGAGCTCCCCGCTGATCAATTTCAACCGCTCGCCCCGCGTCGTGCCCCGCTTCGAACCGCACAAACGGACGCTGCCGGCCGGGCCGAAGCGCCAGGAGCACCACCCGTTCCCGTACATCATGCTGGTGGCCCCGCTGATGATGGGTGCCGTCATCTTTGCCGTCACGCAGAACATGATGTCCGTGATCTTCATGCTGATGATGCCGCTCTTCATCGTCGGCCACTACGTGGACCAGAAGATGCAGGGCAAGCGGGAACGCAAGGAACAACTCAAGTCATTCCGCGCCGCCATGGCCGCATTCCGTGCCGACATCACCGCGCTGCAGAAAGTGGAGCGCTCCGTCAGGCTGCAGGAAGCGCCGTCCGTCAGCGACACCGTGGACTCCATCTACAAACTGGGCCCGCTGCTCTGGACCCACCGCCCCGAGCATGCCGGCTTCCTGGGACTGCGGTTCGGGCTCGGCACGGCGCCGTCCCGGATCCAGTTCGAGGAACCGCACAGCAACGAGACCGAGCCTGAGTACATGGCCGAAATCCAGCAGTGCATCGCCCAGTTCGGCAGCATCGAGGGCGTGCCGATCGTCTCCCAGCTGCGCACCGCCGGCTCGTTCGGCCTGGCCGGGCCCCGCGGCCTCGTCGACGACGTGGCCCGCGGCATGGTGCTGCAGCTGGTGGGGCTGCATTCCCCGGCCGAAGTGGTCCTGACCGCCATCACCTCGGCGCAGTCCAAGGACCGCTGGGAGTGGCTGCAGTGGCTGCCGCACGCAGGTTCCGGCCACAGCCCGCTCAGCGGCGACCACCTCGCCGCCGGGCCGGCCGGCGGCTCGGCCCTGCTGTCCAAACTTGAGGACCTGATCGACCAGCGCGAGGCCGCGGCACAGTCGCCGCGTCCGGAGCTGCGCCCCGGCCTCGCCCTGGAAGGCGCCGACATCCCGGAACCGCAACTGCCCACCGTGCTCCTGGTGGTCGAGGACGACGCCCCGGTGGACCGGGGGCGGCTCACCCGGGTGCTCGAACGCGGACCGGACTCCGGCGTGCACGTCATGTGGGTGGCCAGCTCCGTCCAGCAGCTCCCGGCAGCCTGCCGCGACTTCATGGCGGTCGACGGCGAACACGGCACCACCACCGGCCAGGTCCGGCTGGGCCGGCACACGTTCCCGGTCAGCTGCGAAAGCCTCGACGCCGGGCTCGCCGCCCAGCTGGCGCGCATGCTCGCCCCGGTGGTCGACGTCGGCAAGCCGCTCGAGGACGACTCCGACCTGCCGCGGGCGGTGTCCTACGCGACATTGATCGGCAAGGATTTCCTGGACAACCCGCAGGCCGTCGCGGACCGCTGGACCGAGAACAACTCCGTGCACGCCAGCGCCAAGCCGAACCGCAAGGACAACGGCACGCTCCGGGCCCTGGTTGGCTCCAAAGGCATCGAACCGCTCTACCTCGACCTGAAGAACGAGGGACCCCATGCCCTGGTCGGCGGCACCACCGGTGCCGGCAAGTCCGAGTTCCTGCAGTCCTGGGTGATGGGCATGGCCGCGGCGTACAGCCCGGACCGGGTGAGCTTCCTGTTCGTGGACTACAAGGGCGGGGCCGCCTTCGCGGACTGCCTGCACCTGCCGCACACCGTGGGCCTGGTCACGGACCTGTCGCCGCACCTGGTCCGCCGCGCCCTGACCTCGCTCCGCGCCGAGCTGCACCACCGCGAGCGGCTGCTCAACCGAAAGAAAGCCAAGGACCTGCTGGAACTCCAGCGCCAGGCGGACCCGGAGGCGCCGCCCTACCTGATCATCATCGTGGACGAGTTCGCCGCCCTCGCCACCGAGGTGCCGGAGTTTGTCGACGGCGTGGTGGACGTCGCCGCCCGCGGCCGCTCGCTTGGCCTGCACCTGATCCTCGCCACCCAGCGCCCCGCCGGCGTCATCAAGGACAGCCTGCGCGCCAACACCAACCTGCGCGTGGCGCTGCGGATGGCCGACGAGGACGACGCGGTGGACATCCTCGGCGTGCCCACCGCCGCGTACTTCGACCCGTCCATCCCGGGACGCGGCGCGGCCAAGACCGGGCCGGGCCGGATCCAGGGCTTCCAGACCGGCTACGCCGGCGGCTGGACCACGGAGAAGCCGCAGCGCCCGCGGATCGACGTCGTCGAGATGGCCTTCGGGTCCGGCGCCCCCTGGGCCGCCCCCGCGGCCGAGACCCCGGCCCGGGAAGAACCCGCCGGGCCCAACGACATCGCCCGGATGACGGCGAACATCATCAAGGCGGCGGACGTGCTCGCCATCGAGCCTCCCCGCAAGCCGTGGCTGGATGAGCTGGCCACGACCTACGACTTCTCCCGGCTGCCGAACCCGCGCACCGACGAGCGGCTGCTCCTGGGCGTGGCGGACGACCCCGCGCACCAGGACCAGCCGACCGTCTTCTACGAACCGGACCGCGACGGCAACATGGCCATCTACGGCACCGGCGGCTCGGGTAAGTCGGCGGCCCTGCGCGGCATCGCGATCGCTGCCGCCGTGACCCCGCGCGGCGGCCCGGTCAACGTCTACGGCATCGACTGCGGTTCCTCGGGACTGAAGATGCTCGACGCGCTGCCGCACGTCGGCGAGATCATCAACGGCGACGACGTCGAACGCGTCGGCCGGCTGCTGCGCTGGCTGCGCGACCTCGCCGACGACCGTTCGGCCCGCTACGCCGAGGTCCGTGCCGCCACGATCGTGGAATACCGCGAGCTGGCCAAAATGCCGGACGAGAAGCGCATCTTCGTCCTGGTGGACGGCATGTCCGCCTTCCGCGAGGCCTACGAATACAGCAAGCTCTCGGCGCTCTGGGACATCTTCCTGCAGCTGGCCACCGACGGCCGCCCGCTCGGCATCCACCTGGTCGTCACCGGCGACCGGCCGAACGCGGTGCCGGCGTCGCTGCTCGCCTCGATCCAGCGCCGGCTGGTGCTGCGGCTGTCCTCCGAGGACGACTACATGTCCATGGACGTGTCCAAGGATGTGCTCGGTGCCGGCACCCCGCCGGGCCGCGGCCTGCTGGGCAACCTTGAGGTGCAGCTGGCGGTCCTCGGCGGGAACTCCAACTTGGCCGTGCAGGCGCGCGAGGTGCAGAAGCTTCGCGAGGCCATGCTGCGCCAGGGTGTGGAGCGGGCGCCGCAAATCGAACGCCTGCCGGACACGGTGGACCTGGACGTGCTCCCGGCCGGCAGTCCGGACCTGCCGGTGATCGGCGTCGACGACGAGACGCTGCAGGCCGCCGAGATCCTGGCCAAGGGCCCGCTGCTGCTGGCCGGCCCGCCGGGCTCGGGCCGCACCGTGGCGCTGGTAACCCTCGCCTACGCGCTGCGCCGGTCCAACCCCGGCGTGGAACTGATCTACCTCGGCTCGCGGCGGTCCGCCGCGGCGTCGCTCAAGCTCTGGGACCGCTCCGTGGTAGGCGCGGACGACGTCGAAGAGGCCATCGACGAGCTGGTGGACTACTCCACCGGCACGCCGGGCAAGCTGGCGATCTTCATCGAGGGCCTGACGGACTTCACCGACACCCTGGCCGAGACCGGCATCGGCCGGCTGGTCACCGCGTCCATCAAGGCCGAGCAGTGGGTGGTGGGCGAATCCGAGACCTCCACCTGGTCCTCGGCCTGGTCCCTGGCACAACCGTTCAAGTCCGGCCGCCGGGGCCTGCTGCTCAACCCCGGGGACATCGAGGGCGACAGCCTGCTCAGCACCTCGCTGGGCCGGATCAGCGGGGACTTCATTCCGGGCCGCGGCTACATCGTGGGTCGCGGCAAGGTCCGCAAGCTGCAGATCGCCCTGCCGCCGGAGAACCGGAACTAGCCCGGGACCGCCCAACTGACTCGCAGTTGTTGTCGTTTTGGGCCCTCAAAACGACAACAACTGCGAGCTACTTGGGCGGGGGACCGGCCGATGGGGAGGCCTGCCCATCGACAGTTTTTTGCGCGGCAGGGTAGGTTCGAGGCATTGGATCTTCCGGATCAGCCGGGGGCCGCTGGGGATGCCGAGAGTTTCGGGTCCGGTGAACTAAGGAGTTTTTTCGAATGGCTATTTGGGGTGCAGATGTTGCTCAGCTCAAGACTCTTGGGACGAAGC
>NZ_JBFTGT010000014.1:0-23198 GCF_056393885.1 Arthrobacter sp. 10T44 | reverse complement strand
GCGGCGTTGGCGTTGGAGGTGGGGATTGCTGCGGTGGCGTAGGTGTTGATGGTGACAGTGCCGGTGGGCATGCGGGTGCGGCCGACTTCGGTGCCGTTGACGTAGATGACGACGCCGTCGTCGGCGACGGTGGTGAGTTTGAGCGCGGTGACGGCGGAGGCGSTGGGGATGGAGAAGCTGCGCAGGAAGTAGGCGGCCAGGGGGCGGGCGYTGGTGGTGGCGGAGGGGTTGAGGTTGGTTCCCAGCGGGGTTGAGCCGTAGCCCAGGGCGCCGGGWCCGGTGTTCCAGGCGGAGCCGATACCCCGGTCCCGGTGCTGCCGTCTCCGAAGGCCCATCCGTACCCGGTGATGCCGGCGTCGTCGGTGGAGGCGCTGGCATCGAAAGCCGCGGTCAGACCGGAGGCCGAGGCGGTGAACGACGCCACCGGCGCGGCATTCACCGTGAAGGGAACGCGTTGCACCGCAAGGACGGCCGAGGTGTCGACGACAGTCACCTTCAGCCATTCATCCATCGTTGCTCCGCCTTCCACCGTGATCCTGGAAAAGTTCGGGACCGGGGTGGTAAGTCCGTAGTATGACAGCCACGTCGACGACGTCAGCGGGCGGTCGCTGGCGAAGCTGTGAGTGTCCCCGTTGAAGAGGAAAACCGGGAGTTGATAGGCCAGGGATTCGGAGGCGAAGGCTTTCACCAACGGTTCGTAGGCGGTGCGGCTTGGGGTTCCCTTGAACATATCGGCCTGGGTCGTGAAGACCACGGCACGGCTGGCGTTCGCGGTGGCACGTTGGAAGGCAGCATGAATGAGGGCAATGCCGGCGTCGGTTCGTGCATTGACTTCGGCGGTCTGGGCACTCGTCGGCGCTGAATATCCGCTCCAGGTTGCCAGATCGTTGGCCGAGCCCACGATGTGCACCGCGGCGAACGTGAGGCCTTCCCGGTCGTAGAGCACGTTCTCCGGATAGCCGGACTGCGCCGTGACGCTGGCCGCGTTCCGTCCGAGCGTAGTGCCGGGAGCCGGGAAAAAGACCTGGCGCAGGGCGGCCAGGCGGTCGAGCGGATTGGCGGCACCCACGGAGGCACCCGAACAGTCGGCCCATTCATTGTCGCCGGGCGTATAGACCAGCGGATCGGCAAAAGTGTCGAAATTCGCCCTGATGGTCGCGTAGTACGAGTCGGAGCAATTAGGCGGGCCACCGATGTCGCCGAGATGGGTCACCAGCTGCACTTGGGGATCCGCATTGATCTGCCCGATCCGCTGCGGGAAAACGCTAAGCTGCGTGGAGCCGTAGGGAGTGTCCCCGATCACGGCGAAGCTGAAGGGGGTAGCGGCCGCAACCGTTTCCGCGGCGGCTGCGGTGAAGGTCAGGGACAGCGCGATGGCGGCCAGCGCTGAAACGAGCTTGAGCTTCACCGACATCTCCTCGCATTAGGACAGCTAATCCTGGAGACCGTTCCTGCCGCAATCACGGTTCGGGTGGCCCAGATCCGGGTGCCGGTAGCCGCTCCAAACCGTCTCGGGTACCGAAAGGCTACAAGTGGGGCATCCGGTTGTCCAGCACACGTCCCGCCGTGAATTCGCACTGTAAATCCGCGCGAATCCGCGGCGGCGCTGCGGACTCACGGGACCTGCGTTCGGCCGGGGTTCGCCGGCCAAGTAGGGCCGGGCCTTTGCGAGTGGTCCGTACCCGCCCATCAATGGCCGGCCCAGTAGTCCGGGCCAATTACGCGATGAGACTGCCGGAAAAGACGCGTACTGCTTACTCGCGTGCCCGGCCGGAGGCACTCCTAGGTTTGTCTGATACATCCAGTCAGCAAACACCTCTGGGTACTGAGTAGGTCTCGACAATGTGCTTTTCGAACATCGGCTCCGTGACGGGCTTTTCCAGCTTGTCCTGGCAAGTTTCGGCGCGCTGCGGCCACCGTGTCCCGGCCGTCGGCCCGGTCGCAGACGGCGGGGACAGGGCCGGCCGAACCGCCATCCCGGCATGTGGCAGATTCGGCGGCCCGCAACTCAACTGGCAATCCAGCGTCCGCCTCGATTTGTACTACGTAAAAAAACTGGTCTCTCGCCGGCGACATCATCCTGCGGCCCAACGCCACGATGATGAAGAACCCAGCCGGCGCTTACTAAAACGGGGGAATCATGCCTTTGCTCAAACACGAGCGTCCCATCAGCGCCGAACTGTCGGATGCCAAGCTGGCCGCGGCGCTGGCTGAAGGGGCCGGAGACCTCCTGAGGACCCTGCAGGGCCGGGACACCACCTTCACCCCCAAATCCCTGGGCGCGGAGGGGGACAGGCGCTCCCATCAATTCCTGAAGAAGATGCTGCTCCGCACCCGGCCCAAGGACCAGGTCCTCTCCGAGGAGGCGCCGGACCAGGTCTCGCGCCTGCGGGCCGAACGGGTATGGATCATTGACCCGTTGGACGGGACCCGCGAATTTTCCGAAGGCCGCCGCGACTGGGCAGTGCACGTCGCACTGTGGCAGGAAGGCGAGCTGACGGCCGGCGCAGTCGCGCTTCCCCGGCTGGACATGGTCCTGACGGGCGAGGACGGCGGCGGATCCGCCGCTCCCCACACGGGTCTGAGAATGGCCGTGTCCCGGAGCAGAGCGCCGGAAATCGCCGGCTCCGTGGCCGCAGACATCAACGCCACCCTAATTCCGATGGGCTCAGCCGGGTTTAAAACGTGCGCCGTCGCCAGCGGCGAAGTCGACCTTTACCTGCACGACGGCGGCCAGTACGAATGGGATTCCGCCGCACCCGTCGTCGTCGCCCGTGCCGCCGGATTGCATGTGAGCCGCCTCGACGGCTCGGCACCGCGGTACAACCAGGAAAACCCCTACCTCCCGGACCTGCTGGTCTGCCGCCCGGAACTCAGCGGACTGGTGTTGGCAGCAATCGGCAGGGCAAAACGGCAAAGCCCCCAAACGAAAGGACACGCCGGTGCGTGACGTGACCGAAAGCCCTAGGCGCATCCTTTCCCAGCTTGAGGTTCTCGAGTCCGAGGCCATCTACATCCTCCGGGAAGTGGTGGCGGAGATCGAGCACCCGGCGCTGATGTTCTCCGGCGGGAAAGATTCGATCGTCATGCTGCACCTCGCCGGTAAGGCGTTCGCTCCTGCCCGTATCCCGTTTCCGGTGCTCCATATCGACACCGGCCACAACTTCCCGGAGGTGCTTGAACTCCGGGACCGCATGGTGGCCCGGTACGGATTGAACCTGGTGATCGGATCCGTTCAGGACGCCATTGAGCGTGGGATTGTTCGGGAAGAGCCGAACGGCTCCCGGAACCGGATACAGACCCCGGTGCTGCTGGAAACGGCGGAGAAGAACGGCTTCACCGCCCTGCTGGGCGGTGCCCGCAGGGATGAGGAAAAGGCCCGGGCCAAGGAGCGCATCTTCTCCTTCCGGGACGAGTTCGGCCAATGGGACCCCAAGAAACAGCGTCCCGAATTGTGGAACCTGTTCAATGCCAAGGTCCACTTGGGTGAAAGCATCAGGGTGTTTCCGCTGTCCAATTGGACCGAGCTCGATATTTGGGAGTACATCGCGGCCGAAGGCATCGAAGTGCCCTCCCTCTACTACGCCCACCAGCGCGAGGTTTTCGAGCGCAACGGCATGCTGTTCGCAGCTAACGAGCTCTGCCAACCCGCCGCCCACGAGCCGACATTCACGGAATCGGTCCGCTACCGCACGGTGGGGGATGCCACCCTGACCGCCGCCGTCCGATCCCATGCCGACACCGTAGAGCTGGTCCTCGAAGAAGTCGCTGCCTCCCGGATAACCGAACGCGGGGCAACCCGCGGCGATGACCGGGTCAGCGAAGCGGCGATGGAAGACCGAAAGAAAGAAGGCTACTTCTGATGGACCTGCTGCGATTTGCCACTGCCGGATCGGTCGACGACGGCAAGAGTACCCTGATCGGTCGCCTGCTGTACGACTCCAAGTCCATCTTCAGCGACCAGCTGGAAGGAGTTGAGCGGACCAGCCGTGAAATGGGCTCGGAATACACAGAACTGTCGCTGCTGACGGACGGGCTGCGGGCCGAGCGGGAACAGGGCATAACCATCGACGTCGCGTATCGGTATTTCGCCACCCCGTCGCGGAAATTCATCATTGCGGACACCCCCGGCCACATCCAGTACACCCGGAACATGGTGACCGGGGCCTCCACCGCGGACCTGGCGATTGTGCTGGTAGACGCCAGGAAGGGACTCGTTGAGCAGAGCCGCCGCCACGCCTTTCTGGTTTCCCTGCTCCAGGTTCCACACCTTGTGCTGGCCGTCAACAAGATGGACCTCGTGGGATACTCGCGCCAGGTCTACGAGGACATCCGGCGGGAGTTCACGGAGTTTGCGGCAAAACTGCAGATCGCAGACCTGACCGTCATCCCCGTCTCCGCCCTGCACGGGGATAACGTCGTGGACCGCTCGGAGAACATGCCCTGGTACGAGGGCGGTTCACTGCTCAACCACTTGGAGAACGTTTACATCGCCAGCGACAGGAACCTGGTGGACGGACGGTTCCCTGTGCAGTACGTAATCCGGCCGCACACCAGCGAGCACCACGACTACCGCGGCTATGCGGGCAAGATCGCCGGCGGGGTGATGCGAACCGGGGACGACGTGATCGTGTTGCCCAGCGGACTGCCCAGCCGCATCGCGTCCATCGAAACCGCCGATGGTCCGGTGGACGAGGCGTTTGCGCCGATGTCTGTGACAGTCCGGCTGGAGGATGACATCGACATTTCGCGCGGGGACATGATCTGCCGGCCGCACAATCAGCCGAGCGTGTCCCAGGATATCGATGCCATGGTCGCGTGGATGAGCGAGGAGCCTCTCCGGCCCGGGCAGAAGCTGGCCCTCAAGCACACCACCCGCAACACCAGGGCCCTGGTGCAGTCCGTGCAGTACGAACTCAACGTCAACACCCTGCACCGGGACGAATCCGCCCCCGAACTTGGGCTGAACTCCATCGGCCGCGTCCGGCTGCGGACGACGACGCCGCTGCTGACCGACGAGTACCGGCGGAACCGTGAAACGGGCGGATTTGTACTGATTGACGAAAACACCCACAGTACCGTCGGCGCCGGAATGATCATCTGAAGCCACTGGCCGGGGCCATCACGCGTCACTTATCGGGGAGGATCAAAAGCAATGAGGTCAGGGAAAGTTTTTCAGGAGGGTCCGCGTGCTGCGACACCGGGCACGGAGCGGATTCTGCTGGTGGGTTCCAGCGGCGGTCACCTGGCGCAGCTGATGTCGCTGCGCCCCTGGTGGTCTGCGCATGAGCGGGCGTGGGTCACCTTTCCCACCGAGGATGCGAAGTCGAACCTCGAGGCGGAGACCGACGTTTCATGGGCGTACTCGCCTACTACACGCAATATTCCCAATCTGCTCAGGAACGCCTGGCTTGCCTATCTCGTGATTCGCCGCTTTCTCCCCACCGTCGTCGTCTCCACCGGCGCCGGGAGCGCTTTCCCGTTCTTCGTCGCGGCCAAGGCTCTGGGCATCGCGACTGTGTACATAGAGGTCTTCGACAGGGTTGAGAGCCCCACCTTGACCGGCCGGCTCTGCCGCCCCTTCTCGGATCTCATGCTTGTCCAGTGGCGGGACCAACTTGGTCTGTACCCGGATGCGCAGTTGCTGGGAAGACTCCTCTGATGAGCAGGGCATCCAGGACAATAACGGTACTGGTGGGAACCGACTGCCATCCGTTCAAGAGAATCATCGACTGGGCCGACAAGTGGGCCCAGTCGAATCCGTCGGACCGGGTGATGGTTCAGTACGGCCACAGCGCACCACCGCGTATTGCCGCCGGCCGGGACTTCGTCTCGCCCAAGGAGCTGGCCAACCTGTTGGAGAGCAGTGAGATCGTCATTCTTCACGGTGGCCCTGCCACGATTTCAGAGGCGCGAAAGGCCGGCCACCTCCCATTGGTGTTTCCCCGGGACCCGCAATACGGGGAACATGTCGATGACCATCAGCAACGGTTCACGCGCTGGTCCGCCGAGAGGGGCCTCGCCATTTGCGTGGAGTCGGCGCCGGAACTGGACGCCCACGTGGCCGCGTCGGCGGAGAACGGCGCGGGAACCCGTCTCCTGACAGAGACCGAAACCTTCGGCGCCGACGAGGCCGCGCAGAAGCTGGCCGCACTGCTGCACAAGCGCCGGACCTCGACGAACCGCGCCTCCGTCGGAGCGCCCGTGGTGCTGTATGTTGCTGCTCCGGCCCACTCCGTGGACACCGTGCTGGAGTCGGTCGGGGGCCGCGCCTCAGTGGCTGTCCTCGGCGATACGCGCCAGCTCTGGCAGCGCGGCATCCTCGACAACGAGGATTGCAGCTGTGGCGTTCCCTTCCATGAGTGCGGGTTCTGGAAGGCCGTCGGCAAGTCCGCGTTCGGCGGTTGGGACGAAGTCGATGTCCGCGGTGTCAGCAGGCTTGCCGACGCCGCCATGCCGGCACGGAGGTTGGGGCCGGCGGCGCTGGCTGGAAGGCGGGAAGGACGGCTGCAGCTGGCCCGGTACAGCGGTTATTACCAGGCCATCTATGCTGCTGCCAGGGATGTCTCAGGTGCAGACGTCCTGGTCGACTCAGGCGAGGACCCAACGCTGGCCTACGCGCTGAGCCATAATCGCGAGATCGACCTCCGGTTCCTCGAGGTCGCCACGGCTGCTCCGTTCTGGTCCAAGACGCGGACCGCAGCCATGCGGGACAAACCGTCCTGGCTGAGCGCAGCATGGGCGGCCCAAGCATTGAGCCGCCACCACATTCCCCGGGCCAGCCTGCCGCCGTCGGCCGCAAACGATAAGCAAGTCGTCGCAGGGGCCTGGACCGAGTTAGGACTGCCCGGTGGCAGTGCCGGCGACGGCGCCGCCGATGGTGCCGCTGGCCGGACCGGCCGGCCCACGGGGCCGTTCCACTCCATGGCTGCACGTCACGCCATGGCCGCCCCTCGCACCAACTCCGTACCCGACCCCGTTGCAGGGTGGTGATGACCATGGACCGGGTCACGGCCATAATTGCCACGAGGGACCGCCCGGAGATGCTGCGACAGGCGGTCAGCGCCGTGCTGGCGCAGACCTACGCCGGATTCATCGAAGTCCTGGTGGTCTTCGACCAGTCCGACCCTGACTATTCCCTCGCCGAGGAATCAGCCTCCCGAAGCGTGCGTGTCCTGACCAACGGGCGGAAGCCGGGACTGGCCGGTGCCCGCAACAGCGGCATCGAGGCAGCAACGGGGGAGTTCATCGCGTTCTGCGATGACGACGACCTCTGGCTAGCGCACAAGATCGAGGCGCAGGTGCAGGTGCTGGCGGACAGTCCCGGCACTGAGTTCGTGACCTGCGATATTACGGTCTCCTACGACGGACAGTCCCACGACCGCCCGTTGGGGAAGTCCTGGATCACTTTCGCCGATCTGCTCCGCGACCGGCACACAGAACTCCATCCCTCGACATTCCTGATGCGGCGCTCCGCCGTTCTGGACGGGTTCGGTCTGGTGGACGAAGACGTCCCCGGCGGATTCGGCGAAGACTACGAGTTTCTCTTGAGGGTCTCCCGCCGGGGGCCGATTGCCCACGTCCGCCGGGTTTCGGCCATGGTCAGGTGGGGGAGCCAGTCCTTTTTCTTCCGCCGCTGGCAAATGATGTGTGATGGTCTGTCATGGATTCTGGACAAGTACCCGGAGTTCGACACGGTGCCCGCCGGGGCTGCCCGGATCAGGGGCCAGTTGGCGTTCGCCCACGCGGCCATGGGTGAGCGGCGAAAGGCTCTGCGCTGGGCGGTATCGGCTGCCCAACGCAATCCCTTGGAACCGCGCGTTCCCCTGGCCGCCGCCGTCGCGTGCGGCATTGTGACTCCGGCCCGCGTTATGGAGGCACTCCACAAACGGGGCCGCGGCATCTAGCGGCCGGCCCCGCCGGTCAACCGCTGACCAGCTTCCGCCAAGCCGCGGCGGAAGGCGCGTCCGTCAGGCGGTAGTCGCCGATCTTGACCGCGGAGTCCCAATACGCCACGAAGAGGGCATTGTTGTCCTTCAGGTACTTGCCGACCTTGGTAAGCCACTCACCACGTCCCGCCCCGCTGGGGTCCGAGGGAATGAGCCGGCTTCCCGTCTCGGCAATGCCGAAGGGCTTTCCCGCCCCCTTGGAGACCGCAACGACGTCTCCGTAGACCTTGGCCGGGTCCGGGTAGGTCGAGGGACCGGCGACGCTCCCGGCGTCGTTGTAGGGATCCCAGGCCAGGACGTTGATGTAGTCGGCCCCCGGGTAGTAGTCCTTCCAGTTCAGCTTCGAAGCCGGGTTCACGGTCCATCCCATGAGGATCAGCGTGGAGTGCAGGTGCTCGTTGTCCGCCTGGTCCTCCAGCCGCGCAATGTGCTGCCACGCCGCGCGGTAGGCGGCCGCAGTGAATTTGCCCTGGGCGATTTCGGCCTCGGGTTCGTGCACGTAGGACCAGTAGGTTTCCTGGTCCCGCGGGGCCGTCTTGAACCAGGCCAGCAGGGCCTCATCGTAGGTGCCGGCCAGCACGTCCGCCGGCAGCGGGCGGAAGGAGATCACCAGGGATCTACCCTTAAACGTTTCCAGCGATGACCAGCTGGACGGAAGCGCATCGTCGAAGAGCCGGACGGTGCCCAGCGAACCGAAGCGGCACTCCTCCCGCGCCAGCGCTTCTTCACGTGTCCCTCCGGAGCTCGATTGTCCAAGGCTGGAGCCGAAGACGGTCCCCGACGTCGGCGCGGGGGCGGGAGTCGGCGCACCGGCAGGTACCTCCTGCATGGAGACGTCATCCACCTGCAAAAACTGGCCCGGTGCCAGGTCCCACGCCAGGATGTTCAGGTCCATGGACGAACAGTTGTAGGCGGCCGTGACATCGAAGGCGATCTTCGTCCAGCTCGTGTCCGTCAGGTTGAAGGAGGACCCGGTGAGCGGGACGTCGCCCTGTTCCTCGCGGACCCGTACCTGACCCGATATGCCGGGGGTGTCGGTACGGACCCAGGCGCTTACGGTGTAGCGCGTTCCGGCTTTGGTGGATCTGACGGTATTGAGTTCATCGTTCAGGACGGCTGTCTGCTTGCGGTTCGTTGTGAGCTCGACGGCGTGCCGGCCACTGTGGCCGCCGCTAACTACGGCCAGCTCCTGGGTGCTGCTGTCATTGGTCCGCCAGCCAGGGGTGCCAACTTCAAAACCGCCGTTTACCACCTGTTCTGCCGAGCCCGCCTCAACCGGATCAGAGCCGGCTTCGGCAAGACCCAGGACAATTGCCAGGGCCGTGCAGCTGCCGGCAACTAACCGCCTGAGGCGGCTCCGGTGCGCGGGGGTCCGCCGGGGCAGGGGCAAGACGGCATCGGTCCCTGGGGTATACCCGGTGTCTCTTGAGCGATTCATAGGCTTGCTCCTGCGCCCGAGGGCGTTGATCACGATGCACAGTGAGACCCGGCTGCGATCAGGGCTTTCGAATCGGGTCAGAGCGGCCGTGTTGATGTGAAGAGACTGTACAACTCTTCGTCACGGATTCCCACAGGTGCTACGCGGGCGGCGTCTCAAATTACTCGTGTATCAGGACAGCAATATCGTGCACAATGGGACCACATGCCGCAGGCGGCAGTTTGGGGGAACCGGCGGAGGGACCGATGATGCGCAACCGGTGGCGGGTACAACGCCTTGTGAGCGGCACAGGCACGTCGCCGTTGGACACTCTGGTGGAGCAGCTCTGGCGCCTCCCGGTCGCTTCGGGTCAGATCCGTGTTGTTCTCAATCCCGCTGCCGACGATGAATGGCGCGAGGTGGAATCGTATTGGGTGCTTCCCAACGCGTCACAGGCGCGGCTGCTGATCCCGCTGGCGACGCCGCAGGTCACGGCCGCCAGTCTGCTCCAGTACCGGGCGTTGCGCCGCGGCAAAGTCAATACGGCGCGAATCCTCTTGGGATCGTTGGCCCGGCTGGGCATACGGCCGGTCCTGACCAGGTTGTGCGTTCAGGAGCGCGTGACTCCGGTGGCGCGGGGAGCCCGGGAAGCGCTGCCGCTTGCCGCCGTGGCGGCCAAGCTCCAGGGCAGCGGCAGGGGGGAGCGCGAGAACTCTCCTGCTTCCGTCCGGGCCGGGCACCAATTGTTCGCCTCGATAGGCATCCGGGAAGGCGATAATCGCAAGCCGACGCTGCAGCTGGTGGACGGGGCGGGGAAGCCGGCCGGCTATGCCAAACTGGCCTGGAATGAGAGCAGCAGTGAGTTTGTCCGGACGGAAATCGGTGCGTTGAGGGCCGTCGGCGCGTCGGCCGGGCCGGTGCGGGCTCCCGCTCTGCTGGCCGTTGGAACCCACGGTCAGTTTTCATATCTGGTGACGGAGCCCCTGCCTCTGGACGTGCGCGCCGTGCGTGGAGGTGTCAAGGGCCCCACCCCTCAGGAGCTCTTCGCCCTGTGCCCCGTTAGCAGGGTGGACACGCTGTCCTCCACCGAACACTTCCAGAATTTGAGCCGCCGGCTGGCTGCCCTTGACCCGGCGTCTGAACCGGAGTTGGCGCAGGCCCTGGCCCGCCTGGAAGAGTTGTTGCGCGCCGGGGATCCGTTGTTGCCGGTGGCCGAACGCTGGCACGGTGACCTTGTTCCCTGGAACACCGCAAGGGATTCCAAGGGTCTCCTGTGGTGCTGGGACTGGGAGTCGTGCGAGCCCGATGCGGTCGCCGGCCTGGACGCCGTGCACTGGATGTTCAGTGTCAGGCGCGAACGCGGCGAGGGTCCGATGGCAGCCAATCTGCTCCGTGCCATGGCGGACGCCGGACCGTTTTTCGAGGCAGCGGGTGTTCGGCGGGACGCCTGGCCCGTGCTGGCGGGGGTCTACGCGATGGTGGTAGCCGAACGGGCGTGGACGCTGGCTGTCCGCAACGGCGGCTGGGCCTCGTCTTGGATCTCCGTGCGGGAGCTGATCGACCTGCTCGGCGCCGCCCAGGGCCTCCTTGATGCCCTTGATGGGCAAGGAGCGGTTGAGGAGTCACCTGCCGGCCCGGCTGCGTCCACGGCACCGCCGGCCTAGGGATCCGCTCAGGCCCAGAGCGGATCCCGCTGGAGATAATCCGCAAGTTCCTTGTTGTGCGGGGCGTAATAGGACGTGAGTTCTTCTCTGGCGGCCTCGGGCATGGTGGACCGGGCGCTGGCATTGAACGTTTGGGTGGTTGGCAGGCCATATGGGGGGATGCCAAGGAAATCGCACACCCGGTTAAAGACGCCCTGGACGTCGTCGTACATATCCTCGCTGCGCAGGACCAGCAGCTGGCCCTCCGGAAACGCGCGGTGCCAGTTCTGCAGCTGGGGCAGATACACGCCCCTGGCGCGGTAGGTGTAAAAGTCATGGGCGGCGCTGTAGTACCGGGAGTCGGCCGCCATTTTCCCGGACTCGCCCTCAAGCCTCGCGTCCTCGGCGGCCAGCGCCGCCTCGAAGCTGAGCGGCTCGACGCCGTTCTGGACCCTTTCCTGGTAATGGGAGTATGCGCGTTCCACTGGATCTCTCAGCAGCGCTATCGCCTTGATATCGGGGGCGACCGCGCGCACCTGCATTGCGATCCGGGGGTCCCAGAGATAATACGGGGACGCCTCCCCGCTGATCGGACGGTAGCCCAGTTTCCGGGACAGCAGATTGCGGTACGACTCCGTGTGGAAGTGCGAGCGATACCAGAGCTCGCCTCGCCCGCGCTCCTTGAAGAAGTAATCAGTACTCTTCTTGCCCCGCACCTGTGGAAAGAGCCCCAGGACCCCGGGGTGCATCAAGAGGTAGTTGTACAGGGAGGTTGTGCCGCCGCGCTTTGCGCCGACGATCAGGAAGTCCGGCGCTGGCCTCGCTCCCACGGTCCCCTTGGCGTAGGACCGGGTGACCAGGTCACCGGCATCCTTCATCCACCGTGGAGCTGCGTCTTTGATGTCGCTGAGTCCAAGCATTGCAGATTCCTCATTGGTCTAGTGAGTGGTTTCAGAAGGAAGGGATTCCAGGGAGGGGAGGGGCTAGGTGGCGGTCGGGGTTTTACGGCGCACGGTGCGGGACAGAAGGGCAAGGTCGTCCAGGTGCAGCCGCTTTCTGTCCAGCCAGCACCATGTGGCAAGGGCGGCCATGCTGGCGGACCCGGCAACAAATACGGCTGCCGTTGACTGGCCCATCAGCACCCTGGTCAGCACGCTGACCGGTGCAACACAGGCGCCGGCGACAAACAGGGCGTAGAAAACCCGCCGCGCGCCGAACTTGATGCCCAGGAAGATACGGCTTTCCACGGAGGCTAGCACCGAGTCCAGCAGGAGGCTGAAGGCCCAGGAAACTGCCGCCCCCGTGATGCCCCAGAGGGGAACCAGCCACAGGTTCCCGATCACGTTCAGGACCAGCACAACCACCTTGTTCGCGGCCATCCACCCGCTTCTGCCGCTCATCATGAGCAGCGCGTCCACATTCCCGGCCATCAGGAACGCTATGGCGCCCACGCACAGCACCGTTAGTGCCGTGCTTCCGCTCTCGAAACCGGGGCCCAGCCAGCCAAGGACGGTCGGGGCGAAAAACATGAACAGCGCATAGATCGGCGCCCCCAGCAGCACTATCCAGCTGACCGTTGTGGAGTAGAGATCCTGAACCTGGCGCGTCTTGTTCTCGCTGAGCAGGGCACTGAACCGCGGCGATATCACCATCCTCATGGCGGTGGAGACGATGAGCCCTACGCTGATGAAGCGGCTCGCGGCCCCGTAGACGCCAGCCGCCCCGGCCCCTGCGATCAGGCCCACCAGCACCACATCGAACCAGATGATCGACTGCTCCACGCCCGACGAGAACCATCGGGGCAACGCAAACTTCCATATCTGGACGTTGAGCTCACGGTCCGGCCACAGGGTCCCCCGGCCGCCGGCACCCCGTTCGTGCGCGTCGACGCGCCGCCACAGAACCATCAGGGCCGCCAACATTCCGATCGCCGCGGGCGCAGCCCATGCGATGGATGCCAGCACCGGGATCGTGCCCAGGCCCAGGGCACCGAGTCCGAGGGCGCCCAGCACCAGCAGGGGGCGGGCGACCGGCAGGCCAATGTTGCCGATCGCCGCATACGGCACAATGCTCCCCAGGCCGCGGGTTGCGGCAAGCGCAACCACCATGATCGCAGCCGCGGGCAGGAACCAGCTTGCCCCCTGCACCGCCTGGACCAGCTGTTGGCTGTCGGCGTCACCCCCGGTGCCGAGTTGGGGCGCAAGCACGGCCATCAGCAGTGCCAACAGGATCCCGACCACGGCGGTGGGAACGAGCAGGGCCATGGTGGCGCCCCGGAGCTTGGACCGGTCCGAGATCTGCAGGCGGGGGAGTACCCAGACGGCAGCGGTATCCATGCCGGCTTTCGCCAGGCCCAGCACGATGGTGAAGATGGCGATGGTCTGCAGCACGACGCCGGAGCCCGCTTCGCCCAGTGCACGCGCAAGGATGAACGTCAGCGCAAAGCCCATGACTGAGCCGATCGCAGCTCCCAGGATTCCGATGATGCCGCCGCGTGCGGCCTGCCGGCGTTCCGCGCTGTGGGGGGAAGCCCCCCGGTCAACTTCCTGCTCCACCCCGGCGGCGCTCACGACGACTTGAGGCTTCCGGCTTTGGAAATTGAATCGGAAACGGACGCCTTGGAAGCTGACTCCGCGAGGAGCGCCTTGGAGACTGTTCCCTGGGCGGCCGCTTTGGGCAAGCTTTTGACTTCCCGGTGCCGGCCCTCCTTCGCGGAGGCTTCCGGGTCAAGGATCCTTCGCCCGGATGGGACCAGTACTGTTCCCGCGAGCTGTGCCTCGATGTCGCTCATTTCGGCGGCGTTCAGAGCCAGCGCATCGATCCGGGTCCGCAGGCATTCCCCGACAAGCAGAACGAAATCGGAGAGACGACCGGCTGCCAGACGGCTCGAATGCGGTGCTGACGGCGGCAGAGCCAGAATGATCACCTGGCCCGAGTCGCGTCCAATGAGTTCCCGGCGGACCGCTTCGGTCACGAAGTCATCGGCGTCGAAGATTGTCCGTCCGCGTTGTGGCTGGAACACCGAGAGGGACTGTACGAGGCCGGATCTGAAGAGGCGGCCGTCGGTTCCGGCAGCATGGCTGTCCAGCTGTAGTCCGGCCGTCAGGACCCTCATTTGGTCCTCCGAGGCCCCCATCATGATCAACTCGACGCGGGTTCCAGCCTCAGCCAGCACGACCGCAAGGTTGGCAGCCACGTCCGAGGGCCGCGAATGTTGAGTCTCATCGATGACTGTCAGGGTGCGCAGCCGGTTGTTTGAGCTCGCCAGGAGCCGTTCACGCACCACACGGAACTGGTCCAGGTCCGCGCCCGCGGCAGGCATCGTTGCGCGGGAGGCGCTCAACCGGACCAGCAGGGGGCCCGCGCCCGCCCCGCGCACGTCGTACCAGTCCCGGACGCGCCGGTCCAGCATATTGACGGCGAACGCAAGCACCAGCCCCAACACGAAGGCGGCCAGCGAGCCGGTGAGCATCACCGTCACCGGCTGGGGGTGATAGCTCACCTCGTTCTGTGCCGCCGGGTTCAGTACCGTACCGCCGTTCGTGTCGATCAGGGACAGCTGGTTCAGCTGCGACTGGACACTCCCGATCTGGGCGAGGATCGAGGGTGCACTGCCACCGGCGCGCGGGAGAGCCTTCTGCAGGCCCGACAGCTGCTGCTGAAGCTGGCCCTGGAGCTTGGACTTCCGTTCCTCAGCCTGGCCTTGGCGGTAGGAGAGGTAAGAATTGGCGAGCGCATCCGCGCCCGCCCTGGCGTTCTGCGCCGTGCTCGAAGTGTAGGAAATCGCCATCGTCGTACCGTTGGCCAACGTCGTGACATTCACCCCGGCCCGGAGCGCCGCGACGGAGTCGCCGTGGGCCAGGTTGGCCGCGGCGGACTGGGCCACCACGAAGGAGCTTGCCAGCTGCTGTTCCGTGGAGGCGTCAAGCAATGCTGAGCTCGCTTTGGCGGGGTTAAAAGGGTCGGTGGTGATGACGTTGAGGTTGACAACGGTGGAAGCCGTCACGGAAGTCGGCGTCAAGCCCAGGTAGACCGCGGAGGCGCCGATTCCCAGGAGGGTGACCAGTGCGATGGTTTTCCATTGCCGTCGCAAAACTACCGCGTAGTGACCGAGTCCGACGGAAGAATTCTCGTCCATTTGTTCCTCAATCTGCCGACAGATCGCCGGCAATACGCCCAAAACGGGAGACCTTACTCAGCGCCGGGCCGGGGCTGATGGCACGACGATATAACCCGGCCGGCCGGGGGCATATAGGTATTTGTGTGCAGGTACTACTTAGGAACTACTCGTTGCCCAGCATTGTGCCGGTTGTCATACTGAACGCCGATAGCCAACCAGCCCGATACCTTCCTAAGAGGACGCCAGGCATGACAACGGACCTCCCGGCCGCGACAGCCGGCGTCGCGGCACCGCACCGAACCTTCGTTCAGCGCCAGGATCGGGAACGACCCGGGGCCACCGCCGAGTTGCCGCGCTGGCCGTTTGCGCTGATCTTCCTGGGTTACCCCCTTTGGTGGCTCGCCGGCCTCAGCGATCTCATTTGGATCGGCGTCGGCGGAATCATGTTCCTGTATTTGGTGCGATTCCGTTCGGTGCGGGTGCCGAAAGGATTTTCGGTGTGGGTGCTTTTCCTCCTCTGGATGACGTGTTCGTCCATCGCTATCGATTCACCGGATCGGATGCTCGGATTTGTTTACCGGCTGCTGGTTTATCTGGCGCTGACTGTCATTTTCGTCTATGTCTATAACGCCAAAGCGCACCTGAAGGTGCAGTACGTGCTCGGCTGCCTGACGGTGTTCTGGGCGGTCGTTGTGCTGGGCGGCTATTTGGGACTTCTATTTCCCACTGTGGTCATCCACACCCCGCTGAGCTTCGTTTTGCCGCAATCCCTGATGCGGAACGAGCTGGTGAACCAGATGGCCATCCGGCGGCTGACGCAGTTTAATCCCACCGCCTG
The DNA here is from genome assembly GCF_056393885.1 of Arthrobacter sp. 10T44. Lineage (NCBI taxonomy): Bacteria > Bacillati > Actinomycetota > Actinomycetes > Micrococcales > Micrococcaceae > Arthrobacter > Arthrobacter sp. 10T44. Next base: position 7,231 of record NZ_JBFTGT010000014.1, on the reverse strand, counting down.
GAGCTACATCGACCCACGGCCCAGCGCGCCTTTCCTGTACACAAACAATTGGGGCGCCGCATATTCTCTGCTCCTGCCGCTGGTGGTGGGCTACCTCTGGCAGATCCGCAGGAGCCGCCGCTTTTGGCTGGTGCTGGCGGCCATTCCGGTCTCCTTCATCCCGGCGTTCCTGACCCTTAACCGGGGCATGTTCCTGGGTCTTGGCATCGCGCTGCTCTACGCCGCCATGCGGATGGCACTGGCAGGAAACCGGAAGGGCCTTGGCGCGCTGCTGGGTATGGGGATCCTGGTGGCGATCATCGTCCAGGTCCTTCCCGTCACCGAACGCCTGCAGAACCGGCTCGGCGTCAGCAGCACCACCGAGGACAGGGAGTCCCTCTACGCCGAGGCCCTGAACGAAACGCTGAAGTCACCCATTTTTGGTTTCGGGGCCCCCAGGCCATCCGTCACCATTGGCGCACCGTCGGTGGGAACACAAGGTCAGATCTGGATGGTGCTCTATTCCCACGGCTTCCTTGCGGCAGCCTTCTTCCTGCTCACGTTCGCCGTCATGTTCTTCTATACGCTGCGGCTCTCGGACCCGGTGGGCCTGGCCTGCAACACCGTCCTGCTGGTGTCGCTAGTGGAAGTGTTCTACTACGGCATGCTCACGTCGGGCCTGGCGCTTATGCTGATCGCAGGGTCAATCGGCCTGCAGAAGGCAGCCGCACTGAAACGGGGGCTGCGACCGCCGGGCAAAGGGGTGTTCCCATCGAACTTCTAAGCGAGCTCCGCAACGATATCAAGGCAAACCGTGGCCAATCCAAGGGCCAGTTCGTCATGGTTCTTTACCGGATTGCGCACGCAAGCCGCAAGCCATTGGATAGACGCCCCCGGCCGCATGCCGTCGTCGTCGGCGCGGCGTACAGGCTGCTGGTGGAGTGGGTGCTGGGCGTCGAGATTCCCTGGCGCACCAAGGTCGGTTCCGGCGTGCGCGTCTACCACGGCGTCGGCGTGGTCATCAATGACCGGACCGTCATCGGCAACAATGTCGGCATCCGGCAGAACGTCACCATCGGCAACAAGGGTGCCGCCGGTCCGTGCCCGGTGATCGAAGACGATGTCGAGATCGGTGCCGGGGCAATCATCGTCGGCGGCATCCGAATCGGCAAAGGGGCCCGGATTGCAGCCGGCGCCCTGGTGACCAAGGACGTGCCACCGGGGTATATGGCGATAGGGAACCCGTCGGTGCTGCGGCCGCCGCTGGCTGTTTCGGCGGACACAACCCCCGCCTGAGCGGCCGTCCGCACTCCGCGGCTATCGGGTGGCGCTATAGACGTCGGTGCCGAAGTGGTTCAATCCGGAAACCCCCGCCATACCAAGATGCGGCAGGGAGAACGTGTCCTCGATACTGGCAAGCAGGCTGTAGTGGTTGTAGAGAGTGTCGGACGAGGTATTGGGACGCACGAAGGGCGAGATCACCAGGGCACCAACCTTCCCCCCTCCCGCACCGAAGACTGCCTGTAGCGGGGCCCCCCGATCGATGTTCTCCCCTTCCTCCTTGTCGCCCTCATCGAAGGTGATGACCAGCATCCCGTCCGCCATAAAAGCAGGGGAGGAGGTGATCGCCGGAACCCACTTCTTCAACCATGCATCAGCCGTGGCCAGACCGCCTGCCACCCCGTCGACGCAGGGGGAATCGTGTCCGTCGTTGCACGTGTTGGGCGTGATGTAGGACAGATTAGGGGTGGTTTCCACCGCTTTCAGATCCGCGGTCAGCCCGGTCAGGTCCACGACGTTCTTGGCGCAATCGGGGGAATCGGTGATCGCAGCAAAGTACACGAACGGATTATGTCGGGTGGCGTACTGGTCGCCGATCCTGGGCGTCTTGGTGGTGTCTGCGGCGTTCAGTTTAGGGTGCCGACACGCGGTGCCCATGTCCTCCATGTAACCCTTCCACGACAGCCCCGCTGAGCTCAGCTGCCCTGCAACGGTGGGCACACTATCCGGGTAGAGGCAGCCGAAGCCGGCAAGCTGGCCGTAGGACGCCGTGCCGGTCTGAGTAAATTCGTGGTAAACGGCACAGTCATGCATGGTCTTGGGGTTGGGGCCCTGTCCCGAGATCTGCGCTATGTAGTTCGGCAGCGAACTCGGCGCCACGGCATAATACGACGTCAGGAGAACGCCTTGCTGCCGCAGCGTCTGCGACAGGTACGGCGCCTGCGATTCCGCGCCCCACGCCCGGTCGTAGCTGGTGTTTTCCAAGTTGATGACAAACACGTGAGCCGGCTTGGTCGCCGCCGCCATGGCCGCGGGGGTGCCGCCCGCTCCCGGTTCGGACCCGGCCGGTTTGCCGCCGCACCCCGCCAGAAGGGATGCCAGGGCCAACGCAGCCACTCCAGCAAGTGCCGCGCCAGCAAGTGCCCGTCCGCTACCTGCCCGTCCGCCAAGGGCCCTGCCGGCGGCTGCTGTGGCCGGCAGCGTCGCCATGCCGGACTGCCGGCGGCGGGTTCGGGCGGAGGTACTGCGGTGCGGCCTCATATTGTTTCCATTCCCTCTGTCAGCTGATGCTGCGGCTTTGTTGGCTCTACAACTAGCACCAGCGTGCGGACCGGTCTATAGGTAGTAACGCCTTCATGGCGGCCCGGACGGCATCCGGAGGCGACCTGCCGGCTCCCCTTCGCCCCGCTCGGGTAGCGCCGCGCCGGGGGCGAGTAGTGCAGCAGATTTGACGGGTAGCGACGGACAGGATTCGGGTAGCCGGATGCCTTTATCCGCCTTACTTTTAGCGGTCACGGCGTCATACTCTTGCTTCACTCTTCGACTCTGAGGAGTGCCTGGTCTTCAAGCATGCGCCTCTTCCTGGCGCATTCCGGTCTCTTTCTAAGGGGGCTCCCTGTGTCGAGGGCGCGCGCTGTTTCAAAAATTGTTGGCCCGCTGGCCATTGCTTCAATAGTGTTCTCGACCCTGGTGGCCAATCCGTCACCGGCCTCGGCGGCGCCGGTGGTGGTGCGGAATGGATCGACGGCAGCGACGGCCGCGGCCTCCTGCTGGGAGATAAAGCAGGACAACCCCGCAGCCACGGACGGCACCTATTGGCTGCTGACGCCGGCCATGGATGCCCCCGCCCAGTTCTACTGCGACATGACCACCGACGGCGGCGGCTGGGTCCTGGTCGGCAAGGGCCGGGAAGGCTGGGTAGTCAACAACAACGGGAAAGGCTCGCCGTCGGCGCTGCGCACTGCCGGACTGAGCCCTATGTCGTCAGCGACGACGCAGTACTCGGCCACTGTGGTGGAGGCTCTACTCAACGGCGGACGTCCGGACGCCCTGGCCGACGGTATCCGGCTCAAACGAGCCATGAATGCGGACGGAACGCAGTGGCAGGAAGCCCGCTTCAATACGAACAAGCAAGACCGCTGGGTCTGGACGTTCAGCGCGGAGCACCAGGTGGCCTGGTATTCCTTCAACGGCGTGCGCGGCGGCGGAGGGCTGACGTCCAACTTCGGGGCCGACGATGCTTACCAGCGGATCTACACGAATTCGCTGACGGACCAGGCACAGGGCTACACCCAGGGCTTCTCCTATGGCCCGACAGTCGCGGGCACCAGCAGCAGCACCAGCTACCTGTGGTCGGCCACGGACGGGCAGGGCTCCGCCCGTCCCTACACGGAGATGTATCTCCGTCCCCAATTTACCTCCCTGGACGCGGGGTTCACGCGCATCGGTGACAACGGCAGCGCCGTGAAAACGAATGCGCCGGTCGCGGCGTCCTTGGCGCTGGACAGCCCCTGGGGCCTGGCCGATCCGGTGACCCCGAAGCGCGAAGGCGACGTGCTGTCACAGGCGTTCGTCCAGAGCGGCAACACGATGTACGTGGGCGGCAACTTCACCGCCGTCCAGCGCACCGCCAATTCCACCGGGGCGGATAAGGTCCCCCAGGCGTTCCTGGCGGCATTCGACGTCACTACCGGCCAACTGCTGCCTGGATTCGCCCCGAAGTTTGACGGCTCCGTGATGTCCCTCGCAGTGCTGCCCAATGGCAACGTCGTGGCCGGGGGCACATTCACCACCGTGAACGGCGCACCGTCGCCCTCCCTCGTGACACTCAACCCCACAACAGGTGCCACGGCGACGAACTGGTCGGCGGTAGTGGAGGACCGCATCGTAGGGGACGTCATGAGGGTGACGGATATGGCCGTCAACGGGAAGTGGCTCTATCTGGGCGGTGCTTTTACCCACCTCGGCGGAGGAAGCCAGCCGACCGCGGTCACCTATGCGCGGGACCTGGGCCGCGTGTCACTGGCCGACGGCACACCGGACCCGGACTGGAACCCCAACATGGACGGGACTGTCATGGGCATCTCGCCGTCCGCGGACGGGAGCCGGGTCTATGCCGCAGGTTTCTTTTCCAACGCCAATGGGATGACTGCGCGCAGGGCTGCCGCCGTGCAGACCGTTGCCGGCGCCCCGTTGGCCACCCCGGCGTGGAACCCGGTCTGGAGTGCCCCCAAGGATTACCAGCAGACCGTGGGGGCCGTCGGTGACCGTGTCTGGGTTGGCGGCTCGGAGCACGGGCTCTTCAGTTTCTCCCCTTCGACGTTTGATCGGCTTTCGGGCAACATTGGCAAGAACCACGGCGATTTCCAGACGATGACGTCGAGCCCGACCGGCATGCTCTACGCCGGCTCGCACGGCCACGACTGGAACTATTCCAACGCGTTCACCTGGCCGGACGTGGGAACCGGCTGGACCGAAGCCGACGCCTTCAGCTATATCGGCGCGTGGGACGCGGGGACCGGCCAGATTGTCCCCACCTTCAGCCCGACCATCACCTGTGCCAAGAAGGCGGAAGGTGTGTGGGCGTCCGTGGTGGACAGCAATGGCACCTTGTGGGCAGGAGGAGACATAGCCACCGCGGCAACGCGAACTTCGGTGTCGAGGTGGGCGGGAGGCTTCGCGCGATTCCCGCAGACGGACGCGACCGCCCCTACCACCCCAGCCAACGTGACGCCGTCGTCGGACGGATCCACGACGGTGAAGCTGACGTGGGGCGCCGCTACGGACAACAGCGGCAGCGTTTCCTACCAGATCCTGCGTAACGACCGCGTTGTCGCCACCACCACCGGGACGAGCATGACCGTCCCGAAGGGCGGGGAAAACCGGTTCTTCGTGCGGGCGGTGGACGCCGCCGGCAACCTTTCCGCCAGCTCGCCGGCGGTGGTCACCAGCGGTGGAAATCCCTCGCCCGTGGCCGCCTTCACCTCCGCCGCCGACGGCTGGATCGAAACCTTCGACGCCTCGGCTTCAACCGACAACGGGAGTATTGCCGACTATGCCTGGAACTTCGGCGACGGCACCACCGGATCCGGCGCCACCGTCAGCCACACCTACGCCGCAGCCGGGACCTACCAGGTCCGTTTGGTGGTCACCGACAACGGCGGCGAACGAGCGGGCCTGACGAAGACGCTGACGATTGTGCAGCCTGCCCCGAAGGATGCCTACGGAGCTGCCGTTTACGGTGAGAATCCCACACTCTACTACCGGTTGGGCGACGGCAGCGGCACCACCGCGGCGGATTCAGGCAGCTCGGATAGCCCGGGGACGTATTCGGGCGGCGTGGCCCTCGGCTCCGCCGGGGGACTGCCGGGCCTGCCGGACACCGCCGCCACCTTTGACGGCACATCCGGCCTGGTGGCCAGCCAAAAGAGCTACGACAACCCCAGCACCTACTCACTGGAGCTGTGGTTCAACACCACCACCACCCAGGGCGGCAAGCTGATCGGCTTCGGGGACCAAGCAACCGGAACCTCCAACAACTATGACCGGCACGTGTACATGCAGGACGACGGCCGGCTGGTGTTCGGCACCTGGACTGGCCAGCCGAACACCATTACCAGCCCCGTCGCCTACAACGACGGCAAGTGGCACCTGATGGCGGCCACGCAGTCCTCCGACGGCATGGCCCTTTACGTGGACGGTGCGAGAGTGGGGACGAATCCGCAAACCCAGGCCCAGCCCTACGCCGGGTACTGGCGGATCGGCGGCGACACGACCTGGGGTTCCAGCAGCCCGTTCTTCGCCGGAACCCTCGATGAGGCGGCCGTCTATCCGGCGGCACTGACGGCGGCAAAGGTGGCCCAGCACTACCACCTCGGCGGCGGCAACCTGGCTCCGGCAGCGTCCTTCAGCTCTGCGGTCAGCGCGGACTCGGCGGCTCTGGACGCCTCCGGCTCCACCGATGATGGCAGCATCGTCAGCTACGCGTGGGACTTCGGCGACGGCACGACAGGCACGGGCGTAACCACCACCCACGCCTTTCCCTCGGCCGGCACCTACCAGGTCACACTGACCCTGACCGACGACCTTGGACTGACATCCTCCGTCAGCCACCCGGTGGCGATCACGCGGCCAGCACCGGCGGATGCCTACGGGGCCGCCATCTACGGCGATAACCCCACGCTGTACTACCGGGTGGGTGAAAGCGACGGCACCACCGCGCAGGACTCCAGCCCGGCCGGCAGCGCCGGAGACTACTCGGGCGGCGTCACCCTGGGAGCTGCCGGGGCGCTGGCGGGAGGGGCAAGCACCGCGGCCACCTTTGACGGCAACTCCGGCCTGGTCGCCAGCCGCAGCTCCTTCACGAATCCGTCAACCTACTCCCTGGAGGTTTGGTTCAACACCACCACCACCCGGGGCGGGAAGCTGATCGGGTTCGGAAACCGCGCGACGGGAACCTCGGACAATTACGACCGGCATGTGTACATGCAGGATGACGGCCATTTGGTGTTCGGAACGTGGACAGGTCAAATGAACACGATCACCACGCCTGCTGCCTACAACGACGGGCTGTGGCACTCGGTGGTGGCCACGCAGTCTTCCAACGGCATGGTCCTCTACGTGGACGGTGCCGAGGTGGGAACCAATCCGCAGACGGCGGCCCAGGACTACACGGGCTACTGGCGGATCGGCGGCGATACGACCTGGGGTTCCAGCAGTTCGTTCTTCGCCGGCACCCTCGACGAGGCTGCCGTCTACCCGTCGGCACTGACGGCGGCGCAGGCGGCCAAGCACCACGAACTCGGCACCACCGTGCCGCCGGTGAACAAGGTGCCGGTGGCATCGTTCACTTCGACGGTGAAGGATCTGGGCATCACGGTGGACGGGTCCGGCTCCTCGGATTCGGATGGCACGGTTGACTCCTACGCCTGGGACTTCGGAGACGGGTCCAATGGTCAGGGTGCGACGGCGA
>NZ_JBFTGT010000013.1:0-41925 GCF_056393885.1 Arthrobacter sp. 10T44 | reverse complement strand
GCGGGGACGATGCCGTAGCCGGGGAGGCGGGCGGGTTCGCTGTCGGCCTGGAAGAGGGTGCGGTCGGTCATGATGAGCTGGATGTCGATGCCGCTGATCCCGCCGGCTTTGCCGGTGGTGCGTTCGACCAGGGCGTCGGCCATCAGCTGGCCCCGGGAACGGGGATCCCCGGCGGCGCGGGCAGCGTCTGCGTGCCGGGTGAGGGCGGCGTGCACGGCCACGCCCTCCGCGACGGGCAGCAGGGCAGTGAGTAGCACATGGTGTCCGGTGCCGGGCGGAGGCTGACGTGGCGTTCGGTTTCGGCGCGGCCGGCGCGCCCGGTGATGGAGCGCGGGTCCCGCCGGTACGCCGCGGCGCGGGCCGCGGCGATGATGGCGCGGTCGCCCGCGCCGGTGAAGGTCCCGGCGTCGGGGGCGAGTTCTTCGTCGACGGCGGCCCGGTCGGCTGGGGAGAGGCCGGCGGTTTCGCGGGCCAGGAGGGTGGCGCGCCATTCGTTGAGCTGGCCGGTTTCCAGGGCGGTGAGGGTGTGCGGCATTTCGGTGACGAGGGCTTTGGCGAGGCCCAGGAGTCTCCCGCCTTTGGCCGGGGGGTTCGTGGCGGGCGAGGGCGAGCTGCGCGCCGACGCCGGTGCCGAGCTGGTCGGCGGGAACGCCGGCCAGGGATTGTTCGCGGCGCTGGGACAGGTCGAAGGCGACGGCGTCCCGGGCCTGCCGGGCGGCCAGGGCTGACTTCAGGTCCTCCAGCTCGCGCGTTTCGTCGATGAGGGCCGCTGCGCTGGCCGGGGCGGGGATTCCGGCCAGGATCCGCGCAAGGTCCGCGACCGTTACGCTGTCCGTCGGAGCCACGTCGGGCCCTTGCTTGCCGTCCATGGAATCCAGTCAATCAGGCACCTGTGACAATTAAGGCGGCCGAGAAACCGCCGCCTCCGTAGGCACCAAGAGCACCGCCACGCCTAAAAGCCCAAGCCAAGGAACCCATGCCGATCAACAGACAGTCACTGAAGCAGGACGGCTTCACCGGGTTCCGGGCGCTAACGGAGTTGGACATCAACCGGATCCCCCAGAAACCCGGCATCTTCGCCGTGCTGCTGCCCGAGAGCCCCGGGCCGGGTAGCGCCCGGCCTCAGTTCCTCGCCAAGAGCACGGCTGGCATCTTCAAGAAAAAGGATCCAACCCTGAAGCCCGAGGCGCTCGACGTCGAATGGGTCGACGGTGCCGACGTTCTCTACGTGGGCAAGGCCGGACCGGGCAGCAAAGGCAACCGGGGGCTGCGCCGGCAGATCCAGGAGTTCGTGGACTTCGGCAAGGGCAAGCCGCCGGGCCACTGGGACGGGCGGCTGATCTGGCAGCTCGCCGCCGCCAACAAGCTGATCATCGCGTGGAAGGAGCTACCCGTGGACCAGCTCGCCGCGGCCGAAGCCGGCTACCACGCCGCGTTCATTGCGGACCACGGCAGGCTGCCTTATGCCAACCTGGTCCAGGCCCGCGTCAAGGGCGCCTAGCCGGTTGCGCCGCGCGCCCAGCTAAAACCCGCCGCGGTGCGTGAACCGCCCCGCCACCAGCGTCGCGGCCACCGGCATCGCGGCAAACTCGGCGTCGGAGGCGGCCAGCGGGTCGGCGTCGAGCACGACGACGTCGGCCGGGTCGCCGACGCTGATCCGGCGCCGTCCGCGCGACGACGCAGCCAGCGCCTCCTGCCGGGTCAGCGCCTGCTCCGGGTGCCACGGACCGCGGCCGTCCTGCCGGGTCCGGGTGGTGGCGGCAGACATGGCCGTCCAGGGTTCCAGCGCCGCGACCGGAGCGTCGGAGCCAAGTGCCAGCGTGGCCCCGGCGTCGAGCAGGGAGCGCAGCGGGAACGCCCGCTCCGTCCGGCCGGCCCAGTTGGAGTCGGCCGCGTCGCGGTCATCGAGGGCGTGGGCGGGCTGCACGCTGGCGGTCAGGCCCAGTTCGCCGAACCGTGCGAAGTCTTGCTGCCGGACAAACTGGGCATGCTCAATCCGGCCCCGTACTCCGGCCGCCTCGAAGGCGTTCAAAGCCACCTCGTTGGCGCCGTCGCCGATCGCGTGTACCGCGGGGACGAACCCGGTGTCGCGGGCCCGCACCAGCAGCTCCAGCAACTCCGGCTCGCTGACCGTGAGCAGGCCGCGGCCGCCGTGCGGGTAGGGGTCCACGCAGTACGCCGTGCGCGTGTTCAGTGAGCCGTCGATCAAGACCTTCAGCGGACCCACCTGAAGGAGTCCGCCGCCCTCCGGAACCTGCTGGCCGGTCCGCATCCCCGCGCCGACGGCTCGGTCCAGATCCTGCGGATAGACCCCCGCATCAACGCGGAAGGAATCGAACCCCGCCGCGATCCGCCGCAGCCACGTATCCCGGTTCCAGACCATCTCGAAGTCGACAATCCCCACGATGCCCCGCGCAGCGGCTGCCTTCCCGGCGTCGCGGACCATGGCGTCGACCGCGGCGTCGGGCAGTCGGCCCAACTCCCTGGTGAGTTCAAAGGCCGGATCCTCGCGGAGCAGCCCGTCCGCACCCACGGCCACGCCGTAGCGCCCGGCGGCCGCGGTGTTGAGCCACACGCAGTGCAGATCGTGGCTGATCAGCGCCGTGGGGACGCCGGCGGTTGCGCCGTCGAGCAGTTCAAGACTGGGCATGTCCGCCCAGACAGCGTCGCGGAATCCGACGCCGACGAGCGTCCGGCCGCCGGCCGCGGCGCCGCCGGAGCCTCTACCTTCGGCCGCCCCGGAACGCTTTTCATTCAGCTGGGATTGCACGACGGCGGCCGCTTCCCGAGCGGAGCCTGCGCCGGAAAGATCGATCCGGCCCGCGGCCAGGGCCCACTGGGTCATGTGGACATGCTCGTCCCACAGCCCCGGCATCACGAAGCGCCCGTCCAGGTCCACTACGTCGAGACCGCCCGCCGAAGCCTCCGACGACGGACCCCGCGAGCCCGCGGGCACAATCCGAGCAACAATGCCGTCCGTAATGAAAATGTCACACAGCGTCATTTCCCCCGGCTGCCGGACCGAGGTGAGGGCAAGACCCGGCTGAGCGGCGGAAACGGCTTTTTTCGGCATAGGAACAGGCTAGGGCCACCTGGGGGTGGCAACAATTCGCGCACCACTGGTCACTGCCAACACACGCCTCCCAGTCGCCCGAGCCCCGGCGCGTGCAAGGGACTTTCGCCCCCTTGCCCGCGAACAGCACGGAGGTCATTCTGGAATTGGGGCGGTTCCTGCACGGCCATGGGGGATGAACCGCCTGCAAGCATTTTCGGTCTCGCTAGGACCCTGGGGTGAGGAAATGGCATTTGCACTTTCCAGCTTGGGCAGGAAAGGCAGGAGACCATCCAACATGTCTAGTCAATATTCTGTCGCAGCCGATGCGCACACGACGACCGCCACCACGGCTGCGCAGCGGGGGAGCTCTGAGAACGCATGAGCCCGCTGCGACACTTGAACCAAGCCAGCCGCGCCCGGTCTTTCCACGCACACCCCTCCCACGGCGATCCGCGGATTAAGGTGGTCATCCGGATCGACCCCGCGGAGGAGTCCGCGCGCGTCGAGGTGCGCGGCGTCGTCACGACCGCCAACATCCGGGCTCTCTACGTGGTGTGCCGCCGAGTGACTTCCAGACTCGCAGGCTACGAGATCATCGTGGACCTGGCGCACGCCCGGGTCACCGCGGCAGCTTTCGAGGAACTCCGCGAGCACGCCCGCCAGTCCATCGTTTCTTCCGGCATTGACTCGTCTGTCACCCCCTGCCGCCTGCGGATCGTCGATCCGCACGTCATCCTCAGAACCAAGGAGCTCGCATGAAAGCCCTCGTGTACGGCGGCCCCGGCCAGAAGTCCTGGACGGACGTCCCGGATCCGAAGATCCAGAATCCCAGCGACGTGATCGTCAAGGTGGATACCACCACCATCTGCGGCACGGATCTCCACATCCTCAAGGGCGACGTGCCCGCCGTAACCAAGGGCCGGATCCTCGGCCACGAGGGCGTAGGAACCATCACCGAGACCGGGTCCTCCGTGACCGGACTGAAGGTGGGGGACCGCGTCATTATTTCCTGCATCAAGTCCTGCGGGCACTGCGCCAACTGCAAGACCGGGCTCTACTCGCACTGCATGGGCGAGGAAGGGCAGTCCGGGATCGGCTGGATCTTTGGACACCTGATTGACGGCACACAGGCCGAATACGTCCGCGTCCCCTACGCCGAAAACTCGCTCCATCTACTGCCGGAGGGTGTGAGCGACGAGCAGGCAGTGATGCTGTCCGACATCCTGCCCACCGGGTTTGAGATCGGGGTGCAGTACGGCCGGGTCAAGCCCGGCGACACCGTGGCCGTGGTGGGTGCCGGCCCGGTCGGGCTTGCAGCAATCGCCACCGCGGGCCTCTATGGCGCCGCCACCATCATCGCCATCGACCTCGACGCGAACCGGCTGGAAAAATCACGCGAGTTTGGCGCCACTGACGTCGTGCTTTCCGGGGACGCCGACTGGAAGGACCAGGTCATGGTGCTCACCGACGGGCAGGGCGTGGACGTGGCGATCGAGGCTGTCGGTATCCCGGCAACCTTCAGCATGTGCACCGACATTGTCCGTCCGGGCGGCAACGTGGCCAACGTGGGAGTGCACGGAAAATCCGTGGAACTTCACGTGGAGGACCTCTGGATCCGGAACATCAACATCAGCATGGGTCTGGTCAATGCCATCACCACCCCGATGTTGCTCAAGCTGGTAGCCCAGGACAAGGTGCCGGCAGACAAGTTCGCCACCCACCACTTCAGTTTCGACCAGTTCATGGACGCCTACGACACCTTCGCCAGAGCCGCGGAAACGAAGGCCCTGAAAGTGGTGATCACCGCATGAAAGCCCACGTTGTCTACGATTCGGCGTTCGGCAACACCAAATCCGTGGCGGAAGCCGTTGCCGGCTCGCTCGGCGAACTCCACGCCACACCCGTGCCGGTCAACGAGTTTTCCCCCGACGACCTGGCTGCGGGGGACCTGCTCGTGCTTGGAAGCCCCATCAACGGCTGGCGTCCGACGCCGAAGATCACGGAGTTGCTCTCGACGCTTGGGGACGGCCATCTTAACGGGGTCAAAGCGGCAGCGTTCGACACCCGTGTCCGGATGTTCGTCCACGGCGACGCGGCGAAGAAGATGGCGCACGCGCTCCGGGACAACGGCGCCGACATCATTTCCGAGCCTATGCCCTTTTACGTCCAGGGCAGCGAGGGGCCGTTGCGGCCCGGCGAAATCGAGAAGGCCGCACGATGGGGCAAGTCACTGCTGGAGGCGTTGGAACGGCCATGAAACCGGGCCGGATTGTCATGCTGGTGCTCGGCACGCTTGCGGCGCTGCTGGGACTGGGACTTCTCGCCGGGGCCGGCTTCACCGGTTGGGCCAATTACCAGCAGCGCGACGGCGGCTATTTCACCACCCCGTCCGAGCGCTACACGGTGGACTCTTACGCGTTGACCTCGCCGCGGCTGAATGTCATGACCGACGCCGGACCCGCCGGAGTCGACCCGGCCGCGGCGGCCGGCAGCGTGATGCTGCGCGGCTCCGCTGCGGACTCGGCGCAGCAGATCTTCATCGGCATTGCTCCGCAGGCAGATGTGGCCGCCTATTTGAGCGGCGTCAAACATTCCGAGCTGACCGAGGTCCGCTTCTCGCCTTTCCGGGCCGAGTACCGTGATGTGTCCGGAACCAAGCCTCCGGCCCGGCCTGCGGATCAGAAATTTTGGACGGCGTCCGCCACCGGGGCCGGCAGCCAGGAACTCAAGTGGGACCTGCGCTCCGGGAACTGGGCGGTCGTGATCATGAACGCCGACGCGAGCAGCCCGGTTTCTGTCGACCTCCGCGGCGGTGCCCGCTCGGACCTCCTCTGGCCAATCTTCCTCGGGCTACTGATCGGCGGCATTGTGTTGCTGGCCGTGGGTGTCCCGCTGATTGTGGCCGGCGCAGCCGGGCTGGGACGCGGCAGGCCGCCGCAGGGTCCCGGGCAGCAGCCTGGGGCTCCTTACGCCGGCGCTCCACACGCCCCGGCTCCTTACACAGGTGCTTCCTACGCCGGCGCTCCCTACGCAGGTGCCCCGTATCCGGCGGGACCGCTGCCGTCCGGCGCCCCTCCCGGGGGTTATGTCTATCCGGCCCGGCTCAGTGGCTATCTGGACCCGCAACTGTCCCGCTGGCTGTGGCTGGTCAAGTGGTTCCTGGCCATCCCGCACTACATCGTGCTGTTCTTCCTTTGGTTCGCCTTCGTCGTCACCACAATCGTGGCCGGCTTCGCGATCCTTTTCACCGGCCGCTATCCGCGCTCGCTGTTCAACTTCAACGTGGGCGTGATCCGCTGGAGCTGGCGGGTGGCGTTCTACTCCTACGCGGCGATCGGCACGGACCAGTACCCGCCATTCACGCTGGCGCGCACCGGCTATCCGGCGGACTTCGACGTCGACTACCCGGAGAAACTGTCCCACGGCTTGGTGCTGGTGAAGTCATGGCTGCTGGCCATCCCACATCTGCTCATCGTGGGGGTCCTTACCGGCACCACGAGGGTCTGGGGCAGCCGCGAGGGTTACTGGGACGACGGGCAGTGGGTCCAGCAGAACGCCGGCATCTCGCTGATCGGGCTGCTGGTGCTCATCGCGGGCGTCATCCTGTTGTTCACCGGCCAGTACTGGCGCGGGCTGTTCGACCTGCTGATGGGCCTGAACCGCTGGATCTACCGCGTCATCACCTACGTGGCCCTCATGCGGGACGAATACCCGCCGTTCCATCTGGACATGGGGCCCACCGACCCGGGCGACCTCCAGCCGGTGCCGACCGCCGGCCCTCCGCCAGCCCCCGCGTACGGCCAGCCGGCACCCGGCCCGGGCCAGACTGCGGCCCAGGCCGGAACGCCCGAGCAACCCGGGCCGCCGGGCTTCTATGGGATCGGCGGCCCGTCCGCGTCTGTTCCTCCGGAAGTTCACGAGGGGAGAGGCGGCCCGGAGGTCCCTCCGCGTCCCTAGGCCACCCCAGATCGTCTCCTGCGGCAGCCGGGCACCTCACCGAGGAACCCGGCTGCTGGACTACGTCCGCTGGGCATGCACAATCCTCCTGCAAAACATTTCTACATGCATCTGCATCCAAACGGCCCCACGCGCCGGTAGTAGGGGTGTAAGCAAATAATCGCCCGCTCCCCGGGCCGTTGAAGGAGATGTAAATGCGTACCAGCCTTTTCAGTGCAGGCGCCGTGGCAATCGCGGCAGCACTCACCCTTGCCGGCCCCGCCCAGGCAGCCGAGCCCGACGCCCAGCTTTCCGTCCTCCACGGAGTGCCGGGGTTGACCGTTGACGTATGGGTCAACGGCGAACGCACCTTGGATGACTTCGCCCCGGGGACCCTGGCCGGTCCGCTGGCCCTTCCTGCCGGGGCCTATGAACTTGCCATCACCGCCGCAAATGCCAAGGACGCCTCTGCCCCCGTAATCGGTCCCGTGAAGGTCAACCTCGCCGCCAGCGGCAACTACACGGCCGTTGCTAACCTCGACGCTGCGGGCAAACCGACGGCCAACTTCTTCACCAACGACGTTTCGCAAATCGGTCCCGGCAAGGGCAAGCTCACTGTCCGCCATACGGCGGCGGCGCCGGCCGTGGACATCCTTGCAGGCGGCGCCCCCGTCATCTCAAACCTGGCCAATCCCAAGGAGAAGACGCTCACCCTTGACCCCGGGACCCTGTCCGTTGCCGTCGCCGCCGCCGGCACCACGGCTCCGGTGATCGGCCCGGCCAACGTGACTGTCGCCGAAGGCACCCACACCGTGGTCTACGCATGGGGCAGCCTCGCGGACAAGAACCTGAAACTGGCCGTACAGAAGATCGAGGGGCTGCACTCCGCTCCCGGCGGCGTTCCGGGCGGACGCTCCGGCGCCGCCGACGCCGGCACCGCACCCTTCGGTCAGACAGCCGCGACTGTAGGCATCGGTGCCGCAGTGATGCTGCTGCTTGTCGGCGGTGTTGCTGTGGCCCGCAGGCAGCCGGCGTTCCGCCGCACCCGCTAGGACGCGAACGCCCACGCCGGCCGCCCGGACACCCCGGGCGGCCGGCCCTTGGGCTCACTACGGGAGGAGGAAGAACATGCTGCGCAAGACGGCGAAGGCCACCTGGCGTCTCCACGCCGATGTTCCGCAAAGGTCCGCCCAGCGCTCCGCCGCGCGGATCGCGGCATCCGCCGCCACGGTGGCGCTGCTGATCGCCGGTTGCGCCGCCCCCCGGTTGAGCTCCGCTCCGCTGCCTTCGGAGACAGCCGGCCTGGGGACTGCAGCCCCCGGCGCCGGCCAACCCGGCGTCGAAATACCGCCGCAAACCCAGCCCACGCGGACTGTGCAGGTCGCGCCGGCTCCCGCCCCAAAGTCAGCGGTCCCGAAGTCACCCATCCCGGTCCGGCCGGCGGCCCCGGTGGCCAGCCCGGCCAAGGACCCCGCCCCGCGCTTCCTGACTGTCGCTGGAACCACCATCAACATGCCCATTGTGGAGGTGGGGGTCAGCCCCGACGGGGCCATGGAGATCCCGGAGCCCTTCAACCAGGCCGGCTGGTACCGCTTCGGGCCTGCTCCCGGGGCCGCCGCCGGCACTGCCGTGGTGGCGGCGCACGTCGATACCACCTCCGAGTCGGCGCCGTTCTCCCAGCTCAAGTCGTTGCCGGCCGGCTCCATCGTCACGGTCCAGCGGCACGGTGCCGCGCCCCTGGCCTACCGGGTGATCCGGGTGGAGCTGATGGCCAAGGACGCGTTCGACGGCGCCTCCGTGTTTCGGCGCGACGGGCCGCCGCAGCTGAAGCTCGTGACCTGCGGGGGCAGATGGCTGGACGAACAACAGGACTACGGCGACAATGTGATTGTCACGGCGGTGCCGGCGTGATCCAGGACGCAGCGCTCATTGTCGCCGCCAGCAGGGGGAAGGAGCCGGGCTTGGCACCTTTCGAGTCCCCCTCCGCCTGGGACGCGCGACTGAACGAGGCGTTCGCTGCCGGAGACGAAACCGCGCTGGCAGAGGCGTACCGGCAATTCTCACCCCTGGTGCACACCCTGGCCTTGCGCTCGCTGCGCGACAGCGCCGCGGCCGACGATGCCACCCAGGAAGTCTTTATCCGGGTCTGGCGCTCGCGGTCCGCGTTCGATCCCTCGAAGGCGCGGCTGCCGGCGTGGATCGTCGGCATCACGCGGAATGTCATTGCGGACGCCCAGGCGGCTACAACGCGGGAAACCCGGAAGGTCCTGGCCGCCGTCGAACACTCACCGGACCCGGGCCAGGCCGCCGGGCACGCGGCGGCCGAGCTGCTCGCCGACCGGCTGCTGCTGGATGGGGAACTCGAGCGGCTGGGCGAACCGCAAGGATCCATCCTCAAGCTCGCTTTTTACGACGACCTGACGCACTCGCAGATCTCACAGAAACTGGACCTGCCGCTTGGTACCGTCAAGAGCCACATCCGCCGCAGCCTGTCCGTGCTCAGAAGCCGATTGGAGGTAGACCGTGCAACATCTTGATCCGGAGTCCCTGAGCCTGCTGGCACTTGGCGAGGAGCTCGGGGACGACGCCGCGGACCACCTCCGCTCCTGCGCCGGCTGCGCAGCGGACTTTGCGGGGCTCCGCCGTGCCGTGGTCGCGGCCAAGCCGGGACCGGACGCCGTCGCGCTCGAAGCGCCGGGACCGCAGGTGTGGGCAGGAATTCACAGCGCGCTGGGGCTTTCCCCCGCCGTCGCCGCAAACCCGCTCGCGGCTTCCGATTCGCCGGCGCCGACGGCTCCGTCACCGTCGGCGTCGTCGGAGTCGCCGGTGTCACCGTCACCGGCGCCGCTGCCCTCCACGGAAGAGCGCGCCGCCCGGAAACGGAAGCCCGGCGGGGGCGCGGGCTGGATGCGCCGCCCCGGGGTGTGGCTGGCGGCCGCCGCCGCCACAGTCCTTCTGGCGGCGGGAGTCTTCTGGTCCGTACAGCAGAACCAGGCGCAGGTGACCCCGTTGGCCCGCGCCGAGCTCGCCCCGGTCGATCAGCACTCGGCCACCGGATCGGCCCGCGTCGTCGAGGCCAAGGACGGTCAGCGCACCCTGGAAGTTCAGGTCAACAAGAATGAGGCCCGCGGGTACCAGGAGGTCTGGCTGATAGCGCCGGACCTGTCCCGGCTGGTGAGCCTTGGGGTCATGACCTCTGATTCGGGCACCTTCCCGGTGCCGGCGGGCCTGAACCTGAGCGAGTACCCGATCGTGGACGTGTCCGACGAACCGGTCGACGGCAATCCCGCGCACTCCAGCGTGAGCATCGTGCGCGGAACCCTCGTGTCCTGAGCCGTTCGTCCCGTTGCCACCTGACCCCTTGTCACCTGACCCCAGCGAGAACATAGTTGAGGGAATTCACCACTCCGCGGCGGGAGGCAGGGAACGATGCTCACTAACCAAGTGCCGGCTGGCGGCCTACTGCAGGGCAAGACCGCGCTGATCTACGGCGCCGGCGGTGCGATCGGCGGAGCGGTGGCACGGGCCTTTGCGGGCGAGGGCGCGACGGTGTATCTCGCAGGCCGCACGGAATCCAGGCTGGAGAAAGTCGCGCGGGACATCAGGGAGCAAGGTGGAACGGCGGAAACCGCCGTCGTCGATGCCCTGGACGAGGAGCAAGTGGACGCCTTTGTGGACTTCGTGGCGAAAAAGTCCAAACGGATCGACATCTCGTTCAACGTCATTTCCTTCGGCGATATCCAGCAGCCCCTGATGGAAATCGACGTCAATGACTTTGCCCAGCCCATCACACTGGCCACCCGCACCCACTTCCTCACCACCAGGGCCGCAGCGAGCTACATGATCAAGCAAAAGTCTGGCGTCGTGCTGATGTTCGGCGGCTCGGGCCCGCAGACCCTCGCCGGCCTCGGCGGATTCAAGGTGGCCTTGGATGCGATGGAGGGCCAGCGGCGGCAATGGGCCCTGGAACTGGGGAAGTCAGGGGTGCGCGTCGTCACCATGGTCACCGGCGGCATCATCGAGACCATTCCCTGGCAGGTGGAGGAGCGCGAGGAGATCGTGGTGGAGATCGCCAAGGCCGCGCACCTGAACCGCACCGCCACCCTGGTGGACGTCGGCAACGTGGCGAGCTTCATCGCCTCGGACAAGGCCGGCGCCATCACCGATGCCACCATCAACATCTCTAGCGGCGCGATCGTGGACTACTAGCGGTTCCCGTCCCGATCGTCAGGATCGGTGCGGACTCGTCCGGCGGCTATTCCACCGTGACTTTGACCCGCTGGACCACATTGTTGCCCATGCCCTGGTAGTTCCAGACCGGCTCGAGCGGCTGGGTGGCGCCGCTGGAGTCCGTCGCGCGGCAGGAAAGTTCGTGCTGTCCGGGATCCGCCACCCACGGCATCGACCATGCGGACCAGGCGAATGGCGCCGCGGGATGTTCCAGCTGCGCGGGGGCCCATTTACCGTCGATTCCCACCTCCACCCGCTGGACGGCGCCGTGGCCGGACCAGGCCCGTCCGGTCAGCATCACCGGGCCCGCGGGCAGGAACCGCTGCCGGGTGAAGAAGTCCGGGATGCCCGGCGGAACCATGAGCGAACGCACCTTGATCCACCTGACCGGAGTGCCGGCGTCGTCCGCGTCCTGCTGGTAGCGGTACGCGACGGACTGCTGGAACCCGTCGAAGGGCTTGGTCAGCACCTTGATAGCAGACAGCCACTTGACGCTGGCCATGCCGTACCAGCCGGGGACGACGAGCCGCAGCGGGTAGCCGTGCTGCGGCGGCAGCTCGGCGCCGTTCATCCGGTACGCCAGCACGACGTCGGGCCGCAGCGCTTCGCTGACCGGCAGGCTGCGCGCGTACTGCTGGCGCACGCCGCCCTGGATCCCGGCGTCGGCCCCGGTGAACGCGACCTCGACGGCGTCCTCGTCCACGCCGGCCTGGGTCAGCAGGTAGGCCAGCGGCACCCCGGTCCAGACGGCGGTGCCGACGCCCTCCATCATCCAGGGCTGGCTCAGCGGCCGCGGTTTGAGCAGGGCCCGGCCGTTGCCGGCGCACTCCAGCGTGACCGGGACGCTGATGCTCGGTGCTCGGCGCAGTGCCCGGAGGTTCAGTTCCAGCGACCGCTGCACCGCGCCGCCAATCCTCAGGTGCCAGCTGTCCGCGTCGATGGCCGGGATGTCGAAGTGGTCCAGCAGGTAGTGCAGCCCGGGCGGTGTCACGTCGTTCCGGAGGGCCTCCAACGGCATCGAGTGGTTCCGCACTGCAAGCTGCAGCTCTTCGGCCGTGAGCGGCCCATGGCTGGGCTCACCGGGGTGCGCCGCCAGCTTTTGCGTTTGCCGGCGCCGTGCCATGACCGGTGAAGTGTGCTTGGACAGTTGTTTGGGCATGGGACTGCGATTCTGTGTGCTCTTCGCGTTCCTTCAGGTCTACGCCGCCGCCCGGTAGGCGTCAATACCGGGCCGCGCGCCGGCCCGCCTAGGGCCTGCCGCCTAGAGTGAGTGCGCTTCGGCGAGGAAGTCCGCCAGTCCCAGCGGCTCCCGCCCGGTCAGTTCGTGCACGGCCGACGTCGGCCCCGCGAGCTCGCCGGCGGCGATGGCGGTGTAGGTGCTGACCCAGGCGTCCACTTGCCAGGGCGGCGCTCCATAGGGTTCCCGGGAGGCGTACGCCTCTTCGAGGGTCTCGTTGTGGTACCTGATGGTGCGGCCGGTGCCGGCGGTCAGCAGGACGGCGGCCGCGGTCAGCGAAAGGTCCTTCGGGCCGGTCAGGTCATAGCTCCGGCCCACGTGCAGCGCTGGGTCCCGCAGCACAGCCAGCGCGGAACGGGCAACGTCCGCCCGGGCCACGGCTGCCATCACGCCGTCCCCGGCGGGGCCGCGGATCACACCGTCCGCGCCGGCCAGCAGCGGCAGGAAGTCCAGGTAGAAGTTGTCCCGCAGGATCGTGTAGTCCATTCCGGAGGCCTTGATCCGCTCCTCGGTGGCATAGTGGTCCCGTCCCAGCGTGAAGGTGCAGTCCGGGGCGGCGCCGAAGAACGAGGTGTACACGATGTGCTGCACGCCGGCCTCAGCCGCCGCGTCGACGAAGGTGTAGTGCTGCTGGAGCCTGTCCTCGGCCTCCGCCGCGGAGACCATGAAGAGGGTCTTCACCCCGGCCAGGGCGGTTCGTGCCTGTGCGGCGTCCGCGTAGCTGGCGAGGACGGGAACGGCGCCGTCCAGTTCCGGTGCCCGGCCGAGGTCGCGCACGAGCAGCCGCTGGGCGCTTCCCGCGGCGGCCAGCAGCCGGGCCACCTGGCCGCCGAGGTGGCCGGTGGCACCGGTGACAGCGAGATCCGGCAGAGTCTGCACGGGCTAGGCCTCGCGGGAGGCCGGCGACTTGGTCTGCGCCGGGTCCCGTTCGGCGAGGGAACCGATGGCGGCGTCGATCTTGTCCATGATGGCCGGGTCCAGTTTCACGCCGGCGGCGGCCACGTTTCCGGCGATCTGCTCCGGCCGGGACGCGCCCATGATGGCGGATGCCACATTCTTGTTCTGCAGCACCCACGCGATGCTCAGCTGTGCCATGGTCAGCCCGGCCTCCTCCGCGATCGGCTTGAGCTGCTGCACTCCGGTCAGCACCTCGTCGGACATCCAGCGCTCGATCATCCGGGCGCCGCCCTTGGCGTCCGTGGCGCGGCTGCCCTCGGGCGCGGGTTTGCCGGGGTGGTACTTGCCACTGAGCACGCCCTGGGCCATGGGGGACCAGACGATCTGGGACAGGCCCAGCTCCTCCGACGTCGGGACCACCTCGGCCTCGATGACCCGCCACAGCATGGAGTACTGCGGCTGGTTGGAGATCAGCTGGAAGCCAAGGTCCTTGGCGAGGGCATGGCCGTCGCGGATCTGGTTGGCCGTCCACTCACTGACGCCGATGTACAGCGCCTTGCCCTGCCGCACGATGTCGGCGAAGGCCTGCATGGTTTCTTCCAGCGGCGTCTCGTAGTCATAGCGGTGGGCCTGGTAGAGGTCCACGTAGTCCGTCTGCAGCCGGGACAGCGAGCCGTTGATGGATTCCATGATGTGCTTGCGGGAAAGTCCAAGATCGTTATGGCCCTTGGGCCCGGTGGGACCGAATACCTTCGTGAAGATTTCCAGCGACTCCCGGCGCTCGTCCTTGAGCGCCGCACCCAGAACCGTCTCGGCTGCGGTGTTGGCGTAGACATCCGCCGTGTCAAAGGTGCTGATCCCGGCGTCGAGCGCTGCCCGCACGCACTGGGTCGAGACGTCGTTCTCCACTTGCGAGCCGTGGGTGAGCCAGTTGCCGAAGGTGATTTCCGAAATCTTGAAGCCGCTGTGCCCGAGGTATCTGAATTCCATGGGTTCCAACGTAGCCCAGATGCCTGCCAGGGGTAAGGGTTCAGCTGGCCTTGCGTTCTGTGTTCTGCCCCTGGGCCGGCCGCGGGCTTTGCCGCTGGCCCGGCTCGGCCGGCTGGTGTTTGAGCATGGCGAGCGAGCCGGTGTCCAGGATTGGGCTCGTGGCCGGAACCGGGGGCTTCTTTAGGGCCAGTGGCGCGGCAGCCGGGACGCTGTTCCGGTCCATCGCGGACTCGACCAGGGGTCCCACTTCCTTGATGTCGCGCGCCGGGGCCTTGGGGCTCGGGAGCTCGCGGACTGAGACCTTGATTTCCGGAGCGGCTTCGGCCTTGGCCCGCGCCCTGGCACGGGCATCGGCACGCTCGACGGCGGCGGCCCACTCCGGGGACAGCTGGGGCTCCTTGCGGGCCGGTTTGGCTGGCTTAGCCGGCCTCGCGGCCTTGCCGGCGGCGGCACTAGGTTCGACGGCGATCGTATGGCCGGCCGGTTCGCGTGCTGACTTCAGGCCGCTGGCGAGGGCCGCGACGGCGATGGCCAGCAACCGGCCGATTCCGGCAAGCAGCAAGGTGATGACGAGGGCAAGGAAGAGGCCGAAGAACATGACGAGGGCAACACCAAGGGTGCCGAAGAAGGTCAGGTTCATGGCGATCGTTGTCGGGTCTTCCACTTCGCCTCTCCAATCCAGCCTGCAGTGAGGTCCGTGCCGCAATCGTTCCGCCGGGCAACAGCCCTTCTTAACCATACGGACAATTTCGAACTGACACGCAGGTAATGGCCTTACCGGGCACTATGTGTCCAAGCTGATACCTTCGGCAACCCGCACGGGGACTCCCGCGTCCCCGCCGCTGCGAATGCCGCCGTCGGAATCTCAAATCCGGCCGGGCGTCTATAGTCGGAAACAGACCACGCCGGACCCGCCCGGCCCGCCGGAAGGATCCCTTTGACGCACGCCCAGGCCGCCAGTTCGGAGCCCCACGACGCCCCGTACCAGGGCAACTGCCCGTGCCTATCCGGCGAGCAGTATGGCGACTGCTGCGGCCGGTTCCACCGCGGCGACGCGGAGGCCCCCACCGCGGAGCAGCTGATGCGTTCCCGCTACAGCGCGTTCGTGGTGCTTGATGCGGCCTACCTGCTGCGGACCTGGCATCCGGACACACGGCCGGCCCAGCTGGAGCTGGATCCGGCCGTGGGGTGGCGGCGCCTGGACATCGTGTCGACGGGCCGCGGCGGCCCGCTGGACACCGAGGGGACCGTCGAGTTCAAAGCGTATTACCGGCACGACGGCGAACGCGGGGTCCAGCACGAAACGAGCCGTTTCCTGCGCGAGGACCGACGCTGGTACTACGTCGGCGCGGTCACTCTCGCCTAGCGCTCCTCGACGGTTTCTATCGGGGCGAAGCCTGCGCGGTCCACCTTGCGGTGGAAGCGCATGCCGGCAAGGCCGCCGAGCATCGCGCCGATGAGGGCCACCACGGCAATGACGACCGCGGCGATCATGCTCGTGGCGGTGAGGTCGCCCTCGTTGACCGGGATGCGCGGGAAGCTGTTCAGGTTTGCGAGGACGTTGAACTGCTGTCCGGCGGTCATGGCAAGGATGGCGACGACGATGGCCGCGATCAGTGCCCAGATCCACACCATCAGGCCCTGGCGGGCGCCGTTGAAGCGGGCCATCCGGCCGGCCACGTAGCCGCCGCAGTAGTAGGACACAAAGAGGATCACGAGCAGGGCGATGATGCCTGCGATTCCCACACTCTGGTTCTGCGAGGCCTGGTTGACCGCCTCGTTGACGTTGGTGTTGGTGGCCAGGCCGACAGCGGTGCCGGCGGCGGCGACCAGGGCGGTGAGCAGCACGGCCATGCCGGTGGCGGCAAGCCAGCCGAAGAACGCGGAGCCGATCTTGACGCCGCCGAACTGCTCCTTCTCGCGGGCCACCACGGTTTCGCGGGTGGGCACCTCTTCAACGACGGTGTCGTCTGCGAGGCGGTCATCGCGGGTCCCGTGGACCACCCGGTCGTCGCGGCTGGCTGTGCCCGCTGCGGCGGCGCCGGTAGTAGCGGTGCCCGCGAGCGGAGCGGCGGGGAAGGCGCGGGTGTCGTTCGCGCGCTCGGCCCGTGCCTCCGCCCGGTCCTCGGCGCGGCGTTCCGCCTGCTGGTCGGCCGTGACGGGCTGTTCCGCAGTCACGCCGTCCTGGCGGGCGTCGTGGATCCGGGGATCCCGGTCAACGATTGCGTCTTCCTCGCGTGCGCGGCGGGGAAGGCGGTCTTCGGGGCCTGCTGTGCTGCTCATGATGGCTGCTCGCTTTCATTGGTTGACCCGAACCCATAATTTGAACCGGGCACTGCAATGCTTCGACCGTCATCAGGTCTTGATTCCACCTAACCACGGCAGCCGCGCCAATAGCAAGGATGCTTACTATTCATGCCAGAGCGTGGCCGCACCGGCATCGCCCCACGTCAGCGGTACTTTCGGTGCAGGTTCTCCTTCACCGAGGCGCGCGGGCTGGCATCCGCAATCCAGGGGCCGGTCCCCTCCGACTGGTCCAGCACGCCCGCCTCAAGCCATTCGAAGTCCCCGGCGAGGACCTGGCGCGTAAGGGCGCGGTCGCCGTCGTCGGTGTTGCGCCAGAGTTGGTCGAAATACTCCTCGACGCGGACCCGCGCCTGCTCGCAATAGGCGTCGGCGAGCTCGTAGGCCGAGGCGCCTCGTTCCGGGGAGGTCCGGAGCAGCATCTCCGCCCGCGAGCAGCAGGCGGCCATCGCGAACAGCTCCGCTCCGATGTCCACGATCCGGCCCAGGAACGCCTGCTTGTGTTCCAGCTTTGCCTGCCAGCGGCCCATTCCGTAGAAGGTCTGCCGCGCCAGCCGCCGCGACGCGCGTTCCACGAAGCGCAGCTGCCTGGCGAGCCGGCCGAAGTCGCCGTAGGAGCGCGGATCCATCCCGGTACCGGCCACCAGCTTCGGCAGCCAGCGGGCGTAGAAGCCGGAGGCGCCCACCGCGGCCTTCGCCTTTTCGGACAGACTGGCGTCCTCGGAGGCGAGCGCACCCGCGGCGGCCAGATGGGCGTCCACGGCCTCACGTGCGATCAGGAGCCGCATGATTTCCGAGGAGCCCTCGAAGATCCGGTTGATCCGCAGGTCCCGCAGCTGCTGTTCGGCCGGTACGGCGCGCTCGCCGCGCGCCTCCAGCGAATCGGCGGTTTCGAAGCCTCGACCGCCGCGTATCTGCACCAGTTCGTCGGCGATCCGGCAGCTGATTTCGGTGGACCACAGCTTGGCGAGGGCGGCTTCGATCCGGACGTCCTTCTGCCCGGCGTCGGCCAGCTCCGCGGACAGCTCGAACACGGCGTCCAGCGCGAAGGCGCTGGCGGCGATGAAGGCGATCTTCTTGCCCACCGCCTCGTGCTCGCCCACCGGGCGGCCCCACTGGGTGCGGGCGTTGGACCATTCCCTGGCGATTTTCAGGCTCCAGCGGCCGGAGGCAACACAGAGTGCGGGAATGGAGAGGCGTCCGGTGTTGAGCGTGGTGAGGGCGATTTTCAAGCCCTGTCCAACACGCCCCAGCCGGTTGGCGGCCGGCACCTGGACCTGGTGGAAGCGGGTGACGCCGTTTTCGATGCCGCGCAGGCCCATAAACGCGTTGCGGTTCTCCACCGTGATGCCGGGAGAGTCCATTTCCACCACGAAGGCGCTGATGCCGCCCTTGTGCGCGGTTCCGTCCGCGTCGGTGTGCGCGGGGACGAGCGCCATCACCACCACGAGTTCGGCGATCACGCCGTTGGTGGTCCAGAGCTTCACGCCGTCCAGCGTGTACGACCGGCCGTCCTCGGAGGGGACGGCGGTGCTGCCCATCCGGGCCGGATCGCTGCCGACGTCGGGCTCGGTGAGCAGGAACGCCGTCACAGCGCCGGAAGCGCAACGCGGCAGGTACTCGCGCTTTTGCTCCGGCGTGCCGAACACCTTGACCGGTTCCGGGACACCGATCGACTGGTGCGCGGACAGGAGGGCACCGAGGCTGGGGTGGACCGAACCCAGCAGGGCCAGCGCCCGGCCGTAGTACACGAGGGAAAGGCCCAGGCCGCCGTATTCGCGGGGGATCTTCATGCCAAAGACGCCCAGGGCCGCCAGCCCGGAGAGGTATTCGTCGGGGATCTTGGCGTCGCGCTCGATAGTTCGGCCGGACATGGTCCGGCAGAATGTGGTGAGCCGCTCCATGAACGCTTCGCCGCGTTCGACGTCGTCCGCCGGCGCCTGCGGCCAGGGGTGGATGAGACTGAGGTCGAAGCTGCCGAGGTAGAGACCCTTGGCGAAGCTGGGGCGGTCCCAACTGGTTTCGCGGGCGGCTTCGGCGATGGCCCGGGCATCTGCCGCGGTGGCCTCGGGACCGATCTTTTGCGCGGCCACCGGAACTTCGGCGGCGGGGCTGTCGGTGGCCGGATCTTCGGTGGCTGGGTTGTCGACGGCGGAGCTCATTGGGCATCTCCTCTGACCGGGTTGTCCGGCTCGAGCCCTGGATCCGCCGCGGGTGGAGGACCCTTCAGCTGTCCCGCAATACTACCCGCGGGTAGGTGCCCGTACTAGGGGAGGACTGCCCTATTAGTTCGCCGGGGAATTCTCCCGGGAGCTCCACCGTGGCGGCGTGGTGCAGCAGCCGGTCCCAGCCGGCGTTGATGCCGTGGACCAGGCCGAGCAGCACACTGGCAGCCACGAACCAGGACAGCCGGGCTGCACCCACCAGCATCAGGGCCGCGAAGGCCGCGGCCATGATGAAGAGGGCTATCACGAGGGCGAAAACCAGCGTCCCGACGAACACCATGGTGGCCGTTTCCACTGCGCTTAAATCGAACTGCATTCTTCCTCCTGCACCGACGCTCCGGCTGAACCAGTAGCCCGAGCGTAGGGTGCCGGAGGGGAACCCAGCCAGAGTCTTGAGGCGCGTCGTGAGGCCTTGATACGGGATCGAAATGCTACCCGGGCGTAGGTCACGGAGTGGTCGCGGAAACCTCACCCGCAGCCCGGTCCTCGCGCCTGCTGACCCGCTGCGCGAGCGGTTCAGCAGGGATCAGGGATTGGGAGGCCCTGCGTTAACCTTGTAGTTGGCAGTTTTCTTAGATCCGCTGCCCGACCCCACCCTCGGCAGCGATTGGAGAATTGCGTGTCCCGTTCCGCTGTGTCCTCCGCCGACGCCATCAGCGCCCGGCTCCGGGACCTCGAACTCCTTACGAAGGGGCCGGCCTGGGCGCTGACCCGGTCGGCGCCGTGGGTGATCGCCGTGTTGCAGGCATCCTTCACCCGCACCCGGCCGCAGCTGCCGCTGGAACAGTTCCACGCCGACGTCGACGCTTTCCTTGAGCAGCTCCGGCGCCAGGAGCCGGGTCTGGGCGGATCCGCCAACGGCAAAGGCTTTGGCGACGAGTGGACCCGCAAGAACTTCCTGACCCGGCGGAACCAGTCGGGCCAGATCGTGTACGAAGTCACCGAGCCCGCCGCCCGCGTCCTTGCCTTCCTGGACAGCCTGTCCAGTGAACGCTCCACGCTCAACGGCTCCCGGCTCGGCACGCTGCTGGGCGACGTCGAGAAGCTCGCCAACGAGACCAACCCGGACCAGAGCGCCCGGCTGGAATCGTTGGAGGAGGAGATCGGCGAACGCCGCCAACTGATCGAGGAGATCAGTTCCGGCGAGTTCGACGGACTGCTCGACGACGAGGAGGCCGTCGAAGCGGCCGGCAACATCCTGGACCTCGCCGCGAGCCTGCCGGCGGACTACAAGAAGATGCGTGACCGGATCGAGGAGCTGGTGGGCGAGCTCCGGAACCAGATCATCGAAGAATCCCTCAGCAAGGGCGCCACCATGGCGCAGGTGCTGGAGGCTGACAAGCGGCTCCGGCAGAGCCCGGAGGGCAGGACGTTCCGGTCCTTCACCGCCTTCCTCGAGGACCCGCAGCAGCAGCTTCGCTTCCGTTCCGCGATCGGGGAGGTGCTCAGCCGGCAGTTCGCGGACGAACTCAGCCAGGACGAGCGCGAGACGCTGAAGAACCTGGTGGCCGAACTGCGCAGCCAGCACAGCCAGATCCAGCGGATTTACGGCAAGCTCAGCGAAAGCCTCAATACCTATGTCCAGAGCGACGACTACCGCCAGTCCGTCCGGCTCCGAAAAGTGCTGCGGGAGGCCGAGCAGGCAATCCGATCGCTGCCCTACGAGCGCGAACGACCCGGCCTGGTCCGCGGCCCGGTGCTCTTCAACGCCGGCTTCGAATCCCTGGCCATGGTCAAGCTCTTCGACCCGGACGAGTTTGCCGCGCCGCCGAAGCTGGCCGACCCGATCGCGTTCAGCGACTCGGACCGGGTGCGCTCGCCGCGGACCGGCAAGGCCAGCCCCGAGGCGATCCGCGCCGCGTCCGCCGGCGCCTCCACGCTGGCCGAGGCCTGGGCGCAGCTGCCGGAGGGGGAACGCCACATCAACTCCATCCGGGCCCTGCTCTCGCACGCCCTGCACCAGGGCGCGGGCTTCGACCGCGAGGCCTGGGAGCCGCTGGACTTCGAACAAATCGACGGCTCCACCCGCACCGCCTACCTGCCCGTCGTCACGCTCAAGAAGGATTGAAGATGACCGAACTTTCCCAGGAAGTGCACGAGCTGGAGCCGGACCAGGAGCCGCAGCAGGAGCCTCAGCACGTGCCCGCCGACCCCTTCACCGTCACCCCGCGGGACACTTTCGTCGACGGCGCCGCCCTCTTCCCGGGGGACACCGGTGTGCTCCCGATGAAGGTCCGCCAGGCCCTCGTGAAGCTCCTCAAAGGCCCGTACATCGACGGCGGCCGGGACGAGAAGCTGTGGACCACCTTGCTGGACAACCAGCTGATCCTGCGCAGCCGGCTCTCCGAGCTCTTCCTGACGCTTCAGCTGGACCACGAACGCAAGGTCGCGGTGCTGCGCCCGGTGGACCCCGAGGCGATCGGCGGCAGCACCCGTTCCAGCATCCTGCGCCAACAGCGGGCCCTGAGCCGGGTCGAAACCATCGTGCTGCTCCGCCTGCGCTTGCTGCTGGACCGCCATGTCACGGCCCAGACCGACCCCACGATCACGCGGGAGGAAATCGCCGACCTCGTGGCCCACTACCAGCCCTCCGGCCAGCAGGACGCCCTGCGCGATTCCGACGTCGTCAATCGCGCCATCACCAAGCTCCTGGCCCGCCAGCTCCTCCTCACCACCGGCCTGGACGAGGTCTACACCATCTCCAGCGCCCTCCCGCTCGCCCTCCCCTTCGAAAACATCGGCGACATCCCGGCCCAGATCGAGGCCCTGATCGCCGCCTCCACCGACCCCTCCGGCACCGAACCCCTTCTGGAACTCGACGGCGAGCATCCGGAGGAGGACGACTCGGACGACGACGGCGACGCCGGGGACATGCGGCAGCATGCGTCTAAGCGAGGAACGAGCGAGCATGCAGAGCATGTCGCCGGTGGGGCCGCGCAAGGCGACCACACTGAAGAAGCGGAGGAAGTCAAGTGAGCATCGCGACCATGCTGCCAATGGGTGAGCTCACCAACCCCGGCCAGATGCGCCTCGCCCTCGTCCAGGTCGTCAACTGGGGCACGTTCCATGGCGCCCACACGATGCATGTGGACCGCAACGGCACCCTGCTGACCGGCAACTCCGGCGTCGGCAAGTCCACGCTGTTCGACGCCATGCTGCGGGTCTTCGACGCCCGGCCGCGCTCCAACGAGGCCGCCGCCCAGCGTGCCGGCGGCGCGGTCGAGGACAAGCGGACCACGTTCACGTACATGCGCGGCAAGGTGGGGGACAAGGCCGTCGGCGAGGGCTCGGCGAGTGCCTTCCAGCGCCCCGGGGCCACCTGGTCCGCCGTCGCACTGACCTTCGACAATGCCGCGGGCACCCGCGTGACCATCTCCGCGCTGTTCGACCTGCCGAAGAACGGCACCGAGTCCAGTGTGGGCCGGTACTACCTGATCGATAACAGGCCGCTGGACCTGGCCGCGCTTGAGGGCATCGCGGAGAAGCGGTTCACCAGGTCGGCGCTGGACGCGCTCTTCCCGGAGGCGCAGATCTTCGACGTCCACAAGGCCTTCGCGGAGCGCTTCCGCCGCCTGCTGGGGATCAACTCGGACCAGGCGCTCCCGCTGCTGCGCGTCATCCAGGCCGGAAAGGGCCTTGGCGGTAGCGTCAACACCTTCTTCCGCGACCAGGTCCTGGATGCGCCCGCCACGCTGGCCGCCGCGGACGACGTCGTCGAGGAATTCAGCAACCTGATGTCCATCCGGCAGCGGCTCGAGGACGTCCGGCAGCAGCGCGACCAGCTCGCTCCGGTCCCCGGACTGAACAAGGAGTATGCGCAGTCGCTGCTCGACGCGAACCGGCTCCGGGAGCTCGCAGGCGAGGAATTCGAGGCCTATAAGCAGCAACTCGCCGTCACCGTGCACGAGAAGACGCTCGCCCGGTTCAAGGACCTGGCCCAGGCGAAAGCAAAGGAACTGGGGGCTGAACGCGGCGTCCGCGACGGCCTGGCCAAGGAACTGCGCCAGCTCGAGGCGGACTACAACAACCAGGGCGGCAACGCGATCTCCGCGATCGAGCAGTCGCTGGAGAACGCCCGGGTGGGCCTCAAACTCCGCCAGCAGGTGGAGGAATCCGCCCGCAAGGCCCTGACCGACGCCGGCCTGGAGCTCGAATGGACCGCCGCCGGCTGGGAGCAGGCGCACGAGCACGCCGCCGCCCGCTCGGCCGAGCTCAAGGACGACTCGGAAGCGCTCAAGGAGCTGCGCTTCGAGGCCTTCGACGGCCACGCGACCAGGAAGCGGGAACTCGCCGCGGCCCAGCAGGAACTGGTCTCGCTCAAGACGCGCAAGTCCCTGCTGCCGCCGTCGAGCATCGAAAACCGCAGCGCCATCGCGGCCGCCACCGGTGTTCCCGAGGAGCAGATGCCCTTCGGCGGCGAGTTGATCGACCTCGCCGACGGCCAAGAGCAGTGGCGTCCGGCGGCCGAGCGCGCGTTGCGCAGCCTGGCCACCACGCTGCTGGTTCCGGGCGAGCACTTCGCCGCCGTCACCCGCTACCTCAACGACCACCCGGTCCGCGGCGCGCTGCGCGCCGTGGACGTCTCGAAGCCGCTCGCCGGCGGTGCGCTGGCCGTGCAGGACGCCGCCGACGGCGAGCTGCTGACCAAACTGGACATCCTTACCGCCGGGCCGGCCGCCGAGCCGGGCGAATGGATCCGGGAGCGGATCGCCCTCGATTTCGCCTACCCCTGCGTCGAGGACCCGGACGAGCTGGCCCGGCTGGACAAGGGACTGAGCCTAGGCGGAGTGGTCAAGCGCAACCGCCACACGGTGGAAAAGGATGACCGCTTCACCTCCCGGCAGGACTACGTCCTCGGCTTCGACAACGCCTCCAAGCTCGAACTTGTCGCGGCGCAGGTCGAGGACCTGCAGCAGGAACTCGCCAAGGCGGCCGAACTGGCCCAAAGCCGGGAAGAATCCCACCAGGGCATGACCCGACAGCTCGACGCGCTGCGCCGTGTGGCGGATGACCACCGGACCTGGGAGCAGGTTTCGGCAGCGGTCGCAGCCGACGAGCTCGCCCGGATCGAGCAGCGGCTCAAGGACGCCCTGGCCGCGCAGGCCGATCTCGAACCGCTGCGTGCCAACATCGAGGCCGCCCGGCAGAAGCACCAGTCCAGCACCGAGGCCGCCGCCGTGCTGCAAAGCGAGTACAAGGCCCTCGATGCGCAGCTCACCTCGGCTGACTCCCTGCTGGACGCCGCACGGCAGCGCCTGGCCCAGCAACCGCCGTCGGACGCCACGGTCGAGGCGCTGGCGCCGTACTTCACGGACTTCGGCGAGGTGCTGGAGATGCACGAACTGGACAACTTGGCCAACCAGGTCCGGACCCGGCTGCTGGCCGAGCTGCACGCGGCCGACTCCCGCGGGCAGGCCACCTCGGAACGGCTCACGCGCATCTTCGAGGGCTTTGTCCGCGAATGGGGCACGGCGATCTCCGCGGACCACGGCACTTCGATCGGCGCCGCGGGGGAATTCGAGGCCCGCTACCACGCGATTGTCAGCGACGGACTGCCCGCGCAGGAGGCCGAGTTCCGGCAGTTCTTCAACCAGCGCACGCACGAATCCTTCAGCACGCTGCTGCACCTGCTGGACGAGGAACGCCGCTCCATCACCAGCCGGATCCTGCCGCTGAACGGCATCCTCTCCGAGGTGAACTTCCACGAGGGCAGTTTCCTGGAACTCGACATCAAGCAGACCCTCCCCGCCACGGCGAAGCAGTTCAAAGACGCAATCCAAAACGCGCTGAAGGTCCGCCACACCCGGACGGGGAAAGCTGCCGTGCCTGCCGCCGGGGCGCCCGGGACGGAGACGGACGAGGACGCCGAGCTCACCAGCCGCTACAAGTCACTCGAAACGCTCGTGAAGCGGCTCGGTTCGCAGACTCCCGAGGACCGGCGCTGGCGCGCCGAGGTGCTGGACGTCCGCGGCCATCTCTTTATCCAGTGCAAGGAGCATCGCGAGGTGCAGGGGTCCGGTTCCAAGGCGGCGGCGAAGGGCGGGAAGAAGAAGACCGAGGTCTTCATGCACGCGGACACCGGCTCGATGTCCGGCGGCGAGCGGCAGCGCTTCACGGCTTTCATCATGGCCGCGGCACTGAGCTACCAGCTGGGGATCGCGGAGCAGGGCTTCACCACGTACGGCACGGTGATGATGGACGAGGCCTTCGTGCTGGCCTCGGAGGAATTCGCCGGCGCCGGCATCAAGGCGCTGCACGAGTTCGGGTTCCAGCTGCTCCTGGCCGCGCCGGAAAACGTGATCGACCTGTCCCGGCACCTCGGCTCGGTCACCGAGATCCTCCGGGACAAGCGCACCAACCGCTCCGGCGTCCTGACGGCCCCGGTGATCGCCCCGGGGTCCGCCTCGGAGGGCACATGGCGCTCCGAGGCGAACCCGGTGGACATCGTCCTGCGCTGACCTGTTAGGGCAGCCGGCGCTGCGGTTGCCGGCGCTACGTTCCCCGGACGCGGTCCAGGAACTGCGCGGTCCGTCCCGCCAGGCCGTCGATTTGTCGGCGGACGACGGCGGCCGGATCCGGGTTGATCTCGTTCACCGGAGGTTCTACCCGCACATTGCGGCAGCAGCCGAATTCGGCGCAGATCAGGGTGCCCACCGTGTTGCCGTTGCGGCCGGACTGCCCGGCACGCTTGGCCACCCAGAGCAGGACGTCGTCCTTGGAGAAGATGTCGCGGCACAGCTCGCACAGGACCGAGCGGTTTTTCTTGGCGCCGCCTTCAGGGGCCCGGAGCATGATTCCGGTGGGACCGTTCGCGCCGGGCAGCACCAGGTAGCCGCGCAGCGGCATCTTCCCGTCTCGCCAGCCGAGGAAGTCCAGGCTTTCCCAGTCCAGGATGTCGAAGTTCTTGGGCAGGTTGAGTTTGGCGGCTTCTGACCGGCTCGCATTGATGAAGGACGTGCGGATCTGCTGGGCAGTGAGTTTTTGCATGACGGAATCTTTCGGAATCGGATGGTTCCAGCCAGGCGGGGAAGAAGTGCGCCAGGGCCGGTAAGTGGGCAGGGGACTGCCAGCCTTCGACTCCGGTTGGGACCGGGCGTTACCGCGGAATCAGTCCGCGCCGGGACCGGATTGCCGGGGAAGGGCTGGCAACTGTGCGGCCGCGTAGCAGGCCAAAGAGGCCACCCCCGCTGACCGTGGCAGCAGTCATCATTGCGATGCGCATGCTCACTTCCCCTATCCATCAAAGTTCACAATTCCACGGCCGGTTCGGATTCACGGGTCGGGCCAATCCTTGCAAACCTCCCTGACGCCTGTCCAGTTTCAAGCCACACCCGCGCAGCGAGCCCTCAGGGTGATTACGTTACTGAAGTCTTGCGTAATTAGACAAAGGATAGGCTAGCCTTACTTAGGTTCGCATCACTTACCTAAGGAGTTCCGTGGCTTCCGCCGACTTCCCCCGCCCCTCGGGCCGCCCCACCCTCCGTCGCCTAAGCCGCCAAGCACTCAGGGCCGTGGCGCTCCTGGCCGCCGTGGGGTTGGGCCTGGCGGCCTGTTCCACCGGACCGGCGTCGACGACGGCGACCGCCCCCGTTCCGGCCGCCGGCTCGGGGTTCCCGGTGACCATCAAGCACGTCTTCGGCGAGACAACCATCAAGGACCAGCCCCAGCGCGTCGTCACGGTTTCCTGGGTCAATGACGACGTCGCCCTGGCCCTGGGCGTGGTCCCGGCAGGGGTGCCCAAGAACGAATGGGGCGGCAACGCCCAGGGGTCCACGCCGTGGAAGGACGCGGCGCTGGAAAGGCTGGGCGCCGGGTTCGGCTCGGCGAAAGCCCCGGCCCAGTACTCCGAGGCGGACGGCATCAACTTCACCGAGATCGCCAAGCTCAACCCGGACGTCATCCTTGGCGCCTATTCGGGCCTGACGGAGGAGGACTACAAGAAGCTCAGCGAGATCGCGCCCGTCGTGGCCCAGCCCGAGGTCGCCTACGGCACGTCGTGGCAGGATTCCACGGCCATCATCGGCAAGGCGCTCGGCAAGGAGACGGAGGCCTCCAAGCTCATTGCCGACACCGAAGGAACCATCAAGGACAAGGTCTCGCAGTACCCCCAGCTCGCCGGCAAGACCTTTATCTACGGCAACCTCGAGCCAGCCAAGAGCGACGGGATCAATGTCTACACCGCCAATGACAACCGCCCGCGCTTCCTCAGTGAGATCGGCATGAAGCTGGCGCCCATCGTGGCGGACAAGTCCAGGAACTCCAAGGAATTCTTCATCCCTTGGTCGGCCGAGAAGGCCAACGAGCTCAGCTCGGACGTCTTCGTGAGCTGGGTCCCGGATGCGAAGACCGCAGATTCCATCAAGAACGACGCCCTGCTGGGCCAGATCCCGGCCATCAAGAACGGCGCGCTCGTCGCCGACTCGGACAACACGCTCACACTGTCCATCTCGGCGTCCTCTCCACTGAGCCTGCCCTGGGCGCTGGACACCTTCCTGCCGCAGCTGGCCGGCGCAGCGGACAAAGCCGCCGGCGCGGGGAAATAGGTCCCTTCGATGACCATGCCCACGACGACGGCGCGTCCCGACGCGCCTGCCGCGACGGCCGGGGCGGAAACACCGGCATCGTCCGGTGGCTCCGGTGCCCGCCGGGGCGCGTGGCTGCTGGCCGCCGTCGTCGTGCTGGCGATGGTGGCCGCCGCATCGCTTGCCATTGGCGCCCGAGGCCTCAGCCTGGGGACCGTGTGGGAGGCGCTGACGGCGTTTGATCCAGCGGACGGCGACCACGCGGTCGTTCATGCCCGCATCCCGCGCACCGTCCTTGGCCTCCTCGCGGGCGGGGCCCTGGGGCTTTCCGGGGCGGCGATGCAGGGGGTGGCCCGCAACCCGCTCGCGGACCCGGGGATCATCGGCGTCAATGCCGGCGCGGCCCTGGCGGTCGTCACCGGGATTTACGTCTTTGGGATTTCGACGCTGTCCGGATACATCTGGTTCGCTTTTCTTGGCGCCGCCGCGGCCGCCGCCCTCGTGTACGCGATCGCCTCGCTGGGTAGGGACGGCGCGACGCCGGTCAAGCTTGCCCTGGCGGGCGCCGCCCTGAGCGCGGGGCTGTATTCGCTCATGAACGTCATCCTGGTCTCCAGCCAGGACACGCTGGACCGTTTCCGGTTCTGGCAGGTGGGCAGCATCGCCGGGCGTGACTGGTCCGCGATCCACGCCGGATTGCCCTTCCTGCTGCTCGGTACGGCCATTGTGCTGGG
This sequence comes from Arthrobacter sp. 10T44, assembly GCF_056393885.1. Classification (NCBI taxonomy): domain Bacteria; kingdom Bacillati; phylum Actinomycetota; class Actinomycetes; order Micrococcales; family Micrococcaceae; genus Arthrobacter; species Arthrobacter sp. 10T44. The sequence continues at coordinate 13,795 of NZ_JBFTGT010000013.1, read as the reverse complement.
GACTGGCCGGCACCTCAACGGGCTGGCCCTGGGCGAGGACCTCGCGAGCGGCCTCGGCCAGCGGGTGGGCCTGACCCGGGGCATCACGGCCCTGGGTGTTGTGCTGCTCTGCGGTTCGGCAACGGCCCTGGCGGGGCCCATCGGCTTCGTGGGGCTCGTGGTTCCGCATGCCGTCCGCTTCCTGACCGGACCCGACTACCGCTGGATCCTGCCATTCTCCCTGGTTGTGGCCCCGGTGCTGCTGCTCGCCGCCGACATCGCCGGCCGGGTGGTCCTGCTGCCCGGCGAGGTTCCAGCCGGGATCATGACAGCCCTGGTTGGTACGCCTGTTTTCATCTGGCTGGTCCGCCGAAGCAAGGGGGCCGGGCTGTGAAGACCGCACCACGCACGGCCCTCCTGGCCCTCGCCGTGGCAGGAATTTTCGCCGCAGCCGTCCTGCTGGGCAGCTACACCGTCACCGTCCCGGACTTCTTCCGGATTCTGGCCGCCCACCTCACCGGCGGAGCCAAGATCCCGGGCGCGAGCTTCATCGTGATGGAGCACAAGCTGCCGCGCGCTGTCGTGGGCGGCCTGGTCGGTGCGGCGTTTGGCCTATCCGGCGCACTCTTCCAGACGATGCTGCGCAACCCCTTGGCCAGTCCGGACGTGATCGGAATCAGTTACGGCGCCAGCGCCGCGGCGGTTACCGCGGTCGTTCTCTTCAGTGCGTCCGGGGCCATGGTTTCGGGAGCGGCACTCGCCGGGGCGCTCGCCGTTGCCGGCATCATTTACGCAATCGCCCGGCGCGGGGCACTCGGCGCCGCGGCAGGCCGCGGGGACGCGGCAGGCAACCGGCTGATCCTGGCCGGAGTGGGCATTGCCGCCGCACTGCAGGCCGTGGTCAGTTTCCTCATGACCCGGGCGGACATCCGGACGGCGGCCGACGCGCTCGTCTGGCTCAACGGATCGCTCAACGCCGCCAGCTGGGGGCGGGCCGGGGTCCTCGGCCTTGCCCTGCTCGTGCTGGTCCCCGCAGCTGCGGTCCTCGCGCGGCCGCTGCGCATCCTGGAACTCGGCGAGGACACCGCTGCGGGCCTGGGCGTCCGCGTCGGCCGCACCCGGCTCGCCGTCGTCGTCGCCGCCGTTGGCCTGTCGGCCGTGGCGACCGCAGCAGCCGGACCCGTCGCCTTCGTGGCGTTCCTCGCCGGTCCGATTTCCCGCCGCTTTGTGCGCAAGGCGAGCCTGCCGGCCTCGGCTCTGGCCGGGGCGCTGATCGTCCTGGCCGCAGACTTCCTTGCGGCGAACCTCGCACCGCTCGTGCTCGGCGGGACCGTACTGCCCGTCGGCGTCGTTACCGGCGCCCTGGGTGCACCGTTCCTGCTGTGGCTCCTGGTCACCGCCAACCGAAAGGACGCCTGAGATGGCAACCCTGAACGCCTCCGGCCTGACGCTGAAATACGATCAGCGGACCGTCATCGAGGACCTGAGCACCGAGATTCCCGAGGGCAAAGTCACCATGATCGTCGGAGCCAACGCCTGCGGAAAATCGACGCTGCTCCGGGCACTGTCCCGGCTGCTCAAACCCGCGTCCGGCACAGTGACTCTTGGCGGCAAGGACATCCACACGAGGCCGGCCCGCGAGGTTGCCCGCGTACTCGGCCTGCTCCCGCAGCACCCGACTGCGCCCGACGGCATCACGGTCCGGGACCTGGTGGGCCGCGGCCGCTTCCCGCATCAGGGCTTCTTCCGCGGCTGGTCCGGCGGGGCATCCCCGGACGATCAGCGCGCGGTGCTCAACGCCATGTCCGCCACTGACACCCTGGACCTGGCGGACCGCTCCGTGGACCAGCTCTCCGGCGGCCAGCGTCAGCGTGCTTGGATCGCGATGGCGCTGGCCCAGGAGACCGAGGTTCTGTTGCTCGATGAACCCACCACCTACCTTGACCTCGCGCACCAGGTGGAAGTCCTGGATCTGCTGACGGACCTGAACCGCCGGCGCGGCACCACCGTGGCGATCGTGCTGCATGACCTCAACCTCGCAGCACGCTACGCGGACCACGTCATCGCCATGAAGGGCGGCCGGATCGCGGCCGAAGGGGACTCCGGGGCTGTTATCACGGAGGCCTTAGTCCGCGACGTCTTTGGACTGGAATCCCGGGTGGTGCCCGACCCCGCCTCAGGCACACCGCTGGTCGTCCCCCTCGGCCGCCACCACACCGCACCCGCCCCCTCCGCCCATGCCCCCTCCGCCCATGCCCCCTCCGCCCATGCCCCCTCCGCCGCAGCACCGAAGCCGCAACTGGAGCTGATCCCATGACTGAAACGCCTTCCCCGTCCCCTGCCTCCGCGACGGTGACAGTTCTGCCCGCCGCCGAGCCCATGACCGCGGCGTTCGACGTCCGCGTCACCGCCGTGGAACAGCTCAGCCCGAACTTCCGCCGGATCACCTTCGGCGGCTACTCGCTGCGGCACTTCGGCGTGCACGGAAACACCCTGGACCTGCGGATCAAGGTCATGATTCCCTCCCGGGCCGCCGACGGCCGCGACATCCCGCTGCCCGAATTCCGGACCGAGAAGCCCGCCTGGTACAGCGAATGGCTGGCCCTCGACCCGGCTGTCCGCGGCGCCATGCGCACCTACACCGTGCGGCAGGCGCGCCTGGATGCCGTCTTCCCCGAGATCGACGTCGACTTCGTGCTGCACCTCGACGCGTCCGGCCACGGCGGCCCCGCCGCCGAGTGGGCAGCCCGGGCAAGGCCGGGTGACGGCTTGGTCCTGATCGGACCCAACAACCGGGCTGCGCACTGTGTCACGGCGGAAAGTTACGCCGGCATTGAATGGCGTCCGGGACTGGCCCAGCGGGTGCTGTTGGCGGGGGATGAAACCGCGGTTCCGGCGATCGGGGCCATCCTGGAAAGCCTCCCGCCGCACCTAAGCGGCCAGGCCCTGCTGGAGGTGCCCTCCGCCGCCGACTTCCAGGACCTCGTCTCACCCGCCGACGTCGCCATCACCTGGCTGGCCCGCGGGAGTGCGCACGGGCGCCTGCCGCACGGGGCGCGCCTCCAGGCGGCTGTTCGTGCGGCCGTGCCGCCGCCGGGCTGGGTGGCTGCCACCGCGCAGCCCCGCTCTGTCGGACCGGACCTCGAGGACGTCAACGTGGACCGGGACATCCTCTGGGAAACCCCGGCACGGCTGGACGCGACGGCCATCAGGACCGGCCGGAACCCGGACAAGCCGGCCGGTGCCCTGCCGTTCTACGCGTGGATCGCCGGTGAGGCGGGCACCGTCAGGGAGTTGCGGCGCTACCTGGTGCGGGACGTGGGGATCGACCGGAAGCAGGTCGCGTTTATGGGGTACTGGCGGCTGGGGAAAGCGGAACTCTAGGCCGATTCCCCGGACCGCCGCACCCGTTGTGCCCCCCACGTTAACCCCGACGTCGTCCGGCGGGACTACCGTGGCGCCATGGCCGAGAACCTTCCAGCCCCGGGCACTCATGGACGGCGGCTCTTCGTCGCCCTGGGGGACTCGTTCACCGAGGGCGTGGGGGACCACAGCAAGCGCCTGCCCAACGGGGTCCGCGGCTGGGCGGACCGGGTTGCGGAGAAGCTGGCGAAGGCGGAGCCGGGCTGGGAGTACGCCAATCTCGCCATCCGGAGCAAACGGCTTCGCCACATCATCGGCGAGCAGCTGGAACCGGCGCTTGCCATGGAACCGACCCTGGTGACCCTGTACGCCGGCGGCAACGACATCCTGGACTTCGGAACGGACATCGAAGACCTGATGGATGATTACGAATTCCTGGTGGCGAAGCTGGCCGCCAGTGGAGCCACGGTGGTGCTGTTCACGGGCTTTGACGTGAAGGTCTCGGTGCTGCTGGAGCCGCTGAAGCGGCGCAACGCCCTATACAACCGGCGCGTCCGGGAGCTGGCTGCCTGGTACGGTGCGGTGCTGGTGGACTACTGGTGCTTTGATGCCTTCCACGACCCGCGGATGTGGGATGCGGACCGGCTCCACATGTCCAAGGCCGGCCACAAATACCTTGCCGCGCAGGTCCTGGACCAGCTCGGCGTGCCGCACAACATCAGCCCCAAGGAATGGGGGCCGCCGGACCGGCTCGGGCTCCGGGACTGGGAACGCCGGCAGCGCCGCTGGGTGCACGACTGGGTGCTTCCCCTCTTTGGCCGCAAGCTGCGCGGCGTCACGCTGGGGGATGAGCTCAAGCCGCGCTGGCCGGACCCGGTGAGAGTCCCGCGCAAAGGCGGGCTGAAAAAGCTGCTGGCCGGCTGAGCTAGCTGTCCAGCAGGTTTTCGTACCCGGGGGCGACGCGGCTGGCGTGGAACTCTTCGACGTCGAAGTCGGCCACGCCGTTGACGTAGAAGGGGTCCTTGGACAGTGCCGCGTCCAAGTCGGCGCGGTCCGCGTTGGACAGCAGGAGGCCGCCGGTGCGGGGGATCTTGCGGCCTGCCACCATAAAGACGCCGCGGTCGAACGCATCCTGCAGCCAGGCGACGTGCGCCGGCAGGTGGAAGTCGACGATCTCTTCGGGCACCTTGTAGGTCAGGGAGACTACGTACATAGCGCCAGCCTACCGCCGGGCGGCAAGAAGGCAGGAACCAAAACCGGCCCGATGTTGAACCGTCAAGCATCGAGGCTCCTAGAATGGAGCCATGACCGAACCGCGCTGGCTCAATGCCGACGAACGCCGCGCCTGGCTAGCCCAGCTGAGCATCAACACGCTGTTGCCCGCCGCGCTGGACACGCAGCTGCATGCGGCCGGGAAACTCTCCCTGTTCGACTACAACGTCCTGGCCATGCTCTCCGAAGCCGAGGGCCGGTACCTGCCGATGAGCGAACTCGCGGCGCGCACCAGCGCCTCGCTGTCCCGGCTCTCGCACGTGGTCACCAAACTGCAGAACCGCGGATGGCTGGAACGCCGGCCGCACCCCGGCGACGCCCGCGTGACCACGGCACACCTCACCGAGGCCGGCATGGCCACCATCGAGGGGCTCGCCCCGGGTCATGTCGAAGCGGTCCGCGCACTGTTCCTGGACGCACTCGATCCGGACGACATCGCGGCCTTGGCCCGTATCGGCGAAAAGATCGTGTCCCGGCTCGACGCCGGCCACTGGATCCTGCGGGAGAACAAACGGGCCTGAGACCCGGGGGCGGCCAGCGGCCCGGTGTCCCCTAGTCTTGGCATTATGGAATCGCCGATCGACAGCTATCTCCGCCAGATCCACGCCGAGATCTCGCTGCTCAAGGACGGCAAGCCTTACAGCAGCATTCCGGCCATGGCCAACGTGGATCCGGACAACTTCGGCATCGCCCTCGCGACCGTTGACGGCAAGGTGTACGAAATCGGTGACACCCGCGAGGAGTTCACTATCCAGTCCATCTCCAAGCCCTTCACCTACGGACTGGCACTCGAGGACCTTGGCGCCGAGGCCGTGGACGCCAAGGTCGACGTGGAACCGTCAGGTGATTCCTTCAACGAGATCTCCCTCGCCGAAGGGACGGGGCGGCCTGCCAACGCGATGATCAACGCCGGGGCCCTCACCGCCACCTCCCTGATTAGGGGATCAGGCGGGCAGTCCGGGTTCAAACGGATACTCAGCACGTACTCCGGGTTCGCAGGCCGTCAGCTCTCGGTCAACGAGCAGGTCTACGAATCCGAGCTCAAACACGGCCACCGCAATACAGCCCTCGCCTACCTGCTTCGCTCCTTCAACATCATCGAAGACGACCCGACACCGGTTCTGCAGGACTACTTCCGGCAGTGCTCGGTCCTGGTCAACTGCTTCGACCTCTCGATCATGGCGGCCACGCTGGCCAACGGCGGCCGGAACCCGCTCAGCGGCAAACAGGTGCTTGAGATCGGGCCGGTGGAGCGAGTGCTGTCCGTCATGATGACCTCTGGCATGTACGACGACGCCGGCGCCTGGATCAGCAGCGTGGGGATGCCGGGCAAGAGCGGGGTAGCGGGCGGCATCATCGCCGTGCTGCCCGGCCAGGTGGGCCTGGCGGTCTACTCACCGCCGCTGGATGAGCACGGCAGCAGCGTCCGCGGGCTGGCCACCGCGCAGCGACTCTCCCGCGACATGGAACTCCACTTCGTCCGGGCGGCCCGGGCGGGCCGGTCCGCCATCCTCGCCGCCTACGACGTCACCGAAACACCCTCGGGCATCCGCCGCAACGACGAGGCCGCCGATGTCCTGCGTGCCCACGGCCACCGGGCCCGGGTGATCGAACTCAACGGCGACCTTCTCTTCGCCGGGACTGAATCCATGGTGCGTGAGGTCAGCGGCCTGGCCGACGACGTCGCGCTGGTGATCCTGGACATGCGGCGCACGGACCAAGTCAGCGAGGTTGCAGTGCGTACGCTGGCCAGAATGAGGCAGGGGATGGCCGACGCCGGGCGCGACCTGGTGCTGGTTGAGGCGGACGGGTCGGTCACCGAAGCCCTGGCAACGTCAAGCGAGCGCCCGGTTCCGTCCTTCACAACACGGAGCGCCGCCGTCGAATACTGCGAAAACCGCCTGCTGGAGCGCCACGGGGACCATCTGCTGATCCCGGACCACGTTCCCGTCACCGCCTCGCCCGCGCTGGCGCCCCTGGAGGAAGCGGAGGCGGCGGCGCTGGAAGCGCTGATGACGCCGAAATCCTATGGCGACGGCGACGTAATCCGGCGTGTAGGTTTGCGGTTCGGCGGGGTCTACTTCATCACCTCCGGAAAAGTCAGCAGCACGTCGCCCGGGCCCACCGCGGACCGGGTCAAGCTGAACACCCTCAGCGCCGGGATGACCTTTGGCGAACTGGCGCTGGGCAGCGGCAACCGGCAGGAAACCACCGTCCGGGCAGTGGGGCCGGTAGAGGTCATGGTGCTCAGTGTGGAGGCGATCGCCGAGCTGGAAGCCGCCGACCCTCACCTGGCCATTGCCTTGTGGAAAGCCCTGACCCGGGATGCTTACACCCGGGTGGAGCAGTACCTGCGAGAAACGGCGGTCCGGATCCGCGAGTAGCAGCTGCGGCGATTCCCCGGTGTGACCCACCCAGGGGGCTCTGGCAGACTGAATCCATGGATTTCACAGCCCGCTACGTTGCACTCGGAGACTCCTTTACCGAAGGCGTCGGCGACGACCACCCGGCCCGCCCCAACGGCGTGCGGGGCTGGGCCGACAGGGTGGCAGAGCAGCTGGGCGCGGCCGACCCGGGCTTCGGCTACGCCAACCTCGCCATCCGCGGGAGGAAGCTCCGCCAGATCATGGCCGAACAGGTGGACGCCGCAGTCGCACTCAAACCCACCCTGGTGAGCATCTACGCCGGCGCGAATGACATCCTCCGTCCCAAGATCGACATCGATGACCTGCTGGTGGAATACGACGCCGGCATCCGGAAACTGAAGGCCACCGGTGCCACCGTGGTGATGTTTACCGGTTTCGACGCGCGCGGCTCCAAAGTCTTCGGGACCATGCGGGGGCGGACCGCCATCTACAACGAACTTGTCCGCGGCATCGCCGGAGACCACGATGCCCTGCTGGTGGACTACTGGCGCTTCAACGAGTACTACGACTGGGGCATGTGGGCGACCGACCGGATGCACATGTCCGCTGCCGGCCATGCCAACATGGCCAGGCGCGTCCTCACCGTGCTGGAGCACGACCACTCGATCGATGTGCCGCCGATGACGCCGGTCCCGGAGCTCAGCCGCTCCGAGGCGCTCCGTGCGAATGCCCGCTGGGTGGGCGAGTTCGCCGGGCCCTGGGTGGTGCGCCGGGTCACCGGCAAGTCCTCCGGCGACGGCCTCTCGCCGCGGTATCCTCAGCTCACCCGTCTCTAGTACGACGCCCTCTGGCCCGACGCACTCCCGCCCCAAGGAGCAGTAACAGGATGAACAGCAGCCCCCTCACCTTTCCTGCCGGCTTCCTGTGGGGTGCTGCCACCGCGGCCTACCAAATCGAAGGAGCCGCCCACGAGGGAGGCCGCGGGGAATCCATCTGGGACGTCTTCTGCCGCGTGCCCGGGGCGGTCGCGGATGCGCACAACGGCGATGTCGCCTGCGACCACTACCACCGTTCGGCCCAGGACGTCGGGCTCATGCGGGACCTGAACCTGGCCGCCTACCGCTTCTCCATCTCCTGGGCCCGCTGCATGCCCGACGGTGTGACGCCGAACCCCGAGGGCATCGCGTTTTACTCGCGGCTGGTCGATCAACTGCTCGCTGCGGGCATCACGCCCTGGATCACGCTGTACCACTGGGACCTGCCGCAGGCGCTGGAGGACAAGGGCGGCTGGGCCGCGCGGGAAACGGCTGAGCGCTTTGCCGACTATGCCGCGGTGATGCACGAGGCCCTCGGTGACCGGGTCCGGATCTGGACCACGCTCAACGAGCCCTGGGTCTCGGCCTTCCTCGGCTATGCTGCGGGCATCCACGCCCCCGGACGGCAGGACCCCGCCGCGGCGCTCGCGGCGGTCCACCACCTGCTGCTGGGCCATGGCTTGGCCGTCCGCGCGCTCCGCCGGCAGGATCCTGAGGCGACCCTGGGAATCACGTTGAACCTGACGGTGGCCGATCCGGCCGACCCGGGCCGGGATGGGGACCTCGACGCCGCCCGGAGAGTTGACGGACAGTCGAACCGGATGTTCCTGGACCCGCTGTTCCGGGGTGAATACCCGGCCGATGTGCTTGCCGACGTGGCCCACCTCGGCATGGCCGAGGTCGTCCGGCCCGGGGATCTCGACATCATTTCGCAGCCCCTCGATCTGCTGGGCGTCAACTACTACCACGGGGACGCATTCACCAAGGATCCGGCGCCGCACCCCGGACCGGCCGGAGGAGCTCCCGCGTCGCCCTTGGTCGCGGCCGACGGCGTCCGGCAGGTGCCCCGCGGACTGCCCGTCACCGGAATGGGCTGGGAAATACAGCCCGAGGGCCTCCGCCGGCTGCTGAACCGGCTGCAGCGTGAATACACCGGGCCGGCCGGGGTCCCGATCTACATCACGGAAAACGGCGCCGCCTTCGAAGACGTTCCGGACGCAGATGGCTTCGTGGATGACCAGGCACGGCTGGCGTTCTTCGATCAACATCTGCGGGCAGTCCACGAGTCACTGGCGGACGGCGTGGACGTCCGCGGATATTTCGCATGGTCCCTGCTGGACAACTTCGAATGGGCCTTCGGCTATCACCAGCGCTTCGGGTTGGTCCGGGTGGACTACGAGACGCAGCGCCGCATCCCCAAGGCGAGCGGTCTTTGGTACTCGCGTGTTGCGGCGTCGAACGCGCTGCCAGCCGCGGGCGGGTAGCCGGCCCGGTCAACAGCGACGGGTGGGGGGAGCGCCCGCGCCGAACCCAAGTCAGGCGCGGAACCCCGGCGTCGCGAGGATGCCCCCGTCGGTCCGAATGGCGAGCACCTCAACGTCCCAGCCGCTCGTCGCCCGGTTGAGCATGCGGACCCCGCCCGCCACGATGGCGGTCGCGAGCACATCGGCGGTGAGAATGTCCGCCGCGGCGACCGAGACTTGGCTGAACTCGCTGACGCCGGAGCCGCGGGTCCAGATGTGGTCACCTCGTTCGGCGGAGCCGGAGGTGGCCAGGGCCCCGATGCCGGTGCTGCCGCCCAACGGGTAAGCGGCGATCAGGGTCGTGCGGTCCTGCGGATCCACGACGCCGGCCTGCCACGCCGCCCGGCTGCCCACGATGGGTGAACCGGCCACCAACACGTCACCGCCGGCGTTCAGGCACCAGTCGGCCAGCCCCCGTGACTGCAAGAGGGCCCCCGCTTCCTTGATCGCGAGCCCTTTCACCAGCCCGGAAAGGTCCGGCACTCCGTCCGGACGTTCCGGCGTGAACGCGCCCTCCGTCTGGAGGCGCCATTCGGCCGCGTCGGCGTAGCAGTCCCGGAGTTCTTGCGAGGCCTCCCGCAGCGAGAGCTCCCCGGCCGCCAGCCTGCTGGCCTCGGAACCGGGCCGGTAAAGGCTGAAGCGGGCGTCGAGTTCCCCGAAACGCCGTTCGACGACGCCGGCGGCCTCCGCCAGCGCCGCTTCGGCGTCCGCCGTCCAGTCCTCTGGTCCGAGGGGAACGGTAAGGCTGACGACCGTCCCCATGCACCGGAAGGTCTTGGCCTTCAGCTCCGGCCGGACCAGCTCAGACGTGGGCTGCATCGAGGGCCGCCTGGAGCGAGGTCAGGTAAGCATCACTGGTGACGGTGGCTCCGCTGATGGTCTGCACGTTGGCCGACTGGGCCTGGAGCACCTCAGCGCGCAGCAGGGGTGCGGCGTAGTCGCTGATCTGTACCGACCGGCCGCCGTCGTCGGTGAGTTGGAGTGCGGTGACATCCGAGATGGTGCCGCCGCTGACGGTGATTTGCACCTGGACCGGACCGAAGCGGGTCTGCACGACGTCGCCGGTAAAGGTTCCTCCGGCCTTCGCTGCCGCGCCGGTCGAGCTGGAGGAACCCGTGGTTCCCGTGGCTCCCGAGGACGGCGCGGAACTCCCCGCCGAACCGCTCGAGCCCGACCCGGTGGTGCCCGCCGTGGTGCCGACGGCGCTGGCCGTGTTCGCTACATGCGCTCCCGACTGCCAGCCGGCCACAAGGATCCCGACCGAGGCCAGGGTTGCTGAAACTACTGCGCGAATTCTCACCAGTCGAACCTTTCGTAGTGGAGTTGCTCTTCCCGCACGCCCGCCCGGCGCGCGTCATCCAGGACGTTTCTTGCCCAGTCCGCGGGGCCGCAGACGTAGACGTCCGCGTCGGTGAGGTTTGGTGCGTAGCTCGCCAGCCGGTAACCGGAGCGAGCTTCGGTTTCCGGTTGCCAGGTTTGGACGCCCCGCGGCCGGCGCCCGGTCAGATGGAATAAGGTCGCGCCACGGCGTTGGCAGAGCTCGAGGATTTCATCGCCGAGGTACAGACCGGACCGGCTGTGGCCGCGGAGGATCACGGTCGCATCGCCCGGCGCGAACGGAGTGCTCTCCAGCAGCGCGCGGATGGGGGTGATGCCGATGCCGGCACCAATCATCACAACGTGCTGCCGGCTGCGGGCGGCGGTGCTGAAGAGCCCGTACGGGCCTTCGATTGCCACCCGGGTACCGGGCTTCAGCCGGGCCAGGCTCGCGGAGCCCCTGCCAAGGTTCCGGACCGTAATCCGCAGCCGGCCACCGCCGTCGGCGTCGAACTGCAAGGGCTCAGCGGAAAGGCTGAACGGGTGCGGGTGCCACCACTGCCCCGGGGCGAGAAAGCGCCAGATGAAGAACCGTCCACCGCTGCCGGCCAGCTCGTCGAGATGCCGGCCCGTCATTTCGATGCTGACCACGCCGTGACCGGCGGCCACCACCCGGCTTACCCGCAGCTGATGCCGGACCGTGGCGACAATGGGCTCGAGAACCCGGTAATGCAGCAGCGCGGCGCCCGTCGCGATGCAGATCGCAAGCCAATACCAGCGCTGCCAGGTGCCTTCGGCGAAGAGTCCACCGACGCTGAACTGGTGCGGCAGTGAGGTCAGCACGGCGGCGTAGGTCAGCAGATGGACGACATACCAGAACTCATAGGGAAACCGACGGCGGACGGCGACCAGGGAGGTGACGACGACGGCGATAAAAAGTGCCATGGACACGAACGCCAGCCACATGTCGGGGACCTTGACCCACAGGGCCACTGACTCGCTGATCGGGTCAAGCCCCTCTGCCAGCCCGTAGCCGAGCGCGATCAGAACGCCGTGCGCCAGCAGTAGGTACAGGGACGGCTTGCCGAGTTTTCGGTGGAATTCAAGGGCGCGGTCATGGCCAACAGCCCCGTCGATGACGGGGAGGCGTGCGGCGAGGAGCAGCATGAGCAGCACCAGGTCCATCCCGGCGAGCCCCGCGACGATCCCCATCGCCGTGAACGCTCCGGCGACGCTTGAGAATCCGGCGACGCCGCCGTCGGCCAGCCACAACGCCACGGCACCGGCCACCGACGCCCATGCGATCACGGTGAGCAGGTCTGCCTTGAACAGCCGTTTGCGGTACTGCCCCTTGAAGGGGTTGCCGGCGGCAGGCGCCCGTCGGGCCGCGGGCTGCAAGGCAGTCTGGGTTGGTGTGTTCATGAATCCAGAATCTGCCCGTTGCCTTTCATTTTGCTGTGAAAGGACTGCGCCGCTGATGTGACTTGCCTGCGCGGGGACGGCCGCCGCTTATACACCCTGCGGGCCCGGATTGGTCTTTAATTCGCCAAGCTCGTAGACTTGGTAGGCGCTAGGTGGCGCGGAGCGTGTGCAATTGCTCCGGTTGGCGGAAATGGCTGAGGAATCAGGCACTCCCGGTGGCCGGTAGTTAGGGGCTCAAGTTGCGTGCACTCCTGTATTCGCCCAGTATCCCGGCACTTCGCAGTGATTCCTTTTGGTTATCGCCGCCCGGTGCCTGTGACCCACAATCTTCGCCGCAGTGAGGACTGCAGCCGGTTCAGCCGGCTGTCGGACTGCTGCGGAACGCAGGTGGGGCTGGCTGCGGACGCCGCCGATCGCACGGCTATGCGGAACTCCGCCAGCCGTTTCATATTATTTTCATTAGGAGAGTCGTCATGGCAGCACACTGCCAGGTGACCGGAGCCGAGCCGGGCTTTGGACACAGCATTTCGCACTCGCACCGCCGCAACAAGCGCCGGTTCGACCCGAACATCCAGAAGAAGCGCTACTGGGTCCCGTCCCTGCGCCGTAATGTCACCCTGCAGGTCTCTGCACGTGGCATCAAGACCATCGACGTACGCGGCATTGACGTAGTCGTCGCCGCCATCCTGGCACGAGGAGTGAAGCTCTAGTGGCAAAGGACAAGGACGTACGTCCGATCATCAAGCTCAAGTCGACCGCGGGCACGGGTTACACCTACGTGACGCGCAAGAACCGTCGTAACGACCCGGACCGCATGGTCCTGCGGAAGTACGATCCCAAAATCCGCCAGCACGTCGAATTCCGAGAGGAGCGCTAAACACATGGCTAAGAAGTCAATGATCGCTAAGAACGAACAGCGTAAAGTCATCGTCGAGCGTTACGCTGCAAAGCGCCTCGAACTGAAGAAGGCTCTGGTTGACCCCAACTCAACCGACGAAGCACGCGAAGCTGCACGCCTCGGCCTGCAGAAGCTGCCCCGCAACGCCTCGCCGGTCCGCCTGCGTAACCGCGACATCATCGACGGCCGCCCCCGCGGCACGTTCCAGAAGTTCGGTATCTCCCGTGTTCGCTTCCGCGACATGGCTCACCGCGGTGAGCTCCCGGGCATCACGAAGTCTTCCTGGTAATTCAGCACTCCTGAAGCCAGTGGCTTGAAGAAGGGCCGGCAACCAAATGGTTGCCGGCCCTTCTTGCGTTTAAGCCGGTGTTGCGCACGCCGGCTCCTCGTCCCTCGGCCTCCGCCCACCGCCGCCCACGGTGTCGGCACCACGCGTGGCCCGGTGACGGAGCCCACACCGACGACTTTGGATGCCGGACCTCGACTTCCCGCGCCCCGCGGGCCGTTTTGGCGCGGATTTCCGGGGTTTGTGGCGCGGGGAGGTGCTTGCGGGGTCCGATTTGTATGGGGTCGGGTTGGTGTGTAAAGTAGTTCGAGTCGCCGCCGCTGAAGCGGAAAGATAGCGACCGACCCCCCTGATAAACGGCCTGGAAAACGGCGCGGAATGTTGCGCGCTTTATAAGGGTGGGGACCCCTGTGGAATTGTGAATGGCGGAAACGCCGGTTTGCAAAGCTTCATGGATTCGGGTAAGTTTGAAAAGTTGCTCCGGAGCGATCCTGGACCGTTGGGTTTGGGTGGTGCCGGGTGTGTCTGTTGTTTGAGAACTCAATAGTGTGCCA
>NZ_JBFTGT010000012.1:0-102711 GCF_056393885.1 Arthrobacter sp. 10T44 | reverse complement strand
GACCGGCGGTCGAGGCCGCAGAAATCCCTCGACGGCCTGGTCGGCGCCTGCAAAGTGGCCCTGGCTTCCGGCGCACTGCCCGCCACCGGAGGGCTCCGGCCCCAGGTCATGGTCACCATCGATTACCGCGACCTCCTCGAACGCCTCCAACGAGACACCGGCACGGCCGCCGACGGGGCCGGCCAGGTCAGCGCCACCGGCCAGTTCGAGCGGGCCGGAACCACCGGACCGGGCCAGTTCGGCCGGGTCGGAGCCACCGGACACGGCCCCGGGGCGGGATCGCTCGGGTTCACCGGCACCGGGACGCTGGCCTTCACCGGCCCCGTCACCGCCGCGACCATCCGCAAAATCGCCTGCGACGCGGACATCATCCCCGTCCTGCTCGGAGCCCAGGGCCGGATCCTGGACATCGGCCGCACCAGCCGGATCTTCCCGCCCCACCTCCGCAAAGCCATCACCGCCCGCGACCAGGGCTGCGCCTTCCCCGGCTGCACCATCCCCGCACCCTGGTGCGAAGCCCACCACATTAACTACTGGTCCACAGGCGGCACCACATCCACCGACAACGGAACGCTCCTCTGCTCCCACCATCACCACCTGACCCACAAAGAACAATGGTCCATCCAGATCCGTGCCGGGATCCCGTGGTTCATCCCGCCACCCCACCTCGACCCACGCCAAACACCCCGAAGAAACCACTACTTCAGAAGCTGAACGGCGCACCCGGAGTTGCTGAACGGCGCACCCGGAGTAGCTGAACCACGCACCCGGAGTTGCTGAACGGCGTACCCGGCCGACCGGAATCCGAACGGTCACACGATAGGGGAGCCCAGCAGGGCCGCCGCGTCCGGCCGTGACTGCAGCGAAGGTGTCATGCCGCCTGGGCTCCGAGACCGACGACCCGAGACCGACGACCCGAGACGGACGACCCGAGACCGAAGTCCGAGAGGGAAGGCCGACGGCCGAAGACCTGCGGCCCGGGGCTGTGGACCGGACGTTGGGCCACGGAGGCGGCATCGGTCGCTAGAGGAACCGCACAGCAGATGCGATAGTGACGGGATGATTAACCAGCAACAGCTCTGGGACGACGAGACCGCGAGGAAGTACGACACGCCTGGAGAGGGAATGTTCGCGCCCGAGGTTCTCGGCCCCACGGTAGAGGTCCTGTCGGAGCTCGCGGGTGACGGTCCGGCCATCGAATTTGCCATTGGCACGGGCCGGGTTGCGATTCCGCTTTCGGAAGCGGGGGTTCAAGTCAGCGGTATCGAACTGTCCCACGCGATGATCTCCCGTTTGCGTGAGAAGGCCAGCGAACGCAACATTCCCGTCGTTCAGGGCGACATGACCGAGGCATTGGCGGGGGAGAACTTCTCGCTTGCATTCCTGGTGTTCAACACCATCGCCAACCTCTTGACGCAGGACGATCAGGTGCGCTGTTTCCAGAACGCTGCGCGTCATCTTGCGCCTGGCGGGCGCTTCGTCATAGAGCTCTGGGTGCCACAACTCCGCTCACTGTCGCCCGGCCACGGTGGGACGGTTGAAGAGAGCGAGCCCGGGTATCTCCTAGTCGATACCTACGATGTGCTGAATCAGCACGTCATCTCGCACCATGTGCGGTTCGCCCCGGAGCTAGCGGACGGTCAGGAGGCGCGGATCGGACGGACGCCGCACCGGTACGTCTGGCCCAGCGAGCTGGATCTCATGGCCCGGCTGGCCGGGTTCGAGTTGGAATCCAGGTGGGCGGACTGGGATGGCAGCGAGTTCACCGGAGAATCCCGCAGCCACGTCTCGGTGTACCGGCTTACTTCACCCTGAAGGACCGCTCAGCCGGTCTTGAAGGGGATCGGGGTGCCCGGCGGGAACGGGACAGTGCCCTGGTCCGGCGTCATCGTAAACCAACCGTCGTTTTGCTCGGTCAGGAAGAAGAGATGCCGGCCGCCGACGTCGAGCGGGTCGCCGTCGGGATAGGACTTTCCGCAAGTCACCGGCATGGACGCGATACGGACCGGGCCCTTGCCCAGGCTGCCTTTGAGCACTTTCTCCACTTCCACCACGTGGACATTGGCCTGGTAACCGTAGATCCGGATCTCACCGTCTCTCTGGAGGGGCGTGCCGACCAGGACCGCGCCGGCGTGGTCGAAGCGTTGTTGCATGGTCTCGAAGCGGACCCAGTCAACGCAGGCGTCCGTGCGGGTGACAGGCACCAGCCAACACCCGCAAAGCAGCACGCCCAACACGACGCCGATCGTCGCTGTCCCCGCCAGTCTCCGCATGCTCGAACCTTAGCCGCCACCGGGAGTGCAGTCCATGAAAAGCGTTCTCCCAAGCGCCGCGACGGCAAGGGGCAATAGCCGCAGACCGGTGCTAGCGGATCAACGCGAAAACCCGCAACGGCTCAGGGCTGAAGTCAGCGCCTTCGGTGAAACCCAGGGCTTCGTAGAAGGCTCGCTGGCCCGGCTCGTTGTCGGTGAGGAGGACCGTCTGCCGGACGTGCCCGTACCGCGCCTGGACGGCTTCCAGCAGCGTCCTTCCCACACCGGTTCCTTGGAACGCCGGGTCCACGAGGATGTCCTGCAAGTAGCAGATGGTCGCATCGTCGGAGACGGCCCGGGCAAGCCCAACCAGTTCCCCTCCGACACTCCGGGCAGTGACCACAAACGAAGAATTCCGGATGGCCCGAACGAGCAGTCCCAGGTCCCGGGAGTAGGCGGCCCACCCGACGGATTCATAAAGCGCCAGCGCCTCGGCGTCGGTCACGTCGGCGCTGGCGGAGATAGAGAACTGGGGCATCGCACCAGTGTGGCATGCTGAACTTCGTGCACCCCCGGAATCCAACCGCTGCCCCCTCGCGAGTCCTCTTCTACGGCGTCACCGGGAGCGGGAAGTCCTCCGCCGCCCGTGCCTATGCGGCGAGAACGGGGCTCCCGGAGTTCTCTGCCGACGACGACATTGGCTGGCTTCCGGGCTGGCGGCAGCCGGACACCGCCGTGCAGCGGGAGCTCGCGGCGCGCATCGCCGGCCAGGACAAGTGGGTCCTGGACAGCGCCTATGGAGTGTGGCGTGACCTTGTTGTGCCGCGAGCGGAGCTGATTGTCGGACTGGACTATCCGCGCTGGCTTTCGCTGCTCCGGCTGCTCCGCCGCTCCTTTCGCCGGGTCATCGCCCGAGAGGAAGTCTGCAACGGGAACCGGGAAACGTTCGGCCGCCTCTTCGCCCTGGACTCGATCATCGGGTGGCATTTCCGCTCGTTCAGCCGCAAGCGACGGGTCATGCGCGAACTGGAGAGCAACCCTGGCACCGCCGAGGTCCGCATCTTCCGCCACCCGCGGGAACTCGAGGCGTGGCTCCAAGGGCTCCCGACAGCAGGCCCGCACCCAGCCGGGTAATGCCAGCCCCGCTCCTGGAGGCCCAATCCAGCGTCAGCGGACGCTATTTCTTCCCGAACAGTCCACCCAGCAGGCCGCCGAGGCCGCCGTCGTTCTTCCGGGGCTCAGCGTCCTGCGGCGCCTCTTCCTGAGGCTGGCCCGGGAGGTCAATGTCGATCAGCTCACCCGGTCGCGGCCCACTGCCGGACGGCTGGACCTGCGGGACAGCCTGCTCGGCGGCATTGCCGGCGTCCGGGGCTACAGCTTCATTGGCCGTCCGCTGCTGCCCGCCGCCAAGCATGCCCCCTAGGATGTCGCCCAGGCCGCCGCCGGCTGCGCCCGCGCCGCCGCCGAGAATTCCACCGAGGATGCCGCCCAGGTCAATGCCTCCGGCTCCGGTTCCGCCGCCGGCCTGGCCGCGACCGCCCAGGACCTTGTTGGCGAGGTAGGACATGACGATCGGCGCGAGCAGCGGCAGGAGCTTGCGGACCAGGTCCCCGCCCATGCCGCCGAGCTGCGCGGTTCCCGCCAGCTGGTTGGCGACCTGGTCCTGCTGGCCGCCAAAAACATGGTTGACGATCTTTTCGCCGTCGGCAGTGTCCACCTGCGCCGCATCGACGCCGCCGTCGACCAGCCCGTCGCGGTGCTGGCCGAGCGCGGACTCCAGCGAGGCCGCGCCCTCCGGAGCCTGTGCGTTGTTATGCAGTCCGGCGAGGAGCGTGGGCACGGCAGCCTCCACCGCGGCCTGGGCGGTCTGCCGGTCAGTTCCGAGCATGCTGGCAATTTGGTCTACCGGGATCTGCCCGAGGATGTCCTGAAGCTCAGTCATGGCGTTCTCCTTCAGCCGCGGGCCGGGCCGCGGACATTGTTGGCGGCGCCGGCAGCGTTGCCGTGGCCGAACTGGTGCCCTTGCATCGTAGCCCGGGGCGGGGGAGGCGGAAAGGCGTCCGCCGGAGCCCCGGGTGCCGTCCAAGAACCGGGGCGATAGCGGGTAATCTTAGAGAGTTCCGGAGCCGGTCCCAACCCTCCGGAGGAGTCAATGGCAGGCAGCAAAAGGCGAGGTAGATGGTCCACATCTGGAACGATCCGTCCGAAGTCCCGGCGGACTTCGGCCCGTCCGTGGTCACGTTCGGCAACTTCGACGGCGTGCACCGCGGCCACCAGCAGGTGCTCTCGCAGCTCATCCGTACCGCCCGCCTGAACCATGCCCGCGCCGTCGCCATCACCTTTGACCCGCACCCGGCGCAGGTCCACCGCCCCGAATCCGCCCCCGAGCTGATCATGGGCCTGGAGGACAAGCTCGTCGCCCTCGGCGAGGTTGGCCTCGACGCCGTCCTGGTGATGAAGTACTCGCTCGAACTGGCCAGCCTCACGCCGGAAGAGTTCGTCTCCTCCGTGCTGGTCGATGCGCTCAAGGCCAGCCACGTGGTGATCGGCCACGACGCCCGCTTCGGCCGCGGCAACTCCGGGGACCTGGACACCATGAAGGAACTGGGGGAGAAGCTCGGCTTCGAGGTCCAGGTCATCAGCGAGTTCGGTTCCGAAGGCTACCCGTTGCACGGACACCACGGCGGCGGACAAGACGACGGCGGCGCGAGCGACCGCCGTTGTTCCTCCACCTGGGTCCGGGAAGCGCTGCGGGAGGGTGACGTCGCCACCGCCGCCGCCGTCCTGGGCCGGCCGCACCGGATGCGCGGCGAGGTGGTCCACGGGGCAGCTCGAGGCCGCGACCTCGGTTTCCCTACGGCCAACCTCTCCTCCGATGCCAGCGGCTACATCCCCGCGGACGGCATTTACGCCGGCTGGCTCGTGGACCAGGCCGGCACGCGGTGGCCCGCCGCCATTTCCGTGGGCTCCAACCCGACCTTCGACGGCGTTAGCCGGCAGGTCGAGGCGCACGTGATCGACCGCCCGGAAGAGGCCGTCGAGGACTTCGATCTGTACGGCCAGACAGTGGTGGTCGAGTTCGTGGCCCGTTTGCGCGGCATGGTCGCGTACCGTGGCCCTGAGGCGCTGGTTGAGCAGATGCGGCTTGACGTCGTGCAGGCGCACGACATCCTTTTCGCCGGCTAGCGCGCCCCGTTTGGCAAGGAAGGCAAGACGTGACGATTGAGAAGAACACGCGGGAGCTGGACAAGGACATAGTCCGCGACTTCAGCGCCCGGATGAGCTACGCCTCGTACCTGCAGTTGCCGACGCTTCTCAGTGCCCAGCAGCCGGTCAGCGAGCCGGAGCACCACGACGAGATGCTGTTCATCATCCAGCACCAGACCACGGAACTGTGGCTCAAGCTCGTGCTGCACGAACTCCGCAGCGCGGCCGCCTGGCTGCGGGCGGACGACCTCGGCTCCGCGCTCAAGGCGATCGCCCGGGTCAAACACATCCAGAAAACCCTGACCGAGCAGTGGTCCGTGCTGGCCACGCTCACACCCACCGAGTACTCCCAGTTCCGCGGCTTCCTCGGCAACTCGTCCGGGTTCCAGTCCAGCCAGTACCGCGCGGTGGAATTCCTGCTCGGCAACAAGAACCGCAAAATGTTGCCGGTGTTCGAATCGGACCCCGAAGCCCACCGGATGCTCCAGGAACTCCTCGAAGCCCCGAGTATCTACGACGACTTCCTCGCCTACCTCAAGCGCCAGGGCTTCGACGTGCCGGCCTCGGTGCTCAACCGGGACGTGAGCCAGGCCCACGAGTTCTGCCCCGAGCTGGTCCCGGTGTTCAAGTACATCTACGAAAACGCCGCGAGCAACTGGGGCGCCTACGAAGCCTGCGAAGAACTCGTGGACCTGGAGGACAATTTCCAGCTCTGGCGCTTCCGGCACCTGCGCACCGTGCAGCGCACCATCGGCATGAAGGCCGGCACCGGCGGATCCAGCGGCGCCGCGTTCCTGCAAAAAGCCCTCGAACTGACCTTCTTTCCCGAGCTGTTCGCGGTCCGCACGGAGATCGGCCAGTGAGCGCCGAACCGGCGGCCCCCGCGGGCACCGATGCTCTCTGGCAGCGCGCGCTCGACCTCGACGCCGCGGATCCTCTTGCCTCCTACCGCGAGCACTTCCTCGGCACCGATTCGGAGCTGTCCTACCTCGACGGCAACTCACTGGGCCGTCCGCTCAAACGGACCGTCACGGACATCAGCAGCTTCATCCAGGACAGCTGGGGCGGGCGCCTGATCCGCGGCTGGGACGAGGAATGGCTGGAGCTCCCGCAAGCAATTGGAGACCAGCTCGGCCGCGCAGTGCTCGGCGCCGCCCCTGGGCAGACCATCATCGCGGATTCCACCACGGTGGTGCTCTACAAGCTGATCCGCGCCGCGCTGGCCGCCGTCACCGACCCCAGCCGCACCGAGATCGTGCTGGATACGGACAACTTCCCGACCGACCGCTACCTCGTCGAAGGCATCGCGCGCGAAGAGGGCCTCACCCTGCGCTGGATCGAGGCGGACCCGGCCTCCGGCGTGACCGTGGAGCAGGTGCGCGCCGCCACCGGCCCGGCCACCGCCGTCGTGGTCCTGAGCCAGATCGCCTACCGCTCCGGATTCCTCGCGGACCTTCCGGGCATTACCGCCGCCGTGCACGACGCCGGCGCGCTTGTCGTGTGGGACCTGTGCCACTCCGCCGGTTCGGTGGAGATCGGCCTGGACGCCGCGGACGTGGACTTCGCCGCGGGTTGCACCTACAAATACCTGAACGGGGGACCCGGCTCGCCCGCGTTCGCCTACGTCAACGCCCGGCACCTGCCCGGGCTGCAGCAGCCGATCTGGGGCTGGATGGGGCGCAAGGACGCCTTCGAAATGGGGCCCGGCTATGAGGCCGCTGCCGGCATCCGGGGTTTCCTCAGCGGCACCCCGGCCGTCTTCGGCATGCTCGCCATGCGCGGCACGCTGGACCTGCTCGAGGAAGTCGGCATGGCCGCCGTGCGGGAGAAGTCCCGGCTGCTGACCGCGTTCGCCGTCGAACTCCATGACGCCTGGCTGGAACCGGCCGGCGTGCGGCTGGCAACTCCGCGGGACCCGGAGCTGCGCGGCAGCCACATCACCGTGGACCACCCGGCCTTCCGGGAGATGACGGCGGTGCTGTGGGAGCAGGACGTGATCCCCGACTTCCGTGCACCGCAGGGCATCCGGATCGGTCTGTCGCCGCTGAGCACCTCGTTCGCCGAGCTGTACCGGGGCGTCGCGGCGATCCGCGGGCTGCTGGCAGACTCCGAGTAACGGTGGACGGCCCGCGGACTGTTTAGACAACTTCGACGGCGTGCCAGTAAACTAAACGTTGGATCCGGCTGCAGTCCGTGGCGGCTGGCTCTTGTTGTGCTGTGGAAGCCTTCCCAAGGGCGGGGATTTCCGGCGCGGCACACCCGGCAGTGAATTACTGATTCGGGCCTCACGGCACATCTCTAGGAGTTAACGTGGCACTTGAAGCCGCTGTAAAGCAGTCCATCATGAAGGATTTCGCAACGTCCGAGGGCGACACCGGCTCGCCGGAGGTCCAGGTTGCAGTCCTGACCCAGCGGATCAAGGATCTGACGGAGCACATGAAGGTGCACAAGCACGATTACCACACCCAGCGCGGTCTGCTGGCCATGGTTGGTCGTCGCAAGCGCATGCTCACCTACCTCAAGAACACTGACATCAACCGCTACCGTGCGCTCATCGAGCGCCTCGGCCTGCGCCGCTAGTCAGCTCTAGGGGGCGGCCCTTTCCATCGGAAGGGGCCGCCTTCTGCAAAAAAACTCAACAGGAGGATCAACCGCATCACGCATTCGCGGTCCTCGGTAGTGATCTCCGGGAACGGCTTCAAGGACTGAAGCCTTGGCCCGTGGGTCTCGATCGATGACCGGGTGCAGTGCAGTCCAGTAGACAGATGCTGGACTGGGTTGATGCGGCTGGACTCCGTAAATCAAGAAACGGAGGTGACTCTCTTGGAGGGTCCCGAAATCCAGTTCTCAGAAGCCGTCATTGACAATGGCCGCTTCGGCAAGCGGGTTATCCGCTTTGAAACCGGCCGTCTTGCCAAGCAGGCAGCCGGCGCAGCAATGGTCTACATCGATGAAGAGACCGCGCTGCTGTCCGCAACTACCGCCGGAAAGCACCCGCGCGAAGGTTTTGACTTCTTCCCGCTGACCGTCGACGTCGAAGAGCGCATGTACGCCGCGGGCCGCATCCCGGGCTCGTTCTTCCGCCGCGAAGGCCGTCCCTCGACGGAAGCCATCCTGGCCTGCCGCCTGATGGACCGCCCGCTGCGCCCCGCGTTCGTGAAGGGCCTCCGCAACGAGGTCCAGATCGTCGTCACCGTGCTGTCCATCAACCCGGACGAGCTGTACGACGTCGTCGCTATCAACGCGTCCTCGATGTCCACCCAGCTCTCCGGCCTGCCCTTCTCCGGCCCGATCGGCGGCGTCCGCGTTGCCCTCGTCGCCGACGAGCACGGCTCGCAGTGGGTTGCCTTCCCGAAGCACTCGCAGCTGGAGAACGCCGTCTTCAACATGGTTGTTGCCGGCCGCATCGCGGGCGACGACGTTGCGATCATGATGGTCGAAGCCGAAGCCACGGACAACTCCTGGAACCTGATCAAGGAACAGGGCGCCACCGCCCCGACCGAAGAGGTTGTTTCCGAGGGCCTCGAGGCCGCCAAGCCGTTCATCAAGGCTCTCTGCGAAGCGCAGTCCGACCTGGCAGCCCGCGCCGCCAAGCCGACCGTCGAGTTCCCGGTCTTCCTGGACTACCAGGACGACGTCTACGCCGCCGTCGAGTCCGCTGCCGCCGAGAAGCTGGCCGCTGTCTTCCAGATCGCCGACAAGCAGGAGCGCGACACCGCCTCCGACGAGCTGAAGGACGAGGTCACCTCTTCCCTGGCCGGCCAGTTCGAAGGCCGCGAGAAGGAACTGTCCGCAGCCTTCCGCTCCGTCACCAAGCAGGTCGTGCGCCAGCGCATCCTCAAGGACCAGATCCGCATCGACGGCCGCGGCCTGACGGACATCCGCCAGCTCACCGCCGAGGTCGAGGTCCTGCCCCGCGTCCACGGCTCGGCCATCTTCGAACGCGGCGAGACCCAGATCATGGGTGTCACCACGCTGAACATGCTCAAGATGGAACAGCAGATCGACTCGCTGTCTCCCGTGACGCGCAAGCGCTACATGCACAACTACAACTTCCCGCCGTACTCCACCGGCGAGACCGGCCGCGTCGGTTCGCCGAAGCGCCGCGAAATCGGCCACGGTGCCCTCGCAGAGCGCGCCATCATGCCGGTCCTGCCCTCCCGCGAGGAATTCCCCTACGCGATCCGCCAGGTATCTGAGGCTCTCAGCTCCAACGGTTCGACGTCGATGGGTTCCGTCTGCGCCTCCACGCTGTCCCTGCTGAACGCAGGCGTGCCGCTGAAGGCCGCCGTTGCCGGTATCGCCATGGGCCTGGTCTCCGACCAGGTTGACGGCCAGACCCGCTACGCAGCCCTGACCGATATCCTCGGCGCCGAAGATGCCTTCGGCGACATGGACTTCAAGGTTGCCGGTACCTCCGAGTTCGTCACGGCCATCCAGCTGGACACCAAGCTCGACGGTATCCCGGCGTCGGTCCTGGCCGCCGCCCTGAAGCAGGCCCGCGAGGCCCGCCTGCACATCCTGGACGTGCTGAACTCCGCGATCGACACCCCGGACGAGCTCTCCGAGTTCGCGCCGCGCGTCATCGCGGTCAAGATCCCGGTAGACAAGATCGGCGAGGTCATCGGCCCGAAGGGCAAGATGATCAACCAGATCCAGGAAGACACCGGAGCCGACATCTCGATCGAGGACGACGGAACTGTCTACATTGGCGCCACGAACGGCCCGTCTGCCGATGCAGCACGGTCCGCGATCAACGCCATCGCCAACCCGCAGGTCCCGGAAATCGGCGAGCGTTACCTGGGCACGGTCGTCAAGACCACGACCTTCGGCGCCTTCGTTTCCCTGACCCCGGGCAAGGACGGTCTGCTGCACATCTCCGAGCTGCGCAAGATCGCCGGCGGCAAGCGCGTGGACAACGTCGAAGACGTTGTTTCCGTTGGACAGAAGATCCAGGTGGAAATCACCAAGATCGACGACCGCGGAAAGCTCTCCCTCTCGCCCGTCGTGGCCGATGAGGAAGGGTCTGCGGACGCTGCCAACACTGAGGTCTCCGAGGAGTCCGCAGAGTAGTCTTTCCTGACCCAAGCAGCGGGGCCGGTGGATTCGTCCACCGGCCCCGCTGCCGTTAAAGGCAGGTAGGATTGCAGGCAGATTTGGCACGTTTCCCGTGACGGTTTTATTGAAAGGCCTTAATGACTGTCGTTCCCCTGCCGCTTGAGCAGAACCAGCACGCTGACACCCTCATCCACGGAGCCGACGGCGGCTCGCAGGTGCGTCGGTCGGTACTGCCCGGCGGCGTCCGGGTGCTGACCGAGGCAATGCCGGGGCAGCGCTCCGCGACCATCGGTTTCTGGGTCGGCGTCGGCTCGCGTGATGAGGCCCCCGGGCAGCACGGCTCCACCCACTTCCTGGAGCACCTGCTGTTCAAGGGCACCAAGCGGCGCACCGCGCTGGAAATCGCCTCCGCCTTCGACGAGGTGGGCGGGGAATCGAACGCCGCCACCGCCAAGGAGAGCACCTGCTACTTCGCCCGGGTGCTGGACACGGACCTTCCGATGGCCATCGACGTCATCGCGGACATGATCACCGGCGCCGTGCTGGACCCGCAGGAGATGGAGCAGGAGCGCGACGTCATCCTTGAGGAAATCGCCATGGACAGCGACGATCCCACCGACGTCGCGCACGAACACTTCGTCGCCGCGGTCCTCGGCACGCACCCGCTCGGCCGCCCGATCGGCGGCACGCCGGATGCCATCCGCGCCGTTGCCCGCGACTCGGTCTGGGACCACTACCGCCGTTACTACCGACCGGATGAGCTGGTCATCACCGCCGCCGGGGGACTGGACCACGACGTCGTCTGCGAACTCGTGGTGCACGCTTTGCACTCTGCCGGCTGGGAACTCGAACACGACGCCGCCCCCGTGCAGCGCCGCTCCACCGAACGCGCCTCGATCACCGGCACCGCGGGATTGCACGTGGTCAAGCGCCCGGTGGAACAGGCCAACATCATCATGGGCTGCCCGTCC
Source organism: Arthrobacter sp. 10T44 (assembly GCF_056393885.1). NCBI lineage: Bacteria > Bacillati > Actinomycetota > Actinomycetes > Micrococcales > Micrococcaceae > Arthrobacter > Arthrobacter sp. 10T44. Next base: position 91,223 of record NZ_JBFTGT010000012.1, on the reverse strand, counting down.
CTGGTAGCCACCGATGACCGGCGCTTCGTGATGAGCGTGCTCAACGCCGTGCTGGGCGGCGGCATGTCATCGCGGCTGTTCCAGGAGGTCCGCGAGAAGCGCGGCCTGGTGTACTCGACCTACTCCTTCGCCTCCTCCTACGCCGACGCCGGCTACTTCGGCATGTACGCCGGGTGCACGCCGTCAAAGGTCCGGCAAGTCCTGGAGCTCCTCGGCGCCGAGCTGGACAAACTGGCCGAGGGCGGCATCTCCGAAGAGGAACTCCGCAAGGCCGTCGGCCAGCTCAGCGGTGGCATCGTCCTGGCCCTGGAAGACACCGGTTCGCGGATGTCCCGGCTGGGCCGCGCCGAACTGGTCTCCGGCGAGTACCAGGACATCGACGAGACCCTGCGGCAGATCAAAGCCGTCACCGCGGCCGAGGTCCAGGAGCTGGCGCGCGAACTCGCGGCCGCCCCGCGGACCGTCACCGTGGTAGGTCCCTTCGAGGAAACCGAGACGTTCGGCCTCTAAGCCGGTCCTCCCGCAGCTCGGGAGGGGTAATTGCCGGTCCTCCCGCAGCTCAGGCGGCGACGGGCGCGGGCTCCGGGACGCGGCGGCACACCGTGGTCATGAAAGGGCTGAAGTCGCTCGCGCTCCCTAGCCGCAGCCCGGCGGAGTGCGTCAGCTGGCCGTTCTCAACCCGCAGGGTGTGCCGGGCGGTACCGCGGTCGCTGCGCCGTTCGATGGTCAGGGTGCCGTCGTGCCAGCTGGCCCGGGCGGGCGCCTCCGGGGGCAGGCCCATGCTGTTGACGTGGTACCAAAGCGTATCGGGATGGTCGGGGTCCATGGTGAACACCCCGACGCCCTCGGTCTTGGCGCCGTCGGCGCCGGTATGGCGGTAGCTCATGGTCACAGCCAGGCCGGCTGCGGCGCGGGCGAAAACGACCTCGGCCGCGGCGGCCCGGGCGGGACCCCAGGCGGTGGCTTCCCACTGGGTGGTGCCGCTCCATTGCCCCAGGAATGCCTCAAGGGCCTCGTGTGCGCTGCCTGGCAGCGGTCGATCCATGCTTCCTCCGACTGGGCTTCGCTTCGGCTGGCCCCGCCACCATCATCACGCCGTGCCCCGCGGCTGTAAAGGATCGGACCCGATTGGGATCCGGGGGAGGGCTCGACGGTCCCGCTCCGGATCCGGGGGAGTGGCGGATGTTCCGCACCCTTCTGCGGGAGGGCCGTTGACGCACGCGGCGCCGGAAAGTTGCCGTTTCGTTACCGGGGCTGCCCCGAATCCCATTGACATGGTGTGAGCCGCGTCATAGGTTTGCCGTAATCTGAATCACCTTTCAGGTTCAGCTGCTACCTCCTGTCGGATCTCCTGCTGAGATTCCGCGGATTCTCAACGAAAGGCATCCCGTGACGGATACAAAGAAGTTCCTGATGGCCGCCGTGATGGCCACGGGGCTCGCCCTCAGCGCCTGTGCGCCCACCGCCGGGTCGGCTGCGCCGGCGGGCTCCGGCGGTGCCGGCAAAGCCGAGCCCGTCAACGTCGGCATCATCTATTCCAAGACCGGACCGCTCGCGGCGTACGGGGCGACCTACTACGAGGGCCTCCAGGCCGGCATTGACTACGCGACCGGCGGCACCGGCGAGATCAACGGCGCCAAGATCAACCTGACCTACGCGGACGACGCCGGCGACCCGGACAAGGCCGTCACCGCCGCCAAGGACATGATCGGCAAGGGCTACAAGATTATTGGCGGCACCGCGTCGTCAGGAATCGCCGTGAAGCTCGCGGAGCAGGCCCAGCAGAACAAGGTGCTGTACATCTCCGGGGCAGCGGCCACCGACGCCATCCAGGGCGTTAACAAGTACACCTTCCGTTCCGGCCGGCAGAGCCTGCAGGACGTCGCCACCGCCGGCACCTTTATCAACACCAACGGCAAGAAAGTCGTCGTCTTTGCACAGGACAACGCGTTCGGCCAGGGCAACGTCGCCGCCGTTAAGGCTGTCCTCGGAGCCAAGGGCGCCACTGTGGGCTCGGTCCTGGTCCCGGAAAACCAGGAATTGACCCCGTTTGCCCGTCAGCTCCTCGACACCAAGCCGGATATGGTTTTCGTGGCCTGGGCCGGGGCGACCACCGGCAGCATGTGGCAGGCACTGAGCCAGCAGGGCGTCTTCGACGCCGCCCCCGTCGTGACCGGCCTGGGAGACGCGTCCAGCTTCGGCGCCTACGGCCCGGCGAGCTCCAAGATCAGCTTCCTCAGCCACTACTTCCCGGGTGCCTCAGGCACCGAGGTGGAAAAGAAGATGATCGCCGCCGTCGAGAAGGCCGGCCACAAGGCCGACCTGTTCACCCCGGACGGCTTCGTCCTTGGCCAGCTGATCGCCCAGGCAATCAAGGAAGGCGGCGGGACGGACCCTGACGCCATGGTCAAGGCCCTTGAAGGCTTCAGCTTCGATGGCCCCAAGGGCAAGGAAACCGTGCGCGCGTCGGACCACGCCCTGGTCCAGGACATGTACCAGGCCAAGCTGGTCCAGAAGGGCGCCACCTGGGCTCCCGAGCTCGTCAAGGTGGTTCCCGGCGACACGGTCGCGCCGCCGGAAAAGAAGTAGCCGCCCGGCCCGTTGGGGCCAGGCACCCTTCCCCGGACCAGACCGCGAGAAACGAAGGAACCGTATGACAACCCCAGCCCTGCCCGCCCTTGCGGTGGATGGCCTTGGTCTGCAGATCGGCGGTGCGCGCATCCTCCAGGATGTGGGCTTCGCCGTCGGCGCCGGCGAGATGATCGGCGTCATCGGCCCCAACGGGGCCGGCAAGACCACCTTGTTCAACCTGATCTCCGGCGTGCTGCGGCCCACCGCGGGCAGCATTACGCTGAACGGCAGGGAGATCACGGCCGCGCCTATCCACCGCCGGGCCAAGGCAGGGCTGGGACGGACCTTCCAGACCTCCAACCTGTTTCCCCGGCTGAGCGTGCTGGAGAACGTCCGGCTCGCGGCCCAGGCGAAACTGGGCGGCAGCTTCAGCGTTCTGCGCTTTCCGTCGGCGTCGGACGAGGCCACCCGGATCGCGCGGGGCACCATCGCGGAGGTCGGCCTCACCGGCAAACTCACGACGGCGGCGGGGGACCTCTCGCACGGCGAGAAGCGCAAGGTCGAAATCGCCGTACTGCTGGCGACGGATCCCGCCGTCGTCCTGCTCGACGAACCGATGGCCGGGGTGGCGTCGGGGGACGTCCCGTCCCTCACCGCGATCATCCGGGGAATGCACCGGGACCGCGGCTGCACCGTGATGATGGTCGAGCACCACATGGACGTCGTGCTGGGCCTGGTGGACAGGGTGGCCGTGATGCACCACGGCAGCCTGTTGGCCCTGGACAGCCCGGCCGCCGTTATGGCCGATCCCACCGTGCAAAGCGCCTACCTCGGAGAACCCGTATGAGCCCCGCCACCGAACGCCCCGCCGCCGAAGCCCCGCCCATCCTGCGGGTCGAGGGCCTCAATGCCAGGATCGCCGGGCAGCAGGTGGTGGAGGATGTGTCCTTCACCGTCCCCGCGACCGGAATCACCGCATTGCTGGGCCGCAACGGCGTCGGGAAAACCAGCACCATCAAGGCCATCATCGGCCTGATCGACCGCGCGGGCATTGTCGAACTGGCCGGCGAACGGATAGAGAAGGAAGCGACCTTCAAGATCATTCAGCGCGGTGTTGGTTACGTCCCGGAGGACCGTGAGGTCTTTTCCGGGCTGACGGTCGCGGAGAACCTCCGGCTCGCCGAACGCGATGCCGCCCCGCGCCGGCAACTGGTAGAGGAACTCTTCCCGGACCTGCTGGCGCGCTCCGCCCAGATGGCCGGGACGCTGTCCGGCGGCCAGCAGCAGATGGTCTCGCTGGCACGGGCCCTGCTGAACACCAACAAGATCCTGCTGGTCGACGAGCCCACCAAGGGCCTCGCGCCCAAGATCGTCGGTGAGGTGGCGGAGACCCTGGCCGAGGCAGCCAGGACCGTCCCGATCCTGCTCGTCGAGCAAAACCTCCACGTGGTCCGCCAGCTGGCCGAGGGCGCCGTCGTGCTCTCCGGCGGACGCGTGGTCCACACCGGCCGCGCCCTCGACTTCCTCGATGACGCGGTGCTGATCCAAAGGCATCTGGGTGTCTCCAGCGAGACCGCGTCTCACCGGGACCCCGCGATGGACCCCGCCATGGAACCCGCCGCGGACCCCGCCGAGAAAGGCGCTGCCCTGTGAGCACCCTCGTCCTGCTGTTGTTCACCGGCCTCGGCCTGGGTGCACTCTACTTCCTCGTTGCTGCCGGCCTGTCCCTGATCTACGGGCTAATGGGGGTGCTGAACTTCGCGCACGGCGCCTTCCTGACCCTGGGTGCCTTTACCGGCTGGGAAATGGCCCGCCGCGCCGGCTCTGACAACTGGGGAATCTTCCTGCTGTCACTCGTCGTCGGGGCCGCCGCCGGCGCTGCGTTTGCCGCGTTCACCGAGTTCGTCCTGATCCGCAGGCTCTACCAACGCCACATCGAGCAGGTGCTCGTCACGCTGGGCCTGTCCCTCGCCGCCGTCGCGCTGTTTGACGGCACGTGGGGAACCGACCCGGTGTACATCCAGGGCCCTGCGTGGTTCAAGGACACTACCGACATCCTTGGCGCGCGGGTCCCCAACGACCGTTTCGTCTGCATCATCGCCGCGCTGTTGGTGCTGCTGGCGCTGGTGTTTTTCCTCAAAAAGACCCGCTACGGCATGATCATCCGCGCAGGCGTCGAAAACCGGTCCATGGTTACCGCCCTCGGCATCGACGTCCGCAAGGCCTTCACCCTCGTCTTCACCATCGGCGGGGCGGCGGCGGGCCTCGGCGGGGTTCTCGCCTCGCACTACTTCGGCTACGTCTCACCGATGCTCGGCGGCTCGCTGCTGATCTTCGCCTTCATCGTCACGGTGATCGGCGGCCTCGGCTCACTGACCGGCGCGGCCATCGCCGCCGTCGCCGTCGCTATCCTGCAGCAGTTCGCCAACTTCTACCTCGGCGGCACCGGTGACTTCGTCGTCGTACTGGCGCTGGCCCTCGTGCTGCTGTTCCGTCCCACCGGCCTGCTTGGGAGAACCGCATGACCACCGAAACTGACCCCAACAGCACCGACGGCACCAACATCGACGGCACCAACCCAGGACAGCCGGCGGCCGACGGCGCCGACGCCCGCCGGAGCCGGAAAGCCGCCGCGCAGGGAGGACCCCGCACCCCTTCCGACGGCGCACGCCCCGTCCCCGCGGGCCGCCGCCTCGCAGCGCGGGCCGCGGGCGCAGCCGGAGTGCTGCTCCTAGTCCTGCTCCCGCTGCTGAACATCTCCCTGCCAGGCGTGCTGCCCGGCCCCAGCTACACGCCCGGGTCCCTGCAGTTGCTGGCCATGTGCATGCTGATGGCAGCCGCCGCCCTGACCTACCACCTGCTCCTCGGCGTTGCCGGGCTGCTGTCCTTCGGGCACGCGCTCTACTTCGGCGCCGGGGTCTATGGCCTGGCGATCATTCTGCAGAACCTGGACATCCCGCTGCTGCCGGCCATGGGGCTCACGCTGCTGATGGTGGTCGTACTGGCCCACGTGGTGGGCAGCATCAGCCTCCGCGTCAGCGGCATCCCCTTCGCCATGGTCACGCTCGCGTTCGCCCAGGCCGGCTCGGTGATCGTCGGCCGTAACCCCGACGGCCGGACCGGCGGCGACGAGGGTATGACGCTGCGCACCGACAACCTGCCGGACTTCCTGGTGGGCGTGGTCAACACCCGCAACCTGTACTGGCTGGCACTGGCCGTGCTGGTTGCCGTGTTCGTCATCGTCACCTGGGTGCAGTCCTCCCGGGCCGGTCACACCGCGGCCGCCGTGCGCGAAAACGAACTGCGCGTCCGGGTCCTGGGCCTGCAGCCATACCTCGTGAAGCTGCTGATCTTCGTTCTCTCCGCGATCCTGGTCTGCGTGATCGGCATGGTCTTCCTGCTGCTGCAAAGCGGGGCCGTGCCGCGAGCCATCTCCTCGGACCTCACCATCATGCTGCTGGTGATGGTGGTCCTGGGCGGCGTGGGCTCGCGCTGGGGCGCTGTGGTCGGCGGCGTGTTCTACACCATCCTCGACCAGCGGCTTACGACACTCGCCAACTCCGAGGCCGTGAAATCCCTTCCGGACATCCTGCGGGTACCGTTGTCAGAACCGTTGTTCATCCTCGGCACGCTCTTCATCCTGGTGGTGCTCTTCCTTCCCGGCGGCCTCGCCGGAACCGCCGAGCGGCTGGCGCAGCGCCGCAGGGGCACCCGTGCCGGCAGCAGCGGTATCGAGACGCCCCAAAACATCCTGGAGGACGCTGCATGAGCAACCCGACCGGTCCGAACCAGGCCGACGGCCTGCACACCCTGGGCCGCTGGACCACCGACCGCAGCCTTTCCACGCCGCACCGGGTCGCCATCGACGACCGCGGCTGCACCCTGCTCTACAGCGAGCTGGAACGCCGTGCCTCGGCTCTTGCTGCCGGGTTCCGTGCCGCCGGTTACGCGATCGGGGACCGGATCGCGAGTCTCACCGGCAACAGCTCGGACCATGTGGTGGCCTTCTTTGCCTGTGCCAAGGCCGGGCTGGTCCTGGTCCCGCTGTCCTGGCGGCTCTCGCCCCGGGAACTCGCGGCGCAGCTCGAACTCGCCGAGCCCCAGCTGCTGCTGGTGGAAGGCGAGCTCGACTCGCTCGCCGCGGCGGCGTGCGCACTGCTGCCGCACCGGCCGCGGACCGCTGCCCTGGGCCCCGGCGGCGTCGAAAGGGCCGTCCCGCTGCCCTCGCGCGTGCGGCCGGCGCCCTCGGCCGACGCCGGCGCGCCACGCCGCGACGTGCGCGACGACGACGCCCTGCTGATGATTTTCACCTCCGGCACCGAGGGGGCCAGCAAGGCCGCCGTCCTGACCCACGCCAACTGCTTCTGGAACAACCTCTCGCTCTCACGGACCCTGGACATGGGCAGCAATGACGTGGTGCTGGCCGTGCTCCCGCAGTTCCACGTGGGCGGCTGGAACATCCAGCCGCTGCTGGCGTGGTGGGTCGGCGCCACCGTGGTGCTGGAACGCGGGTTCGATCCGGGCCGCGTGCTGCAGCTCATCGCCGAGCGGGGCGTGACCATGCTGATGGGTGTCCCCACCCAGTACCTGATGCTGGCCGAACACCCGGACTTTGCCCGGGCCGAACTCGGCAGCCTGCGCCACGCCGTGGTGGGCGGGGCGCCGATGCCGGCGCCGCTGCTGCGGATCTGGCACCGCCGGGGAGTGGCCCTGAGCCAGGGCTACGGCCTGACGGAGGCCTCGCCCAATGTGCTGTGCCTGCCGAACGAGGACGCCGAACGGATGGTGGGCTACTCCGGCAAGCCGTATCCGCACGTCGCCGTCGCCGTGGCGGACCCGGTCACCGGAGAAATCCTCGACGGCGCCGCCAGCGGCGAGCTGCTGGTCGGGGGCCCGGGCGTATTTGCCGGCTACTTCCGCGATCCCGCCGCCACGGCTGCCGTCCTCGCCGGCGGCTGGCTGCGCACCGGCGACCTGGTGGAGCGCGACGCCGAGGGGTACATCAAAGTCGTGGACCGGCTCAAGGACATCTACATCTCCGGCGGCGAGAACGTGGCCCCGGCCGAGGTCGAGGCCGCCCTGCTGGGCCACCCGGCGGTGGCGCAGGCCGCCGTCGTCGGGGTGGAGGACGCACGCTGGGGCGAAAGCGGCATGGGCTTCGTCGTGGTCCGTCCCGGGATGGCCACCGACGAGCAGGAGCTGCTGGAACACTGCGCCTCCCAGCTGGCCCGCTTCAAGGTCCCGGCCCGGATCGAGCTGGTCCCAGCGCTGCCACGCACCGCACTGAACAAGGTACTCCGCGCCAAGCTGCGCCAGGACCTGGCCGGTCGCGGCTCCGCGGCAGGGGGACGGGCATGAGCGCCGCGCCGCGCACCGCCCGCGGCACCCGTACCCGGGCCAAGCTGCTCGAGGCCGCGGAGTCCGTCTTCGCCTCCGTGGGCTACCACGAAGCCTCGATCGTCAAGATCACGGAGGCGGCCGGCGTCGGCCTCGGCACGTTTTACCTGTACTTTGACGGCAAACAGGCCATCTTCGACGAAGTGGTCGAGGACCTGAACCGGCGCGTCCGGCACGCCATGACCGATGCGGCCAAGAGCGCAGGTACCCGGCTCGAGGCGGAACGGGCCGGCTTCCGGGCCTTCTTCCGCTTCACCGCGCAGCACCCCGCCCTGTACCGGATCATCCGGCAGGCCGAGTTCGTCTCGCCCGGCGCGCTGCGTCTGCACTACACCCGGGTCGTGAACGGCTACATCGAGGGCCTGAAGGCGGCCCAGCTCAGCGGCGAGGTCCGGGAGATGGACCCCACCGTCGCGGCCTGGGCCCTGATGGGCATCGGTGAGCTGATCGGCATGCGCTGGGTCCTTTGGGACGAGGAGGGTGCCGAACCCGCCACCGGCGCCCGGCCCGACGTACCCGAAGAAGTCTTCGAGGAGATGATGCAGTTCATCGAACGGGCCCTTGCGCCCTCGCCCGGTTCCGCGCCAGGAACGGCCGCGAACCCCACACCGCCCCAGGAAGGGACAGCCCCATGACCCAGACAGCCAGCAAGGACACGTACCGCACCGCCGAAGTGGAGGTCCGCGGCGGCACGCTGCACACCGCCATCTGGGGCCCGGACGAACCCGACGCCCCGACCATCCTCGCCGTCCATGGGGTCACCGCCTCGCACAAGGCCTGGCCGTACCTGGCCGAGGCGCTGCCCGACGTCCGGATCATCGCCCCGGACCTGCGCGGACGCGGCCGCAGCAATGCTCTTCCCGCCCCGTACGGGATGCCCTCGCACGCGGAGGACCTCGCCGCGGTGCTGGCGGCGCTGGCCCCGGGGCCGGTCGTCGTCGTGGGGCATTCGATGGGCGCCTTCGCCTCGCTCGTCCTGGCGAACCTGTTCCCGGAGCGCGTCCGCTCCCTGGTGCTGGTGGACGGCGGACTGCCGCTCCAGGTCCCGGAGGGGATTTCCGACGAGCAGCTCATCTCCTCGGTGCTCGGCCCGGCTGCCGAGCGCCTCAACGCCACGTTCCCTAGCCGCGAGGTGTACCGGTCCTTCTGGCGGCAGCACCCGGCGTTCAGCGCCGGCTGGGGGCCGCTCGTGGAAGCCTACGTTGACTACGACCTCACCGGCGAGGAGCCGGAACTGCGGCCCGCCACGCGCTATCAGGCGATGGCCGAGGACACCGCGGAACTGCACCGGGGCGCCTCGCTGCTCAAGGCGCTGGCCGAACTCGCCGTGGACACCGTGGTCCTCCGGGCGCCGCGCGGGCTGCTGAACGAGCCGGCCGCCCTTTACGCGCCCGGCTACCTGGACGACTGGGCCGCGAAGCTGCCGTCCCTGCGGGTCCGGGAGGTGCCGGATGTCAACCATTACACGATCGTGATGGGCGAGGACGGCGCCGCGGCCGTGGCCGAAAGCGTGCGGGAGGCCCTGGCCGGCAGTTGAGGGAGCCTGTGGACGACGCCTAGCCGCCGGCGAAGGGCGGCAGCCGCCTCAGCCGGCGGACTCGAGGATCCGGGTTGTTGGAGTCCCCTGCAGTGCCGGGGCCGCAGCGGGCGAATTCCAGACACGTTCCTGCAAGCTGGCGAGCAGGGCTTCCGCCTGGACCCGCTGCCCGAAATCGAGCTCCACCACTACATACTGCGGATCGTCCACCGGCCGGCTGATGCGGTGCGCGGTAACCCCCGCCTCCGTCCGGTTGACGGGGTCACGGTCGAACGCTGTCTTCCACAAGTCGAAATCCTTGATCTTGTGCTCAATCTGCAAGGTGTACATCTCGAGTCCTCCTAACGTCTCTTCTGTGGCTGCGGGATATTCCACGGTAGGAGCCGCGGGCCGGCCCGCGGTATCCCAGATATCTGGGAGGCCGCCAGGGCCGCGCCGGGGTCCGGAGCGCCCTTGAGCCGGTCGATTCAGAAGGCGATGCCCAAGGTACATACTGATGTCATGACCACCAGCTGGGCGCTGAGCCGGAGTCTGGAACGCATCGGCAACCTCTGCCGGGACGTGCTGGATGACCATGAGCTGCGCCGGGGATTACTGGCTGAACTCGGAAGGACTGTACCATTCAGCGCCTATGCCTGGCCCTTGTCAGACCCGGAGTCGGCCACCGGTATCTCGCCGATGGCCAGGATTCCCTGCCCGGAAGAACTGCCCGAACTGATCCGGCTTAAATACCTGACGGCGGATGCCCGATGGACCTCCTTAATGCGTCAGCGCCGGCCGGCGACGACCCTGCTGCTGGCCACGGGAGGGCAGCCGGCGCGGAGCCGGCTCTGGAATGGGCTACTGAGGCGCTACGGCGTGACGGACGTGCTGTCCGTGGTATTCGCCGATAAACAAGGGTGCTGGGGCTGGCTCGACTTGTGGCGTGGAGACGATGAAGGCGCGTTTTCAGAGCCGGAGACCGATTTCCTGGCCACGGCGGCTCCGCTGGTGGCAGCAGGCCTGCGGCGGAGCCGGGCGGCACAATGGCGGCAGGGCGTCGACGTCGGTGCCGCGGCCCGGGCGGGCGTCGCTAAGCCCTTGCCGCCCCAGGCCGTGCTCGTCCTCGACGAGCGGCTCGCCGTGCGGGGCCAGACGGCTTCGGCCGCCGACTGGCTGGGGCTGCTGCAGCGCGGGCCCCGGCCCTACGAAGGGATCCCCGCCGAGGTCCTGAATGTCGCCGCCCAACTCCTGGCGGAGGAAGCCGGAGTGGACGACCACCCGGCGATGTCCCGCGTACCGGTGGGGCGCGGCGGCTGGGCTCTTTTGCGCTCCACCCGGATGGACCCCGGGACGGGGGCAACGCCTTCGCTCGCGGTGACCATCCAGGAATGCCCGGCGGCGGACCGGCTGGAAGCGTTCGCGCGCTGCTTTGCCCTGACGCCGCAGCAGCACCGGCTGCTGGGGCTCTCCGCGGGCGGCCTCAGTACCTCCGAGCTGGCAGCCGCACTGCAGATCCGCCCCTATACCGTGCAGGACCTTTTCAAGGCACTCTTCTTGGCCTGCGGTGTACGGAGCCGGGGCGCCCTGCTGGGGCTGGCCCTTGGAGCGGCGGCCGTGTCGCCTCCGGCCGCGGCAGCAGCTGACGGACAGTGATGACCAGGTGGGGCGCGCCTAGCCGCCGGCGAAGGGCGGCAGCACGTCGACGACGTCGTCCGGGCCCAGGACGGCGGCAGTATTGCGGACAGCCACCTCGTTGAGCAGGAAGCTGGAGCGGGAGAGGATGCGTGCCAGCGGCGGCGTGCCGGCGGGCGGTTCTGGGCGTTCGACGGCGAGGACCGCCTCGACCAGGGTGGCCAGCGTGGCGCCGTCGGGCAGCTCGAACTTTTCCTCGTCCATGCCGGCGGCAGCGCGCGCGGCAGCGAAGTAGCGTACGTTCACGGGTGGTTCAGCCTCCGATGGCGCTCATGCTGCGGTCCGGCTGGACGAAGTCCGGGGCGTCCAGTCCGACGTGGTCCATGCCGTGGGCCTTGGGCTTGAGCCACATGGCATCCTGCCAGCGCTCGGCGAGCTGTGCGTCGCTGGCACCGCCGCGCAGCAGCCCCAGCAGGTCGGTCTCCTCGCGCGAGAAGAGGCAGCTCATGATCTTGCCCTCCGCGGTGATCCGGGTGCGGCGGCAGTCCGCGCAGAACGGTTCGGTGACCGAGGCGATGATCCCCACGGTGCCCAGCACCGGGCCGGTGGCCTGGTCCGTGCCCGGCACGCGGGCGCGGACTTCGAATCGCTCGGCCGGGGCACCGTCGCGCTCCCGCGGATCGGCGCTGAGCACGTAGTCGACGGAGAGCAGGTCCCGGATCTCCGCGGCCGTGATCATGTTCCGGCGGGTCCAGCCGTGGTCGGCGTCGAGCGGCATCTGTTCGATGAACCGCAGTTCGTAGCCGCGGCCCAGGGCCCAGGCGAGCAGCGCGGGGGACTCGGCGTCGTTGATGCCGCGCATCAGCACGGCGTTGAGCTTCACGGGCCCCAGTCCGGCGGCCCAGGCGGCGTCGACACCGGCGAGGACTCGGCCCAGGAAAGGACGCCGGGTCAGCTGGGTGAAGGTTTCCTCGTGCAGCGAGTCCAGGGAGACGTTGATCCGGGTCAGCCCGGCTGCCTTCAGCCCGGCGGCCTTCTTGTCCAGCCCGACGGCGTTCGTGGTCATCGAGATCGGCAGGTCCGGGTGCGCCTGGCGAAGGGCCGAAATGATGTCCAGCAAGTCCGCCCTGACCAGCGGTTCGCCTCCGGTGAGCCGGAGTTCGCGGACCCCCAGCTGTTCGACGCCGATCCGCACAATCCGCACGATTTCCTCCGCCGTCATGACAGCCTGCTTGGACAGCCATTCGAGGCCTTCGGCCGGCATGCAGTAGCTGCAGCGGAGGTTGCATTTGTCCGTCAGCGAGAGCCGCATGTCGGTGGCGCGGCGGCCGTACCGGTCCACCAGCCCGGGAGCCATTCCGGCCGGGCGCCCGGCCGGCTGCGGCGCCGGTACGTTCGGGCCGGGGCCGCTTTCCGCACGGGGCTGGGGCATGCCAAGCTGAACACTCATAAAGTCAGGCTACGCCACTGCGGGCCAGGCATCACGCCCCGGAGCCAACGAACTGACGCCTGCGAACTTATGCTGGAAGCGTGAACACGTCCCAGGCCGTTCCATCTTCGGCCCCCAGCGGAACGCCGCAGCCCGCCCCGTGGCGCACCCTGTGGTGGGCCGCCGCTGCCGGGGTGGCCGCCGTCGGGGCCGGCGTCGTCCTGGGCGAACTCGCGGCCGGGCTGCTCAGCCCCTCGGTTTCGCCGGTCACGGCGGTCGGCGGCGCGGTGATCGACGCCGTCCCGCCGGGCGTCAAGGACTGGGCCATCTCGCTCTTCGGCACGGCCGACAAGCTGGCCCTGCTCGGCGGGATGGCGCTGGTGATCGCGGCGCTGGCCGCACTGGCCGGGGTGCTGGAATGGCGCCGCCGCTTCGCCGGGCTGGCCGTGATCGCCGTCTTCGGCCTGGTGGGCGTCGCGGCCGTGCTGACCCGGGCCGAGGGGAGCGCCAATGCCGTTCCCGTCCCGCTGCTGGCCGCCGCGCTGGGCATGGTGCTGCTGCGCTGGCTGATCCGCCGGCTCAAAGACTGGTTCGACGCCGGCCCCGCAGCGGAAGGCCCCGCAGCGGAAGGCCCCGCTGAGGCAGGCGCCGCAGATGGCGAACCGGCCGAGGTCACCAGGCGCGAACCGGCCGGCCGCCCTGCCCGCCGCCGCTTCCTGCAGTCCCTTGCGGTTACGGCGGCGATCGCGGGCGTGGGCGGGGTGCTTGCTTCTACATTGCGCGGCGCGGCGGCGGCCGTCGTGGAGCTGCGCGGCAGGCTGGTCCTGCCCCGCCCGGCGTCCCGTGCGCAGCCGATACCCGCCGGAGCCGAGCTGTCCCTGGCGGGACTGGACCCCCTGGTCACCCCGAACAAGGACTTCTACCGGATCGACACCGCCCTGCGTGTCCCGCTCGTGGATCCGCACGAATGGAAGCTCAAAGTCACCGGCCTGGTGGACCACGAGATCGAGCTGGACTTCGACACCCTGCTGGCCAAGCCCCTGACCGAGCGGTACATCACCATCGCCTGCGTCTCCAACGAGGTGGGCGGTGACCTGATCGGCAACGCGCGCTGGCTCGGCTGGCCGGTCCGGGAACTGCTGGCGCAGGCCGGGCCGAAACCGGGAGCGGACATGGTGCTCTCCCGCAGCGCGGACGGCTGGACCGCCGGCACGCCGCTGGAGGTGCTCACGGACACCCGGGACGCACTGCTGGCGGTGGGCATGAACGGGGAGCCGCTGCCGCTCGAGCACGGCTTCCCGGTCCGGCTCGTCGTGCCGGGGCTCTACGGCTACGTCTCGGCGACCAAGTGGGTCACCGAACTGAAGATCACCCGGTTCGCGGACGACGTCGCCTACTGGACCCCGCGGGGCTGGAGCGAGCGCGGACCGATCAAGACATCGTCGCGGATCGACGTGCCGCGGGCCGGCCGGAGCGTGAACGCGGGGACGGTGGACTTCGGCGGCGTGGCCTGGGCCCAGCACCGCGGCATCGGCAAGGTGGAAGTGCGGGTGAACCGTGGTGAGTGGAAGCAGGCCGAACTGGCACCCGCGATCTCCACAGACACCTGGCGCCAGTGGAAGCTCTCCCTGCCGCTGGGCCCGGGACAGTACGAGGTGCAGGTCCGCGCCACCGACCTCGACGGCGTCCCGCAGGCGGAGGAGCGCGCCCCGGTGGCGCCCAGCGGGGCCACCGGCTACCACACCGTTACAGTGGACGTGAAGTCCTAGCCAGCCGAGCCAAAGGTCAACAACGTATGCGCCGCACCGCCAACAGGCCCGTAACCGTGGAAGCCCACCGGGACAAGGTCCGGGCGCTGCTGGCGCCGCTCTCCGCCCGCGTCGACACCGTGCCGCTCCGGGAGGCGCTGGGCCGCGGACTGGCCCTCGGGATCACTGCCCCGCTGGACCTCCCGCCGTTCGCCAACTCGCAGATGGACGGCTTTGCCATCCGCAGCGCCGACGTGCCCGACGGCGGCGCCGAACTGCGCGTCGCGGATCCCGTCCCGGCCGGCGCACAGCCCGCCGGACTGGCCCCCGGCACAGCCGCGCCCATCATGACCGGAGCCATGATCCCGGCCGGGGCAGACGCCGTCGTGCCCATTGAGCAGGCCGTTCCGGATTCCTTCCCCGCCCCCGGGGAAGCCGCCACCGTCCGCCTGCCCGCGACCCCGGCGGGCACCTTCGTCCGCGACGCCGGCAGCGACATTGCCGCCGGGCAGCCAGCCCTGGCCGCCGGAACCTTCCTGGGCCCCGGCCAGCTGGGACTGCTGGCCGCGTTGGGCCTGAGCCAGGTGCCGGTGCACGCCGTTCCGAGGGTCTTGCTGGTGACGACCGGCGATGAGGTGGTGGAACCGGGCAACCCGCTGCAGCCCGGCAAGATCTACGACGCGAACGGCACCTTGCTCGAGTCCGCCCTCCGCCAGGCCGGCCTCCACGTCACCCGCACCGGCATCTCCGCCGACAACCCCGAGGAGCTGGCATCCCTGCTGCGCCGGCACGCGGCCGAGGTGGATCTGATCATTACCACCGGGGGAGTCAGCAAGGGCGCGTACGAGGTGGTCCGGCAGGCACTGGCGGGCCACGACGTCGAGTTCGGCGGCGTGGCAATGCAGCCGGGCGGCCCGCAGGGCATCGGCACCTTCGAGGGCGTGCCGGTCCTCGGCTTCCCGGGGAACCCGGTGAGCTGCCTCGTCTCCTTCGAAATGTTCCTGCGGCCCGTGCTGGCCGAACTGTTCGGCTCGCCGGCGCCGCGGACCGTGGTCCGGGCCCGGCTGGCCGAAGCACTGACTTCCCCCGAGTCCAAGCACCAGGTCCGGCGTGGCACCCTCGGCGCGGACGGCACCGTCCGCTTGGAAGGCGGCGCGGGATCCCATCTGGTGCACGCCCTGGCACACTCCAATGCCCTCGTTCAGCTTCCGGTGGGAACCGCGGCGCTCGCCGAGGGCGACGAGGTGGAAGTATGGATGCTGTGAACGAAGCAGATACCCCAGACAAGCCCGTGCTGACCCATCTCCGGCAGGACGGCACCGCGCAGATGGTCGACGTGTCCAACAAGGCCGAGACCACGCGGGAGGCCACCGCCACCGCCACCGTCAACAGCACCGCGGAGGTCCTGGCCCTGCTCGGTGCAGGTGAATTGCCCAAGGGGGATGCGCTGGCCGTCGCGCGGGTCGCCGGAATCCTGGCTGCCAAGAAGACCCCGGACCTGATTCCGCTCTGCCACCCGCTGCCGATCACCAAGGTGACTGTCGATTTTGAGCTCGCAGCCGAGTCCGTCACCGTGTTCGCCACGGTCAAGACCCGCGGTGTGACCGGGGTGGAGATGGAAGCCCTCACCGCTGTCTCCGTGGCGGCCCTGAGCGTGTACGACATGATCAAGGCCGTGGACAAGCATGCAGTCCTGACGGACATCAAGGTGCTGGCCAAAAGCGGCGGCAAGAGCGGGGACTGGACACTGTGAGCAGCACCGAACCGCACCGCCACGGCGAAGCCACCGGCCGGAAGGCCGGCATCGTGATCGCCTCCACCCGCGCCGCGGCCGGGGTCTATGAAGATCTCACCGGCCCCGTCATCGTCGACTGGCTGACCGAACACGGCTTCGAGACGTTTCCCGCGCTGGTAGTTCCCGACGGCGAGCCCGTCGGTGCAGCCCTGCGGGCGCTGCTGACCCAGCACCCCGCCGTCATCATCACCAGCGGGGGCACCGGCCTCAGCCCCACCGACGCCACCCCGGAACAGACGCTGCCGCTGCTGGACCGGGAGATCCCCGGCATCATGGAAGGCCTGCGGAGCGCGGGCACGGCCAAGACGCCGACCGCCATGCTGAGCCGCGGCCACGCCGGCGCCGCCGGCAGCACCTTCATCGTCAACCTCCCCGGATCCCCGAAGGGCGTCATGGACGGCCTGGGCGTGCTGGACCCGATCATCGGACACCTCTGCGACCAGCTGGAAGGCAGCCATGGACACTGAATCCGCCTTTGAAATCGTGCACGCCGTCCTCAGCGCCGAGCCCATCTCGGTGGACCAGGCCATCGCGGCGGTCGAATCGGACACGGCCGGAGCCGTGGTGAGCTTCAGCGGCGTCGTCCGCAACCACGACGGCGGCAAGCCCGTGCAGCGGCTCAGCTACAGCGCCCATCCCACGGCACACCAGGTGCTGGCCGACGTCGTCGCGCAACTCGTCGCCGAGCAGTCGGCGGCCGGGGCGGGCCAGCCGGGCCAGCCGGTCCGGATCTGGGCCGCGCACCGGACCGGCCCGCTGGAGATCGGCGATCCCGCCCTGGTCTGCGCCGTCTCCGCGGCGCACCGCGGACAAGCCTTCGCGGTCTGCGCCGAACTGGTGGACCGGATCAAGGAGCAGGTTCCGATCTGGAAGGAACAATTCTTCGCCGACGGCACTGTCGAGTGGGTCGGCGCGGGCGGGTAGGAGCCGCGGGCGGGGCGGGTAATGCACGGGTCCCGGTTCCAGCCGGGAAGCGCCACGGCGGTAGGGTTGATGCCATGACCGAACAACTCGCCGTCGCCGTCCTGGGCGCCAACGGGCGCATGGGCGCCGAGGCCGTCAAAGCCGTGGAAACCGCCGAAGACTTGAAGCTCGTCGCCGCCCTGGGCCGCGGTGACTCCCTCGACGCCCTGGTGGACTCCGGCGCCCGCATCGTGATCGACCTGACCGTGCCCGAGAGCACCGAAGCGAACGTCCGCTTCGCCGTCGAACACGGTATGCACGCCGTGGTCGGCACCACCGGCTGGGACGCGGAACGGCTGGCACGGCTGGAAGCGAACCTCGCGGGCCAGCCCGGCGTTGGCGTCCTCATCGCCCCGAACTTCGCCCTCGGCTCGGTCCTGGCGTCCGCGTTCGCCGCGAAGGCATCCCGCTATTTCGAATCGGTTGAAATCATTGAACTGCACCACCCGGAGAAGGTGGACGCCCCCTCCGGCACCGCCGTCCGCACCGCCCAGCTGATCGCCGCCGAGCGCGCCGGCGCCGGCGTCGCGTCCAGCCCGGATGCCACCACCAGCGAACGCCCTGGCGCGCGCGGCTGCGAGGTCGACGGCGTCCGCGTCCACAGCGTCCGGCTGCGCGGCCTCGTGGCGCACCAGGAGGTCCTGCTGGGCGGGCCGGGGGAGCAGTTGACCTTCCGCCACGACTCCTTCGACCGTGCCTCCTTCATGCCCGGCGTCCTGCTGGGGGTGCGCAACGTCGCGGCGCACCCGGGGCTCACCGTAGGCCTGGACGGCTACCTGGATCTGGGCCTCTGATGGCCACCCTCCTGGCGTCCTTCAAAGCCAACCGCACCAAGATCTGGGTGGGCGCGGTGACGCTCCTGCTGGTGTTCTACCTGGTGGTGTCCCTGCAGCGCTCGGTGCTGCTGCTTTCCGATTCGAACATGGTGGCGAAGGCCCTCGGTCTGGCCTATCTGCTGCTGCCGATCGTCGGGGCCTGGGCGCTGGTACGGGAGCTCTTGTTCGGGGCCCGGACCGAGCGGCTGGCCAAGATTCTGGAAGCCGAAGGCGGCCTGCCGGAGGACACCCTGCCGCGCACGCCTGCCGGCCGGATCATCCGCGAGGCGGCGGATCTGGAGTTCGAGAAATACCGGGCGGAAGCCGAGGCCGCCCCGGGGGACTGGCGCTCCTGGTTCCGGCTCAGCTGCGCCTACGACGCCGCGGGGGACCGCAAGCGCGCCCGCGCCTCGATGCGCGACGCCGTCCGCCTCTTCCGCGCCGGGTCACCGGACACCGGCGCCTAGCCGGGCGGACCTTGGCGGGTCGCTATCGGCCGGCGGACGACGGCGGCTAGCCGTTTCCCGGGCCTAGCGTGACCGTGCCCAGCGGCCGCGGCCCAGCTGGTTCGCGGCGTGGCCCACCCATTCCAGCGGTCCGCGCCAGGCTTGTGCCGCGAAAACGCCGCCAATGACCAGCGCGGCGACCGCCTGGGCCAAGTAAACGCCTTCCGTGCTCCACCCGGCGGGTAGTGGGTGTCCGTGCAGGGACGCCATCAGGCACACATGCGCCGTATACAGACTCAGGGTCAGGGCGCCGGCGCCGCGGAGCGGGAGCAGCGGGTCCAACTGCACCCAGTCGGCGAGCCGTGCCAGCAGCAGGCAGAAACCCACCACCGCGGCGGCGACCCCAGAGGTGTGCAGCAGGTCCAGCGTGGTGCCAGAATGCGGGGCGCTCGACGCCAGCCACCAGACGGAACCAGACTGGTCGATGCCCGCGAGGTTCACCTGCAGCAGGCTCGCCAGCGGATAGGCCGGATCGCCCACCTTCTCCTGCAGCGCCGCCCGGCCGCCCCAGTCCTCCATCAGCACCACGCTCAGCCACTTTGCGAGAACCGCGGCGATGGTTCCGGCGGCCAGCAGCAGCCAGGGAACGGCCGCCTTGGCCAGCGCCAGCCGACCGATCGCCAGGCCGATCAGCAGGTAGGCGAGCCATTGCAGCACAGGGTAGTACCCGGTCAGGAACACGTCGCCGAGCAGCCGCGCCGGAGTGGCCAGATCCTCCCAGCCGGGGTTGTGGCCGAGCCGGAGGGGCGGTTCGGCGGACAACAGCCAGGGCCGCAGGAGATAGGCCAGGACCGGGGTTGCCAGCAACCAGGCCGCCGCCAGGGTCCAGAGGCGTTTCGCGCGGAGGCCGACGAACGGCAGCACACAGAGAAACAGCAGGGCGTAGTTGACCAGGATGACCGCGATGTTGACCTCCAGGCCGCCGAGGGAAAGCCCGACGGCGCCCACGACGAGTGCCCGGAGCGCTATGCCGCGGCGGGCCGCCCATAACTCCGCGCCCTCCAGCGGGCGCTCCTTTCCGGTGGACAGCGCCAGGCCGATCCCCGCGAGCACGGCAAAGAGTGCGGCCGCGCGGCCGGAGAACGTGAGGCCGACCAAGGTCGGGGTGAGCTGCGGATCGGTTTCGAAGGTGGGGAGCACGTGGGTCGCCATCATGCCCAGCAGCGCCAGCCCCCGGGCTGCGTCGACGCCGGTAAGCCGGGGCGCCGCCGCCTTGGCACTGGCGGTCCTTGAAGTCGTAGCCATACCGCGCGAGGTCATCTTCTGATCGTCTCATGTACCGCCGGCCCCGGCCCGTCGCCGGGGCTGCGCCGGCAGGGGTGGCTGTTCGGGTACAGCGGCAAAGCAGTCCTTGTATTCGAATATATGTTCGAATAACATGGCCAGCATGAACAATGCATCAGAGCCGGGCCCCGAAGTCCGCCAGACGGCCGCATTCCACCAGACAGCCGGTTTCCACCAAACGGCCGGTTTCCATCAGACTGCCGCTCCTCTCAAGGCAGCTGGCGCCGTAGATACCACCGGCGTCCTCAAGGCCATGAGCCCGGGTGTGGTGGATTTCCTCTTCCGGCGCCTGGTCGCGGGGGAGGCCGCCGAAGACGTCCAGTGGCACCGTGAAGGGACGGCCCTGTCCGCCCAGGCGCCCGGCGCCGAACTGGCCCGCCGGCTCGCCGAGACCGACCTCGAGGCGCTCACCCCTACGGAGCTGTTCCACTATGTCCGTGCCGCGCAGCGGCTCTCGGCCTGGGCTGAGGCGTTGCGCGAGGAGGCTGTGAGCCGCTACTGCGCCGTTCCCCCGGGGCGTCCCGGAACCCCGGCAGACGCGGCGCGGGAGGGCTGAATTTGACGCGCATCACTCCGTCGCCATTGTCCTAACAAGCCACGGACAAGGTAACGTTTTTCCTATGGCTGACTCTGACATTCGCTCTTACACGTTTGGAACCCTTGTGACCGCCATGGTCACTCCGTTCACCAACGACGGTGAGGTCGACTATCAGCAGTCCGCAGAGCTGGCCAACAAGCTCGTCGACGACGGCAACGACGCCCTCGTAATCTCCGGCACCACGGGTGAAACCTCGACGCTGGAAGATGACGAAAAGGAAAAGCTGTTCCGCGTCATCGTCGAGGCCGTGGGGGACCGGGCCAAGGTCATCGCCGGCACCGGCACCAACCACACCTCGCACTCGATCGAGATGGCCAAGCGGGCCGCCAAGGCCGGCGCGCACGGCCAGCTGATCGTCACCCCCTACTACAACAAGCCGAGCCAGGCCGGGATCCAGGCCCACATCGAGGCCGTCGCCGACGCCGCGGACCTGCCCGTCATGGTCTACGACATCCCGGGCCGTGCCGGTGTGCCGATCCTGCCCGAGACCATGATCCGGCTCGCGGACCACCCCCGCGTCATCGCCCTCAAGGACGCCAAGGCCGACTTCGCCGCGGTCACGCGCGTGATGGCGAACACCGAACTGGATGTCTACTCCGGAGACGACGGGCTGACCCTGCCGTGGATGGCGGCCGGCGCCGTCGGGCTGGTCAGCGTCTCGGCGCACGTGGCCACCAAGCAGTTCCGTGCGATGATCGATGCCGCACTTGCAGGCGATTTTGCCACCGCCCGCACCATACATTTCGAACTGGACCCAGTGGTCCGTGCAGTGATGACCCATATCCAGGGTGCTGTTGCTGCGAAGCAAGTTCTTAAGTGGCAGGGAGTCCTGCCCAACTCGGTTGTCCGTTTGCCCCTCGTGGAGCCGGGCGAAGCCGAGATCGAAACGATCCGCGAGGACTTGGCGGAAGCAGGACTCGTCTTCTCCTGATCCGGCCCTGCCTGATCGAACAGAAGATCCCTCCTGCTCCGCCTGGAAAGTAGTGCACTATGACCCAAACCGCCCTTCCCGGCCTCGTCACGCCGCCGAAACTGCCCAAGAACACCCTGCGGATCGTTCCGCTTGGCGGCCTCGGGGAGATTGGCCGCAACATGACTGTCTTCGAAATCGACGGCAAGCTGCTCATCGTTGACTGCGGCGTCCTCTTCCCGGAAGAGACCCAGCCCGGCGTTGACCTGATCCTGCCCGATTTCTCCTACATCGAGAACCGCATGGACGACATCGTCGCCGTCATCCTCACGCACGGCCACGAGGACCACATTGGTGCCGTCCCGTACCTGCTGCGCCTGCGCAACGACATCCCCATCGTCGGCTCGCAGTTGACGCTGGCCCTGATCGAGGCGAAGCTCCTGGAACACCGGATCAAGCCGAACACCCAGATCGTGAGTGAGGGCCAGATCCAGAAGCTCGGCCCCTTCGAGTGCGAATTCGTAGCCGTCAACCACTCGATCCCGGACGCCCTCGCCGTCTTCCTGCGCACCTCCGGCGGCACCGTGCTGCACACCGGCGACTTCAAGATGGACCAGCTTCCCCTCGACGGCCGGATCACCGACCTGCGCCACTTCGCCAAGCTCGGCGAAGAAGGCGTGGATCTGTTCATGTCCGACTCCACGAACGCCGACGTCCCCGGCTTCACCACCGCGGAAAAGGAAATCGGCCCCACGCTGGACCGGCTCTTCGGCCAGGCGTCCAAGCGCATCATCGTGGCGTCGTTCTCCTCGCACGTGCACCGCGTCCAGCAGGTCCTCGACGCCGCCGCGAACCACAACCGCAAGGTGGCCTTCGTCGGCCGCTCCATGGTCCGCAACATGGCCATCGCCGCCAAGCTCGGCTACCTCGAGGTGCCGGCGGGCATCCTCGTCGACATCAAGAACATCGACAACCTGCCGGATAACCGCGTGGTCCTGATGTCCACCGGCTCCCAGGGCGAGCCGATGGCGGCGCTGTCCCGCATGGCGAACGGCGACCACCGCGTCATCGTCGGCCAAGGCGACACCGTGATCCTCGCGTCCAGCCTCATCCCGGGCAACGAAAACGCCGTCTTCCGCATCATCAACGGCTTGCTCAAGCTCGGCGCGGATGTCATCCACAAGGGCAACGCCAAGGTCCACGTCTCCGGCCACGCGGCCGCGGGCGAGCTTCTTTACTGCTACAACATCCTTGAGCCGCTCAACGCGATGCCGGTGCACGGCGAGACGCGCCACCTGATCGCCAACGGAAAGATCGCCCTCGAGTCGGGCGTCCCGGAGGAGAGCATCCTGCTGGCGGACAACGGCACCGTCATCGACCTCCGCGACCACCAGGCCGACGTCGTCGGCCAGGTCGAGGTCGGCTTTGTCTACGTTGACGGCTCCAGCGTCGGCGAAGTCACCGAAGCGGACCTCAAGGACCGCCAGACCCTGGGCGACGAGGGCTTCATCTCGATCATCACGGTCATCCACCGTGCCACCGGCAAGGTGGTCTCCGGGCCGGAGATCCACGCCCGCGGCGTGGCCGAGGACGATTCCGTTTTCGATGAGATCATCCCTAAGATCAACGCCGCACTCGAGGAAGCCGTGCAGAACCGGGATCACACCTCGCAGCAGCTCCAGCAGGTTGTCCGCCGCGTCGTCGGTACCTGGGTCAACCGCAAGCTGCGCCGCAAGCCCATGATCATCCCGGTGGTCCTGGAGGCGTAGGCCCGCGCACGGCCCGGCAAAAGCACAGCCAGGCAACGAGCACAGCCCACGAGCTGCACCGAAACGGCCCTCCCCGCCGGCACCGCCTTCCCGGCGGCGCCGCCGGGGAGGGCCGTTTCCGTTGCCAGGAAGCCCCTTGGGCGCGGTGGCGGCGGGGAAACCAGCCGCCCGGGCGGTTCAACATGATCCCCGCCTGCCCCGGAAATCCGCGGTTTTCCGCCCGGCGTCGGGTACCGTTGCGGGTATGGCGACACGCACCTCCTCCGCGCCTAGAGGCAACTCCAGCGGCAACTCACGCGGCAATTCAAAGAGCACCACCGGCGGCTCTGCGGGCCGGGGCTCGGGCGCAGCTGCGTCCAAGACCAGCCGTCCGCAGGGAACCGCGCGCACCCGGCAGCTTGCCGCCGTCGAACCGCGGCAGCCATGGCTGGTGCGGATTGTGGCCGGGGCCTGGCTGGGGGTAGGCCATGTGGTGGGCGCCGGTATCCGCCGGATCGGCCACGATGTCAGCGACCTCGACCCGGCCGACCGCCGCGACGGCGCCGCCCTGTTCAACCTCGCGCTCGGCGTCTTCATTGCCACCTTCGCCTGGTGGGGCTTCCAAGGCTGGCTCCCGGACCTGGTCTTCGGAGTCGTCAACGGCACCTTCGGCTGGATGTCCCTGCTGCTGCCGCTGATGCTCTTCGTCTGCGCCTTCCGGCTGTTTCGCCAGCCGGTCGACGGCCGCGGCAACAACCGGATCGGCATCGGCTTCCTCATCATGACCTTCGCCGGCAGCGGCCTGGCGCACATCATCGGCGGCCAGCCGACCGTCGCCGACGGCTTCGACGGGCTCCGCCGCGCAGGCGGCATGCTGGGCTACCTCGCCGCCGCCCCACTGGCGACCATCCACGCCGCCGTGCCGGTCGCGCTCTACAGCCTGCTGGCCTTCACCTCGCTGCTCATCGTCACGGCCACACCTTTCGGCGCCATCCCGTCCCGGCTGCGCGGCGCCTACGAGCACCTGATGGGCATCGACCTGCAGGACTACCCGGACGAAGCTGGGAACGACGCCCACGACCGCAGCTACCTGTACGAGAACGACGCCCCCGCACCCAAGAAGAAGCGCAAGCGCCTGTTCGGCAAGGACGACGACGGCGACGCCCGGCTGGAAGGCTACGTCGGCGACGAAGCCTTCGAACACGCCGTCGTCGACGACGACGAAACGACCGCAGGCGCCGCCGGCACAAAGGCAGGCGGCAAGGCCGCCAAGGCCGTGGCGCCCGGCGTCCGGCGGCCCACACAGGCCGAAATCGCCGTCGAAAAGATCAAGGCGGCCCAGGGCCTTGGCAGCACCGCGGCCGGCGCCGCGGCGGAGAACGCCACCGAGGCGATCCCGCTCGTCACCCCCGGCATGGTCGCCGCCGGATCCCTGAACCCCTCCCCGAACGCCGGCGCCGCCGCTCCCAAGGTCCCCGCGAACCCGGTTGCCCCGGCGCCGCCGCCCACCCCGATCCCGCAGCGCACCGAACAGCTCTCGCTCGCCGGCGACGTCACCTACACGCTGCCGGCGTCGGACATGCTCACCCCCGGCTCCATCCCCAAGGAACGCACCGAGGCCAACGACGCGATCGTCGCCTCGCTGACCGAGACGCTCACCCAGTTCAACGTCGATGCCCAGGTCACCGGATTCAGCCGCGGACCCACCGTGACCCGCTACGAAATCGAACTGTCCCCGGGCACCAAGGTGGAACGCGTCACCGCCCTGTCCAAGAACATCTCCTACGCCGTCGCGAGCTCGGACGTGCGCATCCTGAGCCCCATCCCGGGCAAGTCGGCCATCGGCATCGAGATCCCCAACACGGACCGCGAGACGGTGTCGCTCGGCGATGTGCTGCGCAGCCAGAACGCGCGCCGGACGGACCACCCCATGGTCATGGGCGTCGGCAAGGACGTCGAGGGCGGCTACGTCGTCGCCAACCTCGCGAAGATGCCGCACCTGCTCGTGGCCGGCGCCACCGGTGCCGGTAAGTCCTCGTTCGTGAACTCGATGATCACCTCGATCCTGATGCGCGCCACCCCGGACGAGGTCCGCATGGTCATGGTGGACCCCAAGCGGGTGGAGCTGACCGCCTACGAGGGCGTCCCGCACCTGATCACCCCGATCATCACCAACCCCAAGAAGGCAGCCGAGGCGCTGCAATGGGTGGTCCGAGAAATGGACGCCCGCTACGACGACCTCGCCAACTACGGCTTCAAGCACATCGACGACTTCAACAAAGCGGTCCGGGCCGGAAAGGTGCACCCGCCGGAGGGCTCCAAGCGCGTCATCCGCCCGTACCCGTACCTGCTGGTGATCGTGGACGAACTCGCCGACCTCATGATGGTGGCCCCGCGCGACGTCGAAGACTCCATCGTCCGCATCACCCAGCTCGCCCGCGCCGCCGGCATCCACCTGGTGCTCGCCACGCAGCGGCCCTCCGTCGACGTCGTCACCGGCCTGATCAAGGCCAACGTCCCGTCCCGCATGGCCTTCGCCACCTCCTCCGTGACCGACTCCCGCGTGGTCCTGGACCAGCCCGGCGCCGAGAAGCTGATCGGCCAGGGCGACGCGCTCTTCCTGCCGATGGGTGCCTCCAAGGCGATGCGCGTGCAGGGCGCCTGGGTGACCGAGTCCGAAATCCATAAGGTCGTCGAACACGTCAAGGGCCAGCTCAAGGCCGTCTACCGGGACGACGTTGCCCCCGAGGCGCAGAAGAAGCAGATCGACGACGACATCGGAGACGACCTCGAGGTCCTGCTGCAGGCCACCGAGCTCGTCGTTACCACGCAGTTCGGCTCGACGTCGATGCTGCAGCGCAAGCTCCGGGTCGGCTTCGCCAAGGCCGGCCGCCTGATGGACCTGCTGGAGTCCAGGGGAGTGGTGGGCCCCTCAGAGGGCTCCAAGGCCCGCGACGTCCTGGTCAAGCCGGACGACCTTGCCGCGGTCCTGGCCGCCATGAAGGGCCAGGACGGCCCGGTCGCCACCGATTCGCAGACGGCCGCGCTGAGCGAGAACGCGAACGCCAACATCGCCCAGGGCGGCTACGCGGAGGACCTGGTGGCCGCCGACCTGGACAACCGCACCCAGAGCGTCGACTACTACGACGGCGCCGACGGCCCCGGCGACGACGACGAGGGTTCCGAGGACGCCTGGTCGCTGACCGGACGGTAGCCGGCGGCGAGACGGTAGCCTAGGAAGGTGACTAGCGCCGAAACCAACGCCGGGTCCGCCCCGCGGATCTGGAACCTGCCCAACATCCTCACGATGCTGCGGATCGCGCTGGTGCCGTTTTTCGTCTGGTTCCTCCTCGCCGATGCCCCGGGCCTGGACGCGCAGAACGGCGCGTGGCGCTGGGCCGCGGTCGTCGTCTTCGCGGTGGCGATCTACACTGACAAGCTCGACGGCGACATCGCGCGCAGCCGCGGGCTAATCACCGACTTCGGCAAGATCGCGGACCCGATCGCGGACAAATTGCTGATCGGCTCGGCCCTGGTGATGCTTTCCCTGCTCGGCGAACTGCCCTGGTGGGTCACGGTCCTGATCCTCGTCCGCGAGTGGGGGGTCACGGCGCTGCGCTTCTTCGTGATCCGCTACGGCGTGATCCCGGCATCCCGCGGCGGCAAGCTCAAGACCGTCGTGCAGACCGCGGCGATCTTCCTGTACGTGATGCCGCTGGCCTCGATTGCGCCGTGGCTGGGATTCTTGGCCTTCGCGGTCATGATGGCCGCCCTGGCGATCACGGTCTGGACCGGCGCCGAATATGTCGTTGAAGCCCTCAAGCTGCGCGCCAGCGGCATCCGGGCCAAAAAGCAGCAGGTCCAGGAGGGGACGCCATGAGCAATCCGCAGCCGAACGCCCACCCGGGGCTGCACCCGAATCTGCACCGGCTCGCCGAGCAGGCTGTGGCCCGCGCCATTGAGCGCGGGCTGACCGTGGCCACGGCTGAGTCGCTCACCGCCGGAATGGTGGCCGCCGTGCTGGCCGATACCCCCGGTGCGTCCGGCATGCTGCAGGGCGGTGTGGTCGCCTATGCGAACTCGGTCAAGGCCAGCATCCTGGGCGTGTCCCGCGAACTCCTCGACGCCGCCGGGTCGGTGGACGGTCAGGTTGCCGCGGCGATGGCCGCCGGTGCGCGCACCGCGTGCGGTACCGACGTCGCCGTGGCCACCACCGGGGTGGCGGGCCCGGAGGCGCACGACGGCAAGGATGTGGGAACCGTTTTCATCGGACTCGCCACGGCAGAAGGCGCGACGTCGTTCGCGTACCACTTCGAGGGGAGCCGCCAGGAGATCCGGGCGCTGGCGTGCGGCGCCGCCCTGGAGCGCCTGCTCGAAGCCCTATCGCCGGCAAGCTACCGCGGGTAAAGTTGCCGGGAACAAAAGTTGATTCCGAATAGTTGTTACATTGTGTCGCCCCCGAATAAGGGTGGCGCCTAGGATGAAATCATCACAACGTTCGCACTAAACCGCGAACAACACATACGAGGGAGCAAGGCGATACAGATGGTAAAGCAGCCCGTATCCGTAAACGGCGTTGTCCGCTGGAAGGATGTGGGCCTCGCCGATCAGGCAAAGAGCGAACAGAAGGAGCGCAAGATGGTTGTACTTCGTCACGAAATCGGTGATGTCCTGCGCGATGTCCGCCAACGCCAAGGCCGTACCCTCCGCGAAGTCTCGCACAGTGCCCGTGTATCCCTGGGCTACCTGAGTGAAGTGGAACGCGGCCAGAAGGAAGCCTCCTCGGAGCTGCTCTCCTCGATCTGCTCGGCCCTCGACGTCCCGTTGTCCAGCATGCTCCGCGAAGTCAGCGACCGCGTCGCCGTGGCCGAGGGCGTAGCGGTACCGGACACCGTGCCCCAGGAATTTGCGCAGCGCTACGGCCGTGACCTGGACCGTGAACTCAACACCGAGCTGAACGACGAGCTGGCCACAGGCCTGCTCTCCGGGGCCCGCTAGCCCCACTCCATTCGATCCAAAGGAAGGTCCCCGGCGGTGTGCCGGGGACCTTTTCCGTGTCCTGGAGCCATATGTTCTGGCCGGTGCTCCTTCGCCGGAGCGGCTTAGAGGCCTTCGTCGCGCGGGAAGCCGTCGCGTTCGTAGGTGGCGTTGAGCTTCGCCATGTAGCCGGCGAAGGCTTCCAGTTCCCCGGCCGGCCACTCTGCCAGCCGTTCGCGGAAGACCTCGCGGCGCGCATCCTGGACCAGGTGCATCTTCTCCTCGCCCTTGGCCGTCAGGCTGATGGCCTGGGCGCGGCCGTCCAGCGGGTCGGCTTCCTTTGATACCAGGCCGAGGCCTTCCAGGAAGGCGACCTGGCGGCTCACCGAGGGCTTGCCGACGCCGATGCAGGAGGCCAGTTCGGTCAGCCGGATGGGGCCCTTGGTCCGAAGGACCGACAGCAGCCCGTACGCCGCAGGCTCCATCTCGGGATGGACTTGGCGGGAGAGCTGCTGCGACATGGAACGGGCACGCCGCCACAGCAGGCTCAACTGGCGCTCGACGGCGGCCAGCGCCTCCTCCGCGGCGGGTTCGCCGGTCCCGGAAATTGGCGCCGGATCCGGGGCGGCGTCGCTTGGGTTGCTCATAGCAACCATTCTAGGGTCCGCGCCCGTGAGAGACTTTATCGGTGAGAATCAGCGACTTCTGGCGGCTTATGGACGACGAGTTCGGGGCGGGATATTCCCGGGTCCTCAGCAGCTCCCTGGTGCTGGCGGGTGTGGGCGGACGCACCGCGGACCAGGCGCTGAGCGCGGGCGTACCGCCCAAACAGGTCTGGCTGGCGCTCTGCGATGTCCAGGATGTGCCCGCCGAACGGCGGCTCGGCCGCGACGTTAAGCCGCGCTGACCGGGCCCTCCCCGGCGCCGCGCCGGCACCGGTCCGGCACCGGTCGTCGGGCATCGGACGACTGACACGCCGCTGCGATTGTTCGAATATCTGTTCGGGTCGGGCTATGCTTTTTTCAGAGCGTTATCCACATACGCGACGGCGGCGGCAACTTTGTCAGTGGCTGCCACTAGCGTCAGGGATGACATAACAACGGCCGCGACGGCCACTCTCCAGCGAGAAAGTATTAGAGGTGTGAATCATGGCCGCAGCCCCGGATCGCCAGAAGGCGCTCGACGCAGCGCTAGCCCAGATTGACAAGCAGTTCGGCAAGGGCTCCGTCATGCGCCTGGGCGACGAAGTCCGCGCACCCATCGAGGTCATCCCCACCGGCTCCATCGCACTGGACGTGGCCCTCGGAATCGGCGGCCTGCCCCGCGGCCGCGTCGTCGAGATTTACGGCCCTGAGTCCTCCGGTAAGACCACCGTCGCGCTGCACGCCGTGGCCAACGCCCAGCGCCAGGGCGGCATCGCCGCATTCATCGACGCCGAGCACGCCCTCGACCCGGAATACGCCGCCAAGCTCGGTGTGGACACCGACGCGCTGCTCGTCTCCCAGCCGGACACGGGTGAGCAGGCGCTTGAAATCATGGACATGCTGATCGGCTCCGGCTCGCTGGACGTGATCGTCATCGACTCCGTCGCCGCTCTGGTACCCCGCGCCGAAATCGAAGGCGACATGGGCGACAGCCACGTCGGCCTGCAGGCGCGGCTGATGAGCCAGGCGCTGCGTAAGATCACCGGCCGGTTGAGCCAGACCAAGACCACGGCAATCTTCATCAACCAGCTGCGCGAGAAGATCGGCGTGTTCTTCGGCTCCCCGGAAACCACCACCGGCGGTAAGGCGCTGAAGTTCTACGCCTCGATCCGCATCGACGTCCGCCGCATCCAGACCCTCAAGGAGGGCGCGGACTCTGTCGGCAACCGGACCAAGGCGAAGATCGTCAAGAACAAGATGGCTCCGCCCTTCAAGATCGCCGAATTCGATATCATCTACGGCCAGGGCATCTCCCGCGAGGGCGGCATCATCGATATGGGTGTCGAGCACGGCCTGATCAAGAAGTCCGGCTCGTGGTTCACCTACGACGGGGACCAGCTGGGCCAGGGCATGGAGAACTCCCGGCGATTCCTGCGGGACAACCCGGAACTCGCCGCCGAACTCGAGCGCCTGATCAAGGAAAAGCTCGGCGTCGGCGTCAAGGCCGCCGACCCGGAGGAATCACCGAAGCTGAAGGCCGTTGACGGCTTCTAACAGCCGGGCCTCCGCCGCACGACGCCGTAAGGGGTCAGGATTCTCTTCCCGGAATCCTGGCCCCGGCGTCGTTGACGGCCCCGGCGACCCGCACCGGACCGTGCAGCCGGCGCCCGAGCAGGATGCCGACGCTGATCCCGCCGCCGTGGCACGCGCCGTCGTGCTGCGGCAGCTGACCAACTCGCCCAAGAGCCGGCTGCAGCTTTCCCGCAAGCTGGCCGAGCGCAACATCCCGGACGACGTGGCCGAGGCCGTCCTTGACCGCTTCGAAGAGGTCGGCCTCATCGACGACGCCGAGTTCGCCGATATGTGGGTGCGGAGCAGGTCCCAGACGCGGAAGCTGGCCAAGGGCGCCCTGCGCCGGGAGCTGGCTGAGAAGGGCATCGACGAGGAGACCGCTGCCGGCGCCCTCGAACAGCTCAGTGACGAGGACGAGGAAACCGCGGCGCGGGAACTCGTGGAACGCAAGCTGCGCAACGCGAGGGGACTGGAAGACCGTGCCGAGCGGGACAAAACGGTGCGTCGGCTGGCCTCCATGCTCGCGCGAAAGGGCTACCAGCCGTCGCAGGCCTTCCGGATCGTGGGGGAGGTCCTGGACGCTGGCCTCAAAGAGCAGGACGGCGGTGCCTGATGCGAGGCCCTTCGCGGCATCGAAACGAGGCATCCGCGAATACGGCCACGCCGAACCGGTACCCTTAACAGGTGAGTTTGACCATTCCTTCCCCCGCCGCCGGCGGAGCCCCTTATCCGGATGAGACTGCCCCGGCCCGCACCTACCAGGTGCGGACCTTCGGCTGCCAGATGAACGTGCACGACTCCGAGCGGATGTCCGGAATGCTCGAAGCCGCCGGTTACGTCCGCTCCGAAGGCGAACTGGCCGACGTCGTCGTCTTCAACACCTGCGCGGTGCGGGAAAACGCCGACAACAAGCTCTACGGCAACCTCGGCATCCTCCGCCCGGTCAAGGAAGCCAACCCAGGCATGCAGATCGCCGTTGGCGGCTGCCTGGCGCAGAAGGACCGCGAAACCATCCTCAAGAAGGCGCCCTGGGTCGACGCCGTCTTCGGAACGCACAACGTCGGCGCCTTGCCCGCCCTGCTGGACCGCGCACGCCACAATGACGAGGCGCAGCTGGAAATCCTGGAATCGCTCGATGTGTTCCCCTCGACGCTGCCCACCAAGCGTGACTCCGTCTATTCCGGCTGGGTCTCCATCTCGGTCGGCTGCAACAACACCTGCACCTTCTGCATCGTCCCCGCGCTGCGCGGCAAGGAAAAGGACCGCCGGCCCGGCGACATCCTCGCCGAAATCCAGGCCCTCGTCGACGACGGCGCCATCGAAGTCACACTGCTGGGCCAGAACGTGAACTCCTACGGCGTTGAGTTCGGCGACCGGCAGGCGTTCTCCAAGCTGCTGCGCGCCTGCGGCGAGATCTCCGGGCTGGAGCGCGTCCGGTTCACCAGCCCGCACCCGGCCGCCTTCACCGACGACGTCATCGACGCCATGGCCGAGACCCCCAATGTCATGCCGCAACTGCACATGCCGCTGCAGTCCGGCTCGGACAAGGTGCTCCGGGAGATGAAGCGGTCCTACCGTTCCACCAAGTTCCTCGGCATCCTGGACAAGGTCCGGGAGAAGATCCCGCATGCCGCCATCTCCACCGACATCATCGTCGGGTTCCCCGGTGAAACCGAGGAGGACTTCCAGGCCACGCTCGACGTCGTGGAGAAGTCCCGCTTCGCCACCGCCTTCACCTTCCAGTACTCCAAGCGGCCCGGCACGCCTGCCGCGGAACTCCCGGACCAGCTGCCCAAGGCCGTGGTCCAGGAACGCTTCGAACGGCTCACCGCCCTGCAGGACCGGATCGCCGCCGAGGAGAACGCCCGCCAGCTGGGCCGCCGCGTCGAGGTCATGGTGACTGCGCAGTCGGGCCGAAAGGCCGGGGAAACCCACCGCCTCTCCGGCCGCGCCCAGGACCAGCGCCTAGTGCACTTCTCCGTACCGGACGGCGCCGAAGCACCCCGCCCCGGAGACCTCGTCACGGTGACAATCACCGAGGCCGCGGCGTTCCACCTCGTCGCCGACCCGGCCACTGCAGACGACTACAGCCTGCGCCGCTCACGCGCCGGCGACGCCTGGGACCGGTCCCAGGCCGATTCCTGCGGCGCTCCGGCCGCCGGCAGCGGCTCGGGAGGCGCATCCGGCGTTTCGCTGGGCATGCCGAGCCTCCCGGTCCGCGGCCGCTAACCCCGTGCCCGCCCCCGCCCCTTACGACGGCCCCGACCCTGCCGGCGCCCCCGACGATTCCGCGGCACCGGGAAACTCCGGCGCCGCGGAACCGACACCGCCGGTCATCGCCGTCGTCGGGCCCACCGGCTCCGGAAAGTCGGATCTGGCTGTCTCGCTGGCACTGGCCCTCGACGGCGAGGTCGTCAACGCCGACGCCATGCAGTTCTACCGCGGAATGGACATCGGTACGGCCAAGATCACCGCCGCCGAACGCCGGGGAGTGCCGCACCACCTCCTGGACATCCTCGACGTGACCGAGGAGGCCAGTGTCTCGGACTTCCAGCAGCAGGCGAGGGCCGTGATTGCGGACATCCACGCCCGGGGCAAACGGGCCATCCTCGCCGGCGGCTCAGGCTTATACGTCCGCGCCGCCCTGGACGTGCTCGAATTCCCCGGAA
Organism: Arthrobacter sp. 10T44; assembly: GCF_056393885.1. Classification (NCBI taxonomy): domain Bacteria; kingdom Bacillati; phylum Actinomycetota; class Actinomycetes; order Micrococcales; family Micrococcaceae; genus Arthrobacter; species Arthrobacter sp. 10T44. The sequence continues at coordinate 58,446 of NZ_JBFTGT010000012.1, read as the reverse complement.
CCGACCCCGCCATCCGGCGCCGCCTGGAAGCGGAGGAGGCAGCGGCCGGCCTCGCGCCGCTGCGTACCCGGCTGGAACTCGTGGATCCGGTCTCGGCCGGGCGGCTGGGTGATGCCCGCCGCGTCATCCGGGCACTGGAGGTCTTCGAACTGACCGGGCGGCCCTTCAGCTCCTTCATGCCCACCCGCGAGTACTTCCAGCCGGCCGTGCAGATCGGGCTCCAGGTGGACCGCGAACAGCTGCGGGCACGCCTAGCCGCCCGGGTTCACGCGATGGTGCAGCAGGGGCTGCTGGCGGAGGTCCGGCGCCTCGACGCCGAAGGGCTGCGCCGCGGCAAGACCGCCTCGCGGGCCCTGGGCTACGCGCAGTTCCTGAAAGTCGTCGACGGCGCGGCGGACCAGGAGCAGGCCGCCGAAGAGACCATTGTCGCGACCCGGCAGTTCGCCCGGCGCCAGCTCACCTGGTTCCGCGCCGACCCCCGGATCAACTGGCTTGACTGGCAGGACCCCGGACTGCTGGGGAAGGCCGCTGCGCTCTCCCGCTGAAGATCTCCCGCTGAAGATCTCCCGCTGAAGCCACCGCCAAAGATCCATCGCTACGGATCCCGGCGCTGCGGCTTTTGACGGGGTGGCTGGTGTCACGGTTCCGTCCCGGCCTGGCCGGAACGGTACCCTTGGAGCATGGACGAAACCCTTGCCACGGCCGCTGACCACCATGCTGCTTCAGGCACTGCCGCGCTCGGCGGCCTGAAGTTCTCGAAGGGCCACGGAACCGGCAACGACTTCGTCCTGATCGCGGACCCCAACGGTGCCCTCTCCGTCACCCCGGAGCAGGTCGCCGCCCTCTGCGACCGCCACCGCGGCATCGGTGGCGACGGACTCATCCGCGCCGTTCCCTCTCGGCTGCTCGCCGAAGGCCGGGAGTTGCTTGCCGACCACCCCGGGGCCGAATGGTTCATGGACTACCGCAACGGTGACGGCTCGCTGTCGGAAATGTGCGGCAACGGCGTCCGCGTCTTCGTCCACTTCCTCATCAACGAGGGGCTGGTCGACCTGCCGGCCGGCGAGTCGCTCACCATCGGAACCCGCGGCGGTGTGAAGACCGTGGTCCGGACGGCGGCCGGCTACGCCGTGGACATGGGCCCCTGGGAGTTCATCTTCCCGGGAGAAGCAACCGCGCGGGCCATGGATTCGCTGGTCAGCGCCGACGGTCTGGAAGTCGCCAGGCCCGCGCTGTCCGTCAGCATGGGGAACCCGCACACCGTGGTCGCGCTGGCGGAACTCGCGGAACTCGACGCCACGGACCTCTTCAGGGCACCCCGCGTCGACCCGGTGCCGCCGCACGGGACCAACGTTGAGTTCGTCGTGCCGTCCGAGCCGCTCGTTCACGACGGTGTCGGGACCATCACCATGCGCGTGCACGAAAGGGGAGTGGGGGAGACCCTGTCCTGCGGGACCGGCGCCTGCGCCGCCGCCGTCGCGATCCGGCACTGGGCCGGCCAGGGCGCCCCGGACACCTGGAACGTTGCGGTTCCCGGCGGCGTCGTCGGCGTGAAATTCTTCCTCGCCGCGGACGGCCACGAGCACGTGGAGCTTAGCGGCCCGGCCGTGATTGTTGCTAGCGGGACGCTTTCCTGACCCGCAGGATCCGGAAGGATTTTGACGTGCTCTCGCGGGTGACGCTGAAGCTGCTGTCGAGCTCCGCCGTGAGCCAGCGCTGAAGCGAATCCGAACCAAGGTTCTTCTGGACCACCAGCCAGGCCGACCCGCCCGGGGCAAGGCGCGGCAGCCAAAGCAGCAGCAGGGCGTGGAGTTCGTCCTTGCCGATCCGGATGGGCGGGTTGGACCAGATCGTGTCGAAGCGCAGTTCCGGGTCGACGTCCCCGGGTGCGCTGGCCGTGACATTCTCCAGCCCCAGCAGGGCTGCATTTTCATTCGTCAGCGCCACGCAGCGCTCATTGACATCCACCGCATAAACCCGGGCATGGGGCGCCCTCAGGGCCATGGTCAGCGCGATCGGCCCCCAGCCGCAGCCGATGTCCAGCAGGTTTCCCTGCGGTGCCGGGGCCGGGACGTCCGCCAGCAGGACGGCGGTCCCTTTATCGATTCCATCCGGGCTGAAGATTCCCGAGGACGTCTGCAGTTGCCGCTGCTCGCCGGCAAGCTCCACGGTCAGTGGCTTGCGGGTGAACGGCCCGGCGGGCTGGGCGCTGAAATAGTGTGCAGACTCCATAACTGGCCAGATTAGTTGGCGGTCCGGCGGTATGGGAAACCGGCCCGGACACGCCGGCGACCGGCACAGCCCCGCCGCGCCGTGGCTACCGCACGGTCTGCTAATCTTAAAACATGATCCTTAACTTCAAGTAACCGGCACGGGCCTTCGATTCGTTGTCGAATGTCCCGTCCCCGCAGCGACGCAGGTAGTTACCTTCCGCTCAGTGCGCCCCCTCCGTGATGCAAATGCCTCACCCGCTGGCGCCAGACCACTTGGAGTCAAGCCTTGAAGCCAAAGGGCTTTAAACCAAAGCAGTGCCCGGCAGCAGTTGCCGCAGTGCTGAACGGACCGTTTCTCCCCGCCACACGGCGCCATCAGACGCCATTCCCCTCCCATATCCACCGCCCCGCTCCCTTGTTTAGCGCTTTGCCAGGGAGCCCCGCCCGGCCAGCGGCGCCGCAGCCGCCAGGCAACCCAGGAGGCACGGATGACCAATAGTCGTCAGCCCAGCGCGAATACCGCGCCACGAAACACCGAACAGCACTATTCTGAAGTTGTAGACCCTTCAAAGGAGACCATGACCAGTCAGCCCAACACCGGACCCGATTCAGCCGCCCAGGACATGAGCCCTGCGGAAATCCAGGCTGTCATCGACCGGATCCTCTCCAAAGACGCCCCTGCCCCGAAGACCGGACGCAGCGCCGACGCCGGGCACCCCGGCGAGTCCAGGGCGGTGTTCGGCAAGGCCCAGGCGATTTCGCGGCTGGATGAGGAACACAGCAGCTACGACGGCGACCAACAGGACCTCGAGGAGCGCCACGCGCTGCGCCGAACCGCAGGCCTGTCGACGGAACTCGAAGATGTCACCGAAGTCGAATACCGGCAGCTGCGCCTCGAGCGCGTTGTGCTTGCCGGGCTCTGGACAGAAGGCACCCTCGCCGATGCCGAGAACTCCCTGCGCGAACTGGCAGCCCTCGCGGAAACGGCCGGTTCCGAGGTGCTCGACGGGCTCGTCCAGCGCCGCGCCAAGCCCGACCCTGGCACCTTCCTGGGCTCCGGCAAGGCCCAGGAGCTCAAGGACATCGTGATGTCCACCGGCGCCGACACGGTGGTGGTCGACGCCGAACTCGCCCCCTCCCAGCGCCGCAGCCTGGAAGACATCGTCAAGGTCAAAGTCATCGACCGCACGGCCCTGATCCTGGACATCTTCGCCCAGCACGCCAAGAGCCGCGAGGGCAAGGCCCAGGTGGAACTGGCGCAGCTCGAATACCTGCTCCCGCGCCTGCGCGGCTGGGGTGAGTCGATGTCCCGCCAGGCCGGTGGCCAGGTGGGCGGCGCCGGAGCCGGCATGGGTTCGCGCGGCCCCGGTGAAACCAAGATCGAGCTGGACCGCCGCCGGATCCGCACCCGGATGGCCAAGCTGCGGCGCGAAATCGCCGCGATGAAGCCGGCCCGGGAAACGAAGCGGGCCAACCGGCGTCGTAATGCCGTGCCGTCGGTGGCGATCGCCGGCTACACCAACGCCGGTAAGTCCTCGCTGCTGAACCGCCTGACCGACGCCGGCGTCCTGGTGGAGAACGCCCTGTTCGCCACCCTGGACCCGACGGTCCGCAAGGCTGAAACCTCGGACGGCCTGGGGTACACCCTCGCCGACACCGTGGGCTTTGTCCGCTCGCTGCCGACCCAGCTGGTGGAGGCCTTCCGCTCCACCTTGGAGGAGGTCGCCGACTCGGACCTGATCCTGCACGTCGTCGACGTCTCCCACCCAGATCCGGAAGGCCAGATTGCGGCCGTCCGCAAGGTGTTCAGCGAAGTCGACGCCCGCAAGGTGCCGGAAATCATCGTCCTGAACAAGGCCGACGCCGCCGACCCGTTCGTGATCGAACGGCTCAAGCAGCGCGAACCGCGCCACGTTGTGGTCTCGGCCCGCACCGGGGAAGGCATCTCGGAGCTGCTCAAGGCCATTAGTGAGGGCATTCCGCGGCCCAGCGTCAAGATGGAACTGATGATCCCGTACAACCGCGGGGACCTGCTCAGCAAGCTGCACGAGACCGACGCCGAGATCATCAGCCTCGACCACGAGGAGACCGGCACCCGAGCCGTGGTGATGGTGCGCGAGGGGCTCGCGGCCGAACTGGATTCCTTCGTCAGCAATGACTGAACCAGCGGTGGCCGAGGGGGCGGCCGGTCCTTCCGAAAGCGCGCCGTCCCAAAGCGGCCCGGATAAAGCCAAGGTTAAAAGCGGCCCGTCCGGCGAGCAGTTCGTGGTTGAACTGCTCGACCGGGCGGTCGCCGGCATGGGCGGCCAGAGCCGCGACGGCCAGCACGAAATGGCAAGGCAGGTGGCGCGAGCGATCGAGACCGGCGACCACCTGCTGGTCCAGGCCGGCACCGGCACCGGCAAATCCCTGGCCTACCTGATTCCGCTGATCGCCCACTCGCTGGTCAGCGACAAGCCCACCCTTGTCTCCACCGCCACCCTGGCACTTCAGACCCAGATTGTCGGCAGGGACCTGCCCCGGCTGCTCAAGACCATCACCCCGGCCCTGGAGCGGCCGGTGAAGGTCGCACTGGTCAAGGGCCGGTCCAACTATGTCTGCCGCCATAAGCTCGAAGGCGGCTTCCCCTCCGAGGAACCGTCCGAGGGCCAACTGTTCTCCCTCGGCGAGGACACCTCGGTGCCGCACTTCGCAGCCGCGATGGGCGGCCCGTCCTCGCAACTCGGCAAGGAAGTGGTCCGGCTCCGCGAATGGGCCGAGGACACCCAGACCGGGGACCGCGACGAGCTCATGCCGGGCGTGACCGACCGTGCCTGGCGGCAGGTCTCCGTTACCTCCATGGAGTGCCTGGGCGCGCAGAAGTGCCCGCTCGCCGCCGAATGCTTCAGCGAACTCGCCCGCCAGAACGCAGCCGACGCCGATGTGGTGGTTACCAACCACGCCATGCTGGCCGTCAGCGCCTTCGAGGGCCTGGCCGTGCTGCCCGAATACGACGTCGTGGTGGTGGACGAGGCGCACGAACTGCAGGACCGGGTCACGGGCGCCGTGTCCGGCCAGCTCTCCGTGGCCATGGTCCACGCCGCCGCCTCCGGCGCCCGCAAGCACACCGGGATCACGGTGGATGCGCTCAACAACGCCGCGTCCAACCTTGAACTCGCCATCGAGGGCGTTCCCAGCGGCCTGATGCCGAACGGACTGAACAGCGAACAGCTCGACTGCGTGGACCAGCTGCGCGACGCCTGCCGCGCCGCGCTCTCCGACTCAAAGGGGGACAGCGCCAACACGGCCGACGGCGGCCGGCAGCTTGCGCGGTCCCGGCTGATGGTGATCCTGGAACTGTGCGAACGGCTCCTGGCCGCCAAGGAGAACCGCGAAGTGGTCTGGTTCTCCCGCAACAGCAGCTTCGACCCGCAACAGGGCTACTCGCAGCCCGATGACTCCGCGCCGGCCCTGATCAACATCGCCCCGCTCAGCGTCGCCGGTCGGCTCCGCGAGGGACTGTTCGCCGACCATACAGTCGTCCTGACATCGGCAACCCTGGCGATCGGTTCGGCTTTCGAGCCGGCGGCCGGAGGGCTCGGCCTAGTGGGCCCGGGCGCACCCAGCTGGACGGGCGTCGACGTCGGTTCGCCCTTCGAATATCCGAAGCAAGGCATCCTCTACGTTGCCAAGCACCTGCCCAAGCCCGGCCGGGGAACATCCCCGGAAGCCCTCGATGAGCTCGAGAAGCTGATCCGTGCCTCCGGCGGCGGCGCCCTGTGTCTCTTCTCTTCCCGGCGCGCCGCCGAGGAGGCGGCCGAAGCGATGCGTCCCCGGCTGGGCCTGAGCATTCTCTGCCAAGGCGAGTCGACCATGACCGCGCTCGTGAAGCAGTTCGCCGACGAGCCCGACACCTGTCTCTTTGGCACCATGTCGCTCTGGCAGGGCGTCGACGTGCCCGGGAACTCCTGCCGCCTGGTAGTGATCGACAGGATCCCGTTCCCGCGGCCAGACGATCCATTGATGACCGCCCGCTCCCGGGCTGTGGCCCAGTCCGGCGGCAACGGCTTCATGAGCGTCTCGGCGACCCACGCGGCCATCCGCCTCGCCCAGGGCGCCGGCCGGCTGATCCGTTCGACGTCGGACAAGGGCGTGGTGGCGGTCCTCGATTCCAGGCTGTCCACCGAACGGTACGGAGCGTTCCTGCGGGCCGCCCTGCCCCCCTTCTGGCCCACTACCGACACCTCGGTGGCCTTGGCCGCCCTGGAACGCCTCGCCAAGGAGAGCCCCGCCAAGCAGCCCGCCACGTAACCGGTGAAGCGGCCCGCCACGCAGGCTGCCGCCGGCCGTGGCCGGGCCGGGGGTATGTGGGCCGGCGCTTGCGTTCCCGCCCGCTTTTTCCGCGCCCGGGACCGGCACTGCCGGGTCACCGCGGCACCGCGCGGGCGGGCGCGCCGTCAGTGTGCCAAGAACCGGGCGGGAGCGCAGAAGGCCCCGTCCGGAACTGCGGACGGGGCCTTCGAGCTGCCGGGAGATGGGCCGGCCGGAGAGTGGTGTGGCAGGGGCGCTACAGGGAGCGCAGCACCGAGACGACCTTGCCCATAATGACGGCATGGTCGCCGAGGATCGGCTCGTACTGGGTGTTCTGCGGGAGCAGCCAGGTGTGGCCGTCCCGCTGGCGGAACGTCTTGACCGTTGCCTCGTCATCGAGCAGGGCGGCCACGATATCCCCATTGACGGCATCGTTCTGACGTCGGACGACGACCCAGTCGCCGTCGCAGATTGCGGCGTCGATCATCGAATCGCCTGCCACCCGGAGCATAAACAGTTCGCCGTGGCCCACCAGTTGGCGCGGCAGGGGCATCACGTCCTCCACCACCTGGTCGGCCAGGATCGGCCCGCCGGCGGCGATACGGCCCACGAACGGCACCATGGCCGTGTCCGTGGCGCTGGCAAGCTCCGAGACGGCGAGGCCGCCGACAGCCCGCAGGCCGCTGGACTTCTCCACGCCGGAAATCCTGGTCGTGCCTTCATCCAGTGTCAGCGGCATGAGGACTTCCATGGCGCGCGGCCGCTTGGGGTCGCGCCGCAGGTAGCCGAGCTTTTCCAGTTGCGAGAGCTGGTGGGTGACGCTGGAGAGGCTGGCGAGCCCGACCGTGTCGCCGATCTCGCGCATCGAGGGCGGGTAACCGTTGTCCGTCACGGAACGCTGGATGGTCTCCAGGATCTTTTTCTGCCGGACGGTCAGGCTTTTCGGCGCCCGGCCGGTTTGGGGGCTGCGCTGGGAAGCCCTCCCGCCGGCGGCTTGTGCTGCCATGTTCGCCATGCCTTTCCATTCCGCCCGGCCGCTGTGGCTACCGGGACCTGCCGAGCTGAAAATGTCAGACCCCGCTGATCAACTGATGTTCATCAACACAAGTGGTTGTCCTGTGATTCAAAAGTAGGCCAGCCAACAAGGTTTTTCAAACATTTGTTCTAGCGAGTCTCGACAATGTTCGTTCATAAGTGCTAAAACAGGAACAGCAAAGTTCGAATATGTGTTCGAAGCTTCACCCGTAGTCCGGTCCGCTGGTTTCGGTTCTGTGTTCGAAGTTTCGGGTTCGATGGTTCGCATTCAAGGTTTTGCGTTTGAAGGTTAGGCCGGTTGGCGGCAGGTACGAGGAGTACGCCGGGCGGCACAGGTATTTCCAGTGGCACAGATAGGTCCAGGAGGGCTCAGCTCATGTCAGCAGTAAGCGCTATTTCCGGTTCGCTGGTTTCCATCCCCATGGAGGCCGCACCCGCGGCACCAGCCCGGCAGGCTCGGCTGCGGCTGACCCGCCGCGGCCGGTTCGTCTTCTTCGGGCTGCCGCTGGTTCTGTTGGCCGTCCTCGTCCTGTCACTGTCCGGCTTCCTGAATGCTCCGGCCAAGGCCGCCGATTCGGCCGCGGAGCTCTCGCTCACCCCGACGGTCACCGTCACGGTCCAGCCGGGGGAGTCCCTCTGGGCCATCGCCGGTGCCGTCGCCCCGGAGCGCGACCCCCGTGACGTGGTCGCCGACATCGTTCAGCTCAACAACCTCGGAGCCGCCCGCGTCCTCCCCGGCCAGCAGCTCTACGTACCCTCGAAGTAAGCCCTACCCGGGCGAGTGGCGCGCCGGGCCATCGGTGCCGCCGGGCGGCCCTTCGCGGTCACAGTTTCGGGGCGGGGCCGGGTCTCACTTAAACTGGGCAAGTGACTGACCAGCTAGAGCGCCTCAACCGACTGCCCCTCCGGACCAATCTGCGGGGACTGCGCCCCTACGGTGCGCCCCAACTGGATGTCCCCATCCTGCTGAACGTCAACGAAAACACCCACGGAGTCCCGGCGGACGTCCGCGCCGCCATCGCCGCAGCCGTGACGGAGGCCGCTGCGGGACTGAACCGCTACCCGGACCGCGAGTTCACCGAACTGCGGGAAGCCCTCGCCGAGTATCTCGGCCACGGACTGGATGCCACGAACATCTGGGCAGCAAATGGTTCGAACGAAGTACTGCAGCAAATCCTCCAAGCCTTCGGTGGCCCGGGACGGACCGCGCTCGGCTTCCCTCCCACTTACTCGATGTACCCGCTGCTCGCCGCTGGCACAGACACCGAATACATCGTCGGTGTACGCGCCGAGGACTACGGGCTGAGCGCCGACTCGGCGGCCCGCCAGGTCCGGGAGCTGAAGCCCAATGTCGTCTTCCTCTGTTCGCCGAACAACCCCACCGGCACAGGCCTGGGGCTTGACGTGGTCGAGGCGGTCTACGAGGCCGGAGAAGCAAGCCAGACCATCGTCATCGTCGACGAGGCCTACCACGAGTTCGCCCACGACGGGACGCCCAGCGCCCTGGCGTTGCTGCCCGGCCGGGAGCGGCTGATCGTCTCACGCACCATGAGCAAGGCCTTCGCCCTGGCCGGCGCCCGGCTCGGCTACATGGCGGCGGCGCCGGAGGTGACGGATGCCCTGCGGCTGGTCCGGCTGCCGTATCACCTCTCCGCCATCACCCAGGCGACGGCGCTGGCCGCCCTGCACCACCGCGTCGCGCTGATGGCCGACGTCGAGGACATCAAGCGCCAGCGGGACCGGATCGTGACGGAGTTGACCCGGATGGGCCTCAAGCCGGCCGCTTCGGATTCGAACTACGTTTTCTTCGGCGGCCTCGAGAACCCGCACGAGACCTGGCAGGGTCTGCTCGACGCCGGCGTCCTCATCCGCGACGTCGGCATTCCCGGCCACCTCCGCGTGACCGCCGGAACTGAGACGGAAACCACAGCGTTTCTGGAAGCCCTGGAACGGATCCTGACCGGCCACGAAGTACAGTCCGCCTAGACTTAAGCCAGGACCCACGCACACCGCCCCGTTCGCCGGGCGCCCGCCACATCCAAAGGACACCCACATGAGCAACACCGGATCAGCCGCTGCCCGGACCGCACGCATGGAGCGGACCACCAGCGAATCCTCCGTCCTGGTCGAGATCAACCTGGACGGCACCGGCGTCTCGGACATCAGCACCTCGGTACCGTTCTACGACCACATGCTGACCGCGCTGAGCAAGCACTCGCTGATCGACATGACGGTCAAGGCCACGGGCGACACCCACATCGACGTCCACCACACCGTCGAAGACGTCGCCATCACCTTCGGCGAGGTCCTCCGCACGGCGCTGGGCAATAAGGCCGGCATCCGCCGCTTCGGCGAGGCCACGGTCCCGCTGGATGAGGCGCTCGCGCAGGCCGTCGTCGACGTCTCCGGCCGGCCCTACCTGGTACACGCCGGCGAACCGGCCGGCCAGGAATACCACCTGATCGGCGGACACTTCACCGGGTCCCTGACCCGGCACGTCTTCGAAGCCATCACCCTGCACGCCGGGATCTGCCTGCACATGAATGTCACTGCCGGCCGGGACCCGCACCACATCGTCGAGGCCCAGTTCAAGGCCTTCGCCCGTGCGCTCCGGGCCGCCGTGGAGCCGGATCCCCGCGTCGAGGGCATTCCCTCCACCAAGGGCGCACTGTGACCGGCAAGGTGCTCCGGGACGGCGCCATCATCGACCCCGACGCCGAGAGGAAGCCGGCTTCGCCGGAGGGCAAGCCCACCGTCACCGTGCTCGACTACGGTTCCGGCAACGTACGCTCGGCCGTCCGCGCCCTGGAACGCGCCGGGGCCGAGGTCATCCTCAGCTCCAAGCCCGAAGACGTGCTCAACGCCGACGGGCTCGTTGTCCCCGGCGTCGGTGCCTTCGAAACCGTCATGAACGAGCTCAAGGCCGTTGACGCCGTACGCATGATCGGCCGCCGCGTCGCCGGCGGCCGGCCCGTGCTCGCGATCTGCGTCGGGCTGCAGGTCCTGTTCGAAGCCGGCGTGGAACACGGCACCGTCGCCGAAGGCATGGGGGAGTGGCCCGGCAAGGTCGAGCTCCTCCCGGCCGAGGTCGTGCCGCACATGGGCTGGAACACGGTCACCGTGCCGGAGGGCTCCCGGCTCTTCGCCGGCGTCGAGAACGAGCGCTTCTACTTCGTGCACTCCTACGGCGTCCAGCACTGGGACTTCGACGTGATCCAGCCGCGCATGGCGGCCCCGCTCGTTACCTGGTCCGAGCACGGCGCCCCGTTCATCGCGGCGGTGGAAAACGGCCCGTTGTGCGCCACCCAGTTCCACCCGGAGAAGTCCGGCGACGCCGGTGCGCGCCTGCTGCGCAACTGGGTCGACAGCCTGCGTGGCGGCGCCAAAGCCCGCACCGGCCATGCCGGCACCCCGGAACAGACCGCCTAGATGTGGTCCCTAGTCCTGATGGGCCTCGCCGGCCTGCTGGTCGGCGGCGCCTTGTCCTTCCGCCAGCAGAAAAGCCCGCTGTGGGTCCAGATCGTCTTCTACTTCCTGGCCGGGATGTCGCTGCTGGCCGCCTGGCTCTTGACCCTGCCGGGAAACTGACCCCTGCCGGGAAACTGGCCCCAGCCGGAAAACTGACCGGCCCGCAAGCACGCTCCCTATCCCGACCTGCCGCCCCAACACCGTGAGGACCCTACGATGACCACCGAAACCCCGCTGCCGGTACTCGAGCTGCTCCCCGCCGTCGACGTCGTCAACGGCCAGGCCGTGCGCCTGGTCCAGGGCGAAGCCGGCAGCGAAACCAGCTACGGCACGCCGCTGGAAGCCGCGCTCAACTGGCAGGAACAGGGCGCCGAATGGGTCCACCTCGTTGACCTCGACGCCGCCTTCGGCCGAGGCTCCAACGCCGAACTGCTGCGCGAAGTCGTGGGCCGGCTGGACATCAAGGTCGAGCTCTCCGGCGGCCTGCGCGACGACGAGTCCCTGGAAAAGGCCCTGGAGCTCGGCGTCGCCCGGGTAAACCTGGGCACCGCGGCGCTGGAGAATCCCGAGTGGACGCAGCGGGTGATCGAGCGCTTCGGCGACAAGATCGCCGTCGGCCTCGACGTCCGCGGCACCACCCTCGCCGGCCGCGGCTGGACCAAGGAAGGCGGCGACCTCTGGGAGGTCCTCGGCCGCCTCGAAGAGGCCGGCTGCGCCCGCTACGTCGTCACCGACGTCACCAAGGACGGCACCTTGCAGGGACCCAACGTGGAGCTGCTGCGCCAAATGGTGGAGAAGACCGGCAAACCCGTCGTGGCTTCCGGCGGCATCTCCAGCCTCGAAGACCTCAAGGTCCTGCGCTCCCTCGTGCCGCTCGGCGTCGAGGGCGCCATCGTCGGCAAGGCCCTCTACAACGGGAACTTCACGCTGCCCGAGGCCCTCGACGTCGCCGGCCGCCGCTAGGCACGTCCCAGCCATGGAGCACAGCACCCAGCCCGCCGGGCGGCCGTTGCCCGGGCATATCGCTGCCGCCCTCGCCGGTGCCGGCGGCGCGACGGACTCGGCCGGGCAGCCCTGGGCGGGCCGCAGCCTCAGCGGTGACGACGCCAGGATCCACAACTTCGAGGACGACGACGGCGCCGCCGACGCCGGCTACCTGGCGGCGCTGGCAGCGCTGGCCGCCGGCCAGGGCGACGAGGCATCGGTAGTGGCATCCCTGGCGACCGCACGTGTCTTCGTGCCGATCCTCGCCCGGCTCGCCGAAGAAGGCGAGGCTGTGATCGGCCAGGAAGGCAAGGAACAGTACGGCGGGGAACTACACGGGGACAAGCAGGCGGATATGGCCCTGGTGACCCTCAAGGCGCCCGACGGCCGGACCGCGCTGCCGGTGTTCACCTCGGCCGAAGCCCTGGCCGCGTGGCACCCCGAGGCCCGGCCCGTGGCGGTGTACGCGGCACGTGCCGCGCTCTCCGCCGTTGCCGAGGACGCCGAACTGCTGGTGCTGGACCCCGGCTCCGCCGCCACCTTCGTGGTGCGCCGCCCGGCCGTGTGGGCGCTGGCCCGGCAGCACGCCTGGACGCCGAGCTACAGCGATCCGGCGGTGGCGGAAGCGGTCGAAGCGGCCGCGGCCGGTGTTCCGGCGCTCCGGCGCGTGGAAATTCGTCCCGGCGGTGGCGTTGCGTCGGCGCAGGCCGGCGGCAGGCAGCTTCCCGGCGGTGGCGCCGGTCCGGAGCTGCGCGTTGTGCTGTACCTTGAAGACGGACTCGACGCCGCCGCGGTGCAGTCCATCGTGGCCGGCCTCAACGAAGCCTGGGCCCGGAATGAAACGTTTGCTGAACGGGTTGACTCGATCGAAATCAAGTTGCAGCGCGCAGCTCAATAGCCGACGGCCAGTTCGGAGACATCCCGGCGCTGCCGCAGGCAGTACTCAAAGGAATGCAGTTTCGTGAATTTCGCGCTTTACCGGGACCTGCTTGCCGTGAGGCCCATCAGGAACCTCCTGCTGGTCGGCATGGTCGCCCGCATCCCGCACTCCGCCGCAGGCGTGCTGTTGACCCTTCACATCGTCCTCACCCTGGGCCAGGGCTATGCCGCGGCCGGGGCGGCAGCCGCTGTCATGACGATCGGCATTGCCGTCGGCGCCCCGTGGCGCGGCCGCCGTGTGGATACCGTGGGTCTGCGGAGGGCGCTGATCCCCTCGGTCGTCTCCGAGACCGTCATCTGGTCGATCGTGCCGCACGTCAGCTATCAGCTGCTGCTGCCACTGGTCTTCGTGGGCGGCCTGCTGACGCTGCCGATCTTCAGCGTCGTGCGCCAGTCGCTGGGCATCCTGGCCAGCGGCGAGCAGCGGCGGACAGCCTTCGCCCTGGACGCGATCAGCACCGAACTGGTCTTCATGATCGGCCCCGCCGCAGGGGCCCTCGTCGCCACCGCGGGATTCTCCGTGTTGGGCCTGACCGTGGTGGGGGTCGCCACCTCCCTGTCCGGCCTGTTCCTGATGTGGATCAACCCGCCCACCCGCAGTGCCGCGCCCGGCGTCGAACCGGATCCGGCCTTCGAAGCGGGCCAGCAGGAGGGTGCGGAGACGGCCCTCGTCGCCGCGGCACCCCATGTCCAGGAGGCTGCAGCGGAACTGGCGCCGCTGGCCGCCGCGGAACAGCGGCGGCAGAGCAGGCCCGGCTTGCGGCACAAGGTCATCCACAACTTCGCCTGGTTCACGGCCGCCGTCGCGGCGGTCTTCGCCGTCGCAGCCGGGGCGGGCATGGTGCTGAGCGGCACCGACGTCGGCATTGTCGCCGCCCTGCAGACGGGTGGCCATCAGGCCGAAATCGGCATCGTGTTCCTGTTCTGGTGCGCGGCATCGGTGCTGGGCGGCCTGGTCTACGGCGCCATGCACCGGCCCGTCTCGCCGGTCCTGCTGCTGCTGGGCATGTCCGCACTGACCCTTCCAATGGCGTTCGCCCAGGACACCTGGACGCTCGCACTGCTCTCGCTGCTGCCGGGCCTGCTGTGCGCACCGGTGCTCTCTGCCGCGTCCGAGAAGGTGGCGGAACTGGTTGAGGAGGGCCGCCGAGGCGAGGCGATGGGCTGGTATGGCTCCGCCCTTACCGGCGGGGTGGCACTCGGCGCCCCGCTGGCCGGGCTTTTCATCGACGGCGTGGGCCCTGGCGCGGGCTTCGTCTCGGTGGGGCTGGCCGGCGGGGCGGACCGATGTGGTCCGCCCGCCGCCGTGGTCGTTGCCCGTTGGCCGTGGATGCCCGGCATGTGCCGGCAAACGGGGCCCTGTTGGCGGGCCCTGGTTGACTGGGCCTAGTTTACCGGTCCGGTGTACTTCTCGCCCGGACCCTTGCCCGGGGCGTCCGGAATGGCGGATTCCTCGCGGAAGGCCAGCTGCAGGGACCGCAGGCCGTCGCGCAACGGGCCGGCATGCTGGGAGCCGATCTCGGGGGCCGCGGCGGTGACCAGCCCGGCGAGGGCGGTGATCAGTTTGCGCGCCTCATCCAGGTCCTTGAGCTCCTCGGCGTTCTCCTCGGCGGCCAGGCCGAGCTTCACTGCGGCGGCACTCATCAGGTGCACGGCGGCGGTGGTAATGACTTCGATCGCGGGGACCTCGGAGATGTCGCGGATCTGCTGGGAAACATCGGCCTGGGCATCGGCCGGCTGGTAAACGTGTGAATTACTGTCTGGAGTGCTCATGCTGGTAAGCTTGTCACAGACCAACTGAATGTCGTTATTTCTGCAGAAGTCCACAAACGGAACAGAGACCCGGCGGCGCCACGTGCGTTGAGCCGGTATCTTTCTGTAGAATTGGTTTTCAGTTTGCAAGCGGAGTTCTCTCCCACCCGCGTCAGCCGCGAGTATTCCTCAGGAATCAAGGTTGCCGGGTACCTGGTCGGGCATTTTCTCCGGGCATTTAGCCTGGCGGGTATGCATGCCTCCTCCTCGCGGGGACGGCAGTACCGATCTTTGAGGCCTTCGATTGCTCCGGCAATTGGAGGCCTTCTTCATTTGCCGGCGGAGTACCCCTCACGAACACAGGAGCTTTAACATTAGCGAGCCAAGAATCAATGAGCGTATCCGCGTCCCCGAGGTGCGGCTGGTCGGCCCTGCAGGCGAACAAGTAGGCGTCGTCCGTATTGAGGATGCCCTGCGTTTGGCTGCCGAGTCCGATCTTGATCTCGTTGAAGTTGCACCGCAGGCCAAGCCTCCGGTGTGCAAGCTGATGGACTTCGGCAAGTACAAGTACGAAGCCGCCGTCAAGGCACGCGAAGCCCGGAAGAACCAGACCAACACGGTCCTGAAGGAAATCCGCTTCCGCCTGAAGATCGACACCCACGACTACGAGACGAAGCGCGGCCACGCGCTCCGCTTCCTCGGCGCCGGTGACAAGGTCAAGGCCATGATCCAGTTCCGCGGCCGTGAGCAGCAGCGCCCCGAGATGGGTATCCGCCTGCTCCAGCGCTTCGCTGACGACGTCGCCGAAGTGGGCGTCGTGGAGTCAAGCCCGCGCATCGACGGCCGCAACATGGTCATGGTTGTCGGACCGCTGAAGAACAAGGCAGAAGCCAAGGCAGAGGCCCGCCGTGCAACGCAGCGCGCAGAAGCCAAGGCCGAGAACGAAGCCAAGTCTTCGGGCGGAGGCCGCGTTGACTCGTCCGCCCCCGAGGCACCCCTGACGCAGTCGCTTGCCGACCTGCTGCCGGAGGGCTACCAGGTCCGGACCGAGGCGCCCAAGGCTGAGGAAGCCGCGACGGAGGCTCCGGCAACGGAAGCCCCCGCCGCTGAGGCGCCCAAGGCTGAGGAAGCCGCGACGGAGGCTCCGGCCACGGAAGCCCCCGCCCAGGAAGAGCCGAAGCAGGAGGCCCCCAAGGCCCCCAAGGCGGCTGCTCCGAAGCAGGCAGCTCCGAAGGCCGCCGCGAAGCCCGCAGTGACCAAGGCGCCGGCCGCTCCCAAGGCTGCAGCACCGAAGGCACCTGCGGCACCGGCAACGCCGGCGGCCGAGAAGCCTGCGCCGAAGCCGGCTGCGGCACCGAAGCCGGTCGCCCGGCCTGCGGCTCCGAAGCCTGCGGCACGGCCGGCGGCCCCCAAGGCCGCCCCGAAGCCGGGCAGCAAGAAGACCAACTAGTTCACGGCTGCCGGACAGCAATGTCCGGCAGCAAGCAACCAGCACGCCGCCCGCAGGGGTGGCTGCACGAAAGACTGCAGACCCCGTCTGCGGATACGTAAGGAGATCGGTTCCCATGCCGAAGATGAAGACCCACAGCGGTGCTAAGAAGCGCTTCAAGCTGACCGGTAGCGGCAAGCTGCGCCGCCAGCAGGCCAACCGCCGCCACTACCTCGAGCACAAGTCCTCCAGGCTGACCCGCCGCCTCGCCGGCGACAAGATCGTCTTCAAGGGCGACGCCAAGGTCATCCGGAAGATGCTCGGCATCTAAGTTCCAAGTTCTCGGATCGATTGCCACCTGGCAGCGGTCCACTACCAAAAAGGCTTCTCAGGCCAGCCGGATTTTCCGGCAGTAGATGCTTGGGATCAGAATTCTGAAGGAGTACGCACGTGGCACGTGTGAAGAGGGCGGTCAACGCCCACAAGAAGCGCCGGGTTATCCTCGAACGCGCAAAGGGCTACCGTGGACAGCGTTCACGCCTGTACCGCAAGGCCAAAGAGCAGCTGCTGCACTCGTTTGTGTACAGCTACGGCGACCGCAAGAAGAAGAAGGGCGACTTCCGCCGCCTGTGGATCCAGCGCATCAACGCTGCTTCCCGCGCCAACGGCCTGACCTACAACCGTCTGATCCAGGGCCTCAAGGCCGCTGAGGTCGAGGTTGACCGCCGTATGCTGGCCGAGCTGGCCGTCTCCGACGCCAACGCTTTCGCCGCGCTGGTCAAGGTCGCCAAGGACTCGCTGCCTGCCGACACGTCCGCTCCGGCCGTCCAGGTCGAGGCTGCTGCGGCCCCGAAGGCTGCGAAGAAGCCTGCCGCGAAGAAGCCTGCTGCCAAGAAGGCTGACGCCGAGGCCGCAAAGTAGTTCCTCCCGCCGTCGAAAGACAGCGTCGTTCAAGAACTGCTCGCGAGAGCAACTAAGGTTCTTATATGAACGAAACCGGGCGCCCGCAAGACTTTCCACTTTCCAACCCTCGAGCCGATCGAGTGAGGAAGGTGGCACAGCTTGCCGGGCGCCCGGCCCGTTTAAAGCGCAGCGAGTTCCTGGCGGAGGGGCCGCAGGCCGTCCGGGAAGCCCTGGTCCTGCACCAGAAGAGGGTTGCCGCGGGGGAGCCGGGCATCGTCTACGAGGTCTACGCGAGTGAGGCCTGCCTGGACCGGCACCCGGACCTGGAGGCACTCGCGGAGGGCACCAGCGCGTACCTGGCCACCGACGAAGTGCTGGCCGCGATGGCGGACACGGTCACCCCGCAGGGCATCCTCGCGGTCTGCGGGTTCCTGGACGTCGGCCTCGATCAGGTGCTGGACGCGGACCCGCAACTGGTCGCGGTCCTGTGCCAGGTGCGCGACCCCGGCAACGCCGGAACCGTGCTCCGGGCCGCCGACGCCGCCGGGGCGGACGCCGTCATCCTGACTGCCTCCAGCGTTGATATCTACAACCCCAAAGCCGTGCGCTCTACGGCCGGATCCCTGTTCCACCTGCCCGTGGTGCTCGGCGCCGATGTCGAGGAACTGGTGGCACGCTGCAAGGAACGCGGCATCGGTGTCCTCGCGGCGGACGGCCAGGGCCAGCTGAATCTGGACCGGCTCCAGGACGAGAACGCGGCCCGGCGGCTCGGCGCGTCCGCGGCCGAATCAGAGTACGCCCTGGAACAGCCAACCGCCTGGCTGTTCGGCAACGAGGCCCAGGGGCTCTCCGAAGAGGAACTCGCCCTAGCAGACCACCGTGTCGCCGTGCCGGTCTACGGGGCGGCGGAAAGCCTCAACTTGGGCACCGCGGCAACGGTCTGCCTTTACGCCAGCGCCCGGTCGCAGCAGCGCACTGCTTAGCCGGCAACACCTTTAGAAGAACCAACGACGGCGGGGGCCCACCAATTGGTGAGCCCCCGCCGTCGTGCCTTCACCGCTGCGGCATTGCTGCCGGGCGGTGGCGTGAGAGATTTACGTGGTCCGGTTTCGCCCGGTGATGGCGCCGTAGATGCCTGCTACGACGAGGCCGCCGACTATGGCCAGGATCCAGGAACCCAGGTTCCAGAATTCCATCTTGCCGCCGCCGAACAGCAGGTCGCCGATCCAGCCGCCGACAACGGCCCCGACGACGCCGAGCACGAGGCTGGTGACCCAGCCGCCGCCGACCCTGCCAGGCATGATTGCCTTAACGATTGCACCTACAATGAGTCCGAGAATGATCCAGCCTAGAAAGCCCATGTCTCCTCCTACATATTCGTCGGCATTCACCTTAGGAATCCCGATTATGGCTTCAAGCTAACACAGGCGTGATCGCGTGTCAGCAACATCACACTCAATCGTTACGTACCGCAAACCGGCCCCGCCGCGGTGCGGTGGCGGGCCCTAAACGGGTACGGTGTTCCTTGCGGACACGGGCCCCAAGCGCCTTCCGCACGTTCCCCTGAAAAACCTCCAAAGGAGAAGCTCTCTTGGCTGCAAACGGCGGTACCAAGGCGATTGTCGCGGCGTTGGCCGCCAACCTGACGATCGCCACCCTCAAGTTCGTCGCATTCATCCTGACGCTGTCCTCGTCGATGCTCGCGGAGGCCATCCACTCGCTCGCCGATTCAGGAAACCAGCTGCTCCTGCTGGTCGGCGGAAAGCGCGCCAAGAAGGAAGCAAGCCCTGAACACCCGTTCGGGTACGGCCGGGAACGGTACATCTACGCGTTCATCGTCTCGATCGTGCTCTTTTCCGTCGGCGGCCTGTTTGCGCTCTACGAGGCCTGGGGCAAGATCCAGCACCCGCACGGCATTGAAGGCGACTTCTGGTGGGTCCCTCTGGCCGTGCTGATCGGCGCCATCGTCGCCGAGTCCTTTTCGTTCCGGACCGCGATCCGGGAGTCCAACCCGCTGCGCGGCAACCAGAGCTGGGTCCACTTCATCCGCAACGCCAAACAGCCCGAGCTGCCCGTGATCCTGCTGGAGGACTTCGGCGCCCTGCTGGGCCTGGCCTTCGCCCTCTTCGGCGTGAGCATGACGCTGGTGACCGGCAACGGCATCTGGGACGCCCTCGGCACCGGGATGATCGGCCTGCTGCTGGTGGCGATCGCCGGGGTGCTGGCGGTGGAAACCAAGTCCCTGCTGCTGGGCGAGTCGGCGACCAAGGCCGACGTCGCAAAGATCCGCGGCGCCATCGAGTCCGACGGCACCAGCATCATCCACATCAAGACCATGCACCTCGGCCCCGAAGAACTGCTGGTGGCGGCCAAGATCGGCGTCGGCGCGGCCGACTCGGGCCGGGACATCGCGGCGGCCATCGACGCCACCGAGGTCCGGATCCGCGAAGCCGTGCCCACCGCACGGGTGATTTACCTGGAACCGGACGTGCAGCGCGTCAGCGCCAGCTAGTTCGCGCGTTCCACCCGTTCAACCCGAGGCCGCTGGGCCGGTACCGCATCAATCGGCTACCGGACCAGCGGCTTCCTGCGTTCGACCGCACCGCTGAGGGCGGCGACGCCGAGGCCCAGGATGGCCAGCACCGCCCCCACGAGGGCCGGCGCCACGTAGCCCCAGCCCCAAGCGATGACGAGGCCGCCGAGGAAAGCGCCCAGGGCGTTGGCCACGTTGAGGGCCGCATGGTTCAGCGAGGACGCCAGCGACGGCGCGCCGGGGGAGGCATCGAGGAGCCGCGTCTGCAGCGCCGGGACGAGCATGGAACCGGCGGCCCCCACGACGAAGACCATCACGTAGGCGGACCAGGGCCAGTGCACGGCCACCGCGTAGACCACGAGCGCCACGGCAACGCCGGGCAGGACCCAGTAGATGGTGCCCATGACGGACTTGTCCGCAATCCGTCCGCCGACGATGTTTCCCACCACCATGCCCACGCCGTAAAGGGCGACGACGAGCGGCAGCCACTCCGAGGGAATGCCCGCCACTGAGGTCATGGTGTGCGCGATGTAGGTGTACGTGGCGAAGAAACCGCCGAAGCCGACCACGCCGATCAGGACTGCGAGCCAGACCTGCAGCCGCTTCAGCGCGCCGAGTTCACGGCGGATGCTCGCGTCGGCGTGGGGTTTCTGGAACGGCACGAACTTCCACAGCATGGCCATGGTGGCGATGCCGATCAGGCCGACCAGCAGGAAGAGCAGCCGCCAGCCAAAGTTCTGGCCCAGCCAGGTCCCGAACGGCACACCGATGACGTTGGAAACGGTGAGGCCCGCCATCACCATCGAGATGGCCCAGCCCCGTTTGGTCGGGGCGACCAGGGACGAGGCAATGACCGCGGCAACCCCGAAGAAGGCGCCGTGCGGCAGACCTGCGGCGAAGCGGGACACCAGCATGGTGCCGTAGTCCGGGGCGATGAAGGAACTGAGGTTCGCGAGGCTGAAGAACAGCATGAGCCCCAGCGCGAGGTACTTGCGCGGCAGTTTGGCTCCGACGGCGGCCAGCACCGGTGCGCCGACCACCACGCCCAGGGCATAGGCGGAGATCAGGTGCCCGGCCTCCGGGGTGCCGATGCCCAGGCCCTGTTCCACCTCCTTGAGCAGGCCCATCATGGTGAACTCTGTGGTGCCGATGCCGAATCCGCCCATCGCAAGGGAAATGATGGCGAGGGCAAGGTGGCGGCTGCCGGTTTTCGGCGTCGCGGGGGCGTCTTTGGTGGTTGTCATTCATCTACTTTTCGGGAATGATCCCGGCTGGAGCCAGGAGAATGCGGCGCAGTGGTTCGGCGTGGAGTCTCTGAGCAGGGAATGCGGGGCGCAGGCTCCGGTATTCCAATATTCCAACGGCGTACGCCAGGTCTCCCATCATTGTCCCCCGGCAACCACGGCCGCGGCGCCCCTAGACTGGTGGACGTGACTGAACTCATCAACGTCGTCGGCGGCGCAGTAGTGGATTCCCTGGCCGACCCCCGGACCCTCCTGGTGGCGAGGCGGACCGCACCACCCCAGTTTGCCGGCATGTGGGAGTTCCCCGGCGGCAAGGTGGACCCGGGTGAGGCTCCGGAGCGTGCACTGCACCGTGAACTGCTGGAGGAACTCGGGGTGGAAGTCCGGCTGGGGCCGGAGCTGCCCGCTGAGGCACCGGCCGGCTGGCCGCTCAACGACCGGGCCGCGATGCGAGTCTGGTTCGCCGAGCTGGCGGCCGGCACGCCGCAGCCACTTCAGGACCATGACGAACTCCGCTGGGTGGCGCTGACGGACCCGCAGGAAGTCCTGGAGCTGCCCTGGATCCCGGCCGACCTGCCGATCGTGGAAGCACTCCTGGCGGCGGTCGCGGCGGAACCCTCGCCAAACTAAGCGCTGTGTGCCTACGCTGGGGCGAACCGAGAGGAGCTTGGCGTGCAGGTGGGGGTCAGACGGGAACAGCGTGCGGGGGAACGCCGGGTTGCGGCCACCCCCGAGACGGTGCGGCAGCTCACGGGCCTCGGCTTGTCGCTGCTGGTGGAATGCGGTGCCGGCGTCGAATCCGGCTACGGCGACGCCGACTATGAGGCGGCCGGGGCCAGCCTCACCCCGGAGCTCCCGCTGGACGCCGTGGATGTCCTGTTGCACGTCCGCCCGCTCTCCCCGGAAACCGCCGGCGCGCTGCAGCCCGGCACCGTCACCATCGGCTTTGCCTCACCGGCTTCGGAACTGCCAGCCGTGGGCGCCCTCGCCGCCGCCGGCGTGACGTCCTTTGCCCTGGAACTCGTGCCCCGGATTTCCCGTGCCCAGTCGATGGACGCGCTCAGCTCCCAGTCCCTGGTCGCCGGCTACCGCGCCGTGCTGGAGGCGGCACTGCGCTACCCGAGGTTCTTTCCGCTGTACATGACCGCTGCCGGGACCATCCCGCCGGCCCGGGTGCTGGTCCTCGGCGCCGGCGTCGCAGGCCTGCAGGCGATCGGCACCGCGAAACGGCTCGGCGCGCGGGTATCGGCCAACGACATCCGCGCCGCCTCCGCCGACGAGGTCGCTTCGATGGGCGGCACCTTCATCAACCTGGAGCTCGAAACTGGAGCTGCGAACGCGTCCGCTGAGGGCGGCGGCGGCTACGCCCGCGAACTCGCTGAGGACCGCGCCGCCCGGCAGCGCGCCTTGCTGGCGCCACACGTCGCTGCGGCGGATGTGCTGATTACGACGGCGGCGATTCCGGGCCGCCCCGCCCCGCTGCTTGTCACCGCCGACATGGTGGCCGGGATGCGGGCGGGATCGGTCGTCGTGGACCTCGCCGCTGAATCCGGTGGCAACGTCGAGGGAGTCATCGCCGGCCGGGACGTCCTGGTTCCGGTCCCGGGCGGCGCCGTGACGCTGGTAGGGATGCAGGACGCGGCGTCGGCCGTAGCGTCCGATGCGTCCCGGTTGTACGCCAAGAACGTCGCCAACCTGCTTGCCCTGATGACCCTGGACGGCAAGGTGGTCCCGGACTTCGACGACGACGTCGTCGCCGGAGCCTGTCTGACCCACGACGGCGCCGTCCGGCACGCCGGCACGGCGGCAGCGATGGAGGCCCACAACTAATGGATGCTGTCACGTTACTCACGGTGGTGGTGCTCGCCGTCTTTGTCGGCTTTGAGGTCGTCTCCAAAGTCACCAGCAAGCTGCATACCCCGCTGATGTCCGGCGCCAATGCCATCCACGGCATCATCCTGGTCGGAGCGGTCATCGTGGCGGGCCAGGCCGACGACCCCTGGCTGCTCGCCGTCGCCTTGCTCGCGGTGGTCCTCGCGACCGTCAACCTGGTCGGCGGCTTCGTCGTCACTGACCGGATGCTGGAGATGTTCGGCCCGCGGAAGGCCGCCGGTCCCGGTGGTTCGGCCGGAGCCGCCCCTCCTGCCGGCACCGCCCGGACGGGGGAGGAGGGCAAATGAGCGTCCTCGCCCCGGGCTGGACCGCGCTGTTCTACCTCGTGGCGGCCGTCTGCTTCATTCTCGCCCTGAAGGGCCTCAGCTCGCCCCGGACCGCCCGTCGCGGCAACGCCATCGGCGCGGCCGGTGCTGCGGTGGCCGTGGTGACCGTGTTCCTCTCCGCGCGGCTGGAGAACATTCCGCTGATCCTGGCCGCCATCGCCGTCGGCACCGCACTGGCCGTACCGGTGGCCCGGCGGGTGCAGATGACCCAGATGCCGCAATTGGTGGCCCTGTTCAACGGGGTGGGCGGCGGCGCGGCGGCGCTGGTAGCGGTGCTGGAACTCGGCCACAGCGCGGACTCCTGGGTGCGGCCGGCCGTCGTGTTCACCATGCTGGTCGGCGCGGTGTCCTTCGCCGGTTCGGCCGTCACGGTCGGGAAACTGCAGGAGCTGATCAGCACCCGACCATTGCTCTTCCCGGGTATGCCTGCCGTGATGGTGCTCGTCCTGGCGGGCGCCCTGACCGCGGGTGCACTCGTTGTGCTGACGGGGTCGGCGGCCTGGGCCGGGGCGCTGCTGGTGCTGGGCCTGGCCGCGGGGCTACTGCTGGTGCTCCCGGTCGGCGGCGCCGACGTGCCGATCGTGATCTCGTTGCTGAACGCCTTCACCGGCCTCGCCGTCGCGGCGTCCGGGATCGTGCTCGGCAACGTGCTGCTGCTCGTCGCCGGGACACTTGTGGGCGCCAGCGGCACCATCCTGACCAAGGTGATGGCCTCGGCCATGGGGCGCGGCGTGGCCGGCATCATGCTTGGCGCCTTCCGGGGCGGATCCGCAGCGGGTTCGACCGCCCTCAGCGACCGGCCGGTGCGCTCCTCCTCGGCCGAGGACGTCGCCGTCCAGCTCGGCTATGCCCAGCGCGTCGTGATCGTGCCGGGCTACGGCCTCGCCGTCGCCCAGGGCCAGCACACGGTAGCCGAGCTTGCCACCGCCCTCACCGCCAGGGGAGTCGACGTCGTCTTCGCCATCCACCCGGTCGCGGGCCGGATGCCCGGGCACATGAACGTGCTGCTGGCGGAGGCAAACGTGCCGTACGAGTCGCTCCGGGAACTCGAGGAGGTCAACCCGGAGTTCGCCAACACGGACATCGCCCTGGTGGTGGGCGCGAACGACGTCGTCAACCCGGCCGCGAAGTCGTCCCCGGGGTCGCCGATCTACGGGATGCCGATCCTCGAGGTGGTCCAGGCGCAGCAGGTGGTGTTCCTGAAGCGCTCGATGCGGCCGGGCTTCGCAGGCATCGAGAACGAGCTCCTGCATGACCCCAAAACCACCCTGCTGTTCGGCGACGCCAAGGATTCGCTCTCCAAGGTCCTCGGAGCGGTCAAAATCCTCTAGGCGCCGGACTAGGCACCGGCGAGGCGCCCTGCCGGAGAACAGGAAGAGGACGCGCCGGTCAGAAGAGCGTGGGCTGCGCTGTTCCGGCGTTGACGCCGGCACTGTAGGCCGCCGCTCCCGGCGCTCCCGGTCCGGGGATGCTGCCCGCCGGGTACTGGGCTTCCTCCTCCCGCGGATCATCGTTGAGGTCCCGGTGGCTGAACCCCGAGGATCCCAGGAAGCCGTGCCGGGACTTGAAATACCGGATGCGGCCCGCCAGCCACGCGCGGTATTCCTTGGAAGCGTAGGAACCGCTGCCATAGAGGCGGCGGTATTTTCCGGCGAGCTGGGGGTGCTCACGGGCGATCCACTGCATGAACCACTCCCGGGTGCCGGGCTTGAGGTAGAGCGCCCCTGCCGTGACGCCTGTGGCGCCAGCCGCTGCGAGCGAGCCGAAGAGCGAGTCCAACGCTTCGTCGGAGTCCGAGAGCCAGGGCAGGATGGGCATGGCCATCACGCCGCAGGGAAGCCCCGCGTCGCGCAGCCGGGAGACCAGCTTCAATCTGGCCCGCGGGCCCGGCGTTCCGGGTTCCACCGCCTCGGCGAGCCGCTCGTCGGTCATGGCCAGCGAGATCCCAACGCCCACCGGGACCTGGGCGGCGGCGTGCTTGAGCAGCGGGATGTCCCGGGCCAGCAGCGTGCCCTTGGTGAGGATGGACAGCGGAGTGCCGGAGTCGGCCAGGGCGCCGATGATGCCGGGCATCAGCTGGTAGCGGCCTTCGGCGCGCTGGTACGGGTCCGTGTTGGTTCCCAGGGCGACGTGGTGGCGCTGCCAGGAGGGCTTGGCGAGTTCCTTGCGCAGCACCTCGGCGGCGTTGATCTTGACTACTACCTGGCTGTCGAAGTCGAGGCCGGAGTCGAAGTCGAGGTAGGTGTGGCTCTTGCGGGCGAAGCAGTAGACGCAGGCGTGGCTGCAGCCGCGGTAGGGATTGACCGTCCACTCGAACGGCATGCGGGAACCGGCGGCCACCTTGTTGAGCACCGATTTGGCGGTGACCTCATGAAAAGTGACCCCGGCAAACTCAGGGGTGGAGACGGACCGCACGAGTCCGGCCAGCGGCAGCAGGGCCGGCGAGGCGGGCCCTGCGGCGGACCCTGCAGGGAGAGCTTCGCCGCTTGGCTTCAGTGCTTGCGCGTCCCATCTCATGGATACATTCGAATATATGTTCGATCTTAAGTCAAGGACCCGGGGCCAAAGAAACAGCGCCGGCACGGATCATAGCGTTGCTAGGCTGGGCGCATGATTCTCCTGACTGGCTTCGAACCGTTTGGCGGCGAAAGCACCAACCCGTCCTGGACCGCGGCGCGCGGTGCGGCGGCCCTGCTCGAAGCCGAAGGCCATGAGGTGACGGCGATCGAACTTCCCTGCGTCTTCGGGGAGGCCATCACGGTGCTGCACGCGGCCCTGTCGGAGCACCGCCCCGACCTCGTGGTCTGCGCAGGACAGGCCGGCGGCAGGGCACGCATTTCGCTGGAGCGGATCGCGATCAACTGCGATGACGCGCGAATCCCTGACAACGCGGGCAACGCCCCGGTCGACGAGCCTGTGGTGCCCGGCGCTCCAGCGGCCTACTTCAGCACGCTGCCGGTAAAGGCGGCGCTGGCGGCGCTGGGAGCGGCGGGCATTCCCGCCGAGGTGTCACAGACGGCCGGGACCTACGTCTGCAACCACGTCTTTTACGGCCTGATGCACGCCCTGCGGCTCACCCAGGGGGCGCGCGGCGGCTTTGTCCATGTACCGTACGGGCCGGACCAGGTCCCGCCGGGAAGCGGACTGGCCTCACTCCCGCAGGAGCAGATGGTGCAGGCGCTCGCCGTCGTCGTACGGACCGCGCTGGCGACGACGGCTGACCTCAAGCTCGCCGCGGGCGCCACCCACTAGCCCCGCCCCGCACGAAGTCCCGCCCGTCCGGCGAGCTCAGTCGAGCAGCTCCCAGACGACGTCGACAGTCGCCGTGACGCTCGAACCGCCCGCCTCGACGGTCAGCGGCTCGGATGCCGCCACGCGCTGCATCTTGGCCAGCGGGATGGGTGAGGCGGTCCCGGACTGCTGCGTTACCGAGAGTGTCCTGCCTAGCCGGGCGCCCGCCAGCGCGGCGAAGTGCTCGGCCGCGGTGCGGGCGTCGTTCCAGGCCGCCTCCCGGGCGCGCACCTCGACCGCCGACGGATCGGTAAAGCCGAGCTCCAGCCCGTTGAGGCGCACATCGTCCCCGCCTGCCGCGACCGCCGCGGCGATGAGCGCCGACGCGGCCGCCGGCTCGCGGAGCCGGACACTCAGCATGCTGGAGGCCAGGTATCCGGAGACGAGCTGCCCGCGGCCCTCCTGCCAGCTGACCTCGGCCCGGACGTTCAGCCCCGACGTCGTGATGTCCGCGTCCGGCACGCCGTGCCTCCTGAGCACGGCCGTGATCGCGGACGAGGCGAGGGCGGCGTCGCCATACGCCGCCTCCACGCCGGGCCGGCGGCATTCGACGCCGATGGCGAGGGTCAGCAGGTCCGGCGCGGCTTCCGCGGTGCCGGATCCGGTGACCGCAATGGACCGGGGAGTTTCCGTCATGTCATGCCTCGTTCCGCTCGGGGGGCCTTGCTGGCCGGTTTTCCTGGGGCGCCTTTTCCTGGGGGCCGTCGTCGGGAAGCGCTTGGGGAGGGCAGGAGGGGGTAACCGCCGGCGCGGAGCCCGGCGTGCCGTTCAAAGGGGTTGGCCGATCCGGGATTGCCCGTCCGCCACAGGGACCAGGCAGCGGACAGGAAGTACAGCGGCAGGAACGGCATGCCCAGGCACCAGGCGTACTGGGTGCTGTGGCGTTCCTCGTGTCCCAGCAGCACCGGGTTGCCCAGGGCTTCGGCGGGACCGGCCCGGAACAGCACCACGTTGCCCACGGTGAACGCCGCCGCGAACGGCAGCCGCCAGCGGTAGCCGGTGGCGAGGATCAGGCCGCGGGGGCCGCGACGGACCCTGGTTCGGGCGCAGGCTGCCAGCAGCAACCCCAGCGGGGTAGATGCATTCAACAGATTGGCAAGCTGCCGCAGCCGCTGTCCGGAGGTCATGAGGCCATGGTAGCGGGGGAGCCGTGCTGCCCGGCGGTCCCTGTCCGTCACGTTCGGGCGCCCGGACGCGTTCAACTAGACTGGACGGGAGCGCCCGCCGGGAAGTTCCGGTGAGCCCTGACCTTTGTCCATGCACCGGTCCCTGCACCCGTTGAGGCCCTGCGTGCGTTGGCATCACCCGACTCGTAGCTAAGAACAGTAGATGACTGAAACTTTGCCGGGCGCCCCCGTCCCGAACCCTCTGGATGAAGCCGCCATCACCGCCGCCGTAGACCAGGCCGTCGCCGCCATTGCCGCCGCCTCGACGCTCGATGAGCTCAAGGCCGTGCGCCTCGCCCACACCGGGGAGAAATCCGCGCTGAGCCTGGCCAACCGTGAGATTGGCGCCCTGCCCAAGGACCAGAAGGCCGCCGCCGGCAAGCTTATGGGAGCCTCCCGCGGACGCGTCAACAAGGCGCTCGCGGACCGCACGGTCGAACTGGAGGCGGAGAACGACGCCCGCATCCTGGTCGAGGAAACCGTGGACGTTACGGCTGCTCCGCGCCGCCGTCGCGCCGGTGCCCGCCACCCGCTGTCCACGCTGCAGGACCGCGTCGCGGACATCTTCGTCGGGATGGGCTGGGAGATCGCCGAAGGCCCCGAGGTCGAGTCGGAGTGGTTCAACTTCGATGCGCTGAACTTCAAGCCGGACCACCCGGCCCGCGAAATGCAGGACACCTTCTTCGTGGAGCCGCCCGAGGCCCACCTGCTGATGCGCACCCACACCTCCCCGGTGCAGGTCCGCTCCATGCTGGAACGCGAGGTGCCGATCTACGTGCTGTGCCCGGGCAAGGTCTTCCGCACCGACGAACTCGACGCCACGCACACCCCGGTCTTCCACCAGTTCGAGGGCCTCGCGATCGACAAGAGCCTGTCCATGGCGGACCTGCGCGGGACCCTGGAGCACTTCGCCCGCCAGATGTTTGGCGACGAGGCCCAGATCCGGTTGCGCCCCAACTACTTCCCGTTCACCGAGCCGTCCGCGGAGCTGGACATCTGGCACCCCGGGGCCAAGGGCGGCCCGCGCTGGATCGAGTGGGGCGGCTGCGGCATGGTCAACCCCAACGTGCTGCGCGCCGCCGGCATCGATCCGGACGTCTATTCAGGTTTTGCCTTCGGCATGGGCATCGAACGCACCCTCATGTTCCGCAATGAGGTCGGCGACATGCGCGACATGATCGAAGGCGATGTACGTTTCAGCGAGCACTTCGGGATGGAGATCTAACAGTGCGTATCCCACTTTCCTGGCTGCGTGAATTCGCAGCGGTACCGGCCGGAGCGACGGCCGAAGACGTGATGGCCGATCTGGTCAAGGTCGGTTTTGAAGAGGAAGCGGTCCACCGCCCCACGGATGCGCTCCAGGGCCCCATCGTGGTGGGCCAGGTCCTGAGCCTGGTCAAGGAGCCGCAGTCCAACGGCAAGACCATCAACTGGTGCCAGGTCCGTGTGGTCCCCGAAGGCCAGGAGCAGACGCTCACCGGCGACGGCATCGACCCCTCCGGCGTGCAGGGCATCATCTGCGGCGCCCACAACTTTGTGGAAGGCGACAAGGTGGTGGTCACGCTTCCGGGCGCTGTCCTGCCCGGCGACTTCCGGATCTCCGCCCGCAAGACCTACGGGCACCTTTCCGCCGGCATGATCGCCTCGGTCCGCGAACTCGGCATCGGCGAGGACCACGACGGCATCCTGGTGCTGTCCCGGATCGGCCTGGACCCGGAACTGGGTACCGACGCCATGGAACTGCTCGGCCTCTACGACCAGGCCGCGGAAATCAACGTCACTCCGGACCGGGGCTATGCCTTCTCGATCCGCGGCGTGGCCCGGGAATACGCGCACGCCACCGGCACGCCCTTCACCGACCCCGCGTCCAAGGTGCAGGCCCCCGCCGCCCTGGCCGGCGGCTACCCGGTCAAGCTCAACGACGACGCACCGATCTACGGCAAGCCCGGCTGCGACCGCTTCGTGGCCCGCACCGTGCACGGTGTGGACGCCACCCGTCCCACCCCGCCCTGGATGTCCGCCCGGCTCCGCCTCGCCGGCATCCGCTCCATCTCGCTGCCGGTGGACATCTCCAACTACGTCATGCTGGAGCTCGGCCAGCCGCTGCACTTCTACGACCAGGACAAGCTTTCCGGCGAGATCGTGGTCCGCCGCGCCGTCTCCGGCGAGAAGCTCAAGACCCTGGACGGCAAGGACCGCGCGCTCGACGCCGAAGACCTCCTGATCACGGACGGCTCCGGCCCGATCGGCGTCGCCGGTGTGATGGGTGGCGCCGCCACCGAAGTCAGCGACGCGACGTCGACCATCCTGATCGAAGCGGCGCACTTTGAGGAAGTCTCGATTGCCCGTTCGCGCCGCCGCCACAAGCTGCCCTCCGAGGCGTCCAAGCGCTTCGAACGCGGCGTGGACTGGCACGTTGCCCACGTGGCCGCCCAGCGCGCCGTCGACCTCCTCGTTGAACTCGCCGGAGGCACCGATGCGGCCGAGGGCACCGACGTTGGCACCGCGCCCGCTCCGGTTACCGTGCAGTTGCCGGCGGCGTTCGCCGCCGAGCGGATCGGCATCGACTTCACCGAGGAACAGA
The DNA here is from genome assembly GCF_056393885.1 of Arthrobacter sp. 10T44. Classification (NCBI taxonomy): domain Bacteria; kingdom Bacillati; phylum Actinomycetota; class Actinomycetes; order Micrococcales; family Micrococcaceae; genus Arthrobacter; species Arthrobacter sp. 10T44. The sequence continues at coordinate 28,396 of NZ_JBFTGT010000012.1, read as the reverse complement.
TCCTGACCTCGCTCCAGGACCTCGGCGCCGTCGTCGAAAAGACCAGCACCGGCTACAGCGTCACGGCCCCGAGCTGGCGCAACGACCTGGAAACGAAGGAAGACCTCTCCGAGGAAATCGCCCGGCTGGTCGGCTATGACAAGATCCCCGCGACCCTCCCGGTGGCGCCCCCGGGACGCGGCCTTACTCGAGTCCAGCAGCAGCGCCGCCGGCTCGTGCAGGCCCTGGCCGACGCCGGCCTCACCGAGGTGATGGCGTACCCGTTCGTCTCCAAGGCCGCCAACGACACCTTCGGGGTCCCCGTGGCCGGCGCGGAGCGCAAGGCGCTCAAGCTGGCCAACCCGATCAGCGAAGAGCAGGGCTACCTGCGGACCTCCATCCTGCCGGGCCTGATCGAGGTCGCCAAGCGCAACCACTCCCGCGGCTTCCGCGACCTCGCGCTCTTCGAGTCCGGGCTGGTCTTCCTGCCCGGCGACACGCTGGGCACCGCCTCGATTCCGCCGCTGGGCGCCAAGCCCTCCGACGAGGTGCTGGACGGTCTGTACGACGGCGTCCCGGACCAGCCGCTGCATCTCGGCGCCGTGCTGACCGGCCACGATTCCCCGGCTGGGCCGGCACACACGCCCCGCGCCTGGGACTGGGCCGACGCGCTGGACATCGCCCGGCTCGCCGGCGATGTGCTCGGCGTCGAACTCGTGGTCAGCAAGGGCCAGCACCAGGCGTTCCACCCGGGCCGTGCCGCGCAGTTGGCGCTGCGCAGCGGCGAGGTCGTGGGCTACGCCGGCGAACTCCACCCGAAACTGCTCGCAGCGCACGACATGCCGGCCCGCTCGGTGGCGCTGGAGCTGGACGCCGAGGCGCTCTTCGAAGCCGCCGCCGACGTGATCGTCGCCCGGCACATCTCCAGCTACCCCGTGGCGACCCAGGACGTCGCCCTCGTGGTCGCGGCCGACGTTGCGGCGGACGAGGTGCTGGCCGTCCTGCGCGAGGGCGCGGGGGAGCTGCTTGAGGAGGTGTCCCTGTTCGACGTCTACGCCGGCAAGGGCATCGAGGAGGGTAAGAAGTCGCTCGCTTTCAACCTGCGCTTCCGGGCCGACGACCGGACGCTGACCGCGGACGAGGCTTCGGCTGCCCGCGACAGCGCGGTCGCTGCCGCCCACGAGCGTTTCGGCGCCGTGCAGCGCTAGCGGCCCGGAGGGGGAGCCCCTGACGGGAGAGCCTGAAATATAGGAGGGCGGGACCATGGCATCGCAGCTGATTGTGCGGTCGGTCCCGCCCTTTGGCGTACCTGGCGCACCCGGGTTACCGGACGCCGCCGCCCGCGAACAGCTGGACGACGTCGAGCTCGGGCGCGCCCTGGGCCTGGAGCCCGGTCCGCGGGCGGCGTTCCTGGCCGGCCGGCTGGCTCAGCGGCAGCTTGCCGCCGAACTGCTGGACGTGCCGCCGTCGGAGCTCACAGCCGCCTACGACTGTCCGCAGTGCGGTCCCGGCAGCCCGCACGGCAGGCCCGGCTACACCCTGGCCGGCGCGCCGGCTCCGCTTCTGCTCAGCCTGTCCCGCAGCGCGGGCTGGGTCCTGCTGGCCGCCGTGCTGGATCCTGACGCGGGGCTGCGCCTTGGCGTCGACGTGCAGGACCCGGCGGGTGCTGATTTTGACGGCTTCGATGAGGTGGCGCTGGGCCCGGCAGAACGCCAGAGCCTTCGCGGCCTCTCCGGCGCGGAGCTGTTGCACGGACGTGCCCGGCTCTGGGCACGCAAGGAGGCCTGGCTCAAGCTGTGCGGCGCCGGGTTGCGCACCGCGCCCGAGACCGTGGAGGTGCTGGACCAGCCCGGCATCCGGGACCTGCCACCCGATGAATCCGGACTGCCCGCGCAGTTCGCTGCCGCCGTCGCCCTTTCCGCGCTCCCGGCCCGGGATTAGCGCGGTCCCGGGGTCAGCTTTCAGGCGGTCAGCTGGCCGGAAGGGGCGGCAGCGCCTCTTGATAAAGCCAGGGGTGCAGCACAGCCTCGGCGTCCATCCCGGTGACGCGGTCCGCCGCCACGATGAAATCCTCGGTGGTGACGGAGCCGTGCCGGTGGCTGCCGGTCCACTCGTGCAGGAGCGCGAAGAAGGCAAGATCGCCGCAGTGGAGGCGGACCGCGTGCAGTGCGAGGGCGCCGCGCTTGTAGACGCGGTCATCGAACATCAATTCCGGCCCCGGGTCACCGACCAGCAGGTCCTGGCCCTCGCGGTTGAGCATCCGCCAGGCCGCCCGGGCGCGGTCGGCCACACTCATGATGCCGGCCTCCTCGGACCAGATCCACTCGGCGTAGCAGGCGAAGCCTTCGTGCAGCCAAATGTCCTTCCACGACGCTGCCGTCAGCGAATTCCCGAACCATTGGTGGGAGAGCTCGTGCGCGATCAGCCGCTGGGATTCCCAGTCCGGCGTCAGGTGGTTGCGCCCGAAAATGGACAGGGACTGGGCCTCCAGCGGGATCTCCAGGACGTCCTCGGTCACCACAACGGTGTAGTCGGCGAACGGATAGGGCCCGAAGCGGCTGGTGAAGGTACGCATCATCTGCGGCTGGCGGGCGAGCCCGGCGCGGGCCTCGGCCGACAGTTCGGCCGGCACCGCGGCGGTCTGGGCGACGTCGCCGGCCGTCCGGTCCGGGTTCAGCGGCAGCAGTTCGTACCGGCCGATCTGGACCGTGGCGAGGTAGCTGGCCATGGGTTCGGACTGCTCGTAGACCCAGGTTTCGCGGCTGGAACGGGCCTGGTGCGAGACCAGTACCCCGTTGCAGACGGCCCGGTAGTTGGCGTCGGTGGTGACCGCGATGCGGTAGCTGGCCTTGTCCCGCGGATGGTCGTTGCAGGGAAACCACGACGCCGCGCCGTTGGGCTGCCCGGCGACCAGGACGCCGTCGCTCAGTTCCTCCCAGCCCACCTCTCCCCAGAGCCCGCGGCGCGGCGCCGGGTTGCCCTCATAGCGGATGTCCAGGGTGAATTCGTCACCGGGCAGCAGCGCCGTGTCCGGCACCACGACCAGCCGCTCAGCCCGCTGGTTGAACTTGCGCACCTTGCGGCCGGGCATCAGCACCTTCGTGGCGCGGAGCCCGGTCAGGTCCAGGACAATCGCGGAGCTCTGGCGCCGGGCGACGGCGTGCAGCGTCGCCCGGCCGCCCAGATGGTTGCTGCTGATGCGGTAGTCGAGCTCCAGTTCGTAGCGCGTGACGCGGTAGACGTCGGTGCCATGGCCCGGCATGTACGGATCCGGAGCGGCTGCGGGCGTTGCGGGCGGCAATTCAGCGGGGAATTCCTCGGCAGCGGCTGAGGCGATGGGACTCATGGCACGGCTTTCGGTCGTTGCGGTGGACGGGAGGCGTCTTCCGGGCGGGGAACTACCCGGGCGGGGCTACTTGGGCTTGGGCGCCGGAACATCCGGGCCGACCCACGGGCTGACCGGATTTCCCATCCAGTACGTGGCGGCCGGGACCGTTTCGCCCCGCATCACGAGTGATGCAGGGCCCACCGTCCCGCCGTTGCCGATCCGGGCCCGCGGCAGGATGACTCCGTGCGGACCCATCGTGGCCCCGTCTTCGAGCGTAACAGTGTCGATGCTCATGACCCTGTCGTGGAAGAGATGGGTTTGGACCACGCAGCCGCGGTTGACCGTGGCGCTGCGGCCCAGGGTGACGAGGTCCGCCTCCGGCAGCCAGTAGCTCTCGCACCAGGTGCCAGCCCCGATCTTGGCGCCCAGGGCGCGCAACCACCAGACGAGGGCCGGGGTGCCGGATGCCGCGCGCGCGAACCATGGGGCGCTGACCATCTCGATGAAGGTGTCCACCACTTCGTTCCGCCAGATGAACGAACTCCAGAGCGGGTGCTCACCGGGGCGGATGCGTCCCACCAGGAGCCACTTCGCGACGACGGCGCTGCCGGCAGCGGCCGCGCCGGCCAGCAGGACCACGACGCCGCCCAGGAGGGCGGCTACGGCGTAGTTGAAGGTGCCGGCCAGCCAGTCCAGGGCCACGAGCACGGCCGCGGCGACGGCGACCGTGAGGACCACCGGGACAAAGCGGCAGAGCTCCCACAGGGCGCGGGCCAGTTTGAGCCGCAGGGGCGGCTGGAAGGTGCGGGTGTCATCGGAGGCGATGGCGGTCCTGCGCAGCCGCACCGGCGGGCTCCCCAGCCAGGAGGTCCCTGATTTCGCCTTCGCGGGGGTCGCGGAGAGGACCGCCACGAGGGAGTTCTTGGGCACGCTGCGCCCTGCGGCGGTCATGCCTGAGTTGCCGAGGAAGGAGCGTTTGCCCACCTTTGCCGGCGCGATCCTCATCCAGCCGCCGCCGAGCTCGTAGGACGCGATCAGGGTGTCGTCGGCCAGGAAGGCACCCTCGCCCACGGTCGTCATTTTCGGGATCAGCAGAACCGTGGAGGCCTCCACGTTCCGGCCGACCCTGGCGCCGAGCAGGCGGAGCCAGACCGGCGTGAAGAGGCTGGCGTAGACCGGGAAGAGCAGGTCTCGGGCCAGGTCGAGGACCCGTTCCGTCGCCCACACCTGCCAGCCGATCCGGCTGCGCACCCGGTAGTAGCCGGGGCGCAGCCCGGCGCCGAGCAGGCGCGTGGTCGCGAGAACCAGGACCAGGTTGGCGCCGAACCACGCGAGCGCGGCCGGCGGGAGTGAGACGGCCAGCTGCGGCAGGGCCGCGGCCAGCGAGTCGCGGCCCTGGATGAAGAGGAACATCACCAGTCCGGCCGCAGCGGCGGACAGGTAGGGGATCAGGGCCAGGAGAGCCGAGGCGGAGGCGAAACCGGCAAACCAGAGCCGGCCGATCAGATGGTGCTCCGGTGGCGTCGCGGGCCAGCCCTGTTTGGCTTTGCCCCGGCGTTCTGCCGGGGAGCCGGCCACCAAATGGCCGGCCTTGACCCGGCCAAGGACGGCCGAACCCGCCTCCACCTGCGCCCCGGCGCCGATGCTGGCACCCGGCATGAGCGTGCTGCGGGCGCCGACGACGGCACCGGCGCCGATCCGGATCGCGCCGATGTGGACGGAGTCGCCGTCGATCCACCAGCCGGAAAGATCGACTTCGGGTTCGATGTTGCAGCCGTTGCCGAGCGTGAGCAGCCCGGTCACCGGCGGCAGCGAATGGAGCTGGACGTTGTTGCCTATCGTGGCGCCCAGAGCCCGGGCGTAGTAGGGCACCCACGGGGCGCTGGCGAGGCTGACGGCCCCGGCCAGGTCCTGGATTTGTTCGGCCAGCCACAGGCGCAAATGCACTCGGCCGGAGCGAGGGTAGCTTCCGGGGGAGACGTTGCGCAGCAGGAGCCGGGCCGCGGCCACCGAAATAGCCATCCGCCCGGCCGGGCTGACGAACACCAGCCAGGAGGCTCCCACCCACCACCAGGACAGGGTCGGCGCCGCGGTGAACCCGGCGAGGGAGGCGAGCAAATTGTTCGCCACCATCAGGTAAGTCAGCCAGCGCATCCCGACGAGGATGTGCAGCGGAACACCCAGCAGCGTCTGGACCCACTGGGCGCGGCGGGACGTGGGACGGACCGAACGCTGGCCGGCCGCCGGGGCCCCGCCTTCCGGGAGGGACTGGCGTGCGGTGTCGATCAGGGCGCCGATCCGGGGCGTGGCGTAGATATCCGCCACCGTGATCGTCGGGTAGCGGACCCGCAGCGCGGAGACCAGCTGGGCCGCGGCCAGCGAGCCGCCGCCGAAGGCAAAGAAATCGGCATCGAGGTCCGAAACGGTCCCGCCCAGGACAGCGCTCCACTGCTCGACGATCCAGCGGGCGTCCTGCGGGAGGTCCATGGGCGCCGCCGCAGTATCCGCCGCCCCCGGGCCGGTCAGCGGCCACTGCAGTGCTTGCCGGTCCACCTTGCCGCTGGTTTTGGTCGGTAAGGCGTCCACGACGGTGAGCAACGGGATCAGCGGGGCGGGCAGGGTGGACGCGAGCAGCAGCCGGGCGGCTGCCAGGTCCAGTTCCCTGCCGTCGGCCGGTGAGAGGTAGCCGACCAGCACCTGGTTCCTGGCCGCCGTCGTCCGCACCGCTGCCGCCGCCCCGGCGACGTCGGGCAGCGACTGGAGGGCGGCGTCGATTTCGCCGAGCTCGATCCGGCGCCCACCCAGTTTGACCTGTTCGTCCGCGCGGCCGACGAAGAGCAGTCCCGCCCGCTCGTAGCGCACCAGATCGCCGGAGCGGTAGGCGCGGGACCAGCCCAGCGCCGGCAGGGGAGCATACTTCTCCGCGTCCTTGGCCGGATCGAGATAGCGGGCAAGCCCGACTCCGCCGATGATCAGCTCACCGATTCCGCCCTCGGAGACCGGCACCCCGTCGGAGTCGACGACAGCGAGGTCCCAGCCGTCGAGCGGTAGCCCGATCCGGACCGGTCCCGGGCCGCCCAGCGGCGCGGCGCAGGCGACGACGGTGGCCTCGGTGGGTCCGTAGGTGTTCCAGACTTCGCGTCCGTCCACGGCCAGCCGCTCGGCGAGTTCGGGCGGGCAGGCTTCGCCGCCGAAGATCAGCAGTCGGACGCTTTCGAGCGACTCCACCGGCCACAGCGCCGCGAGAGTGGGCACCGTGGAGACCACCGTGATGCCGTGGTTGATGAGCCAGGGGCCCAGGTCCATGCCGGTCCGGACCAGGGCGCGCGGCGCCGGGACCAGGCACGCACCGTGCCGCCAGGCGAGCCACATTTCCTCGCAGGAAGCATCGAAGGCCACCGAAAGCCCGGCCAGCACCCGGTCCTGGGGCCCGATCGGTTCGGCCTGGAGGAAGATCCGAGCCTCGGCGTCGGCGAAGGCGGCAGCCGAACGGTGCCGGACGGCGACGCCTTTGGGCGTGCCGGTGGATCCGGAGGTGAAGATGACCCAGGCATCGTCGCCTGGGACCGGCTCCCTGGCGGCCGGGAAGGGCCGGGGACGGCCGGAGTCCGTGACGATCGTCCCGCCGGCACGCAGCACGCCGGCAACGCCGGCCTCGCCGAACACCAGCGAGGCCCGCTCCTCGGGGTCGTCGGCGTCCACCGGAACGTAGGCGGCCCCGACGAACAACACCGCCAGGATGGAGATGTAAAGCTCGTTGGTGCCCGAGGGGATCCGGACGCCGATCTTGTCGCGCGCGCCCAGCCCGGCCAGGTGCAGCTTCCTCGCGGTGGCCCGGACCTCGTCCATCAGCTGGGCATAGCTTAGGGAGCGTCGGCCGTCGTCGAGCGCGGAGGCGTCCGGAAAGCGGTCGGCGGTCTCCCGCAGGACGTCGACCAGGGTCCGCTCCGGCGGCGCCGCGAAGGCGCCCGGCAGCTGCGGCTGATAGGCGGCGCCGGCCGGGCGGCCGCCGCCCAAGGGAACGCCGACGGCCGGCGTTTGCTGCTCAATCACAGGGTGATTCTCCCTGCAGCAGATGAACGGAAGACATCGGTGCCACTCCAGGGCCGATTCAGGGGACCAGGATGACCTTGCCGGTGGTGCGGCGCTGCTCCAGGTCGGTGTGGGCTGCGGCGGCGTCGGCGAGATCGTAGCGGGCGCCGATCCGGACCTTGAGGCTGCCGTCCGCCACTGCGGCGAAGAGTTCGTCGGAGCGCCAGCGGCGTTCCCGCGCGTCGCGGAGGAAGTGCGTGATGGTCGGCCGGGTCAGGTAGAGCGAGCCGCCGGCGTTGAGCCGCTGCGGGTCGAACGGCGGCACCGGACCGGACGCGGCGCCGAAGAGCACAAGGGTGCCGCGGATCCGGAGCGCCGCCAGGGAATCGTCGAAGGTGTCTTTTCCGACGCCGTCGTACACCACGTGCGCGCCGGCGCCGTCCGTCAGCTCGCGCACCTTTGCGGCGAAGCCGTCATAGCGCAGCACGTGGTCCGCGCCGGCGCCGCGGGCCAGCGCCTCCTTCTCATCGGTGGAGACGGTGGTGATGACGTTCGCGCCCTTGGCCTTGAGCAACTGGATCAGCAGCAGGCCGACGCCGCCGGCGCCGGCGTGCAGCAGCACGGTCTGGCCCTCTTCCACCTTGAAGGAGGAGTTGATCAGGTAGTGCGCGGTGATGCCCTGCAGGGGGAGGGCAGCGGCGGTGTAGTCGTCGACGCCGCGGGGCACCGGCAGCGCCTTGTCCGCGTCCACGAGGGCGTACCCGGCGTAGCAGTTGACACCCTCGGCGGTCGCGACCCGGTCGCCGGCGGAGAAGTTGCTCACGCCGTCGCCCAGCTCCTCCACGGTCCCGGAGGCCTCGGAGCCCGGAGTGAAGGGGTACTGCACTTTGTAGACGCCGCTGCGCTTGTAGGTGTCGATGAAGTTCACGCCCGCGGCGGCGACCTTGATCAGCAGCTGGCCGGGCCCCGGAACCGGCCGGTCGACTTCTGCCAGCTCGAGGACCTCCGGTCCGCCGGCCTGCCGGGCGAGGATTGCGTGCGTCATGTGTCTCCTTCTGAAGTGTCAGGGCCTTTTGAAGCGCCAGCGCTCCGGGCGAGGAAGCTTCCTCGGCGCGGATCCTGAGACCATCCTAGGGACACCGGCGCGCCGGGCGCAGTATGCCCGGCGTGCCGCTAGTAACGGCGGGTAACGGTGGCCATTGGGCACTCGAAGTGGCGGCCCGCGGCGAGGCCGACGTCGTTGAGGTAGCGCACGATGATGCCGTAGGACTGCAGCAGGGTGGTTTCGGTGTACGGGACCTGGTGCTTGGCGCAGAACTCGCGGACGATCACGGCGGCCTTGTCCAGCTGGGGGCGTGCCATGTCCGGGAAGAGGTGGTGCTCGGCCTGGCGGTTGAGGCCGCCGAGCAGGATGTCCATGAAGCGGCCGCCGGAGATGTTCCGGGACGTGAGGACCTGGCGGCTGAAGAAGTCCACCCGGCTGTCAGCCGGCAGCACGGGCATGCCCTTGTGGTTCGGTGCGAAGGAGGCGCCCATGTAGAAGCCGAAGACGGCGAGCTGCACGCCGATAAACGCCAGTGCCATGCCCCAGGGCAGGAACGCGAAGGCGAGAACGGGCAGCAGGCTCAGCCGGGCCGCGAGGATGGGGATCTCCACCCAGCGGTGCGTGACCTTGGCGCGGCGGACGATGAACCTGACCGAATCGATCTGCAGGCCCAGGCCCACGAGGAACAGCAGCGGGAAGAAGAACCAGCCCTGCTTGCGGGTCAGGAAGGAGAACCGTCCCTGCCGGGTCGCCGCGGCTTCGGGGAAGAAGGCGATCGCGCCGGTGGCGATGTCCGGATCCTTGGAAATCACGTTCGGGTGGTTGTGGTGCGCGCCGTGCTTCTGCTCCCACCAGGAGTAGCTGATGCCGGCCACCGACGTGGCCAGCAGCCGTGCGGCCCAGTCGTTGGCGCGGCGGGAGGCGAAGATCTGGCGGTGCCCGGCCTCGTGGGCCAGGAAGCTCAACTGGGTGCAGAGGATACCCAGGGCTGCCGCGATGAGGAGCTGGAACCAGCTGTCCCCGATCAGCGCGAAGCCGAACCAGGTGGCGGCCATCAGCAGGGCCAGGATGGAAAACACCGTCACGTAGAACCCGGTGCGGCGTTCCAGCAGGCCTTCGGCCTTGACGCGCTTCAGCAGTTCCGAATAGCTCAGGACGACGGCGTTGGGCTGCCGGACCCGCGGCTGCGGGTGCGCCGGGGAGTCGGCGGAAAGTGTGGTGGAGGGGGTCATGAAACGCATGCCTCGTAACTGTTACGGGCAACGCTGCAGCCGACATTTGCGGCCGCACGGTCTGGATCACCCTCTACCCAGCATACGCTGACGGTTTCGTCCGCGTCCGGACACGGCCTTCGGCATGGCCGCGCGCATGCATAAATATCGGGCTCTATGCATAGTCTTGCTGTACACTCGGTGCTATGACTATTTCTGTTGCCGTCTCCGGCGCAAGCGGCTACGCCGGCGGCGAAGTATTGAGGCTCCTGGCCGGTCATCCCGACGTCACCATCGGGGCCATTACCGCGCACAGCAACGCCGGTTCCAGACTAGGGGAATTGCAGCCGCATCTCCATGGCCTGGCGGACCGCATCCTCGAAGACACCACCGTGGAAAACCTGGCCGGACATGACGTCGTGTTCCTTGCCCTCCCGCACGGGGCGTCCGCCGAGATCGCGGCGCAACTGCCCGCCGGCACGGTCGTGATCGACGCCGGCGCGGACCACCGGCTGGAGGATCCGGCGGCGTGGGAGAAGTTCTACGGATCGCCGCACGCCGGCACCTGGCCCTACGGGCTGCCCGAGCTGCCGGGCCAGCGCGAGGCACTGCGCGGCGCCACCCGAATCGCCGTGCCCGGCTGCTACCCGACGTCGGCCCTGCTGGCCCTCACCCCGGGCTTCAGCAACCACCTGCTACAGGCCGACGACGTCGTGATCGTTTCCGCTTCCGGTACGTCCGGGGCCGGCAAGGCCGCGAAGGTGAACCTGATCGGCGCCGAGGTGATGGGTTCGATGAGTCCCTACGGCGTCGGCGGCGGGCACCGGCACACCCCGGAGATCGAGCAGGGGCTGTCCAAGGCGCTGAACGCGCCGGTGACGGTGTCCTTTACCCCCACGCTGGCCCCGATGAGCCGCGGCATCCTCACCACGGCCACCGCGAAAGTCCGGCCGGGCGTGACTGCTGAGGAACTGCGCCGCGCCTGGGCCGAGGCGTACGACGAGGAGCCGTTCGTGCACCTGCTGCCGGAAGGCCAGTGGCCCTCCACCAAGTCCGTGCAGGGCTCCAACCACGCCGTGATGCAGCTGGCCCTCGACGGACACACCGGCCGCGTGATCGTCACCTGCGCCATCGACAACCTCACCAAGGGGACCGCCGGCGGCGCCGTGCAGTCCATGAACATTGCCCTCGGCCTGGCGGAAACCGCCGGCCTCGACCTCCAGGGAGTCGCACCGTGAGCATCACCGCCCCCAAGGGATTCCGCGCTGCCGGGGTCAAGGCCGGCCTCAAGGCCTCCGGAAACCCGGACCTGGCCCTCGTGGTCAACGACGGCCCCAACAAAGCCGCCGCCGCCGTCTTCACCTCGAACCGGGTGGCCGCCGCGCCCGTGCACTGGTCCCGCGAAGTCATCAAGGACGGCCGGGTGGACGCCGTGATCCTCAACTCCGGCGGCGCCAACGCCTGCACCGGCCCGCAAGGCTTCCAGAACACCCACACCACCGCCGAAAAGACCGCCGAGGCACTCGGGGCCTCAGCGACGGACATCTTCGTCTGTTCCACCGGCCTGATCGGCGAACAGCTTCCGATGGACAAGCTCGTCCCCGCGATCGGCGTCGCAGCCGCGGAATTGAACGCCGACGGCGGCCCGGCAGCGGCTGCCGCAATCATGACCACCGACTCGGTGTCCAAGCAGGCGGTCTTCACCGGCGCCGACGCCGAGGGCCGGGAATTCACCATCGGCGGCATGGCCAAGGGAGCCGGCATGCTTGCCCCGGGCCTGGCCACGATGCTCGTGGTCCTCACCACGGACGCGGAGGTCCAGCCCGAACTGCTCGACGTCGTGCTCCGCGACGCCACCCGCGTCACCTTCGACCGGGCCGATTCGGACGGCTGCATGTCCACCAATGACACTGTGGTGCTGCTCGCCTCCGGCGCCACGGGCGCCGTGCCCTCCGCCGTCGACTTCGGCAAGGGGCTCACCCAGGTGTGCGCGGAACTGGCCCGCAAACTGATCGGCGACGCCGAGGGTGCCAGCCACGACATCGCCATCCGTACCTTCAACGCCGCGAGCGAGAAGGACGCCGAAGTGGTCAGCCGGGCCGTGGCCCGCTCCAACCTCTTCAAGACGGCGATCTTCGGCAAGGACCCGAACTGGGGCCGCGTGCTGTCCGCCGTGGGCACCACGGACGCGGCCTTCGAACCGGACCAGCTGAATGTCTCGATGAACGGTGTGCAGATCTGCCGCAACGGCAGCATCGGCGAGGACCGCGGCCTGGTGGACCTGGAGCCGCGCGAAGTCCTGGTCGAGATCGACCTGCAGGCTGGCGCCGCCGAGGCCACGATCTGGACCAACGACCTGACGCACGAGTACGTCCACGAAAACAGCGCCTACTCCAGCTAAGGGAATGACGAACGACATGAGCACCCAGACCCGCGAGACCACTTCCATGGCCGACGCGCAGGGCAAGGCCGGCACCCTGATCGAGGCGCTGCCCTGGATCCAGCGCTTCGCCGGAACCACCATGGTGATCAAGTATGGCGGCAACGCCATGGTCAACGACGAACTCCGCCGCGCCTTCGCCGAGGACGTCGTCTTCCTGCACCACGTCGGCATCCACCCCGTCGTGGTGCACGGCGGCGGCCCGCAGATCAACGCCATGCTCAGCCGGCTCGGCATCGAATCCGAGTTCAAGGGCGGCCTGCGCGTCACCACCCCCGAGGCCATGGACGTGGTCCGGATGGTCCTTACCGGCCAGGTGGGCCGCGAGCTCGTGGGCCTAATCAACTCGCACGGGCCCTACGCCGTCGGGATGTCCGGCGAAGACGGCGGACTGCTGCGCGCCGTCCGCACCGGCACCGTGGTGGACGGCGAAGAGGTGGACCTGGGCCTCGTCGGCGAAGTCGTCGGGGTGAACCCGGAAGGCATCCTGGACATCGTGGCGGCCGGCCGGATCCCGGTGATCTCGACCGTCGCGCCGGAGATCTCCCCGGACGGGTCCACCACCGGGCAGGTACTCAACGTCAACGCGGACACGGCTGCGGCGGCGGTCGCGTCGGCCCTGGGTGCCTCCAAGCTGGTCATCCTGACCGATGTCGAGGGCCTCTACGCCAACTGGCCGGACAGGTCATCGCTCATCTCGTCGCTGACGGCGTCGGAGCTGCGCGAGATGCTCCCGCGTCTTGAATCCGGCATGATCCCGAAGATGGCGGCCTGCCTGAAAGCGATTGACGACGGCGTCGAGCGCGCGCACATCGTGGACGGCCGGCTGCCGCACTCGATGCTGCTGGAAACCTTCACGACCGCCGGCATCGGCACCCAGGTCGTCCCGGACGAGGAAGTGAACGCATAGTGAGCAGCACTGAACTGAGCCATTCCGCCGAAGCCTCCAGCGCCGGCTCGGCCCCCACAGCTTCGGTTATGACTGGAACGGGCAGCGGCGCGCAGTGGCTGTCCCGCTACTCGTCCTCGCTGCTTGGCGTCTTCGGCACCCCGCAGCGCGTACTGGTCCGCGGCGCCGGCTGCCTCGTCTGGGACGCGGACGGCAAGGAATACCTGGACCTGCTTGGCGGCATCGCGGTCAACGCGCTGGGCCACGCCCATCCCTTCGTCACCTCGGTGATCTCCAGCCAGTTGGCCACCCTGGGCCACGTCTCCAATTTCTTCACCAGCCCCACCCAGATTGCCTTGGCGGAGAAGCTGCTGGAAATTTCCAAGGCACCGGCCGGGTCCAAGGTGTTCTTCGCCAATTCCGGCACCGAGGCGGTCGAAGCGGCGTTCAAGCTGGCACGGCGGAATGCTGGCGTCAGCCAGACAGACACGGACGCGCAGCCGCGGACAAAGATCATCGCCCTCGAAGGCGCCTTCCACGGCCGCACCATGGGCGCCCTGGCGCTGACCTCGAAGGAAGCCTACCGGGCGCCGTTCGCGCCGCTGCCCGGCGGCGTCGTCCACGTCCCCTTCGGTGACATCGACGCCCTCCGCGCCGAGATCGACGACACCACCGCCGCGGTCTTCCTCGAACCCATCCAGGGCGAGGCGGGCGTCCGCCCGCTGCCCGCCGGCTACCTCCGGGCCGCCCGCGAAGCCACCAGCGCCGCCGGCGCCCTGCTGATCCTGGACGAGGTCCAGACCGGCATCGGCCGCACCGGCAAGTGGCTGGCCAGCGAAGACGCCGGAATCGTTCCCGACGCCGTGACCCTCGCCAAGGGCCTGGGCGGCGGGTTCCCAATCGGCGCCCTGCTCACCTTCGGCCCCGAGGTGTCCGCACTGCTGTCAGCCGGCCAGCACGGGACGACATTTGGCGGCAACCCGGTCGCCACCGCGGCCGCCCTGGCCACCCTGCACGTGCTGGAGAACCAGCAGGTGCTCGCCCACGTCCGGGAGGTGGGGGAGCACCTGCGCACCGGGCTCGCCGGAATCGCCGGCGTCACCGAAGTCCGCGGCGAAGGCCTGCTGATCGGCTTCGACCTCGACGCCGACGTCGCCCCCGCCGTCGTCACCGCCGGACTCGACGCAGGATTCATCGTCAACAGCCCCGGCCCGCACACCATCCGGCTCGCGCCGCCGCTGATCCTCACCGAGGCCCAGGCCGACCGCTTCCTCGCCGCCCTGCCGGCCCTCCTCCAGACCGCAAAGGACGCCCAGTGACCGCCTCCATGACCGCATCCGTGCCGACCCGCCACTTCCTCAAGGACACGGACCTCACCCCGGCCGAGCAGGCCGAGGTCCTGGACCTCGCCCTCCGGATGAAGGCGGCCCCGTACAGTGTCCAGCCCTTCGCCGCGGAAGGCAGCGGCCGCAAGACCGTGGCCGTGATCTTCGACAAGACCTCCACCCGGACCCGTGTCTCCTTCGCCACCGGCATCGCGGACATGGGCGGCAACGCCCTCATCATCAACCCGGGCGAAGCCCAGATCGGCCACAAGGAGTCGGTTGAGGACACCGCCAGGGTCCTCGAACGCATGGTTTCCACCGTCGTGTGGCGGACCGGGGCGCACGCCGGCCTCGTCGCGATGGCCGAACACTCGCGCGTCCCGGTGATCAACGCCCTGTGCGACGACTACCACCCCTGCCAACTCCTCGCCGACCTGCTGACCGTCAAGGAGCACAAGGGCACGCTGGCCGGCCTCACCATGAGCTACCTCGGCGACTCGGCCAACAACATGGCCAACTCCTACCTGCTGGCCGGCGTCACCGCTGGCATGCACGTGCGCATCTCCGGCCCGGAGGGCTACCTGCCCGCGGCGGAGATCGTCGCCGCCGCGGAGGAGCGCGCCGCGGAGACCGGCGGCTCGGTGCTGGTAACCGTGGACGCCGCGGAGGCGCTCCGCGGAGCCGACGTCGTCGCCACCGACACCTGGGTGTCGATGGGCCAGGAGGACGAGAAGGACGCCCGGCTGCAGCTGTTCCGCGACTACTCCGTGGACGAGGACGCGATGACGCTTGCCGCGCCGGACGCCGTCGTGCTGCACTGCCTCCCGGCCTACCGAGGCTACGAAATCTCCGCCGGCGTGATCGACGGCCCGCAGTCCGTGGTCTGGGATGAGGCCGAGAACCGGTTGCACGCGCAGAAAGCCCTGATGGCCTGGCTCATGCACCGCTCCGGCCTGGCAGTTGTTGACGGGCTCGCGCCAGTGGACGGGCTGGGCTGATGTCCGTCCAGCCCGCCGCCCAGGGGGCCAGCCCGGCCACCAAGACGGCCCGGCAGGCGCGGATCACCGCGATCCTGACCGGCGAATCCGTCCGCTCGCAGGCCGAGCTGGCGGCCCTGCTCGCGGACGACGGCGTCCAGGTCACCCAGGCCACGCTGTCCCGCGACCTCGTGGAGCTCGGCGCCGTCCGGGTCCGCGGCAAGGAAGGCGTGCTCGTGTACGCCGTGCCGGGGGAGGGCGGGGAACGCGCGGCCAAAAGCGGCGTGACGCAGGAAATCCTCGACGCCCGGCTGGCGCGGCTCTGCGGCGAACTGCTCGTCACGGCCGAGGCCTCCGCGAACCTTGTGGTGCTCCGCACCCCGCCGGGCGCCGCGAACTTCCTGGCCCTCGCGATCGACCACTCGGTGATGCCCTCGATCCTCGGCACCATCGCCGGGGACGACACCGTGCTGCTGGTCACCCGCGACCCGGCCGGCGGCGCCGCGGTCGCCGCCCGTTTCCTGTCACTGGCCGAAGAGGCCGGCCAATGACCCCCACCCGTGAACTTTCACCAGAGACCCCAAGAACCCAACAACTAAGGAGCATTTGAAGTGACTGAGCGTATTGTGCTGGCCTACTCCGGTGGCCTGGATACTTCCGTAGCCATCGGCTGGATCGGAGAAGCGACCGGCGCCGAGGTCATTGCCGTGGCGGTCGACGTCGGACAGGGCGGCGAGTCGCTGGAGACCATCCGCCAGCGTGCCCTCGGCTGCGGCGCCGTCGAAGCGTACGTGGCCGACGCGTCCGACGAGTTCGCGAACGAGTACTGCATGCCCACCCTGAAGGCGAACGCCCTCTACCAGGGCCACTACCCGCTGGTCTCCGCAATCTCCCGCCCGGTGATCGTCAAGCACCTGGTCAAGGCCGCCCGCGAATTCGGCGCCACCACGGTGGCCCACGGCTGCACCGGCAAGGGCAACGACCAGGTTCGTTTCGAGGTCGGCATCCAGACCCTCGGCCCGGACCTGAAGTGCATCGCCCCGGTCCGCGACCTCGCCCTGACCCGCGACAAGGCCATCGCCTTCGCCGAGGAGAAGGGACTGCCGATCGAGACCACCAAGAAGAACCCGTACTCGATCGACCAGAACGTCTGGGGCCGCGCCGTCGAGACCGGCTACCTTGAGGACATCTGGAACGCCCCCACCAAGGACATCTACGACTACACCGCCACCCCGGAGTTCCCGCCGGCCCCGGATGAAGTCACCATCTCCTTCGAAGCCGGCGTGCCGGTCGCAATCGACGGCGTCAAGGTCACCCCGCTGCAGGCCATCAAGGAACTGAACCGCCGCGCCGGCGCCCAGGGCGTCGGCCGGATCGACGTCGTCGAGGACCGCCTGGTCGGCATCAAGTCCCGCGAAATCTACGAGGCGCCCGGCGCGATGGCGCTGATCACCGCGCACAAGCACCTCGAGGACATCACGATCGAACGCGAGCAGGCCCGCTTCAAGGCCACGGTCGGCCAGCGCTGGTCCGAGCTGGTCTACGACGGCCAGTGGTTCTCCCCGCTCAAGCGCTCCCTGGACGCCTTCATCGAAGACACCCAGCGCTACGTCTCCGGCGACATCCGCATGGTGCTGCACGGCGGCCAGGCGATCGTCAACGGACGCCGCTCCGAGACCTCCCTCTACGACTTCGACCTCGCCACCTACGACACCGGCGACACCTTCGACCAGTCGATGGCCCGCGGCTTCATCGAGCTGTGGGGCATGTCCGCCAAGGTTGCCTCCGGCCGCGACATCCGCGTCGCAGGAAAGTAGCCCCTGTGGCTGAGTCGGAATCCACCAAGTCCGAGGCTACGAACACGGGTGCGTTGTGGGGCGGCCGGTTCGCCGGCGGCCCCGCCGACGCCCTCGCGGCGTTGAGCAAGTCCACGCACTTTGACTGGCGGCTGGCCCGCTACGACATTGCCGGGTCGCAGGCGCACGCCCGCGTGCTGCACAAGGCCGGTCTGCTGGACGACGCCGAGCTTGAAGGCATGCTGGACGCCCTGGGCCGGCTGGATGCGGACGTCGCCTCCGGCGCCTACACCCCGGCCGAGTCCGACGAGGATGTGCACGGTTCGCTGGAACGCGGCCTGATCGAGCGTGCCGGCAGCCAGCTGGGCGGCAAGCTCCGCGCCGGCCGGTCCCGCAACGATCAGGTGGCCACGCTGGGCCGGATGTTCCTGCGCGACCACGCCCGGATCATCGCCCGCGGCGTCCTCGCCACGATCGACGCGCTGATCGGCCAGGCCAAGGAACACCGCGGGGTGGCCATGCCCGGCCGCACCCACCTCCAGCACGCCCAGCCGGTCCTGCTCAGCCACCACCTGTTGGCCCACGCCTGGGCGCTGCTGCGCGATGTGCAGCGGCTGGCCGACTGGGACAAGCGCGCTGGGGTCTCGCCCTACGGCTCCGGCGCCCTCGCCGGTTCCTCGCTGGGCCTGGACCCGGAGGCCGTCGCGGCGGACCTCGGCTTCAACTCGGCCACGCACAACTCGATCGACGGCACCGCCTCCCGCGACGTCTTTGCCGAGTTCGCGTGGGTGTCGGCGATGATCGGCGTGGACCTGTCCCGGGTCTCGGAGGAAGTGATCCTGTGGGCCACCAAGGAGTTCTCCTTCGTGACCCTGCACGACTCCTACTCCACCGGCTCCTCGATCATGCCGCAGAAGAAGAACCCTGACGTGGCCGAACTGGCCCGCGGCAAAGCCGGCCGGCTGATCGGCGACCTGACCGGGCTGCTCGCCACGCTCAAGGGCCTGCCGCTCGCGTACAACCGCGACCTGCAGGAGGACAAGGAACCGGTCTTCGACGCCGCCGACACCCTGGAGCTGCTGCTCCCGGCCGTGTCCGGCATGATCGCGACCCTGAAGTTCAACACCGAACGGATGGAAGCGCTGGCACCCCAAGGCTTCGCACTGGCCACGGACATTGCCGAATGGCTGGTCCGGCAGGGAGTTCCGTTCCGCGAGGCGCACGAGCTCTCCGGCGCCGCCGTGAAGCAGGCCGAAAGCCGCGACGTGGAACTCTGGGACCTGACGGACGAGGAATACGCCGCCATCTCGGAGCATTTGACCCCGGAGGTCCGCACGGTGCTGTCAACCGAGGGCTCGCTCAACAGCCGCAACTCGCAGGGCGGCACCGCGCCGGCCGCCGTCGAACGCCAGCTGCTGGCGCTCGAGGCGGAGCTCGACGGCGTGCGCGCGTACGCGGGGTAGCACTTCGACACCCGCGAGATGGGGCCCACACCCGCAGGGTCCCCTGACCGAGCTTGCGAGGTTAGGGGGCGGGTGGGGACACTTCGCGGCAATGTTTTTCGTAAACACTGCCGCGAAGTGTCATCTCGTGGCGCTTAAGGTGGGTGCATGAGCGAATCGTTCCGCCAGTTCCTGCGTGCCCTGCCCGACTTCCCGGACGTGCTCCCGGACTTCGACCCGGCGACGGCACCCGAGGACCCGGGGGAACTGTTCCGGCAGTGGCTCGCCGAAGCCCTGGCGGCCGGAGTTCCGCAGCCCAACGCCTGCAGCCTGGCCACCGCCGACGCACTCGGACGTCCGTCCTCGCGGATGCTGATCCTCAAGGACATCGACGACGACGGCTGGCACTTCGCGACGTCCCGCCAGTCGCGCAAGGGCCGGGAACTGGCAGAGAACCCGAGCGCTGCGCTGAACTTTTTCTGGCAGCAGCAGGGCCGCCAGGTCCGTGTGGCCGGCCAGGTTGTGGCGCTCTCCGCGGAAGCCTCCGCCGCCGACTGGCACGATCGGCCCGGCGCCGACGGCAGCGAGAACCCCAGCTGGCAGCTCTACGCGCTCCGGCCCCGCGAACTCGAATTCTGGCAGGCCCGGCATGACCGGCGGCACATCCGGCACCGCTACGGGGCGCGCTGAGACGGCTCAGCCCAGTTAATCACCGTTAATCCGGAGGCTCCGTTAGGATGGGCGCCATGACCTCAATCACCCCTGAAAACCTGCTGGAGGAACTCCGCCGCGCCGCGGACGTCGTGACCGGAATCGCCGCCAAACTCAACGACCAGGACGTCCTGGCCGCGTCCGAACTCCCTGGCTGGACCCGCGGGCACGTGCTGGCCCACCTGGCCGGAATCGCCAACGCGATGGCCCGCCAGGTTGAGTACGCCGGCCGCGGCGAAAGCATCGAACTCTACGACGGCGGCTTCGAGGGACGCACCCGCGCCATCGAACTGGCGGCCGGCCACAGCGCTGAGCAGCACCGGGCCGCGCTGGCCGCGGCCTTCGAGCGGGCCCTGGGCGCCTTCGGTGCGCTGGAGGCGGCGGGCTGGCGGGAGCCGATCAGTTACCGCGGCGGCGTTGTGTTCGACGGCGGCCTGGCGCTCTGGCGCGAACTCACCATCCATGCCACGGACCTGGGCACCGGCCGCGGCCCCGAAACGTGGAGCAAGCCGTTCTGCGAGCATCTCTTCGAGTTCCTGGCCGCCCGGGTGCCTGAGGGCGAGCGTTTTGTGCTCCAGCCGCTCGGCCTGCCCTCCGTCGCGATCGGCGCCGCCGGCGGACGCTCCACCGCCATCAACGGCATGCTCACCGACATCGCGGCGTGGCTGGCCGGCCGCACCCCCACCCTGGGGAGCCTGCGCGCCACGGCAGCGGCCGACGGCGTCGAGCTGCCCGCGCTGTTGCCGTGGCCCGCGGGCGTTCCAGTGACGAACTAGGCCCGCACGGCCAGGGCCAGCTGCCGTTCGCGGTCCAGCAGGCTCTTTTTGATGGCGAGTCCCCAGCGGAACCCGCCCAGGCTCCCGTCGGTGCGGATCACCCGGTGGCATGGCACGAATAGAGCGGCCGCGTTGAAGGCGCAGGCGCTGGCCGCCGCCCGGACGGCCTTCGCGTTGCCGGACAGTTCCGCGTACTCGGTGTACGTCACCGGATGCCCCGGCGCCACGGTCCGCAGCATGTCCCAGGCATGGCTGCGGAAGGGGCCCGATTTCTGCAGCACCGGGACTTCCATCGCGGCTCGCGGGTTGCCGGCGTAGAACTCCTCGACGGCGGCCGAGATGCCGCGCAGTTCCGACACTGGTTCGTAGCCGCCGGGCAGCAGGTCCGGGTGGATCTGGCCCGTGAGTTCGCCGGGCACCGCGGTCCAGCCCGAGGCCAGCACCGCGCCGTCCCGGGCAATGATGGTGAACGGACCGTCCGGGGTGGAGATGGTCAAAAGCTGGGCTTTCATGTCGTCACTTTCTTCGAAGCTGCTGTCTTGGGCCGGGCTGACTTGGTCCGGGCTGCCATGGTCCGCGCTGCGGACTGGGCCGCTGCGGCCGCACGCCAGAGGTGCATGGTGGCGTAGGAGCGCCAGGGACTGACCTCCCGAAAATCGGGAGAGAGCGAATCGGGGGCGATCGGGTCGGCGGGCAGGCCATCCGCAGCCGCGGCGGCGCCACCGGCGTTATCGTCTGACGCCTGCGCCAGCGAGCGGATACCATTGCGGACCGCGGCGTCGTTGGCCAGGAAAACGTCCGGGGCGCCGATCACGCGCATTGCGACATAGCCCACAGTCCAGGGCCCGACGCCGGCCAGCGGCAAGAGCTTGGCCTGCAGGCCGGCGAGGTCGTCGCCGTAGCCAAAATCCAGGTCACCGGCGGCCATTGCCACGGCGGCGGCACGGACCGAGTCGATGCGGCGCTGAGGTCCGCGCAGCAACTGGAACCCGGTGTCCGCGATGTCCGCCGCCGTCGGGAAGAGCCGGTGCAGGCCGTCCGCCGGAACCAGGCTCTCGCTGCCGCACGCGGAAAGCTGGACCAGGGCCGTCCTCGCAGCCGCCACGGTGATCTGTTGGCCGATCATGGCGCGAATCAGCAGCTCCTGCGGATCCACGGCCCCGGGCATCCGCATGCCGGGGGCGGCGGCAACGCTGGCCGCCAGCCGCGGATCGGCGGCGAGGGAGGTATCGATCGCGACCGGGTCGGCGTCGAGATCCAGCAGGCGCCGCACCCGGCTGAGCAGCGAGGCCAGGTCCCGCAGGTCCACGGCCCCAATCGTCAGCCTCAGGGGCCGGCCCGGGGAGCCGGCGTCGTAGTCCACCCGGAAGCGGGCATCCCCGTGCGCCAACCGCAGGGTGCGGGCGTAGGAGGTGGAGCTTCCTTCCTCGATGCCCGGAATGGCTCGGACGGCCAGGAATGCGAACACCCCAGGATCGAACGGCTCCCGGTACGGCAGGTTCAACGTAAGCGCCGTGGAGGCCACCGCCGTCCGGGCCGTCGCCTGCTGGTGCCGCGCCGTGGCCCGCAGCGCCGAGGGGGTCATGGCAAAGACCTCGGTGATGGTCTCGTTGAACTGCCGGACGCTGCTGAAGCCCGAGGCGAATGCGATGTCGGCGGCCTTCATTGAGGTGGAGACCAGCAGGGTCCGGGCGGTCTGCGCACGGCTGGCCCTCGCCAGCGAGAGCGGGCCGGCACCGAGTTCGTGGCTGAGGATGCGGTTGAGCTGGCGCGAGGAGTAGCCGAGCCGCGAGGCGAGCCCTTCCACGCCGTCGCGGTTGATCACGCCGTCGTTGATCAGGCGCATGGCCCGGCCGGCGATGTCCGAGCGGACATTCCACGCCGGGGTGCCCGGCACGGCTTCGGGGAGGCAGCGTTTGCATGCCCGGTAGCCTGCGTCATGCGCGGCGGCGGACGTCTCGTAAAAGCTGACATTGCCGGCCTTCGGGGTCCGCGCCGGGCAGGAGGGCCGGCAGTAGATGCCGGTGGTGCGGACAGCGGTATAGAACTGCCCGTCGAAACGGGGGTCCCGGGCATCGATTGCCCGGTAGCGCTGCCAAAAGTCCATGGCTCCATCCTGCCAGCTTCCGGCGGACCTCTGCTAGCGGAAATCGGACACGGCCGTGAGGGGCCGCTATGCCGCGATTCAGGGGTTTGTTAAAGTCGGAGGATGGATTCCAGCCTGACGCCAGACGCCCTGCGCGGGCTGCTGTCCGCCGACGCCCGAACCGTGGCCCCGCTGCTGCTCGGCGCAGTGCTGACGCACAGCAGCCATGGTGGGCCGGTAGCGGTGCGGATCACCGAGGTCGAGGCCTATCTGGGGCCGGAGGACTCGCTGCACCCTGATCCCGGCTCGCACACTTTCCGCGGCCAGACCCGGCGGAACGCCCCGATGTTCGGCCCGGCGGGGCACCTCTACGTCTACTTCACCTACGGGATGCACCATTGCGCCAACATCGTCTGCGGCCCCGAGGGAGTGGCCTCCGCCCTGCTCCTGCGCGCCGGTGAAGTCGTGGTCGGGGAGGAACTGGCCCAGGCGCGGCGGCCGACGTCGAAAGCCCCGAAGCACCTCGCCAGCGGTCCGGCCCGCTTCGCCACCGCCCTGGGACTGACGACGGCGGACAGCGGCCGCGACGCGCTCAGTGCACCGTTCCGGCTCGAGCTCCCGGCCGTGCCGGCGGCCGCGATCAGTTCCGGGCCGCGGGTGGGCGTCTCTGGCGCCGGCGGCACCGACGACTACCCGTGGCGCTTCTGGCTCAGCGGCGACCCGACTGTATCCCGTTACAAGGCCGCGAAGGTCCGAACGGCTTAGCCGGCAATCATGGGCGAAGGCAAGCGCGGGAAGCCAGGCAGCGAGCTCGAACGGCTGGTGATCTTTGAGCAGCTCGCCGCCGAGTACTTCCGGATGGTGGCGCTGTTCCAAGCCGACGCGGAGCCGCCGGCGGTGCCCTCCAGCGCGGGTGGGACAGAGGGGGAGCGCCGGCATTGGATCGAGCTTTTTCGGGCCGCACTGCTGCGCAAATTCATCGTGCGCGACGAACACGTTTCACTCAAGCTGGTGGTGAGGGCACTCCGCCTCTGCAACTACTCGGCGGACCGACACCTGACGGAAGGCACGGAACACGTGGTTGAGCTGTTCACCGCGGAGATGGTCCAGGGACGTCAACGTGTGCTGCCAGGGCCCGGCCATGACGAAGTGCCGGCCCCGGATGAAGGGCCGGACCGCTTCGAGGACGTTCTCTATGGACGGCTTTTGCACGGCGACGCCGACCGCTTCCGCCGGTCCGGTTGGGCAAACGACTACGCCCGCCTCAGCGCCGCAGCGGACAGCCGGTTCGACGCGGAGCACGCGCTCGCCAAGGCGCTGGAACTCGTCAGGTACGGATTTGCCCATGACCTCTTGCGGTCCCCGGAAGCAGCGAGTGACGCGGCCGGGCCCCCGACGCGGGGCCCCCGACGGCCGGGCCCCCGACGGCCGGAGGGTAGGCCGGTAGCCCGCGGCCGGAACGGCCGTTTGCTACCAGCCAGTAAGATTGATGGGTGAAACAAAGCGAGCAGGCCCAGCCCCAGACCAGCAACGCAATCCCGGTGGACGAGCTGATCGCCAGCCTGTGCGCCACGGTCCCTGACTACCCCAAGCCGGGAATCATCTTCAAGGATCTGACCCCGGTCTTCGCCGACGGGGCCGCCCTCAAGGCTGTAGTCGGTGCGCTGGTGGCGCCCTTCCACGGCCAGTTCGACGCCGTCGCCGGGGTGGAAGCCCGGGGCTTCCTGTTGGCTGCGGCCGCCGCCTACGCCACGGACACCGGCGTCGTCACCGTCCGCAAGGCCGGCAAGCTGCCGCGCGAAGTGGTCTCCGAGGACTACTCGCTGGAATACGGCACCGCCACCCTGGAACTGCACAGCTCGGACCTGGCGCCGGGTACCCGGGTGCTCATCCTCGATGACGTCCTCGCCACCGGCGGCACTTTGGGCGCAGCCTCACGGCTGTTCGAACGCTGCGGCGTCGAGGTGGCTGGCGTCGGCGTCGTGATGGAGCTCGGCGACTTGAACGGCCGCGCGGCCCTGGCTGGCCACCGCATCCACTCCCTGCTGAACCTCTAGCGGCCGGCAAACGCCTCGGTAGAATGCCTGCAAAAAGTCCAGTCTGATGAAAACTGACATATTTCGGGAGCGAACACCGAAATGGTTGTAGAATGGTTGGTCTGTCTTTTTCGATAGGGGAACGTTCGATGCACGACGCTGATTTGGCCCATGAACGCGACTATGTAGCCGGACTGTATGCCCGGCTGGATGAGCTGCGGGCGGAGAAGCGCGCCCAGCTCGCCCAGGTTCGCCGCGCCGGTGCCGTGGGCACCATGCAGAACGTCTCCGAGCGGGACGCGTTCGCCGCACTCTACGAGGACCGCCTCGCCCAGCTCGACGCCGTCGACGACCGCCTCGTGTTCGGCCGCCTCGACCTCGACTCCGGGGAAGCCCAGTACATCGGCCGCATCGGCCTGACCACCGAGGACCTGCAGCGGCTGATGGTGGACTGGCGGGCGCCCGAAGCCGGCCACTTCTACCAGGCCACCGCCTTCGACCGTCAGGGTGTACGCCGACGCCGGCACCTGATCCTGCAGGGCCGCGAAGTCAAGGCCATCGAGGATGACGTGCTCGACGCCGACATGCTGGCCGACAACGCCTCCCTGCAGGGCGAAGGCGCGCTGCTCGCGGCCCTGAACTCCAAGCGCACGGGCCGGATGTCGGACATCGTGGGCACCATCCAGTCCGAGCAGGACCGGATCATCCGTTCGTCCATCTCCGGGGCCCTCGTGGTCCAGGGCGGACCGGGTACCGGCAAGACCGCCGTCGCCCTGCACCGCGCCGCCTACCTGCTCTACACCCACCGGGACCGGCTCAAGACCGCCGGCGTGCTGCTGGTGGGCCCGTCGTCGTCGTTCATGAACTACATCGAACGGGTGCTGCCGTCCCTGGGCGAGACCGGCGTCGTGATGGCCAGCCTGGGCCGGCTGATGCCCGGCATCCACGCCGTCGCCGAAGACGATTCCGACGTCGCGGCGATCAAGGGCCGGCTCGACATGGCCGAGGTCGTCGCCAACGCGGTCGCCAACCGGCAGCGGATCCCGGCCGAAAACCGTGTCCTCGAAGTGGACGGCCGCAAGCTGGTGCTGACGCCCCGGCAGGTCCGCCGTGCCCGCGAAAAGGCGCGCGCCACCGGGAAGCCGCACAATGAGGCCAGGGTCTCCTTCGTCAAGATCCTGCTGCGCGAACTGACCGAGCAGATGACCGAACTGGTCGAGGCCAGCAGCATCGGCAACAACGCCGACCGTTCCTACCTCGCGGAGGACGTCCGTTCGGCGCGTGACGTGCGTGTGGCCCTGAACCTGTGCTGGATGCCGATGACCCCGGAGAAGCTGGTGGGCGAGTTGCTGAGCAAGCCCGCCATCCTCGAGGCCTGCACCCCGAACCTCAGCGCGGCCGAACGCGCCCGACTGCTCCGGCCGGCCGGTTCGCCGTGGACCGAGGCCGACGTGCCGCTGCTGGACGAGGCCGCCGAACTGCTCGGCGAACTGGATCCGGCTGCTGGCCGTGGCCTGGCCCAGCAGGAGCACGACCGGGCCCGCGACCTCGCCAACGCCAAGCAGACCCTGGTCAACATGGAAACGGCCGGGGTGGATGTCCTCATCTCAGCCGAAGAACTTGTGGACCAGAACCAGGAACGCGAGGCGCGGCTGACCGCGGCGGAGCGGGCCACGAGCGACCGCAGCTGGGCGTTCGGGCACATTGTGGTGGACGAGGCGCAGGAGCTCTCGCCCATGCAGTGGCGGCTGCTGGTCCGCCGCTGCCCGCTGAAGTCCTTCACGATTGTCGGCGACATCGCCCAGACGAGTTCGGTGGCCGGGGCGAAGTCCTGGCAGAGCGCGCTGGCCCCGATGTTCGGGGACCGCTGGCAGCTTGAGGAACTCACCGTCAACTACCGCACCCCGTCGCAGATTGCCGAGGCGGCGGCCCGGATGGCCAATGCCGCCGGACTCGTCGTCTCCGCGCCAAAGGCAGTCCGCGAGGGACGCTGGTCGCCGGTGATTGATCGCGTCGAGCCCGGGGCGATCGTGGACCGGCTCCTTGAGGTGCTCCCCGAGGAACTGGATGCGCTCGACGGCGGCCTGCTGGCCGTGATCGCCGACGGCGGGCTCTTGCCGGAGGCCACCGCCGCGTTGCGCGCAGCGTACGGCCGCCGCGTCGGCACGGGCGCCGGCAGCTACGAGCAGGACATTGTGGTGATCAGCCCCCGCGAGGCCAAGGGCCTGGAGTTCGACGGCGTCGTGGTGCTGGAACCGTCTGCCATGCTCAACCACGAGCACGGCCGGGTAGGCGATCTGTACGTCGCGATGACCCGCCCCACCCAGCGCTTACGGCTCATCGCGGCTGCTCCCGTACCGGCAGGCATCGAAGACTGAGGCTCCCCTCCCCGGTGGCGGCGGCCTGGGTTGCCGCCCCGGACGCTGCGGCTGTGCCGGGCCCGTCACGACGGCGCCGTCGCGCCCGGCGCCGTCACGAGCTGGAGCGGGGCCGTCCGGCCCTGTCGATCCTGCTAACTTAGATTCCGTGTCCCAGCTAAATGATCTTCAGTCCCAGCAGAACGACCCCGGCTTCGCCAACATCTGGCAGGAGCTGAAATGGCGCGGCCTTGTGCACGTTTCGACGGACGAGGCGGAGCTGGAGAAACTGCTCGCCGGCGCCCCCGCAACGTACTACTGCGGCTTCGACCCCACCGCGCCAAGCCTGCACCTGGGCAACCTCGTGCAACTGCTGCTGATGCGCCGGCTCCAGCTGGCCGGGCACAAGCCCCTCGGGTTGGTGGGAGGTTCCACCGGACTGATCGGTGACCCCCGGCAGACCGCCGAGCGGGTGCTCAACACTCCGGAGACCGTGGCGGAATGGGTCGGCCGGCTGCAGGGCCAGGTCCAGCGCTTCCTCAGCTTCGAGGGCGATAACGCGGCCCGGATGGTCAACAATCTCGACTGGACCGCCCCGCTGAGTGCCATTGATTTCCTGCGCGGCATCGGGAAGCACTTCCGCGTCGGCACGATGATCAAGAAGGACATCGTTGCCACCCGCCTGAACTCGGATGAGGGGATCAGCTACACCGAGTTCAGCTACCAGATCCTGCAGGGCATGGACTACCTGCAGCTGTTCCGCGACTACGGTTGCGTGCTGCAGACCGGCGGCTCGGACCAGTGGGGCAACCTCACCAGCGGCACGGACCTGATCCGCAAAGTGGAGGGCAAGCACGTCCACGCGCTGGGCACGCCGCTGATCACCAACTCGGACGGCACCAAGTTCGGCAAGAGCGAGGGCAACGCGATCTGGCTGGACGCGGAGATGTGCAGCCCGTACGCCTTCTACCAGTTCTGGCTCAACACCGCCGACGCCGACGTCGCGGCCCGCCTCAAGGTCTTCACCTTCCTCAGCCGCGCCGAAATCGAAGCCCTCGAAACCTCGGTTGCCGAGCGCCCGTTCGCACGTGTTGGCCAGCGGAAGCTTGCCTACGAGGTGAC
Organism: Arthrobacter sp. 10T44; assembly: GCF_056393885.1. NCBI lineage: Bacteria > Bacillati > Actinomycetota > Actinomycetes > Micrococcales > Micrococcaceae > Arthrobacter > Arthrobacter sp. 10T44. The sequence goes on along the minus strand of NZ_JBFTGT010000012.1, from coordinate 844 downwards.
CTCGCTGGTGCACGGCGTCGAGGCCACCGAAAAGGTCATTGCCGCCTCGGCAGCCGTGTTCGGCGGCGGGGACCTGACCGCACTGGACGCAGAGAGCCTCAAGGCCGCGACGGCGGAACTGCCCTCCGCCACCGTGGACGGCTCCGGGCTCGGCATCATTGACCTGCTGGTGGCTACCGGGCTCTCCGAAAGCAAGTCCGCGGCCCGGCGTACCGTGGGGGAGGGCGGGGCTTACGTGAACAACACCAAGATCTCCGACCCCGACGCCGTCATCACGGCCGACGAACTGCTGCACGGGCGCTACCTGTTGCTGCGCCGCGGCAAGAAGAACCTGGCAACCGTGGAGGTTTCGGGAGCCTAGCCGGCACTGCACGGCTAAGCAGCGGTTCAGCCTCATGCACGCTCCCCTCCGGCCGATTTGCACGGCCGCAGGGGAGCGTGTATTGTTTTCTGAGTCGCCGCCGTTGAGCGGTGACCAACCCCCAACAAAAAAGAAGCAATTCTTCCTGCGCAAGATGTGGGAAAGCGAAATTGCTTCGCATTTTGCTGGGCGGATTCGCTTCTTCGGAGTGAATTTCGGAAGAACTTCCGGGTTTGCAAAGTGGAAATGAATGAAATAAGCTAAATACATCGCAGCGAAGAAATGCGGAACAAAAAGAAATTCACTGAGTGAATTGTTTCGAGAAGTATTCGAATGTGTCTGTTGTTTGAGAACTCAATAGTGTGCCAAGTTTGTTGATACCAATTTTGTATTGAATTGGTTGATTGTGCCGGGCCTGCCACCCCGTGGTTGGGTCCGGTGTTTTTAGCTGGTTTCAAATTTTGTGCATTGTGTTTATCCCGT
>NZ_JBFTGT010000011.1:0-90571 GCF_056393885.1 Arthrobacter sp. 10T44 | reverse complement strand
CTGGACCACATCATCCCCTGGCACACCGGCGGCGCAACCACAGCAGCCAACGGCGCCGGGCTCTGCGAAGCCTGCAACCACACCAAAGAAACCCCCGGCTGGAACGCACAACCCCGCCCCGGACCCCGGCACACCCTCCAACTCACCACACCCACCGGCCACAGCTACCACTCCACCTCCCCGCCGCTGCCGGGAGGGGCATATGGGTCGACTGCGACATTCGGCCAGCGTCGGGAACTTCGACACCTCGTCAAGGTGCTGAAGCTCGGGCGGGTCAGGACTGCGAGAGCGGCCTGAGACTTAGGGACGAGGTTGGCCGTCCGCGGCCTGCTGAGGGACTTCGGGGAGGGCGGCAGGCCGCCATGTATCCGCTAAACGCCAAAAATCCGTTAAACACAGGACCTGCAGGTACCTTCGCGATCTCGCTATGAGACGGCTCGGACATTTTCATGTCCAGAACGACCCGGCTTAATCAAGTGGTTACCTGCAGGCGCTTTAAGCGTACGCCTGCCCAGAAGCCGAGGCTAGGGGTCCGTCGCCTCTTCCGGGCCGCACGAAAACACCCTCCGGCACAGAAGCGTAGAGTGGAACAAGACGCCTGATTCTGGACGCCGAGTGCTGAGGGAGAAATCGTGACGATTGACTGGGACGAAAAGAAGACTCTGCTGCAGGAACCGAACATCGCGGCCGTGACCCAACTTTGCGACGAACTGATGGAGAAGAAGCCGGGATCTGTGGTCCCGTACATCGACCCCGTCCATGATGAGGACGAGTGCCGCATCGTGACCCTCCATATTGCGCCCGGCAAGGGCTGCGAATCGGGGTTCGTCTCGCATTTCAACGAGGACGAGGCAGCCCGCCGCGCCACCTCCATCTACGAAGCCGTCGAACTCGACCCGCGCTATGTGATGCCGTGGAACGCTTATCCCTGGGTCCGCGACCCGGAGCTCCCGTCAGCCCTGAACGTCCAGGAAAAGACCGACGGCCTGCGGCCCTTCCGCCAGTTCATGAAGATCAACAAGCGGACCTCCGCGATCATCGCCCACGGTGCCGACGCCCATGCCTTCCTGACGCTGTTCGAAAAGACCTACCACTCCTCACTGAAGAACCGCGGCGTGAAAATCTACAAAGCCACCGCGCTGGGTGGCCGCGCCTTTGCCGTATCGCCGGCCAAGCAGGAAGAACTCCTGGCCAAGAACGTCGCGGTCTACAAGGACGCCATGCAGCGGGCGGGGATCCAGCACCTCTAGGCGCCACACGACTCCGGCTCGCCGCCGCCTGCCGACGTCGCCCTTGGGCCCAACGGCCCTGCCCAACCACGTCTCCTCCAGCCAAGCTGGGATAGCTGACCGCATCACGGCCGGCCCGTCGCAGACGGATGCAGCGCAGACGGATACAGCGCTGACTGGTGCAGCTCGAAGGGACAACGGTATGGGACGTTTGGACGGCAAAGTCGCACTGATCAGCGGCGGCGCCCGCGGCATTGGCGCCGCGATCGCGCAGCGCTTCCTTGACGAAGGGGCGAGGGCCGTCGTCGGCGATGTGCTGGACGACGACGGCGCCCAGTTACTGGCTCAACTCGGCGACGGCGTCCGCTACGTTCACCTGGACGTGACCAGCCCGGCGGACTGGGACGCAGCAGTTAACGAGGCCGTGTCCGCTTTCGGCGGCCTGAGCATCCTGGTCAACAATGCCGGCATCGTGAACTTCGGGCGGATCGACGACTACCCGCACGAACAATGGGCCCGGATCATCGAGGTGAACCTCACCGGGGTCTTCAACGGCATCAAGGCCGCCGCCCCAGCGCTGGCCAGGGCGGGCTCCTCCTCCATCATCAACGTCTCCTCCATCGCCGGACTGCGCGGCTACGAGAACCTCGCCGGCTACACCGCGTCGAAATTCGGCGTGCGCGGCCTGACCAAGGCAGCCGCACTCGACCTCGGGCGGGACGGGATCCGGGTCAACTCCGTCCACCCCGGCGTCATCCAGACCCCCATGACCGAGGGCATGACCTTCGACACCGGCCATGTGCCGCTGCACCGGATCGGCCAACCCGCCGAGATCGCGCAGCTCGCCGTCTATCTGGCCAGCGAGGAATCCTCCTTCGTCACGGGTGCCGAATTCGTCATTGATGGCGGCGAAACCGCGGGCACCGTCGTGCCGCCCGGCAGCTGACCGCGCAGGATGGAGAGGCTCATGTCCGCACGCTCCGGGTCCAAACTGGCCGTCGTCGGCGCCGGCAGCGTCGGCACGTCGCTTGCCTACGCCGCCCTGATCCGCGGCTCGGCCAGCCACGTCGCGCTCTTTGACGTCAACGCGGCCAAGGCCGAGGCCGAGGTCCTGGACCTGGCGCACGGCACCCAGTTCACGGCGGCGGCGGCAACCGTCAACGGCGGCGGGGACATCAGCGTCACCGAAGGCGCCGACGTCGTCGTCATCACCGCGGGGGCCAAACAGGCGCCCGGCCAGACCCGCCTGGACCTGGCCGGCACCAACGTCCGCATCCTCGAGCAGCTCATGCCGCAACTGCTCGAACACGCCCCGGACGCGGTCTACGTGCTTGTCACCAACCCCTGTGATGTGCTGACCGTGGCCGCGCAAAAGATCACCGGGCTGCCTACCTCCCGGGTTTTCTCCTCCGGCACCGTATTGGACACCTCGCGGCTGCGCTGGTTGCTGGCGCACCGTGCGGGCGTGTCCGTGACCAGCGTGCACGCCAGCATGGTCGGCGAACACGGCGACACCGAATTCCCGGTTTGGTCCGGTGCGACCATCGGCCCGGTGCCGATCCGGGACTGGAGGGTCGACGGCGAGCGCATCTTCACCCCCGGGTACCTCACCGAAACCGCCCGCGAAGTCACGCAGGCCGCCTACAAAGTCATCGCCGGCAAGGGCGCCACGAATTACGCGATCGGCCTCTCCGGTGCCCGGATCGTGGAGGCGCTGCTGCGCTCGGAAAACGCGGTGCTCCCGGTCTCCACGGTGTTGGGCGGGCAGTACGGGATCGACGGAATCGCCCTCTCACTGCCCAGCATCGTGGGCAACGGCGGCGTGCGCGCGGTCCTGGAGACACCCATGGACGAGGGCGAACTCGCTTCCCTCCACCACTCGGCCGAGACCCTGCGGCAGAGCCTCGCTTCCCTGGGGATCTGACCCCGGCTAAGCGGACTGCGTTATGGACGGCACCACCGTCACCGAGCCGAGGTGCGGCAGCGCCGCCTTGGCGCCCTCTTCCAGGTCCGCGGCCACCGAGGAAAGATCGGCCAGCCGGGCGTCCGGACTGAGGGGGACCGTGATCTCGGCGTGCAGCCGGTGCCCGGACCAGCGCAGCCGGGAGGTCCCGCCCAGTGGCGAGCGCTCCCGGACGACGCCAGCGAGCGCATCGCTCAGTTGGGGGTCGACGCCGTCCATGAGTCGCCGCCCGACGTCGCGCACGGTGCCCCAGAGCAGCACCATGATCGCCACCGAGATCAGCAGCCCCACGATCGGATCCGCCAACGGGAAGCCGAGCCAGACGCCGATGACACCGGCCACCACGGCGAGCGACGTGAAGCCGTCAGTCCGGGCGTGCACGCCGTCGGCGATCAGCGCCGCGGACCCGATCCGCCGGCCGACCCGGATCCGGTAGATCGCCACCAGCTCATTGCCCGCGAAGCCGACGAGGCCTGCAGCGAGGACCCAGCCGAGGTTCTGCACGGGCTGCGGTTCGAAGAAGCGGCGAATGGATTCGACGGCGGCCACGACCGCGGAGAGGGCGATCATGGCGACGATGAAGAGTCCGGCCAGGTCCTCGGCGCGGCCGAAGCCGTACGGGTAGGTACGCGTCGGTTTGCGCCGGCCGAGCAGGAACGCAATCCACAACGGCACCGCGGTAAGCGCATCGGAGAAATTGTGCACGGTGTCCGCCAGCAGCGCCACCGATCCGCTGATCAGCACAATCGCCAGCTGGAACAGCGAGGTGGCGCCCAGGCCCAGCAGTGAGACTTTAACCGCGCGGATGCCCTGGGCGCTGGACTCGAGTGCCTCGTCGATGGAGTCCGCGGCGTCATGGGAATGCGGGACGAAGAGCTCGTGCAGCCAACCCTTCAGCCCGGGGGCGTGGGTGTGGCCGTGCGCGTGGTCGTGATCGTGCGCGTGGTCGTGGTCGTGATCGTGCTCGTGTTCGTGCTCGTGATCGTGCGGGTGGTCGTGATCGTGGTCGTGCTCGTGCGGGTGGTCGTGATCATGCGGATGATCGTGGCCGTCGTGTTCCCCGTGGCGGTTGTGGCCCACTGCGTTCCCCGGCCCGCTCATGCGCCGTGTCCCGGGGCAGTGCCTAGCGCGTGCTCGGCCTGGTGGATCGCATCCATCACCAGCTGGCGGGCGTGATCATTCTGCAACCGGTAAAAGACCTTGGTGCCTTCCTGCCTGGTGGCGACCATACCGCCCAGCCGCATCTTGGCCAGGTGCTGCGAGACGGCAGAGGCCGGTTTCCCGACCTGCTCCGCCAAGGCGTTAACCGGCAGCTCACCGTTCCCCAGAGCGAGGATCAGCCGGACCCGCGTGGCGTCGGCCAGCATGGAAAATACTTCGACGGCCAGCTCCACGTGGGGGCTTTCGACATCAACCCGCATATCTGCATTCATACGCAGATACTTTCACACCCGCCGCGTCGGTCCAACTGTTAACCGGGCTGGCCGCGGGTGGCTGGAACACAATCAGCGGAGCCATCGTTGATCACCGGTAGCCTGAACTGCGGGACATCAGCCTGAAAGGAGGTGCGACGTGACCGAAGCATCGAAGCATGATCCGGCCGCCTGCCTCCTCCGCTTCGCCCTGCTGGCCGGCATCCTCGCCGTGCTTGCCGGGCTTCTCGGCATGCACGTCCTCGCTGGCACCCAGGGAGCGCACGCCTCGGCTGAGCACGTCCAGACCGCCCCAGCGTCCGGCCATTCTGCATCCTTCCACGCAGCTGCCGGCCATACTGCACCCGCGCACACCGGCCAGGCGATCCATCACGAAACTCCGACGCCGCCGTCGTGCGTCTGCGGTGGAGGCTGCGGCGAACAGCACGCGGCACACACGTCGTGCACCCCGGCCCCCTCGGGCGCGTCCCTGAGCGCGCCCCTGCCCGGGACAACACTGCTCACGTTCCGGCCACGGAGCGCGGCGGAAGTGGACCAGCTCGCCGCCAACTCCTACCTCCCCTCCACGCCAACGCCGAACGAGCTGTCCATTAGCCGGACGTAAAGGGGATCCGTGCCGCGCTTCGCCGGCACCCACGCCCCCACACGGTGCGCACCCCTTAGGCTCGCATCGTCCGCCGCCGGCGCACGCCGGATTCCCAAAGGACAGAATTTTGATGAACAAAGCACTGACAATCTCCGCCACCGCCCTCGCCGCGATCATCGCCCTGGCCGGCTGCTCCGCCAGCACCGGCTCCGGCAGCAGCATGCCCGGCATGGACCACGGCAGCGCGGGATCGAGTTCCGCGCCCGCAGCCGCGGACCACAACGGCACGGACACCATGTTCGCCCAGGGGATGATCCCGCACCACGCCCAGGCTGTCGAAATGAGCGAGATGATGCTCAAGGAGCAGGGCATCGACCCCAAGGTGACCGCCCTGGCCGGCCGCATCAAGGCTGCCCAGGGGCCGGAGATCGAACGGATGACCGGCTGGCTCCGGAGCTGGAACGAATCCACCCAAATGCCGGGAGGCCACGTCATGTCCGGCATGGTGAGCGATGACGGAATCCGCCAGCTCGACGCCGCCACGGGCACCGAGGCCGCGAAGCTGTTCCTCACCCAAATGATCGCCCACCACGAGGGCGCCGTCGAGATGGCCAACGCGGAGGTCCGAAGCGGCAAGAACCCGGACGCGATCAAACTGGCCAGGGACATCGCCGCCTCCCAGACGGACGAAATCAAGGAAATGAAGGGACTGCTGGCCGGCCTCTAGGCTCAGCTGCCGGGTCCGAGCGGACACTTGTAGCCCTGACCGGGCCCTCGGAGTGTGCCCAAGTGTCCGCTCGGCCGGCTCCCGGGCGTGGGAGCCGGTTGACACCCCAGTGTGACCTCTGCCATATTTGAGAGGTGAACCTGTCAGACAGCCGGACAGCCGGACAACCACTCGCCCGCCTCAGCGCGGCCGAGGCCGTCTTTAACGTCCTGCGCTCCGAGATCGAATCCGGCAAGCTCGGCATCGGCGCCAAACTGAGTTCCGAAGCCACGCTCGCCCAGCAGTACGGCGTGAGCCGCTCCGTGGTCCGCGAGGCCCTGCGTTCCTGCAACGCCTTGGGGCTTACCGTCACGAGGACCGGGCGGGGCACCTTCGTCGTCGCCGACCATGTGGCCAAAGACCTGGTCCTGGGCCAGTATTCCGCCCTGGACCTCACCGAGGCCCGCCCCCACATCGAAGTTCCGGCCGCCGGGCTCGCCGCGGAACGCCGTTCGCCGGAGGAACTGGACACCATGCGGGACATCGTCGCGGCCATGACCGCCGAGGACGACCCCGAAGTGTGGGTTGGCCTGGATTCGAATTTCCATGCCCTGATCGCGAAGGCCAGCCGGAACAAGGTCTTCGAGAACGTCGTCGCGGACATCCGCGAGGCCCTGGCACATCAGTCGGAGACCCTGAATATGGTGGCGGACCGCCAGCACGCCTCGGATGAAGAGCACCGGCGCATCCTGGCCGCCATCGAGGGCGGCGACGCAGCAACAGCGCGAATCGCCATGAGCCAGCACCTGCACGCCGTTGGTCTTGCCCTCGCCTCGATCCTGCATCCCCACGCCGGCGTGTGATCCGGCCCAGCGGGCAGACCCAGCAACAGCACCTTGAACAGCAACGAACACCTCCACTGCTAAGGACGCAATGATTTCCCCTGCCGTCGCGCACATTCCAACTCCAGCGGCCCCCGCGAGGCTCCCGCAGCACGTCCCCCTTGCGGTCCAGACCCGCGACGGCATGGCCGAGAGCGTCCACTACGGCTCGGCCATCGCCACCGCGGCGGACGGCCGCACCCTCCTGGCCGCCGGCGAGCCGCTCGCCCCGTTCTACCCGCGCTCCGCCCTTAAGCCCCTGCAGGCGGTCGCCATGGTTCGCGCCGGCCTCGACCTCCCGGAGGAACTCCTCGCCCTGGCCGCCGCCAGCCACTCCGGAGCCACCGTCCACCGCGACGGCGCGCTGCGCATCCTGGACCTGTACGGCCTCAACCCCGCTGACCTTGAGAACAGCACCGACCTCCCCTACGGCGTCCGCGAACGCGAGGAATGGCTCGGCGGCGGCGGCCAGGCCACCCGGCTGGCGCAGAACTGCTCCGGAAAGCACGCCGCGATGGTTGCCACCTGCCTCGTCAACGGCTGGCCCGTCCGGGGATACCTGGACCCGGCGCACCCGTTGCAGCAACTCGTGGCCCGGACCGTGGCGGAGTTGACCGGCGAGCAGCCTGAGCGCGCCTCCACCGACGGCTGCGGCACCCCGCTGTTCGCCCTGACCCTGCGCGGCATGGCCCGCGCCTTCGGCCAGCTGGCCTCGGCAAAGGGATCCGACAGCGCGGAGGCTGCCGTGGCCCACGCCATGCGCCGCCACCCCGGGATGGTGGCGGGCGAGGACCGAGATGTCACCGCACTGATGCGCCTGGTCCCCGGCCTCCTCGCGAAGGACGGCTTTGAGGGCGTCCAGCTCGTGGGCCTTCCGGACGGCCGCGCCGTCGCCGTCAAAATCTCCGACGGCGGGGACCGCGCCCGGATGCCTGTCACCGTGCGCCTGCTGGAGGCGCTCGACGTCGACACCTCGCCTCTGACGGGGCTCACCACGTCAGCTGTGCTGGGCGGCGGCCGGCCCGTCGGACTGCTGCAGGCCACCGATTTCCTCGCCGCCCACGTAACTTTCAACGACCCCCACGCCCTATAAGGACCGCCATGACCCCGCTCGACGAACCCGCCGACTTCCGCTCCGAACATGACCTCCTGGGCGACCGGGATGTTCCCGCTGACGCCTACTGGGGTGTCCACACCCTTCGGGCCGTAGAGAACTTCCCCATCACCGGCCAGCCGCTGTCCTCCAACATGTACCTGGTCCGAGGGCTGGCCGCCGTGAAGCTGGCTGCCGCCCGCACCAACCACGAGCTCGGGCTGCTCGACGCCGAGCGCGCCCGTGCCATCGAGGACGCCTGCACCGATGTCATGAGCGGCAAACTCAGCGAGCAGTTCGTGGTGGACGTCATCCAGGGCGGTGCCGGAACGTCGTCGAACATGAATGCCAACGAGGTAATCGCCAACCGGGCCCTGGAAATCCTTGGACACCCGAAGGGCGACTACGCACGGCTGCACCCCAACGACCACGTCAACCTCAGCCAGTCCACGAACGACGTCTACCCCACCGCGGTCAAACTCGGCACGATCTTCGCCGCCCGGGAACTGCTGGCAGCCCTCACCGAGCTGGAAGATGCCTTCGCCGCCAAGGCCGTCGAATTCCGCACGGTGGTGAAGATGGGCCGCACCCAGTTGCAGGACGCCGTCCCCATGACGCTGGGGCAGGAGTTCGGCACCTACGCCGTCACGATCGGCGAGGACCGGCTCCGGCTGGCCGAAGCCGACCTGCTGATCCACGAGATCAACCTCGGCGCCACGGCGATCGGCACCGGTCTGAACGCCCCGGCGGGCTATGCAGAGGCCGCCTGTCGGCACCTTGCCGAGATCACCGGCCTGCCATTGGTCACGGCGGCGGACCTGATCGAGGCCACCCAGGACGTCGGCGCCTTCGTGCACCTCTCCGGGGTGCTGAAGCGGGTGGCCGTGAAACTGTCCAAGATCTGCAACGACCTCCGGCTGCTCTCCTCCGGCCCGCGCGCCGGCTTCGGCGAAATCAACCTTCCGGCCGTGCAGTCCGGCTCCTCCATCATGCCCGGCAAGATCAACCCGGTCATCCCGGAGGTGGTCAGCCAGGTGGCCTACGAGGTCATCGGCAACGATGTCACCATCACCATGGCCGCAGAAGCCGGCCAGCTCCAGCTCAACGCCTTCGAACCGATCATCGTCCACAGCCTCCACAAGAGCATCTCGCACCTGGAAGCCGCCTGCCGCACCCTCACGGCCCGCTGCGTCCGGGGTATCACCGCCAATACCGAACGGCTCCGCCTGACGGTGGAACAGTCAATCGGCCTCGTCACCGCCCTCAACCCGCAGCTGGGCTACGCGACCGCCACGGCGATCGCGCAGGAAGCCCTCGCCACCGGCAAGGGAGTCGCGGAACTCGTACTCGAACACGGGCTGCTCACCGCCGAGCAGCTCACCGAACTGCTCAGCCCGCAGCGACTGGCCAACCTGAGCAAGTAGCGCCCCCTCGAACCCCGAAGGACCCCCATGACCTATCCAGAAACTGCCCGCGCCCAAAAACCGCCGGCCCAAGAACAGCCAACCCCGCAGCAGGGCATCTCCGACCACACCATTCCGGCGCATGCCCACGCCTCCGAGGCCGCACTCCATGCCGAAGACCAGGGCTACCACAAAGGCCTGAAACCCCGGCAGGTCCAGATGATCGCGATCGGCGGCGCCATCGGCACCGGCCTGTTCATGGGCGCCGGCGGCCGACTCGCCACCGCCGGACCGGCCCTGATCATCAGCTACGCCCTCTGCGGGTTCTTCGCGTTCATGATCCTGCGCGCACTCGGCGAACTCGTGATGCACCGGCCGTCATCAGGCTCCTTCGTCTCCTACGCCCGCGAATTCTTCGGCGAGAAGGCCGCGTTCGTCACCGGCTGGCTGTACTGGCTGAACTGGGCCATGACCGCGATCGTGGACATCACCGCCGTCGCGCTGTACATGAACTTCTTCAAGAAGTACTGGGCGCCGATCGCAGATGTACCGCAATGGACCTGGGCCCTTGCCGCCCTGATCCTGGTGCTGGGCCTGAACCTCATCAGCGTGAAGGTGTTCGGCGAGCTCGAATTCTGGTTCGCGCTCATCAAGGTCGTGGCGCTCGTGTCCTTTTTGATAGTCGGCATCTACTTCGTCATCTTCGGCACCCCCGTCGCCGGCCAGGAGGTCGGCTTCACCCTGATCGCGGACAACGGCGGCCTGTTCCCCAACGGCCTGCTGCCGGCAATCGTGGTGATGCAGGGCGTTGTGTTCGCCTACGCATCGATCGAGCTGATCGGCACGGCGGCGGGCGAGACGGAAAACCCGGAAAAGATCATGCCGCGCGCCATCAACACCGTGATCGTACGCATCGCCGTGTTCTACGTCGGCTCACTCGTGCTGCTCTCGCTGCTGCTCCCCTACAGCTCCTACAAGGCCGGTGAAAGCCCGTTCGTGACGTTCTTCGGTTCCATTGGTGTGGACGGCGTGGACGCCATCATGAACCTGGTGGTCCTGACCGCGGCCCTCTCCTCGCTCAACGCCGGCCTGTACTCCACCGGCCGGATTATGCGGTCCATGTCCGTTTCAGGGTCCGCGCCGAAGTTCGCCGCCCGGATGAACAAGGCAGGCGTGCCCTACGGCGGCATCGCCCTCACTGCCGGCGTGGCCGTGCTGGGCGTCATCCTGAACGCCGTGGTCCCGTCCGAGGCCTTCGAGATCGTCCTGAACGTGGCGTCGCTGGGTATCATCAGCACCTGGGCCATGATCGTCCTGTGCCAGATGCAGCTTGCCCGGCTGGCAGCCCGCGGGGAACTGCTCCGGCCCGCGTTCCGGATGCCCGGCGCACCCGTCACAGGCTGGATTACGCTCGCGTTCCTGCTCGCGGTGCTGGTCCTGATGGCGTTCGACTCGCCGGTGGGGACCTGGACCATAGCGTCCCTTGTGGTCATCGTCCCGCTTCTGATGCTCGGGTGGCGCCTCTGCCGGCACCGCATCCTGGAGATCGCCGCGGTCCGCGACGGCTTCACCGGGCCGTACCCGCTGGTGGCCAACCGGCCATCCGGGAACTCCGGGAACTCCGGGAACGAATAGAACCGGGCCGCCGCCGCCCAACTAGCTCGCACTTGTTGTCGTTTTCAGGGCTCAAAACGACAACAACTGCGAGCTAGTTGGGTGGACGGGCGGCGTAACGGAGAGTACCGGAGCGCTCCCGCCGGGTGCCTGTCGCCTAAGCTCGGAACAACAGTTCCACTTGGCTCAGCGACGAACCACCCGGGAGACACCTCATGACCAACTGGCGGATCAGGGATTTCCATTCGGCCGACCTGGACGGGATCCTGCACCTCTGGGAATCCCTCAAGGCCACGAATGTCGAGCCGGTCTACGCGCTCTCCGAGGTCTTGGCCTCGTGCGAGAAGGACCACGCCGTCGTCGCGGTGCAGGGCGAGCAGGTGGTGGGTGCCGCCGTTGGCCGCGCCGCGCACGACCAGGGCTGGATCGTCTTCCTGGCCACCCTGCCCGAGTTCCGCGGCCGCGGAATCGGCACCTCGCTGCTGGCCTCCGTGGAAAACCGGATGGCCCCGCACGGGCTGAACAAGCTCTCCGCCCTCATGCCGGAGTCCGAAACCCGCGTCGAGGCCTTCCTGAGCCGCGGCTTCGTGCTGAAGAAGAACCTGCGCTATTTTGAACGCAAGATCCCGGTGCAGCGCCAGGAACTCGAGCCGCTGAGCCAGCTGGGCGGGCGGATCCTGGCCCGCGACCTCTGGGAAAACGTCGCCGGCATGCGCAACGAGAAGGAACTCCTGGAGCGCCGCCTCGTCCTGCCGCTGGCCGAAGCCGACCTGGCCGACGAGTATGGCGTGGTCCCGCCGCGCGCGGTCGTGCTGTTCGGCCCTCCGGGCACCGGCAAGACGACCTTCGCCAAGGCGATTGCGTCCCGGCTGGAGTGGCCCTTTGTGGAGGTTTTCCCCTCCCGGCTCGCCGCCGACCCGTTGGGCTTGGCCGGGGCCCTGCGCGAGACCTTCCTGGAGATTGCCGAGCTGGAGCATGCCGTCGTGTTCATCGACGAGGTGGAGGAGATCGCCTCGCAGCGCTCCGGCGAGCCGCCGTCGCCGCTGCAGGGCGTCACCAACGAGCTGCTGAAGATCATTCCGGCCTTCCGCGAACAGCCCGGCCGGCTGCTGGTCTGCGCCACCAACTTCATCCGCGCCCTGGATTCCGCGTTCCTGCGCCACGGCCGCTTCGACTACGTCATCCCGATCGGCCTGCCGGACCGCCTGGCCCGCGAGGCCATGTGGCAGCGCTTCATCCCCGCCACCGTCGTGGACGATGTGGACGTGGAGCTGCTGGTGGATCGCACTGAGGGCTTCTCTCCCGCCGACATCGAATACGCCGCCCGGAGCGCCTCCCAGCGTGCGCTTGAGAAAGCCGTGTACGACGACGGCGGCGCGTCCGTCCGCGAGGCGGTCCGGAAGGGCCCGGCGACGCAGGACTACCTCGACGCGATCGCGGACACCCGGACCACCGTCAGCGCGGAAGTGCAGCAGGAGTTCCTCGAGGACATCGACCTGCTGGGCCGGGTCTAGCCCTCCGGGTTGCCGTCGTAGGAGAGGTTCTCGTAGTCGGTGTCGTCGGCCTCGTCGAGCATGTCATCGAGCTCCTCGAGCAACCACGGGTTGATCCGGGCCAGGATCTTGCGGGTTTCCTCCACCGGAACCGCGGCGTACAGCACCGGCCGGGCCTCGTCGTAGCGGGTGACCGGCGGCTTGTCCGGCCACTTCTCCGCCAGCGCCTTGACCCGTTCGGGCAGGGAGTTGTGCGCATTGTCGGCGATCTTGACCAGGGTGGCATCGTGGTCCTCGGCGATGTAGCGGATGCCGGCCTGGTAGTCGTCCGGGTTCTCGTGCAGCCGCTTCGTGACCCGTTCGATGATGTCCACGGCCCGTTCGGGGACCCCCATCTCCAGCAGCGCCTGCCGCGTCATCGGGGTGTCCTCGGCGATGTCGTGCAGGTATCCGGCGATCCGGATGTCGTCATCGAAGTCGGCCAGCGCATCGCCGACGGCGATCACATGCTCGCGGTAGGGCCGCTTGAGCTTGTCTTTCTGCCGGTTGTGGGCCACCTCGGCGAGGACCCTGGCCGTTTCGACGGTAAACCCGGTCTTCGGCGCGGCCGCTTCCATGAACTCTGGTTCTGACATGCTTCCAGCCTACGCGTCGGGGCCGCGCATCCCCGGCCACACCCATGGCTCCCGCGGCAGGCCCGCGGGATCGAACACGGCCAGCGCCTGCCGCAGGGATCCCGCAGGCAAACCCAGGGATTCCAGCAGCGCGTCCCGCACCTCATCGACGGCGACCCCCACGGCAGCAAGATCCGCGAGCGTCACCGCACCGTCACGCTTGGCCAGCCGGGCGCCGTCGGCGTTCAACACCAGCGGCACGTGAGCATATTCCGGAACGGGAATATTCAAGAGGGAGGCCAGGTAGGCCTGCCGCGGAGTGGATGGCAACAGATCATCGCCGCGGACCACCTGGTCGACCCCCTGCGCGGCATCATCCACCACCACGGCCAGGTTGTAGGCGGTGACCCCGTCATTTCGGCGGAGCACGAAGTCATCCACCACGCCGGTGAAGCTGCCGTGCAGCACGTCCCGAACAGTCGCCTCGGCGACGGCCGCGCGGAGCCGGACCGCCGCAGGCCGGACCGCCCGTTTGCTCGCACGCTCGGCCTCGCCCAGGTTCCGGCAGGTGCCCGGATACGCGCCCTGCGGGGCGTGCGGGGCGGACGGCGCCTCCTGGATTTCGCGGCGGGTACAGAAGCATTCGTAGGTCAGCCCGGCCGCGGTCAGCCGGTTGATCGCGGCGGCGTAGAGGTGCTCCCGGTCCGTCTGACGGACGACGCCGCCGTCCCAGTTCACGCCGATCGCCGCCAGATCACGGAGTTGCCCGGCCTCGGCACCCGCGCGGGCGCGGTCCAGGTCCTCGACCCGCATCAGGAAGCGTCGGCCGGTAGACCGGGCAAAGAGCCACGCGAGGATGGCCGTACGGAGGTTGCCCACGTGCAGCTCGCCGGAGGGGCTGGGGGCGAAGCGTCCGGCTGATGTCATGGGACAAGCCTATGCGGCGCAACACAAGAGCCCCTCAGCCACCGATGACTTCGGACATCCGACGTCGGGGGCTCAGGGGCTCTTGCCGTTAAGTGTGTGCGGAAAGACGATGCGTGAACAAGAGTCAATCAGCGGCGGGCTCCTTGCGGGATGCCTCATCCAGGGTCCGGGAGGTGTGCCGGGGGATCTGTAGCCTTCGGGTGCCGGCGGTGGCCCGCATCCCTTGTTGCCACTATTTGAGCAGTAGCCATACAGTTGGTGCAACGGGCGCCGCGCTCGTTGGTCAGATTGACCATTGAGAGCTTCGACTATTGGCAGGAAGTGGTCAGATTGCAGCAGCTCGACTCGACGGATCGCCGGATCCTCCTGGCCCTGGATGCTGACCCGCGGGTCCCCATCATGGTGCTGGCCCAGAAACTGGGCCTGGCCCGCGGAACTGTCCAGTCCCGGCTCGAGCGGATGACGGCGTCGGGCGCGCTCCGCCCGAACAGCAGCCGGGTACTGCCCTCCGCACTGGGTCGCGGAGTGGCAGCGGCGGTGAGCGCCGAACTGGACCAGAGCCACCTGGATGAGGCGATCGCCGCGTTACGGAACATCCCGGAGGTGCTCGAATGCCATGCGCCCGCAGGCGACACCGACCTGCTGATCCGGGTGGTCGCCACGAGCCCCGACGATCTCTACCGGGTTTCCGAGGAAATCCGGCTGTGTCCGGGGATTGTGCGGACGTCCACCAGCATGTTCCTGCGCGAGGTCATCCCCTACCGGACCACAGGGCTGCTGGAAGGCTAACCGCCCGGATCAGACGGGCGGGCCGGTATTCGCTTTCAGGTTCTTCATGACCAGCGTCGAGGTTAGACGCTCGACGCCGGGCAGCGAGGTCAGCTCGGCGTCGTAAAAGCGCTGGTACGCCGGGAGGTCCTCTGCAATGACCTTGAGCAGATAGTCCGGCTCGCCGAAGAGCCGCTGGGCCTCGACGATGTTGGGGTTCTCCGCCACGCGGTTCTCGAAGATCTCCATGGTGGCGCGGTCCACCTGACGCAGCGTGACAAACACAATCGCTTCGAAGCCCAGCCCGACGGCGGCCGGATCGATGTCGGCGCGGTAACCGCGGATGACGCCGGACGTCTCCAGCTCGCGAAGCCTCCGGTGGCACGGCGCCACGGTCAGCCCGACCTTCGCCGCGAGCGCCGTGGCAGTCATCCGGCCGTCTTCACGGAGGTTGCGCAAAATACTTCTGTCAATATGGTCAATCACGCAATAACCTTACCGTCGGCACGGCTTTACGGGCGAAATCAGTAAGCACTTTTGGCCCGAAAATTCCTAGGCTTACTCCTAGAGCCCACCGTCAGGAGTCCGCCGTGAACCCCCAGCTGTTCCTCGCCTTCATCGGCGTCGCCGTGGCCCTCGCCTGCACCCCGGGCGTCGACTGGGCCTACTCCATCGCCGCCGGGCTCAAGGACCGCAGTTTCGTGCCCGCAGTGGCCGGCCTCTGCGGCGGCTACGTCGTACACACCGCCCTCCTGGCCGCCGGGCTGGCCGCCGTGATCACGGGCATGCCCGGGCTCCTGGGCTGGCTTACGGTGGCGGGCGCGGGCTACCTGCTCTGGCTCGGCGTCAGCACGGTACGCTCCTGGCGGGGCGCCAGCTTCGGCGGCCAAGCCGCCACCGCGCCGGCCCAGGCCAACCAGTTCCGGGTCTTCCTGCAGGGCATGGGCACCAGCGGCATCAACCCTAAGGGGCTGCTCTTCTTCGTTGCCCTGGTCCCGCAGTTCGTCAGCACCGACGCCGCCTTGTCCGTGCCGCTGCAGTCCGGCCTGCTGGGGCTCACCTTTGTCCTGTTGGTGGCCGTGGTCTACAGCTGCGTGGCGCTCTTGGCCCGGAAGCTCCTGCACACCCGGCCCGGCGCTGCCCGCCGGGTGACGCTGGCCAGCGGAATCATCATGGTGGCGCTGGGCCTGGTGCTGCTGGGCGAACAGCTGGTGCCGCTGGCTGCGCAGACCATCTGGCAGTAGCCCTCCGGCAACCGCCAGGACGGCATCATTCCCCGTTCAACTGCTTCCATTCCTGTTCCCAAAGCCTGCGTTCCTCCACGTCCTTGCGGATGACCTCGAAAGTTTCCAGCTGGGCGGGCCGGCCGCGCAGCCAGTCGCGGGGATTCAGTGATTTGCGACCGTTGTCCAGGAGCAGCAAGGCGCGGTCGGTCAGGGCATCATTTCGGAGTGCCAGGTGGGTCTTCCGCCGCCGGAGAACTTCCTTCACCGCCGCTTGGGAGGCCGCCGCGGCACCAAGGCGGCGCAGTGACCGGGCGCGGATCAGCAGCAGCGCGGCCGAGAGGTCGTCGGCATTCAGCAGCCCCTCCGTCCAGACCATCACTTCCTTGTCCCGGCCCATCGAGAACGCCACCGAGCACCGGGCCAGGGCCGCGGGCAGCGACGGCGGAAGCGAGGCCACGGTTTGCAGCGCTGCCTCCAGGTGGCCTGTCTCCCGCAGGGAGTGCGAAAGCGCAAGGAACACCGCTTCCTCGCTGAAGAGAACCGGAACCTCGATGCGCTCGGCTACTTCGACCCGGGTGACCACACGGGTCAGATAGCCGGACGCGAACCGGTTGGCGTCGTCGTCGTTCCCGGTGGTGAGTCCGCGCTGGAGGAGCTCCGAGGCCCGCAGGTAGCCGCCCTGCTTGTGCGCCAGGAGACCAGCCAGCACGTAGCAAAGCCCGGCCCAGCCCGGGTAGGCGCGACCCAAGGCGATCAGCCGGTTGGGGTCGGTGTTGTGGAAGGTCGCCTCGTACACCGCCTTCGCCGCTTTTCCGGGCATCCGCTTGAGCCGGGGGGTGGCGCCGTCCACGCTGAGCAGCGCCCCGTTCCGGCCGCCCAGGGCGGTGTGCAGGATGCCGCCGACGCCGTCTGCGATGTCCCGCACCGGCGTGCGGACCTGCGGTACGCCGAACGGGGTGAGGTCACGGGTGTCGCGATAGATGGGTCCTGGGGACTGTCCGGCGCTCATTCTTCCATGCTAGTAGTGCACCCTTGGCAGCCGGTGGAAGGGCTAACTGGCGGCAGCCACCCAGACGCCGATCACCCAGGTGCTCGCGGCAAGGCAAGCCAGACCGAACTCCACCAGCATGCCCACACCGGTGGCCTTCAAGGCCGCCCAGCTGGTGGTCATGGCGGTCCGGAAATCCCGGGTGCGGTGGGATTCGCTGAGTAGCAGGCCGGCGGCGAACCCCACGAAGAGTCCTACCACCGGGATGAGGAACATGCCCGCCACCCCAAAGACCAGGCCTGTCACCACGCTGCGGCTGGGAATGCGGTGTTCCTTGAGTTTGCGGCCGGTCAGCACGGCGCTGGCCGCCATTCCCGCCAGCACCAAGGCCAGGCCAACGCCAAAGACCACCCAGCCGGTGGTTCCGGCACCGCCCCACAGGGCCCAGGCCAGCAGGCTGAGGCCGATCAGGATGCTGCCGGGGAGCACAGGGATGACGATGCCCGCCACGCCCACCAGAATGGCGAGCCCGCAGAGGACGGTCACGATGATCTCGGGGTTCATGCCCTCAGTTTAGGGTTGGCCACGGCGGCGGCTGGTTATTCCGCCTCCACCGCCGCGGCTACGGCCGCCGACACGGCCGGGGCCACACGCGGGTCGAGCGGGCTCGGCACGATGTAGTCGGCAGAGAGATCGTCCTCGGCCAGGTCCGCGATGGCGCGCGCCGCGGCGAGTTTCATCGCCGGAGTGATGCGGCGGGCACCGGCGTCGAGGGCGCCGCGGAAGATGCCTGGGAACGCCAGCACATTGTTGATCTGGTTGGGGAAGTCGCTGCGGCCCGTGGCGACGACGGCCGCATACTTGGACGCGACCTCCGGCAGCACTTCGGGATCAGGGTTGGAAAGGGCAAAAACGATCGAACTGTGGTTCATCAGCTTCAAGTGCTCCTCGTCCAGCCGGGAGGAGGAGACGCCGATGAACACGTCCGCGCCGAGGAGCGCCTCGCCGGGGCCGCCGGAGACGCCGCGGGGGTTGCTGCGGACGGCCAGCTGGGCCTTCTTGCTGGCCGGGTCCGCGGCGATGTCCGCGCGGTCCCGGTTGATCACGCCGCGGGAGTCCAGCAGCACGACGTCGTCGATGCCGGCGGTCAGCAGGATTTCGGCGACGGCAATCCCGGCCGCGCCGGCACCGGAAACCACCACGCTGAGTCCCTTGAGCTCGCGGGCCGTCACCTTCGCGGCACCGGTCAGCGCGGCGAGGACGACGACGGCGGTGCCGTGCTGGTCATCGTGCATGACAGGGCAGTCGAGGGCTTCGATCAGCTTTTCCTCGAGTTCGAAGCAGCGCGGCGCCGAAACGTCCTCAAGATTAACCGCGCCGAAGCTGGGACGCAGCCGGACCAGAGTCTCGACGATCTCGTCGACGTCGGTCGTGTTGAGGACAAGCGGGATGGAGTCGAGGTCGCCGAACGCCTTGAAGAGGGCGGACTTGCCTTCCATGACGGGCAGCGAGGCGCTGGCGCCGATGTTGCCAAGTCCGAGCACTGCGGTGCCGTCGCTGACCACGACCACGAGGCGCTGGGCCCAGGTGAGGGTCTTGGCCAGTTCCGGGTTGGCTGCGATGGCGCGGCTAACCTGGGCGACGCCGGGCGTGTAGGCGATGGACAGATCGCGCTTGCTGGCGAGCGGGACGGTGCTGGAAATCGAGAGCTTGCCGCCTTGGTGGGAGGCGAAGATCTCCTCGTCGCTGAGCGCCGCTACCGGCGCTTCTGCGGCCCCTTCGGGGGCAGTGGGATCGGCGGGAATGGTCGTTTCAATGGACACGTCGTTGTCTCCTGGGGCTCACCGTGGGCATACGGCACTTGGCTGCTGGGGCACAGGGTGCCCGAGATGGTCTGGCGGAACTCCGGCGGCGGCCCCGGGGTGGCGGGCCTGCGGGTGAAGCTCCGGAAGTGCTGGCGCTCGCGCCGCTCCGGTTCTGCCATGGTAAGCAACGCGGTCGCCGGCCGGAGATTCGGCCGGACACATTCCGGTAACTGGTCTAGACCGGCTGTGCGGCCTGGCGCCCCCGGGACAGCAGGGAGCAGGCCTTCTTCAGGTCCTCTTCGGCCTCGAAGAGCGAGAGCCGGCGGCAGCGGACGGACTGCACCAGGCCGGTGACGGTGAGCAGCAGGACCCGCGAGACGGCGGGGTCGCCGCTGACCGCGGTCACTGCTTTCTCCGCCGTCGCGTCAATGTCCCGCAGCAGGCGGGTGGTGTCCGTGTCCTTCGCGTAGACCGCGCGGGTCAGGCATTGCTCCACTGCGGGCTGCATGAGGCGCATGTGGAAGATTTCCATCACCGCGCCCACCAGGGCGGCGTGCACCGGCACTCTGGTCCCCGCCGGCCATTCGCCAAGGTGCAGCTCGCCGAGCTGCTTGCGGTACAGGGCCAGCATTAGCTGCGCCGAGGAGGGGAAATAGCGGTACAGGGTGCCCAGCGGTACGTCCGCCCTGGCTGCCACCTCGGAGAGAACCACGGAGTCGAGTCCCTTGCGGGCAAAGCCGGCTGCGACGTCGAGGATCCGCGCATAGCGCAGGCGCTGCCGGGGCAGGGTGGGCGGCGGGGCCATTGGTGGAAGATCTGAAGGAAATTCAGGCATCAGCAGCGTTCCGGGGTCGTTTTTCTCGGCAGCCGGGAGGGTTAGTCCACAGCACTGCCGCGGCGATCCCGTCCACTATACGGCACGGTGTGGGGCCGTTTGCCAGTCACACGGACCCCCGGAACGCCTAGTCCACGCCCTTGATCTTGACCACGAAGACAGCGCCGAGCAGGCCGATCACCGCGGCCGCGACGTACAGCGAAACGTACCCTCCCCAGAGCGCCACGAAGGGGTAGGCGATGAGCGGCGCGATCACCTGCGGCAGCGAATTGGCGATGTTGATGACCCCCAGGTCCTTGCCTCGGTTCAGCGCCGTCGGCAGCACCTCGGTAATCAGGGCGAAGTCCACGGCGAGGTAGGAGCCGAAGCCGATGCCCAGCACCGAGGCGCCGATCAGCGCCCCGGGCCAGGTTGGGGCGAAGGCGAGGATCAGCGCGGCCGCGGCGATGACGGCCGAGGAGAGGATAACGAGCGGCTTGCGCCGGCCCATCCGGTCACTGAGCCGGCCGCCGATCACACTCGTGATGATCACCATGACCGCGTACAGGCCGGTGAGGATCAGGACGCCGAACTCCGCCTCGATGCCCTGCGTCTGGGGCAGGCGCACGGCGTCGGTGAGGAAGAACAGCAGGTACAACGTCACCATGTGGTTGCCGATGTTCACGAGCAGGCGGGTGAGCCAGGCCCAGGCGAAATCCGGGTATCGGGCCGGGGAGATCCAGAAACTCCTGGCAAATTCGCCCAGCTTGAACGGCGGGCGGCCGTGCCGCGGCAGCGCGACGTCGTCGTTCTGGAAGAAATACAGTCCGACGCCGGCCAGCAGCGCCACGGCGCAGAACGCGTAGCCGAGCGCGAAGTTGCCGGAGACGACGGCGGCGATCACGGCGCCGATCAGGATGCCCACGGTCTGGCCCATTGCGGCGAGCCCGCCCACGGTGCCGCGCTGCGGTACCGGCACCCGGTCCGGGATGGCGGCGGTGATGGCGGCGTAGGCTCCGTTGCAGCCGGCCTGCACGAGGCACCAGAGAATGGTCATGACGGCGACATTCGGGGCGCCGGCGAGCGCCGTGAGGGCGGCCGCGCCAAGAATGGCACCGAAGAGGACCCACGGCACGCGGCGGCCGCGGCGCGCAACCGTCCGGTCGCTCAAGGCGCCGAACAACGGGTTGGCCACGAGCGAGACGGCCGCCCCCGCCCCGGTCACGAGGGCCAGGATTGCCTCCTTTTCGCCCTCGTTGAAGGCCGCCGCCTGCTGGCCGAGCAGCACCTGCAGCGGGCCGAAGAAGGCCGCATTAATGCCCACGTTGACCAAGACCACACCCGCCGTCCAGACCGGGCGGACACGGCGTTCCGGCTCGGCAAGGGCCGGTGCCGCGGCATTGGACAGGCTCATGTGGTTCCCCCCGGAACTGGTGACTGAAGCTGATGATCAGTGTGGGCCCAGACTATCGTGGGCAGCAACGCCCACCGCTTATTCACGCAGCCAAGGAGAACCAGTGCCAGACCAGCCCTCAAATCCCGTCAACACCGCCGACCTCTACGACGAGCGTGGCGAGGAGCTGGACTCCATCTCCTTGCAGTTCCAGTCGCTCGGCGGCCACACCCACTTCAGCGGACCGGTCCGGACCATCCGCTGCTTCGAGGACAACGCCCTGGTCAAGGCCATGCTGGGCACGCCGGGCAACGGCGCCGTCCTGGTGGTCGACGGCGGCGGCTCGCTGCGCACCGCGCTGATGGGGGATTTGATCGCGGCGAGCGCCGTGGAGAACGGCTGGGCCGGCGTCGTGATCAACGGTGCCATCCGGGACCGGGTGGCGGTCGCCGGCCTGCCGCTCGGGGTTAAGGCGCTCGGCAGCAACCCGCGCAAGAGCGCCAAGGCAGGCGCCGGGGAGGCCGACGTCGAGCTGGACATCGACGGCGTCGCCGTCCGGCCCGGCCAGCTGATCTGGTGCGACCCGGACGGCATCCTGCTGGAACGCTGAGCGGGTGGGCGGGAACTGGACGGCAACGCCCAAGGAGCCGGTGCGGGCGGGAACAAAGCAGGCCCTAAGATAGTTACTGAAAGCAACCTTCCTGCTTGACCCCAAAAAACTTCCCCTTGGAGCGGTTATGTCCAAAACCACGTCCTCACGCCTGCCCGGAGAGGTCTTGACGCACCGTCAGACCATCACCGTCATGGTGGGCCTCATGCTCGGCATGTTCCTGTCCTCCCTGGACCAGACGATCGTGTCCACGTCGATCTACACCATCGCCAACGACCTGGACGGCCTCTCGCTGCAGGCCTGGGCAACGACGGCGTACCTGATCACCTCCACCGTCAGCACGCCGCTTTACGGCAAGCTCAGCGACATCTTCGGACGGCGGCCGCTCTACCTCGCCGCGATCCTGATCTTCCTGGCCGGCTCGCTCTACGCCGGCTCAGTCCACTCGATGACCGAGCTCGCGATCGCCCGCGGCATCCAGGGCATGGGCGCCGGCGGCCTGCTGGCCCTCGCGCTGACCATCATCGGCGACATCGTGGCGCTGAAGGACCGCGCCAAGTTCCAGGGCTACTTCATGTCCGTCTTCGGCATCTCCTCCGTGCTGGGCCCGGTGATCGGCGGCGCCTTTGCCGGTTCCGCCAACATCCTGGGCTTTGACGGCTGGCGCTGGGTCTTCTTCATCAACATCCCGATCGGCCTGGCCGCCCTCGCCGTCGTCTTCCTGTACCTGCACCTGCCGGCCAAGCACCTGAAGCAGAAGATCGACTACTGGGGCGCCGCCGCCATCACCCTGGCGATTGTGCCGTTGCTGCTCGTCGCCGAACAGGGCCGGACCTGGGGCTGGAGCTCCACCGGGGCCTTCCTCTGCTATGGACTCGGCATCATCGGCATCGTCGCGTTCCTGCTGGCCGAGAAGCGCGCCGGCGACTACGCCCTGATCCCCCTCCGGCTGTTCCAGAACATCACCTTCGGGCTCTCCTCGCTGCTGAACTTCATCATCGGCGTCGGCATGTTCGGTGCGATCGCGATGCTGCCGATGTACCTCCAGCTGGTCAAGGGCCTCACCCCCACCGAGGCCGGGCTCATGATGATCACCTTCACGGTGGGCATCCTCACCGGGTCCATCACGGCCGGCCGGACCATTTCGGCGTCCGGCACCTACCGGATCTTCCCGATCCTGGGCACCGCCGTGTTGACCGCGGCCGCCGTCGTTATGGGACTCTCGCTGGGCGTGGATACGCCGCTCTGGGTCCCCGGCGCGATTGCTGTGTTCTTTGGCCTGGGCCTGGGCTTCTGCATGCAGCCGCTCACCCTCGCCATGCAGGTCTCCGTTCCGGCTAAGGACATGGGCGTGGGCACCTCCTCCGCTGCGTTCTTCCGCTCCATGGGCGGTGCCGTGGGGACCGCGGTGTTCATCTCGATGCTGTTCAGCCTCGCGGCGGACAAGATCGCCACCGGCATGAAAGCCGCCGCGCAGAACGCGGACTACCTCAAAGTGCTCAAGGACCCGGCCGTTGCCGCCGACCCCGCGAACGCCAAGCTTTACGAGTTCTTCAAGAACGGAGCCAGCAACGACTCGCTGAACGACACAAGCTGGCTGCACACCGCGAACGCCAGCCTGACCCGGCCGATCACCGAAGGATTCGCCCAGTCGATCGACGCCGTCATGCTCACCGCCGCCGTGCTCACCGGCATCGCCTTCCTGATCAGCTTCGCGCTGCCGAACAAAAAGCTCACGGACCCGAAGGCCGCCGCCAAGGAGGCCGTCCCCGCGCACTAGGGCACACGCCGCAGCACGTCAGGGCAGGCAGTCTTTTGGACTGCCTGCCCTCGCTTTTGGCCGCCGGGACGCGGCCTTCCAGGGCCGCCGACGTCGAAAGCGGGTCCGGCGTGACGCCGCCGGTGGGCCGCGCGGCGCACCTCCTCCGGAATTGTAAGCTTGCTCTCATTTTCCCGTCCTGTGACGTGCATCGCGGCATCCCCGGTGTCAGACTGGGTAGCTGCGGCGTGAGCCGCTGACCACGAATTGCCGAGGGAGCCACATGACCACCACCCAAGACCAGACCGTCGCCAAGATCCCCAAGCGGGTCATTTGGCTGGCCGTGGCGGGCGCCGTTGGCGGCTTCCTCTTCGGCTTCGATTCCTCGGTTGTCAACGGCGCAGTCGACGCCATCAAGGAGGAATTCGCGCTCAGCGAGGCCGTGACCGGGTTCGCCGTCGCCGTCGCCCTGCTTGGCTGCGCGGCCGGCGCCTACCTGGCCGGCAAGGTCGCGGACCGTTACGGCCGCATCCCCGCCATGAAGCTCGGCGCGCTGCTGTTCCTGGTCAGCGCCTTCGGCACCGGCTTCGCGTTCGGCGTCTGGGACCTGATCTTCTGGCGCCTCGTCGGGGGCCTGGGAATCGGCCTCGCCTCGGTGATCGCCCCGGCCTACATCTCCGAGATTTCACCCCGCCACGTGCGCGGACGGCTGGCGTCGCTGCAGCAGCTCGCCATCACCACCGGTATCTTCGCGGCGCTGCTCTCCGACGCCGTGTTCGCCAACTTCGCCGGCGGCGCCGACCAGAACCTGTGGTTCGGCATCGAGGCCTGGCGCTGGATGTTCATTGCCGGCGCCGTCCCCGCCGTCGTCTACGGCTGGATCGCCTTCACGCTTCCCGAATCGCCGCGGTTCCTCGTGTTCAAGGGCAAGGACGAGGAAGCCCTCAAGGTCTTCGAATCCATCGCGCCGGACGAGGACACCGACCGCCACCTGCGTGACATCAAGAAGGCCATCGAGGAGGACAAGCTCGCCGGCCAGAAGGGCTCCCTGCGCGGCAAGGCGCTTGGCCTGCAGCCGGTGGTGTGGATCGGCATCATCCTGTCGGTGCTGCAGCAGTTCGTCGGCATCAACGTGATCTTCTACTACTCCACGACGCTCTGGAAAGCTGTGGGCTTCCAGGAGAAGGACTCGCTCACGATTTCCGTGGCGACCGCGATCACCAACATCCTGGTCACCCTGGTCGCCATCGCACTGGTAGACCGGATCGGCCGCCGCCCCATCATGCTGGCGGGTTCCATCGGCATGGCCGTCTCGCTGGCCACCATGGCCTTCGCCTTCGGATCCGCCACCGGATCCGGCGATGCGATCACGCTCCCGGGCGCCTGGGGCCCCGCCGCCCTGGTGGCCGCCAACGTCTTCGTCATCAGCTTCGGCGCCTCCTGGGGCCCGCTGGTCTGGGTGCTGCTGGGGGAAATCTTCCCGTCCCGGATCCGCGCCCGCGCCCTCGGCCTGGCCGCGGCGGCCCAGTGGATCGCGAACTTCGCCATCACGCTGAGCTTCCCCGTGATGGCGGCAGCCTCGCTGCCGCTGACCTACGCCATGTACGCCTTGTTCGCGGCGGCGTCGTTCTTCTTCGTGATGTTCAAGGTGCCGGAAACCAACGGCATGGCGCTGGAGCACGCGGAGACGCTGTTCGTGCCGAAGGGTTCCGCCAAGAAGTAGCCCCCGCGGCATTGCACGAACAAAAAGTTGAGGCCCATGTTCCGCGGAACATGGGCCTCAACTGTAGGTCCGGCGGGTTAGACCAGGTGCGGCTCGTGCGTGCTCAGGTACCGCCGCCCGCCGAGGACCACCGCGATCGCCAGCGCCATGGCGACGGCCGCGGCGAAGAACGGAACCTGGGGCCCGAAGTGTTCACCCAGCTGCGCCGCGGCGAACGGCGCCAGTGCGCCGCCCATCCAGCGCACGAAGTTGTACCCGGCCGAGGCCACGGGCCGCGGCGAGTCGGAGACGCCCATGGCCAGCTCGGTGTAGATCGTGTTGTTGATCCCCAGCAGGGCGCCGGAGGCCACCACGAGGACGACGACGGCGGGCACCGAGTGCCCCGCGGCCAGGCCGAGGCCGGCCAGGTCCAGGAGCAGCAGCGCGAGCGTGCCGCTCAGCACGCGGACAGCCCCGAAGCGCCGCTGCAGCGCGGGGGCGACAAACACCGAGAAGACGGCGACGGCGACACCCCAGCCGAAGAACACGCCGCCGATCCCGTAGGCGTCCATCCCCAGGATGAACGGGGTGAAGGCGAGGATGGTGAAGAAGCCGTAGTTGTAGAACAGCCCGCTGGCCGCCGTCGTCCGCAGGCCCTTGTGGCCCAGCGCCAGCAGCGGGTCCCGGAGCCGGACCTTCCGTTCCGGCAGCGGGGTCTTGGGCAGCAGGGCGATCAGGGCGATGAAGGCCGAGGCCATCAGGACGGCGGTGCCGAAGAACGGGGCACGCCACTGCCACCCACCGAGCAGGGCGCCCAGCAGCGGGCCGAGTGAAATGCCCAGGCCCAGCGCCGCCTCGTAGAGGATGATGGCGGTCCCGGCGCCGCCGCTGGCGACGCCGACGATCACGGCCAGGGCGGTGGCGACGAAGAGGGCATTGCCCAGCCCCCAGCCGGCACGGAAGCCGACTAGTTCGGTCACGCTGCCGGAGAGACCGGACAGCGAGGCGAACACCACGATGATGGCGAGGCCGGCCAGCAGCGTGCGCTTGCCGCCGATCCGGGAGGAGACGAAGCCGGTGATCAGCATGGCGATGGCGGTGACCATGAAGTAGCTGGTGAACAGCAGGGACACCTGGCTGGGGGTGGCGTCAAGGTTCTTGGCGATGGCGGGCAGGATGGGATCCACCAGCCCGATTCCCATGAACGCGAACACCGCCGCCAGGGCCGTGGCCCAGACCGCCTTGGGTTGCTTGAGTAGCGAGGCTTTTTCGGCCTCAAGGGTTGATGTTGCTTCCGGCGCGGGGGCCGTGAGCTGGCCGTCCATGGAGGGCGCTCCTAAGGTTGTGGGTTCTTGCTGTCGTTGTTCCTGGCAGGCAGTGGCCTGGCTGTCAGGGCTGCAGGCTCTCGTTGATCTTGCCGATCACCGGGATGGCGGCCGCGAGGGCCTGCCGTTCCGCATCGGTGAGTGAGCCGAGGATCCCTGCCATGACCGCGTTGCGGCGGGTGTTGGCCGATTCGACGGCGGCGTGGCCCTCGGCGGTGAGCTTGACGCGGACGGCCCGGGAGTCGGCCGGATCCGCCTCACGCCGGACCAGCCCGGCCCTTTCGAGCTTGATGATCTGCTCGGTGGCGCTGGGAACCTTGACCCCGAGGTTGCGGGCAATCTCACCCACCCGCACGCCGTTGGCCCCGGCGCTGTCTTGGGCGCTGTCTTCGGAGCTGTCCAGCAGCATCTTGAGAGTGCTGAGCTGGGCGGCGCTGAGTTCGCCGTCGGCGTCCAAGCGCCGGACCAGGTAGATGCTGTGGCGCAGGGCTTCCCGGAAATCCCGGGAGAGGGCGAGCAGGCCGGGATCCGGCAGCGGGTGTTCACTCATACTTAGGGAGCCTAACAGTTAGGCGGCCTAAGAGTCAACGGTGCGGCTGCCGCCGGCGCGGCCGCTAGAGCAGCAGCTTCATGCCCTCATGGCTGGCCGCGAACCCCAGCCGCTCGTAGAATCGGTGCGCCGCTGTCCGCGACTTATCCGTGGTGAGCTGCACCAGGGAACAGCCACGCCGCCGCGACTCCCCGAGCGCCCACTGCACCATCGCGGCGCCGACGCCCTGGCCCCGCAGTTCGCCGGCGACCCGCACGGCCTCGAGCTGGGCACGCCACGACCCGCGCCGGGACAGCCCGGGCAGGAAGCTGAGCTGGAAGGTCGCCACCACCCGGGGCCCGGCGCCGCGCTCCGGTGTCAGTTCCCCCACCAGCAGCAGGTGGGCCGGATCGGCGTCGATCGCGTCGAAGGCCGTCTGGTACGGCGCCAGATCCGCAGCATCCTCGCGCGAGGAGCCCAGCTGGTCGTCGGCGAGCAGCCGGAGAATGGCGGGCAGGTCCGCGCGGGCGGCGGGGCGCAGCCGGAACGTCCCGCCGTCGACGCCGAATGTTAGCAGGGCGGCCTGGTCCGCCGAATTTGTAGTCACCCGCCCAGCTTGCCATGACGCAACGATGAAACGTTCGGCAGGGGGCCCGGCCTTCGAAGCTGTACCTTAGAAAGGCTGATTTGTAACCGCCGTCACCAATGCGGCGGACCACACGAAGGATTGTTGACATGCCCGAACAGATAACCGCGGAGCAGAGAACTGCCTCCAGCCGGGACACCGAGCCCCACCTTGCACGCTCGTTGAGCAACCGGCACATCCAGCTCCTGGCCATCGGCGGCGCCATTGGCACCGGCCTCTTCATGGGCTCCGGCAAGACCATTTCCGTGGCCGGACCGTCCGTGATCTTCGTGTACATGATCATCGGCTTCATGCTGTTCTTCGTGATGCGCGCCATGGGCCAGCTGCTGCTGTCCAACCTGAACTACAAGTCCTTCAGCGACTTCGCCGGCGACCTGCTGGGCCCCTGGGCCGGGTTCTTCACCGGCTGGACCTACTGGTTCTGCTGGGTGGTCACGGGGGTGGCGGACGTGATCGCGATTGCCGGCTACGCCGAGCAGCTCTGGCCCGGCATCCAGCTGTGGGTCCCGGGGATCGCGACCATCATCATCCTGCTCCTGCTGAACCTTCCGACCGTCAAGGCCTTCGGTGAGACGGAATTCTGGTTCGCCCTGATCAAGATCGTGGCCATCGTGGCGCTGATCGCTGTGGGCCTGGTTATGATCTTCACCGGCTTCCATTCCAACGCCGGCACCGCGGGCTTCAGTAACCTGTGGAGCCATGGCGGCCTGTTCCCCAAGGAGTTCATGGGCTTCGTGGCCGGTTTCCAGATCGCCGTGTTCGCCTTCGTGGGCATCGAGCTGGTGGGTACCGCCGCGGCCGAAACCAAGAACCCGGAGCACAACCTGCCCCGCGCCATCAACGCGATCCCGCTGCGCGTCATGCTGTTCTACGTGGGCGCCCTCATCATCTTGATGTCCGTCACCCCGTGGACCGGCTTCAAGGCGGGCCAGAGCCCGTTCATCGCCATGTTCTCCCTCGCCGGGCTCGGCATGGCCGCCACGGTGGTGAACCTTGTGGTGCTGACTTCCGCGATGTCCTCGGCCAACTCCGGCATCTACTCCACCTCCCGGATGGTCTACGGCCTGGCCAACGACGGCGACGCCCCCAGGCTCTTCGGCCGCCTCTCCAGCCGCAAGGTCCCGCAGAACGCGCTGTTCCTGTCCTGCGTGCTGCTGCTGGCCGGCGTCGCGCTGCTGTATGCGGGCAAGGACGTGGGCGTGGCCTTCGACATGGTCACCACCGTGTCCGCCGTCTGCTTCATGTTTGTCTGGAGCATCATCCTGGCCAGCTACCTCGTGTTCCGGAAGCGCCGGCCGGAACTGCACGCGGCCTCGACGTTCAAGATGCCCGGCGGCATTCCCATGGTGTGGGTCGTGTTTGCGTTCTTCGCGTTCCTGGTCTGGGCGCTGACCACGCAGCCGGACACCCTTGTGGCCCTGCTGGTCACGCCGCTCTGGTTCGCGGTCCTGGGTGCCGCGTTCGCCGTCGTCCGCCGCTCGCCGCTGCACCAGGCGCGCGTGGCCGAATGGAAGGCGATGGCCGACGGCGAAACCGCCGCCGCCAGCCGCGTCTGACGCTTCGGCAGCTCCTGCCGGGCCTGCCGGTCCTGCCGGCCCTGGGGCGACGCCCGCGCAGATCCACGGCCTAAACGACGGGCCCTCCCTCACCTGGTGTGAGGGAGGGCCCGTTGTTTTTCCGCGAAAGGTGAGGGAGCGTCCGGCTAGACGGCGGCCTTGGCTTCCTCGACGAGGGCACAGACGGCCGGGAACAGCGGATGCCCCGAGTCCAGGCCGGTGATCTTCGTCGTGGCGTCCTCCGGGGTGGAGGAGTTCAGGATCTGCGCCAGCTCCACGGCCTCGGCGTCGGCCGGGTCGTTGAAGCGCAGCGCGGCGGCGATTGCACCGAGCAGTGCCTCGGGGACAATCCCGCGCTCGGCCAACTCCGCAGCGGGACCGATGAAGCGCTCGTGCCGGCTGAGCTTGCGCAGCGGTGCCCGCCCCACCCGGTTCACGGTGTCCGGAAGGTGCGGGTTGGAGAACCGGCCGAGGATCTTCTGCACGTAGGCTTCCTGCTCCTCGCGGTTGAAGCCGTGCTTGGCCACCAGCAGTTCCTTGGTCTCGTCGAGCACTGCGCGCACATCGGCGGCGACGTCCTGGTCCGCCATGGCCTCGGAGATCTTGGACAGCCCGGCTTCGAAGCCGAAGTACGCGGCCGAGGCGTGCCCGGTGTTCACGGTGAAGAGCTTCCGCTCGATGTAGGGCGCCAGGTCGTCCACGAAGGTCGCCCCCGGAATGGCTGGTTCCTTCCCCGCGAACGGGGTCCGGTCGATGACCCACTCATAGAACGTCTCCACTGTGACGTCCAGGCCCTGCCCGGCCTCTTGGTTGGGCACGATCCGGTCCACCGCCGTGTTGGCGAACACGGCGGCGGCATCCAGCGAACCGGCGGCCGGATCCCATTGGGCGGAAATTTCGGACTTCAGGATGTCGGTCGCGTTGATCGCGTTCTCGCACGCCATCACCTGCAGCGGCGCCAGCCCGGCCGGCCGGGCCGCGATCCCCTTGGCGATCACGGGTGCCACGAACTTCAGGATGTGCGGGCCCACCGCGGTGGTGACGATGTCCGCCGTCGCGATTTCCGCGACGACGTCGGCTTCCTGGGTGCCGGAGTTCAGCGCGCGGAAGTTGTCCACCGTGCGCACGGCCGGGCTGTCCCCCACCTCGTGGACCTGGTAGCTGTCCGCCGCGGCGAGCTGGGTGATGAGGGCATCCGCGACATCCGCGAACACCACCTCATACCCGGCCTCGTGCAGCAGCAGTCCGACGAATCCACGGCCGATGTTTCCGGCTCCGAAATGAACAGCCTTCACTAGGAATTTACCTTTCCGAACAGGTCGAGCACTTCGTCGACGGTGGTGGCCGCCTCCAGCTGCGCGACCTGTGCTTTGTTGGTGAAGACCTTGGCGATCGAGGAGAGGATCTGGAGGTGCTCGTTGTTGATGCCGGCGACGCCGACGACGAACTTGACCTCTTTGCCGTTCCAGTCGATGCCGTTCGGGTAGCGGATCACCGAGACCGCGGACTTCATGATGTGGTCCTTGGCGGCGTTGGTGCCGTGCGGGATCGCGAGGTAGCTGCCCATGTAGGTCGAGACGGATTCCTCGCGCTCATGCATGGCGTCCAGGTAGCCGGCGTCGACGGCGCCGCGGTCCAGCAGCAGCCGGCCCGCCTCGTCGATCGCAGCGTCACGGGTGGTTGCCGTTCCGCTGAGGATCACGCTGTCGGCCACCAGGATGCCGGACGGCCCGGCTTCGGGCTCCGCTTCCGGAGCGGATGCCGTTGCCACGGTCGCACCCGTTCCCGCACCCGCCATCGCACCGGAGGCGTCGGCCGGCGCGTTGCTGGTCCGGACCAGCTCCACGATCTCGTCGTACCGCGGCGAGTTCATGAAGTTGTCCACCGAGACGTGGACGGCGCTGGACGTCGCGGGCTTGGCCCGTTCGGTCAGGTCCTGGTGCGTGATGACGACGTCGTAGGTGTCGCTCAGGTTCGCGATCGCGGAGTTGGTGACCTTGACGTCCGGGTAGCCGGCGGCCTTGATCTTGTTCCGGAGCACCGAGGCGCCCATGGCGCTCGAGCCCATGCCGGCGTCGCAGGCGAAGACGATGTTCTTGACCGGACCGGCCAGCACCGCGACGCCGCCGGCGCCCGCACCGCCGCCCACGAGGGCGGAGGAGACGGAGCTCTTCTTGCCCTTCATGGCTTCCATCCGGGTGGTCGCGGCGCCAAGTTCGTCACCCTCGACGTCCTTGCTGGACTTGAGGATGACGGAGGCAATCAGGAAGGACACGGTCGCGGCCAGCAGCACGGACAAGGCCACGCCGAAGTAGCTGTCCGGCGGGGTCGCGGCGAAGACCGCGAGGATGCTTCCCGGGGCGGCCGGGGAGCGCAGGCCCGCACCGGTCAGGACGAGGGTGAAGATGCCGGTCATGCCGCCGCCGATCGCGGCGAGGATGATGATCGGCTTCATCAGCACGTACGGGAAGTAGATTTCGTGGATGCCGCCGACGAACTGGATCAGGGCGGCGCCGGGGGCCGAAGCCTTGGCCATGCCCTTGCCGAAGATCATGTAAGCGAGCAGGACGCCCACGCCCGGGCCGGGATTGGCCTCAAGCAGGAACAGGATGGACTTGCCCTGGGCGAGCGCCTGTTCGGTGCCCAGCGGGGTCAGGATCCCGTGGTTCACGGCGTTGTTCAGGAACAATACCTTCGCGGGCTCGATGAAGATGCTCGTGAAGGGCAGCAGGCCGTTGTTGACCAGGAACTCGACGACGGCGCTGGCGCCGTTGCTGAAGGCCTTCACCACCGGGCCAATCACCAGCATGCCGAAGATGGCCATGACGGCGGCGACGATGCCCGCGGTGAAGTTGTCGATCAGCATCTCGAAGCCGGGCTTGACCTTGTTCTCCCAGAGGCTTTCGATCTTCTCCATGATCCACGCCGTCAGCGGCCCCATGATCATGGCGCCGATGAACATCGGGATGTCCGTTCCGACGATCACGCCCATGGTGGCCGCCGCGCCGACCACGCCGCCGCGCACGCCGTAGACCATGCGGCCGCCGGTGTAGCCGATCAGGAGCGGCAGCAGGTAGGTGATCATCGGGCCGACCAGCTTGGCCAGGTCGGCGTTGGGGGTGAAGCCCGCCGGGATGAAGAAGGCGGTAATGATGCCCCAGGCGATGAAGGCGCCGATGTTGGGCATGATCATTCCGGACAGGAAGGTGCCAAATTTCTGCACACCGACCCTGATACTGGTCCGGGGTTTCGCAACGGTCTCTGTTGCCATGTGATTTCCTAACCGTGATTCCTGCTGCACCGCAGGATTGTCCGATATTTTCGACGAGCTAGCTGGTGGAACTGGTGGAGATCCGGTGGAGCCATTCGAGAAAGAGCTTGAGTTCAGAGCTGGACAGCTGGTCCGAGTGCGAGGCCTGCAGCGCCGCATTCAGGGCGATGGCCGCTACCACTACCGGGGACTTCCCGGAGTCTTCCGGCCCGGCTTGCCGGGCCTGTTCCGTGGAGACCGCGAAGATCATCGCGTCGCGGGTCATGGCGGAGAGCTCGAGGTTGCGCTCCGGTGCCTTCTCCGTGATCAGCATGAGGGTCACGCCCACGTTCGCAGCCAGGATGCTCCTCGCCGCCTCCCGGGGCGGGACGTTGAGCTGGCCGGCGACCGCGGCCTTGTTCAGCATTTCCTCCATGAGCGCCTCGGCGTCAGCCACAACGGCGGGACGGCTCTCGGGGCGGATGTTGCCGAACATGACGAGGTACAGTTCCGGCTGCTTCAGCCCGAATTGCACGTGCTGGTCCCACATCCGCCGGATGTCCTCCAGCGGCTGCCCGGACGGAGCGAAGTCTCGCTCGCCGGCCACGTACTCCTCGAATCCTGCCGCCACAACGGCGTCGAAAAGCCCCTCCTTGTCACCGAAGTGGTGATACAGGGTGGGGGCAGTCACCCCCGCCAGCTGCGTGATCTGGCGCGTGGAAACCGCGGCTCCCCCGGACTTGGCCAGCAATCCCGCAGCTGCACGCAGCAGCCGGATTTTGGGCGGTAGCTGGCCTTCGATACTCATAACCGCTACCCTAGCACCTATAGCAACGCTATATGAAGTGCATCACATACACTTTTTTCAGGTACCGCAAGTTGCCGGTTGACGTAGTGGACAGCCGCAGGAAATCTAGGATCTAGCGGTTCAGTGGCGGCACCTGGACTGACTTACTGGCTCACGGCAGAGAATGAGGACTTTCAGTGCAGAACTTCCAAGGAGTAGGCGTCAGCCCCGGCCGGATCATCGGCACCATCCGGCAGATGCCGAGGCCGGTCAGTGAGCCGCCGGCGGGCGAACAGCTTCCGGCCGGCGTCTCCCCCGAGGAGGCCACGGCGGCCCTGAAGGCGGCGGCGAAGGCCGTGCACGACGAGCTCAAGGCGCGGTCCGAGACGGTCAGCGGCGACGGCAAGGCCGTGCTGGAGGCCACCGCGCTGATGGCGACCGACACCATGCTGCTGAAGTCCGCCGCCAAGCTGATTGGCCGCGGGACCTCCAACCAGCGCGCCATCTGGGAAGCCGGCGCGTCCGTCTCGGAGATGCTGCACAACCTCGGCGGCTACATGGCTGAGCGGGCCACCGACGTCCTGGACGTGCGGGCGCGGATCGTGGCCGAGCTGCGTGGCGTGCCCGCCCCGGGCATCCCCTCCGCCGCCACCCCGTTCATCCTGATTGCGGAGGACCTGGCGCCGGCGGACACGGCCACGCTCGATCCCGAAAAGGTGCTCGCACTGCTGACCGCCGGCGGCGGCCCGCAGTCGCACACCGCGATCATCGCCCGCTCCCTCGGCCTGCCCGCAGTCGTCGCTGCCGCCGGCGTCGACGCCTTGCCGGACGGCACGGAGGTCTACGTCGACGGGGCCGCCGGGACCATCACGGCTGAACCGGACGACGCCCAGCGCGCCGCCGCGGAGCATTGGGCCGCGACCGCGTCGCTATTGGCGGACTTTGACGGTACCGGTGCGACGGCGGACGGCCACCTCGTGCCGCTCTTGGCCAACGTGGGCGGGGCGAAGGATGCCGTGGCCGCGGCCGGGCTCAACGCCCAGGGCGTGGGCCTGTTCCGGACCGAGTTCTGCTTCCTCGAACGGGATACCGAACCCACCGTGGAGGAGCAGGCCGCCGCCTACAAGGGCGTCTTCGACGCCTTCCCCGGCAAGAAAGTGGTGCTCCGCACCCTCGACGCCGGCGCGGACAAGCCGCTCCCGTTCCTGACCGACGCCACCGAGCCCAACCCGGCCCTTGGCGTCCGCGGTTACCGGACCGACTTCACCACCCCGGGAGTGCTGGAACGCCAGTTGCAGGCCATCGCCCTGGCGGAGCAGGAATCCGAGGCGGACGTCTGGGTGATGGCACCGATGATTTCGACGGCGGAGGAAGCCGCACGATTCGCGTCCCTGTGCGCTGCCGCCGGGATCAAGACCCCCGGCGTCATGGTGGAGGTGCCGTCCGCGGCGCTGACCGCGGAGGCCATCCTGCGGGAAGTGTCTTTCGCGAGCCTGGGCACCAACGACCTGACCCAGTACGCCATGGCCGCGGACCGGCAGCTGGGCCCGCTCGCCGCGCTGAACACCCCGTGGCAGCCGGCCGTGCTCCGGCTCGTGGGCCTGACGGTCGAAGGTTCCGCCGCCGAAGGCCACGGCAAACCGGTGGGCGTCTGCGGTGAGGCCGCGGCGGATCCTGCCCTCGCCGTCGTGCTGACCGGGCTGGGCGTCACGACCCTGTCGATGACGGCGCGTTCCATCGCGGCCGTGGCAGCGGTGCTGAAGACCGTGACCCTGGCCGAGGCGCAGGAGCTGGCCAAGCTGGCACTTTCCGCCCCGAGCGCCACAGAGGCGCGCGCCTGGGTCCGGGCCAAGCTGCCGGTGCTGGAAGAACTGGGTCTGTAACCGGAACGTGAGGCCCTACCCGGGGCGCTAGGATGCACTCCATGACACTGATTGCTCCCCGGGTGACCGCCGGGCTTCCTGCCGAAGACGCACAAAAACTCAAGTACGCGCTCAACGGCAGCAACGACATCACGGTCTTCGTCGACGGCACCGTGCACCGCCTGCCGCCCGCGGCAAGGGACGCCGTCGTCGACCTGCTGGGCCGCTTCAGCCGGGGCGAGTCGGTCACCGTCAGCAGCGTGGAGGAGATGCTGACCACGTCGAAGGCGGCGGAGCTGGCGGGCATCTCGCACACGTACCTGCGGAACATGACGGACCGCGGCGAGATCCCGGTCGAGTACCGCGGCACGCACCGGCGGATCCGGCTGGCCGACATCATGGCGTGGCTGGAGACGCAAAAGAAGAAAACCGCCGCGGAAAATGCGGCACCTGAGGCCGTCGGCGACTCAGCTGACAGCAAAGACAGCGGCGGCGCGGATGCTTCGTGACGGCGTGATAAGGATCAAACAACGATCCCGTCCCGGCGCGGAAACGCGGCAGAGGCCGGGGTTACGCTTGAATTGTGGGTAAGTTCAGAGGGTGGCACATCCTGGCCGGCATCGCCGCCATGGTGCTCACCGGCATCCTCGGAACGGTGATGGGGCTGAACAACACCGCGGCGTTCATGGCCAGCTGCGTCGCATTCGTGGCCGTCGCCCTGTGGATGGACAGCCGGATATCGCGCCGGAGGCGCACAGCGCGGGAGACTGCGCCCGATGCGCTTCGGGAGGCGGCGCGGCCGCTGGCCTCCCGCCCCGACAGCGAGCAGGACTCCGCCCTCCGCGACGACCGCTAGCCGGGGCAGCCTAGATCCTTGGCCTTTGGGCCCAGCGCCGCGCCTTCAGCGCCGCGTGCAGTTCCAGCCGGACTATTCCCTTGAGCGGGTCGACGCCCAGCACCTGGCGGATCCTGCCGAGCCGGTTGTAGATGCTGCTCCGGTGCAGGTGCAGCTTGGCCGCCACCTCCTGGACCGAACTGTCGTTGTCGTAGAAAAGCTCCAGCACCGGCAGCAGTTCACCGTTCCGGTCGTGGTCCTCCAGCATCCGGAAGTACACCGAGCCCGCATCCGCCCAGGCTCCGGCCCCGCCGCCGGCCGAGGCCAGCAACTGGTAGAGACCGGTGGCACGGCAGTCCACCAGCTCGCCCAGCTGGGGGTCCACGGCCGCGGCCTGCGCCGCCTGCCGGGACTGCCGGTACGCCTCGGCCAGTTCCCGCGGCCGGGAGAAGCCCTCGGAGGTGCCGAGGATGATCCGGCGGACCGGTCGGCCCGCGCGCTTGGCCAGTTCCAGCTGGTAGTGGACCAGCACCTGGGCGTGGTTGGCCCGTCCGGTGGATTCCTTGAACAGCACGACGGCGTGTGTCTCGGTCCCCGCGCTGAACAGTGCCGCGTCCACACCGATGGTGGCCTGCAGCGCGGCGGACCTGTGGATCAGTGTGGAGGCGATCGGGTCCGAACCCTCCGCCCAGCCGTCGGCGTCGAGGATGGTCACCAGCTGCCACGGCCCGCGGCCCTGCACTTCCTTCCAGCCCGCGACGGCGGCGACGGCGTTCGCCTCGCCCCGGCAGGCGGCGAGGAACTCCTGTTCGCGCCGGCGGCGGAACTCGGATTCGGCAGTGTTCGAGTCCAGCAGCAGGGCGGAGAGCTCCTCCAGCTCGCGCGCCACCTCCGGCAACTGGGCCAGGACGGTGCCCGCGGTGGGCTCCGCGGCGTCGAGCTGGACCCAGAGGTAGCCCACCCGGAATCCGCGGACCAGCAACGGGACACAGACGCGCCCCAGCATGCCCAGTTCCTCGTTGGCCGGCACGACGACGGGCCGCACCGCCGTCGCGATGCCGTGCGAGAGCTGCCAGGCGCTGACGTCCGCCGCGACGCGCTTGCTGAGCAGGAAGTTCACCCGGACCCGGTCCGCGTGCGACTGGTTGGAGCTGTAGGCGAGCAGGACGCCGTCGAGGTCTTCGAGCGAGAGCCCGCGCCCGAGCCGCTGGGCCACCCGCTCCACGAGCTGCTCTACGTCCTGCTGCTGCATGCTGCCACATTACTGCCCCGCGGGTCCCGGAGCCGAACGGAACGGCGACGAACAAGAGGCGACACCTGACGTTTCCTGACTCGACAGTTGTCGAGCCGAGCTTTTGGAAATTCCCGGAAACACGCGGTTGCGGCGTGGGGCGGGACCGGCGGCCCTGTCGCCTGCCTCACAGCCGGTTCTATTCTGGAATCACGACTTCCCCCGCACACCCGGCCCGCGCGGCCACCACCACTGGAGCCCAAAAATGATCATCGGCGTCCCCAAAGAGATCAAGAACAACGAATTCCGCGTCGCCATCACGGCCGCCGGCGTGCACGAATTCCGCCACCACGGCCACACCGTCCTGGTCGAGCGCGGCGCAGGCCTGGGCTCCGGCATCACGGACGAGGAATACGCCATTGCCGGTGCCGAGATCGTCGCCGAAGCGGACGACGTGTGGTCCCGCGCCGACATGGTCATGAAGGTCAAGGAGCCGGTCAAGGCCGAATACCACCGGTTCCGCAAGGGCCTGATCCTCTTCACCTACCTGCACCTGGCCGCCGAGCCGGAACTGACGCAGGAGCTCATCAACTCCGGCGTCACCGCCATCGCCTACGAGACCGTGCAGGAAGGCCGTACGCTGCCGCTGCTGGCCCCGATGTCCGAGGTTGCCGGCCGCCTGTCCGTGCAGGTCGGCGCCACCTCGCTGATGGCTCCGGCCGGCGGCAAGGGCGTGCTGCTCGGCGGCGTCCCGGGCGTCCGCCCGGCCAAGGTCGTAGTCCTGGGCGCCGGCGTGGCCGGCACCAACGCCGCCGCCATGGCCCTGGGCCTCGGCGCCGACGTCACCATCCTGGATATCAACATCAACCGGCTGCGCGAACTCGACGCCCAGTACCAGGGCCGCCTGAAGACGGTCGCCTCCAACGCCTACGAGATCGAGAAGTCCGTGGTCGACGCCGACCTCGTGATCGGTTCCGTGCTGATCCCCGGCGCCAAGGCCCCGAAGCTGGTCACCAACGAGCTCGTCTCCCGGATGAAGCCCGGCTCGGTGCTGGTGGACATCGCCGTGGACCAGGGCGGCTGCTTCGAGGACACGCACCCCACCACGCACCAGGAACCGACGTACAAGGTCCACAACACGATCTTCTACTGCGTCGCCAACATGCCCGGCGCCGTGCCGAACACCTCCACCTACGCCCTGACCAACGTCACGCTGCGCTACGCGGTTTCGCTGGCCAACCTGGGCGTCAAGGCCGCATTTGAGCGCGACGCCGCCCTCGCTGCCGGCCTCAACATCGCCGCCGGCCAGGTTGCGCACCGCTCGGTCTCCGAGGCGCACAACCTGCCCCTGGTCGCGGACTGGCACGAGCTGGTCTCCGCGTAAGTTCCACCGGCATCGGCTGCTCCGTGAACGCCCTTTTGGACCCCCCAAACGGCGTTATCGGAGCAGTCGATGGGTGTTTAAACGAGCTCCCGGGCCTGTTCGATCAGCCGCAGCACTTCGACGGCGTCGGCGGGATCCACCGGGAGCGGCAGAGCCGAGGACGTGCCGCCGTCGATGATTTTCTCGGCGAGGATCCGGTAAAACTCCGGGTACGCGCCGCGTTCGGTGGGCAGGCGGTCCAGGTGGCCGTCGCGGCCCAACAGGCCGGCCCACTCGCGGTCCTCCACGCCGTAGGCTGCGTCGAGCGGACTCCCGCCGGCGGCGAGATAAGGCTCCTGCGGGTCCACGCCGTGTTTGGTGAAGCCGCCGTCGCTGCCCAACAGGCGGTAGCGCGGCCCCTGCTGGGCGCACAGCAGGTTCATCGAGAGGTGGCTCGTCACCCCGGAATCATGCCGCAGGGCCACGAAAACGTCGTCGTCCGCCCGTTCCCCGGGCCGCCGGGCCGCCAGTTCCGCGTGGATCACGGCGGCAGGGCCGAAGAGCGCGAGCGCCTGGTCCAGCAGGTGCGTGCCGAGGTCGAACAGCACCCCGCCGCCGTCGTCGGGGGTGGCCGCCGCCTTCCACGCTTTGGTGACCTTCGGCGCCCAGCGCTCGAAGCGTGATTCGAAGCGAGTGACCGTGCCCAGGACGCCGCTCTCCAGCAGGGCGCGCACGGTCAGGAAATCGCCGTCCCAGCGCCGGTTCTGGAAGGCGGTGAGTACGCGGCCCAGCCGTGCGGCCAGGTCCATCAGCTCCCGGCCCTCGGCGCTGCGCACCGTGAAGGGCTTGTCAACGACGACGTCGAGGCCCGCCTCCAGCGCGGCTTTGGCCAGCGGGTAGTGGGTGGCCGGCGGAGTCCCCAGCACCAGCAGGTCCAGCCCGCCGGCGAGTTCGAGGACGGCGGCCGGGGTATCGACGACCCTGGCCGCCGGGTAGGCCGCGGCGGCCGTCGCCTTCCGGCCCGCGTCGGAGGTGGCAATGACGTCGAGGGAAAAAGCCGGGTTGGCCGCGATCAGCGGCGCGTGGAACACGCTGCCGGAGAGGCCGAAGCCGGCGACTGCGGTGCGGACGGGCGGGGAGGAAGGTGCCATGCGTCCACGTTACCCGCCCGCCCGGGGCTCCCTCAGGCCCGGCAACAACGCAGGCGACCCTCCCCCGCAGAGTGGGGAGGGTCGCCTGGATTGCTGCCCTAGGTGAGGGAGCGTCGGAAGGGAAGGCTTACTTCTGCCAGCCGACGAGGCTCCAGTCCGGGGTCTGGAACAGGGACGCGCCATAGTTGGCAAGGCCCGTGCGTGCGAAGTAGATCTGCGGGCCGTTCATGATGACGCCCATGGAGAAGTACTTCGCCATGTGCTTCTTCTCGACCTCCATGGCGGCCTTGTTGCGCTGGGCATCGTCCTGGATGGAAGCGAGGTCCTTGATTTCCTTGTCCAGTTCGGCGTCGCCGAGCTGGTTTTCGTTGGTCTTGGAATCGTAGAACTGCTTCACACCTGAGGTTGCGTCCGAGCCCACGGTGTAGCCGCTGATGGTGAGCTGGAAGTCGCGGCTGCCCACAACCTTGCCGAAGTCGGCGTCGCCGCGCTGGTCGATGCCGACGTCCATGCCGGCGGCCTGGAGCTGCTTCTGCAGGGTCTGCACGGTGGCGAGCGAGGTGGGGTCGTCACCGAAGTTGGTGATCTTGAAGGAGACGGGCTTTCCGGCCTTCTCCATGATGCCCTTGGCGTTGGGGGCGTAGCCGGCCTCGGTCAGGGCCTTCTTCGCCGCGTCGGCGCCAACATCCTTGACCGGGTAGTTGTCCTGGTAGTACTTGGAGAACGGCATCAGCATCATCGATCCTGAGCTTTCCTCTTCCCAGTTCAAGCCACCGAAGCGCACGGCGCGGATGGCCGGGCGGTCGACGGCGGTGAAGATCGCCTTGCGGACGGCGACGTCGGTCAGCGGGGCCTTCAGGGCGTTGAGGTTCAGGCCGCCGGCGAACAGACGCTGGCCGCGGCGGACCTCGGAGTTCTTGGAGCCTTCGAGCTGCTTGTACTTGGTCAGCGTGCGGCCGTCAGCCATGTCGATCTCGCCGTTCTTGAACGCTGCAATCTCGGCGCTGGCCTCGAGCTGGCGGAAGACCACCTTTTCCAGAACCGGCTTTTCGCCCCACCACTTGTCGTTCGGGACCATGGTGACGGTCTTCGCCGCGGAGTCGAACTTGTCGACCTTGAACGGGCCGGCCATCCACTCGGGGTGCATCTGGCCGGAGAACCCGGTGTTGAAGAGCTCCGGCGTGTTGACGGTCTGCGGGATGAAGCCGCCGAAGATGTCGCTCAGCGGGTAGACCGGCTGGGTGGTGGTGGCAATGACTTCCTTGTCGCTGCTGCCGGCCTTGACGGAGTCGATGAACTCGTAGGCACCGGACGAGACAATGTCG
Organism: Arthrobacter sp. 10T44; assembly: GCF_056393885.1. NCBI lineage: Bacteria > Bacillati > Actinomycetota > Actinomycetes > Micrococcales > Micrococcaceae > Arthrobacter > Arthrobacter sp. 10T44. The sequence goes on along the minus strand of NZ_JBFTGT010000011.1, from coordinate 49,704 downwards.
ATGTCCTTGTTCTTGCCGTTGAGCATCTTCCAGGTGTTGACGAAGGTAGCGGCGTTGATGGGGGTGCCATCGTTGTACACGGCCTTCGGGTTGATCTTGATGGTGATGGTCTGCTTGCCATCCTTGACCTCACTCTTGAAGTCTTCGCAGAAGTTTTTGTTCAGGTTCGCGGTGCCGTCGAAGTCGAGCTTCCAGCAGCCCACGTAACCGGCTTCGTCGATCGGGTAGTGCAGCTCGGTGTTGTCCGCGGAGTTACCCGCATTGGAGAAGCCGTTGAAGTCCGGGCCGATGTTGCCGACCGGCAGGGTCACGGTGCCGCCCTGCTTCAGTTCGTCGGCCTTCTTGGCGTTGACGCTGACGAGCTTGTTGAGGTCGCCGTTGGCGTCCTGGGCCTTGGCGCTCTCGGCGGTCGTGGTGGCGCCGCCTCCGCCGCATCCGGTCAGCGCGAGGGCTGCCACTACGGCGGCCACCCCGCCGATCTTGGTCAGATTCTTCATAATGATCCCCTTCATTTTTGGTGCGAGTTGTGGTTCAGGTGCGGTTTGGTGCGTCAGAGGGACTCGTGGACAACCAACATGTCCGCGTCCAGTTCGCCGTCCGGGTAGAAACAGGCGAATTGCTGGTCTGTGGAGGCCGACGGCGAGGCGTCGGTCCGGGGGCCGGTGGCCGGGGCAGGCGCCGTCGCGGTTTCCAGCGGCGGCTCCAGGGTCAGGCACTTTTCCTGCTTGGCGGCCGGGAGTGCGGCGAAGACCGGGCAGCGGGTGGCGAAGTTGCAGCCCTTCGGCGCATCGAGCGGCGACGGCAGGTCGCCCTGCAGGATAATGCGTTCGCGGGTGCGCTCCAGCTGCGGGTCCGGCACCGGGATGGCGGAGAGCAGGGCGCGGGTGTAGGGGTGGCGCGGGTTGTCGAAGACGCTGTCGACGTCCCCGATTTCCACGATTTTGCCCAGGTACATCACGGCCACACGGTTGGAGATGTGGCGCACCACGGACAGGTCGTGGGCCACCATCAGGTAGCTCAGCCCGAGTTCGGCGCGGAGTTGGTCGAGCAGGTTGATGACGCCGGCCTGGACGGAGACATCCAGCGCGGACACCGGTTCGTCCAGGACCACGAGTTTGGGGTTCACCGCCAGGGCGCGGGCGATGCCGATGCGCTGGCGCTGGCCGCCGGAGAACTGGTTCGGGAAGCGGTTGACGTGGTCCGGCTGGAGGCCCACGAGCTCCATCAGCTCCATGATCCGCTTCCGGATCGCAGGCTTGGCCATCCCGGAGTTCTCCAGCGGCTCGGCCAGCACCTCGTAGACGGTGAAGCGCGGATCCAGGGCGCCGGTGGGGTCCTGGAACACCATCTGGAGTTCCTTGCGCATGGCGGCCTTGGTCTTGGCGTCCGAGGCGGCTTTGTTGCTCAGGCCGCCGATCGTCACCTCGCCGTCCTGGTCGCGGTGGAATTCCATGATTTCCAGCAGCGTGGTGGTCTTGCCGCAGCCGGACTCGCCCACGATCGAGAAGCATTCGCCCTCGCGGATGTCGAAGCTCAGGCCGTCCACGGCCTTGACCGTGCCGATCCGGCGCTTGAGCAGGGCGCCCTTCATCAGCGGGAAGTGCTTCTTGACGTCCTTGAGCTCCAGGACAGCCTTGCGCTCGGCCCGGGGCACCGCGTCGAACCGGGAGACGGGCACCGCGGGGGCGTGGAAGATTTCGTGGACGTCCACCTCGGTGGCAAGGGAATCGGTTTTGATGCAGGCGGCCTTGTGCTCCAGGGTGCCGTCGCCGGTGCCGCTGACCGGCCAGAGCTCGGGTTCGCCCTGCAGGCAGGCCTCGCTGACCAGCGGGCAGCGCGGGGCGAAGGAGCAGCCGGTGGGCGCGTGGATGAGGTTCGGCGGGATGCCCTCGATCGGCACCAGCGAGGTCTTCTCGGCCACGTCGACGCGGGGAACGGCGCCCAGCAGCCCCATGGTGTAGGGCATCCTGGGGTTGTAGTAGATGTCGTCGACGCTGCCGGTCTCCACCGGCTTGCCGGCGTACATCACCATGATGTCGTCGGCCATTCCGGCCACGACGCCCAGGTCGTGCGTGATCATCACGACGGCGGCGCCGGTTTCCTCCTGCGCGGTGTGCAGCACCTCGAGCACCTGCGCCTGGATGGTGACGTCGAGCGCCGTCGTCGGCTCATCCGCGATCAGAACGCGCGGGTTGTTGGCAATCGCGATGGCGATCATCACCCGCTGGCGCATACCGCCGGAGAATTCGTGCGGGAAGGCCTTGAGCCGGTCCTTGGGGCTGGGAATGCCCACCATGCCCAGGAGTTCGACGGCGCGGGCCTCCTTGGCCTGCTTGCTCATGGTCGGGTTGTGCACCGTGAGCGCCTCGATGATCTGGTTGCCTACGGTGTAGACCGGGGTCAGCGAGGACAACGGGTCCTGGAAGACCATGGCCAGCTCGTTGCCGCGGTAGCGGCACATGGCCTTGTCGCTGAGCCCCAACAGTTCCTGGCCCTTGAGCCGGACGGAGCCGGTGACCTCGGCGGTATCCGGCAGCAGGCCCATGATGGCCATCGAGGTGACGGACTTGCCCGAGCCGGATTCGCCGACGATCCCGAGGGTCTTTCCCGGCATCAGGTCGAAGTCGATGCCGCGCACAGCGTGCACCACGCCGTTCTCGGTGTTGAAGCGGACGTTGAGGTCGCGGACGGAGAGCACGGCACCCGCCGGCGCATCTGCGTAGTGCCCGCCGGCGGTGTGCAGGCCGGCCACGTGCAGCCGTTCGGCGGTGCTGAGGTCGGTGGCGGTGGTATCGCTGCTCATGAGGTCTTCTTCTTTTCCTTGGCGCTGCCAATGGAGCTGGAGCTGGGATCGAACGCGTCACGGAGACCGTCGTTCATCATGGCGAGCGAACCGGTCAGCAGGAACATCACGGTCAGCGGCACCCAGAACATCCACGGGAAGGTGGAGACCTGGGAGGTCGCCTGGCCGATCAGCACGCCCAGGCTCACATCCGGGACCTTGATGCCGATGCCGATGAAGGAGAACGCGACCTCGGCGAGGATGGCGCCGGTCACGCCGCGGGTGATGTCCAGGACCAGCAGCGAACCGATATTCGGCACGAGGTGGCGCCAGACGATGCGGCGCGCGGGGATGCCCATGTACTGGGCGGCTTTGACGAAGTCGCGCTGCATGAGCGACATCGAGAGCGAGCGGATCAGGCGGGCGGTGCCCATCCAGTTGAAGATCAGCAGGACGATGATCAGCAGCAGCCAGCTGGGGAGGTTCTGCTGCAGCCCGTTGCCGCCGCCGCTCGTGGCCACGGCCACGACCAGGAGGGCCGGCATCATGATCAGGGCTTCCAGGATGAACAGCATCACCTTGTCGACCTTGCCGCCGAAGTAGGCCATGGTGCAGCCGTACACCGCGGCGATCAGCACTGACACGAGGCCGACGACCAGGCCGATCAGGATCGAGACCCGGGTCCCTTCCACGGTCAGGGCGTACAGGTCGATGCCGGCCTGGGAGGTGCCCAGCAGGTGCTCCGAGGAAGGGCCCATGCCGATGTTGAAGGGGTCGATCGTCTCCTTGTCCCAGCTGGAGAAAATCCCGCCGATCAGGGACAGCACGGTGAGCAGGACGAAGATCGCCAGGCCGGTCACGGCGGTCTTGTTGCGCAGGAAGCGCCGCACGATGATCCGCGACTTCGCGATCACGACGTCGTTGTTCTCGATCTTGGCTTCTTCCGCGACGGCGGCCGGATCGATGGCGTTCAAGTTCGTCATGGCTACTGCACCCGCACTCTCGGGTCGACAAGGGTGGTGGCGAAGTCGGCGAGGATCGCCCCGATCGCGAAGATCACGGAGCCGTAGGCGAGTGTCGCCGTGGCCGCGTTGACATCCTGCAGCGCGATCGCGTCGATGCTCCAGGAGCCGACGCCGTGCCAGGCGAAGATCTTCTCGGCGAAGAAGCCGCCGGCGAAGATGGCCGGGATGGTGAAGGCGATGCTCTGCGCCACCGGGATGAACGAGACCCGCAGGGCGTGCCGGCTGATGGCCTGGTTGCGGGTGAGGCCCTTGGCCCGGGCGGTGCGGACGAAGTCGGCGTTGACGTTGTCCAGCAGGTACTGGCGCTGGGCGATCTGGTAGGCGCCCCAGCCCACGATCGTGATCGCGAAGGTCGGCACGGCGTAGTGGGCCATCATGTCGACGAACTGCACCCAGCCGTCACCGTCCAGCCCGGGTGTGGAGATGCCGGTGACGAAAAAGATCCGGTCGCCCACGGTTTCGTTGATGTTGATGGCGCCGAGCTGTACCAGGAAGTAGGCGATCGGGGCCGGCACGATGTACACGAGATAGCTGTACGAGGTGATCGCGCGATCGGAGAACTTGTACTGCCGGGCCGCGGTGTAGACGCCGAGGGCGACGCCGATGATCAGGGTGAGGATGATCGAAGCCAGGAACAGCCGGGTGGAGATCCAGACCCGGTCGCCGAACTCGGCGTTCACGAAGGCGCCGTTGGGGCTGCGTCCCCAGTCCCAGCGCGTGACGATTCCGGTGAGCCAGTCCACGTAGCGTTCCCAAGGGCTCAGGGCCGGGTCCAGTCCTTTGAGCCGGAAGGAGTTGGCAACCTGTTCCGGCGTGGGGCGCGGAATTTTTTCCTGCTCCAGCAGCGCCGGCTGCAGGCTGGTGACCGCCAGGAAATACCCGGCGCTGGTGGTCAGGAAAATCATGAATGCATACGTGACGGCACGTTTGGCAAGGTATCGGAGCATGGGGCTACTTCAGGATCGCCGTGGTCTGCGCGGTTCCGGAGGCCACCGGACGGGCTGGACCAGCCTGTCCGCAGGCCGGGGTCGTTACAACATTCACAGCGTGGTTCCTTCCGTCGTCCCCCCATAAGGCAGCGGGGTGTCCGCTGCCGATCCGGGATCTCGGCCAGCGGGTGCCTGGCCCCCCGCAGGCCTTGCGGCCAGCCCAGCCGGGCTATGTTGCGGGTCACATTCCAGAGGAAACTACCACATAGAAATTGCGGGGAGGCGCGCGAAAGGGGGCGAAACGGTATGCCCACTACCAGATCGTTATGAATAACTCATTTGAATTGATTTGACTTGGCAGTCTCCGCGCGGGTCGGCTAGCCTACGCGCCGCGCACCACCCGGGTGGCCAGCTCCCGCCAGGACTCAACCAGCCGGTCCGGGGCGACCCCGTGGACCCGCACCGCATGCAGGATGCGCTCCGGCTCGAGGGTCACGCTCAGGGCGCCCGCCATCAGCCAGGGATCCGCGCTGACCCCGGCTTCGCGCAGCAGCAGTTCCAGATGCCGGTGCCAGAGCACGGCGGCGGGCACATCGAACCGGTTGTGGGCGGACGCATCCGCGGCGCGGGCGAGTTCACCAAATTCCAGCACCCAGGCAATCCGTTCCGCGCCACAGGCAATCAGCCGTTCCAGGGGCGGCGCACCGGGCCCCAGCGGCGGCGGCCCGAACATGAACCGGCCCTGGAACTGCGCCTCGGCATCACTGAGCAGGCTCATCATGAGTCCCGCCCGACTGCCGAAGCGCCGGAAGACGGTCCCCTTGCCCACGCCGGCGCGCCCGGCCAGGGACGCCATGGTGAGGCCGTCCGCCCCGCACTCCTCAATCAATTCCCGGGCGGCCCGGAGCAACAATTCACGGTTGCGGGCGGCATCCCGGCGTTCAGACTCGGCCGCGCCCCGGACGCCGGGACGATTACCGGGGTGGGCCGGGGGGTCGCCTGCTTGCCCGCCGGGCCGAATTGGGATGAGGCTCACAACGCCCAGTCTAGCCCCGGGGGAATAATAAGCGGACCGCAGTCCGTTTAGCTTTGGTGAAGGCCATCAAAGCCTCCGCGACCATCCAGCCGCCGGAATCTCCGCGGCGCGTTTCAAGGAGTTCACATGACTACCAACACCGTTCTCACCCTGGTCGGCAGCCTGCGCGCCGGCTCCACGAATGCCCAGCTGGCCGAAGCCATCCAGCTCAACGCGCCCGAGCAGGTCGACGTCGTCATCCACGAGAGCCTCGGCAACATTCCGTTCTACAACGAGGACATCGACGTCGAGGGCCAGGTTCCCGCCGCCGCCGCAGCGCTGCGTGCCGCCGCAAACGACGCCGACACCCTGCTCCTGGTCACCCCGGAATACAACGGCACCGTTCCCGCACCGCTGAAGAACGCCATCGACTGGCTCTCCCGGCCCTTCGGCGCCGGCGCCCTGAGCGGCAAGCCCACCGCCGTCGTCGGCACCGCGTTCGGCCAGTACGGCGGCGTCTGGGCCCAGGACGAGGCCCGAAAGGCCGTCGGCATCGCCGGCGCCAAGGTGCTCGAAGACGTCAAGCTTGCCGTCCCCGGTTCGATGGTCCGCTTCGCCGAGGTCCACCCGAAGGACGACGCCGAGGTCGTGGAGCAGATCAAGGGCGTGTTCGAAGCCTTGGCCGAAGCCCGTACCGCCGACGCCGCCTAAGCAGGCTCATCACAGACCGACACCCCCGGCAGCGCCCCCCACTGCCGGGGGTGTCCTGTGTCCGGGATCCCCTTGCCGTTCTTGTGAACAAAAGTTTTCCCCGTGACAACGCGGGCCTGTATCCTAGGATTGTGACCCACGAAACACTTGATGCCGCCGCAGAGCTCCTTCCGGCCGAGGCAATTGACGCAATCGAACGTGCGGCTACGTCCGCCCACCGCCACGAGAGGCTTTTCTCGGAGCGCGCAGCAAATATCAAGCAGTCGGCCGTCCGGGACGTCTTCGACATCTCCCTGCGTCCGGGCCTGGTCTCCCTCGCCGGCGGCAGCCCCTACCTCCAGTCCCTTCCACTGGAGCGGCTGGGCCAGTCCGCCGCGAAAATCATCGCCGAACACGGCCTGACGGCGTTGCAGTACGGCGGCGGGCAGGGTACCGAAGAGCTCCGCGCGCAGATCTGCGAGGTCATGGCCGCCGAGGGGATCCTCGACGCGAAGCCCGAAAACGTCGTCATCACCGCAGGCTCGCAGTCCGCCCAGGACGTCGCGACCAAGGTCTTCTGCAACCCGGGCGACGTCGTCCTCGTGGAGGATCCCACCTACGTCGGTGCATTGAACACCTTCGAGGCCTACCAGGTTGAGGTGGGCACGGTGCCGATGGACGAGCAAGGGATCATCCCGGACCTCCTCGAGGCCAGGATCGCGGCCCTGCAGACCGCGGGCAAGAACGTCAAATTCCTCTACACGATCCCAAGCTTCAACAATCCGTCCGGTATCACGCTCGCCGCCGAACGCCGGCAGCAGGTAGTCGATATATGCCGCAACGCGAATATTCTGGTCCTGGAGGACAATCCGTACGGCCTGCTGCGCTTCGACGGCCAACCGCTGACCCCGCTGCGGGCCGGCAACCCGGACGATGTGATCTACATGGGCTCCTTCTCCAAGATCTTCGCCCCGGGACTGCGGATCGGCTGGGCCCTGGTCCCGGCGCACCTGCAGCGCCGCTACTACCTCGCCTCGGAAGCCGTCACCCTGTGCCCGCCGACGCTCAACCAGATGCTGGTCTCCGCGTACCTGCGCGACTACGACTGGCGCGGCCAGATTGCCACCTACCGCGGGCTGTACCAGGAGCGGTGCGAGGCCATGCTCGCAGCCCTCGAGAAGTACATGCCCGAGGGGCTGAACTGGACACGCCCGCAGGGCGGCTTCTTCATTTGGGTCACGCTGCCCGAGGGCATCGACACCTACCCGCTGTTGCAGAAGGCCATCGATGCCGGAGTGGTGTTCATTCCCGGTGCAGCATTTACCCACTCGGACGAGCCCTCCAACAAGTTGCGGCTCGCTTTCAGTGCGGTGCCGCCGGACGCAATCGAGGAAGGCGTCCGGCGTCTGGCGCCGGTACTGCGGGAAGCAGTCGCGGCGTTGTAGCCTGAACTATTGCTGTTGACTGAACGGCGCCTGACGTATTCATGCCTGACCAGAGGAGTCCCCTATGACCGGAATCATCGTTGTCGGCGTCGATGGCAGCGAGACTGCCCTGAAGGCGGCCCAAACGGCCCGGGACCTGGCTGTCTCGCTCGGCGCGACGCTGCACGTGGTCAGCGCGTTCGATAGCGACCGGACCGAGGTGTTCGGCAGCGGCAGCGACCGGTGGATTGTTTCCGACGCCGACGACGCCGAGAAGGTGGCCAAGGGTGTAGCCGACAGTCTCCGGACGGCCGGGATCAACGTCACCTACGCGGCAGCCCGGGGCAAGCCCGCGGAAGCGCTGATCCACGAGGCGGAACGTTCCGACGCGCAGATGATCGTGGTCGGCAACCGCCGGATGCGCGGCCTGGGGCGCGTCCTCGGCAGCGTTGCCAACAGCGTGGCCCACGGCGCCCCCTGCGACGTCTACATCGCCAAGACCGACAGCCCCGAGTAGCGGCGCAACTGCAGATGCCGGCGCAGCAGCCCTAGGGCTGCTGCGCCGGCTTTGCTGTCCTAGGCATCCACTGCCTTCAGCATCCGGCGCAGGATCTTGCCGGACGAGGACTTCGGCACCGCCTCGATGAATTCCACGCGCCGGATCTTCTTGAACGGCGCCACCCGGGCGGCTACGAATTCCTGCACCCCGGCTTCGTCCAGCAGCTCGCCCTCGGCGTTCGGCTGGCGCACCACGAAAGCCATCGGCACCTCCTGGCCGTCGGCGTCGGCGGTTCCGACCACGGCGGCGTCGGCGATGCCGGGGTGGGTAAGCAGCAGCGCCTCAAGCTCGGCCGGCGCAATCTGGTACCCCTTGTACTTGATCAATTCCTTGAGCCGGTCCACGATCGACACCACGCCGTCCGCCCGCACCGTGGCGATGTCCCCGGTGTGCAGGAAGCCGTCCGCGTCGAGGGTGTCAGCCGTCTCATCCGGCCGGTTCAGGTAACCGAGCATCACGTTGGGCCCCCGGCACAGCAGGTGGCCCGGGGCGCTGGTTCCCTCCGCGGGGACCTCGATTTCCTCGCCCGTGGCCGGATCCACCAGCCGGCAGTCCATGTTGGGGACGGTGTAGCCCACCGAGCTGACCGGAACCTCCGTCGCGTCGACCGGGATCAGGTGGGAAACGGGACTCATCTCGGTCATGCCGTAACCCTGGAGCACCCGGCAGCCCAGCCGCTCGGCCAGCCGCGCCCCCAGTTCGCCGTCCAGCGGCGCCGCGCCGGACAACGTGGTGTGCACGGAGCTGAGGTCGTATTCCGCCACCAGCGGGTGCTTGGACAGTGCCACGGCAACCGGCGGGGCAATGAAGAGATAGCTGCACTTGTGGTCCTGGACCATCCGCAGGAATTCCGCGAGGTCGAACTTCGGGATGGTGACCAGCCTTGCGCGTTCCCGGAGGGCCAGGTTCAGCAGCACCGTGAGTCCGTAGATGTGGAAGAACGGCAGCAGTGCCAGCAGCCGGTCGTCCGGCCGGACCTTGAGCAGCCCGCGCGACTGTTCCACGTTCGCCACGAGGTTGCGGTGGCTCAGCATCACGCCCTTGGGCCGTCCGGTGGTGCCCGAGGAGTACGGCAGCACGGCGAGGTGGGTGGCAGGGTCGAAGCTGACATCCGGGGCGGGTGCGCCGCTGGCGAGCAGCTCCGTCAGCGAGGGGTGACCCTCGGCGCCGTCGAGCACCACCAGCCGCTCCGCGGGGATGCCCACCTGGCCGGCCGCTTCCCGGGCGGCGGGCAGCAGGGCCGAGATCGTAAAGAGCCAGCTGGCTCCGGCGTCGGTGAGTTGTTTCGCGATCTCATCGGCCGTGTACAGCGAATTGACGGGAGTGACGGTGGCGCCGGCCCGCAGCAGGCCGTGGAACACGACAGTGAACGCCGGGATGTTCGGGCAGAGGATGGCGGCGACGCCGTGGATGCCCAGCCCCTGGGCGGCGACGGCGCCCGCGAGGGCGTTGATCCGGTCGCGCAGCTCGCGGTAGCTGGTTTCGGCTCCGCTGCTGCCGTCGACGACGGCGACCCGGTCCAGGTCCGCCTCCTCCAGGCCGCCGAAGAGGTACTCGTAAAGGCTGACGTCGGGAATTTCAACAGCGGGGAACGGGCTCGAGAACACGCAAAATCTCCTTTGATCGGCGTTCGCCGGCTCGGCGGCGGCTGGTGCCACTCTAGTGCCGCCGCGCGGTTCCGGGACAGGATTCGCCTGGATTTGACCGCGGTCACCCTCCGTCGTGGGCAGCCTCACCCGGAATTACCGGCGACGGCGCGGCGCGCGGCGGTAAAATTGGAGGTGCCCCCGATGGTGCGGACAGACCTATCCGCCACCTCCCGGGGAGAAACCCATGCCTGTTCTTCAGCGCCGCCAGCTCGTCGGCCACGACATTCTGCTGGCCCGCCACGGAAACCACATCAGCACGATGCGGGTCGACCGTGCCGCCGGCCGGGTGGTCGCGTACCTCGACGACGGCTCGGTGGACAGCGCCCCCAATTTGATCTCCCCGGCGCTGCGGATGCCCGATACCGTCCGGAGCATCCTGCGCGAGGACTGGAAGTTCCTGGGCGCGGTCACGGCCGGCAGTTTCGGTTTCGCCGGCGTGGTGTTTGCCGCAGCGGCCGCCGTTGCCGGCTGGGGCAGCGATCCGGGCATGACCGAGCTGCTCTCGACCTTCGCCGCCTACGGGTCGAACTAGGCGCAACACGCCCGGACCCCGCGTTCCCGCCCGGTTCTTGGGCATCTCTACTGCAGCGCGGTCCGCCCCGGCGCCGGAGAACCGCGGGATCCCGCCGCCCGGCCGGGTACTGGCCAGGAACTGGCCGGGAACAACTGGGCAGGAGCGTCGGCGGCCAGCGCCCCGGAGCGTCGGCCGGACCGGCGGCCGACCGGCTCAGTCCAGCAGTAGTGCGGGCTCTTCGAGGATGGCTGCGACGTCGGCCATGAAGCGGGCCGACAGGTCTCCATCCACCACCCGGTGGTCGAACGAACCGCCGAGCGTGGTGATCCAGCGCGGGATCACCTCGCCGTCGAGCACCCAGGGCTTCTGCTTGATGGTGCCGAAAGCCACGATCGCCACCTCGCCGGGATTGATGATCGGCGTTCCGGTGTCGATGCCCAGGGCGCCGATGTTGGTGACCGTGAGGGTGCCGCCCTGCATCTGCGCCGGCTGGGTCTTGCCCGCCCGGGCGGTGGTGGCCAGCTCGTTGAGGGCCAGCGCCAGTTCCTTCAGCGAGAGATCCTGGGCGTTCTTGATGTTGGGCACCATCAGCCCGCGCGGGGTCGCGGCCGCGATGCCGAGGTTCATGAAGTGCTTAACGTGGATCTCGGCTGAGTCGCTGCCGTCCTCGGCATCCACCCAGCTCGCGTTGACGCTGGGGTTCCGCGCCGCGGCCCAGATGACGGCTTTGGCGAGGATCAGCAGCGGCGAAACCTTGATGCCCTCGAAATCGCGGGAAGCCTTGAGCCGCTTGACGAACTCCATGGTGCGGCTGGCGTCCACGTCCACGAAGATGCTCACATGCGGGGCCGCGAAGGCGGACTCGACCATCGCCCGTGCGGTGGCCTTGCGGACGCCCTTGACCGGAATGCGCTCGATCCGCTGCTCCTGGGGGCGGCCGGTCTTGCCCCAGAACGAATCCGCCTGGTCCAGCTCGGCGTCGCGCTGGGCCTGATAGCTGACGAGGTCCTCACGGGTCACTTCGCCGCGCGCCCCGGTGGGAACGACGTCGGCCAGGTCGATGCCGAGGTCGCGGGCAATCTTCCGGACCGGGGGTTTGGCCAGGACACGGTTGACGAGGCCGGTGATGGCCCCGCCCAGCGTCGGGCGCTGGTCGACAGCTTCGGCTTCCGCCGCGACGGGCGGTTCAGCCTGGGTGGCCGCGGACGGGCTGATCCAGATGTCGTGCGCCTCGATCCCGGCCCGTTCGACGGCGGGGGCGGCGGCTGCCGCAGCCAGGGCGGAGATCCGGCGGCGCCGTTTGACGGCGTCGGCCTTCGGACCGGAACCGACCAGCGGGCCGCCGGCCGGGGGCCCGGCCGGCTCGGCGGTGTCGGACGCGTCCTGCTCCAGCTTTCCGTACATCGGCGCCTCGGGCGCCGCGGCAGCAGGAGTAGCCGCCGGAGTTGTTGTGGCAGCGGCGGCAACCGCCGGGGTCCCGGCCGGCGCGGCGGCGTCGGAAACGCTGATGATCGGCGTTCCGACGTCGACCGTCACGCCCTCCGGGACTAACAGCTCGGTGACAGTTCCGGCGTAGGGGGAAGGAAGCTCCACGAGGGACTTGGCGGTCTCGATTTCGCACAGCACGTCGTTGACGGCCACGGTGTCACCGGCCTTGACCTTCCAGGACACGATTTCGGCCTCGGTCAGGCCCTCGCCCACGTCAGGAAGGTTGAACTTGTTCACGGTCATGGAGGTCCCCGTCAGTAGGCGAGGGCGCGTTCCAGCGCCTCAAGGATGCGGTCGATGTCCGGCAGGTAGTCTTCCTCCACCTTGGCGACCGGGTAGGGCATGTGGAAGCCGCCGACGCGGATGACCGGGGCTTCGAGGGAATGGAAGGCCCGCTCGCTGACCCGCGCCGCGATCTCGCCGCCGATACCGCCGAAGGTCGGCGCCTCATGCGCCACGATCAGCCGGCCCGTTTTCCGGACCGAGGCCGTGACGGTGTCGAAATCGATCGGCGAAATGGAACGCAGGTCGATCACCTCGACGCTGTGGCCGTCCTCGGCCGCCGCGGAGGCGGCCGCGAGGGCCACGGGAACCAGCGGGCCATAGGCCACGACGGTAGCGTCCGACCCCTCACGCAGCACATGGGCCCTGAACGGGTCCGCGGACTGGCCCGGGGAGCCGGTGTCGACCTCGCCCTTGAGCCAGTAGCGCCGCTTCGGCTCGAAGACGATCACGGGGTCCAGGCAGTCGACCGCCTGCTGGATCATCCAGTAGGCGTCGTGCGGGTTGGACGGGGTGATGATGCGCAGCCCGGCGGTATGGGCGAACAGCGCCTCGGGGGACTCGGAATGGTGTTCAATCGAGCCGATGCCGCCGCCGTAGGGGATCCGGATGACGACGGGGACGGTGAGGTTGCCGTTGCTGCGCGAATGCATCTTCGCCAGCTGCGTGGTGATCTGGTTGAAGCCGGGAAAGACGAAGCCGTCGAACTGGATCTCGCAGACCGGCAGGTAGCCGCTGAGCGCCAGGCCGATCGCGGTGCCGATGATGCCGGACTCGGCGAGCGGGGTGTCCACGACGCGGTCGGCGCCGAACTCCCCGATCAGGCCGTCGGTGACTCGGTAGACGCCGCCGAGCGGGCCGATGTCCTCGCCCATCAGCAGGGTCCGGGGGTTGCTGCTCAGCGTCGCGCGCAGGCCCTCGTTGATGGCCTTGGCAATGGTCATGGTGGTCATCGGCGCACCGCCCCCTCTGTGTGTGCCGCGGCCGTTTCGGACCCGGCAGCGCCTGCCTCGGCTCCGTCTGCCTCGTCGGCGAAGCCCGCACTGTATTCCTCAAACCACGCCAGCTCCTCGGCCACCAGGGGGTGTGCCTCGGCGTAGGTGTTGGCGAAGGCTGTCCGGATGTCCGGGGTTCCCAGGTCGTGGATGGTGCTGCGGACGTACGCCGCCAGCTCGTCGCCGTCGGCCTTGACCTGCTCGAAGAAGGCGTCGTCGGCGAGGCCTTCGGCGCGCAGGTACTTCTCGAGCCGCTCCAGCGGATCCTTCGCCCGCCATTGCGCCTCTTCATCCGAGCCGCGGTACTTCGTCGGATCGTCGGCGGTGGTGTGCGCGCCGACGCGGTAGGTGAAGGCCTCGATCAGCACCGGGCTCTTGCCTTCGCGGGCGCGTTCGAGGGCCCACTCGGTGACGGCGTGGACCGCGATCACGTCGTTGCCGTCCACCCGGATGCCCGGGAAGCCGTAGCCCTTGGCGCGGTTGGAGAGCGGAATGCGGGTCTGGACGGCGGTGGGAACCGAGATGGCCCAGTGGTTGTTCTGGCAGAAGAACACCACGGGGGCGTTGTAGGAGGCGGCGAAGACCATGGACTCGTGGACATCGCCCTCGGAGCTGGCACCGTCGCCGAAATAGACCATAACGGCGGCCTTGGGCGCCTGGGAACCGGCCGGCGCCTCCCCGGCTGCCGCCTGGGCCGCGGCGAGCTTCTGGTCGCGCTGGATGCCCATTGCGTAACCGACCGCGTGCGGCGTCTGGGCGGCGAGGACCAGCGTGTAGAGGTGGAAGTTGGTGTCCTTGGGGTTCCAGCCGCCGTTGGACACCCCGCGGAACTGCCGCAGCAGCTCGGCCAGGTCGACGTTGCGGGTCAGCGCGACGCCGTGCTCCCGGTAGGTCGGGAAGATGTAATCCTGCGGCTGGCTCGCCCGGCCGGACCCGATTTGCGCCGCTTCCTGGCCGGTGAGCGGGACCCACAGGGCCAGCTGGCCCTGCCGCTGCAGCGCGGTGGCCTCGACGTCGAAACGGCGGATCTTTGCCATGTCCGCGTAGAAACCGCGGAGCTTCCCGGCGTCGAGCCGCGCGGCGTACTCGGAAAACACCGGATCCGAACCCAGGGTGCCGTCCGGACCCAGCAGCTGGACCATCGGGACAGCGGGGTCGCCCGGCACCGCCTCGGCCTGCGCCTCGAGCTGGTCATCCACGTCGGTTCCGTCGAACTCGGTAGAGGGCAGATGTGTGGCGCCCATACCGTCTCCTTGCCTGCCGCATCCGAATGCGCCGCAATCGCTGGGATATATGCCGGACCGGGCATGCATTCCAGGTCCGGCATATATTTTGGCTTACTCGTCCCTACTTTATCCGCAGCGTACCTTCGGCGGACTTCGTGTTAAGCGCTAGGAACGCTGTGGGGGTTTTGTATAGATCGCACACAATTCGAGGAAACGGGTGTTGGCTTCGGCCTCGCCGATGCTCACCCGCACCCCCTCGTTGCCGAAGGCCCGGACCGACAGTGCCCGCTCCCCCGCCAGTGCGGCAAATTCCGCACTGTTGGTACCCAGATTAAGCCAGACGAAGTTGCCCTGGGCGTCCGGTACGACCCAGCCGAGCTCACGCAGGCCCTCGGTCACGCGGTCCCGCTCATCGACCAGGCTTTGTACCCTTTCTACAACCTCGCCAAAGTGCTGCAGCGAGGCGACAGCCGCCGCCTCCGCGATTTGGGAAACCGCGAAGGGCGTCGCGGTGACGCGCAGGTGCTGGGTGAGGTCCGGCTGGGACACGCTGTAACCCACGCGCAGTCCGGCCAGGCCGTGCGCCTTGGAGAAGGTCCTCAGGACGACGACGTTCGGGTACTTGCGGTACATCTCGATGCCGTCGACGGCATCCTCGGCCCGGACGAACTCCTGGTAGGCCTCGTCGATGACCACCACGATGTCCGAGGGGACGGTCTTGAGGAACCGCTCGGTCTCCTCGGTCGTGAGAATGGGGCCGGTGGGGTTGTTCGGGGTGCACAGCAGGATCATCCGGGTGCGGGCCGTCACCGCGGCAGCCATCGCGTCCAGGTCGTGCCGGCCGGCGGCCGTCAGCGGGATCTGCACGCTCTCGGCGCCGGCCAGGCCCACGCTGATGGGATACGCCTCGAAGGAACGCCACGCGTAGATGACCTCGTCGGCCTTGCCGTCGTCGTTCTGGCCGGCAAAGGTGGCCAGCAGCTGGTTGAGCGCACCGAGGCTGCCGGCGCCGGTCACGATGTCCTCGGCGGGGACGTCCAGGAAGCCCGCGAGCGCACCGCGCAGCTTGCTGCTCAACGGGTCCGGGTAGCGATTGAAGTCGGTCTGCGCCGCGATGGCCTGCTGCACTGCAGGGATCGGAGCCAGCGGGTTCTCGTTGGAGGAAAGCTTGTAGCTCACGAGCCCCTCGACCGGGACCGGCGGTTTTCCGGCTGCGTAACGGGGAAGGAGGTCTACTACCGGCCGCGGGCGGATCCCTCCGGCCTGGTTGTCTGATGAAGTCATGCCTCTTAGCCTACTTCGCCCTCCTGCCGGTACGACCGGTGATGTGACAGCATGGGGCCATGCGCTCACTCTTCGTGCGGGTCATCGTCAATGCTCTGGCCCTCTGGATCGCCAGCTGGATCCTCCCCGGGCTGGATATTTCCACGTCCGCCACCACCGGGGCCGTGGCCAATAGCGGCGTCACGCAGGGCACGGACACGATCGGGATCATCCTGGCGTACCTGTTTATCGGGCTGATCTTCGGCCTCGTCAACGCCCTCGTCAAGCCGCTGGTCAGCCTGCTGTCGCTGCCACTGACCATCCTCACGCTGGGGCTGTTCACGATCGTCATCAACGCCGCGATGCTGTACCTCACCTCCTGGCTGAGCTCTTACACGCCGGTGCACTTCACCATCGACTCCTTCTTCTGGACCGCGGTCTTCGCAGCCATCATCATCACCGTGGTGTCCCTCGTCGCCGGGCGGCTCCCGGGCGGCCGGCGCCGCTAGCCGGCCCTCCGCGGACACTCCCGCCGGCACTCCCCGCCCAGTCCCTAGCCGGACATCCCCGCCGCAGCCGGGGCCGCAGCCGGTGCCGCAGCGGGCCGTGCGTCCGTCGCGACGCGGGCTGAGGGCAATACGCCGGTCGAGCGGTTGGGCCCCGGAGCCGTGACCACGCCCTGCGCCGGCTGCGGTTCGCGCCGCAGGGAAAATCGGGTCACCGTTGCGGCGCCCCCGGCACCGACCACGGCGGCCAATGCGGCGGTGGATGCCCGCAGCGAGGGATCCCGGCTCGCCGCGACCGCCTCCGCACCGGCCGTGTAGTTTTCCAGCCGATGGCCGGGACCGAGACCGAAATCCTGCGGCGGCGGCATGACCAGGTCATTGGTCAAGGTCACGGTCACGCGGTCCCTGGTGTCCGCATTGGCCAGTCCGTCGGCTCCCGGCACCCAGTCGTGCTGGTGCTCCAGGTGCAGGCTGCCAATGCCCGGCTCAGGGGTGATGCCGCCCACCGGGGAACCGGCGGTCAGTACGAACTTCAGGTCGAATTCGGCCAGGAAGGGTTTGTCCCTGCTGAGGTTCATGGCGTGGATGCCGCCCTGGCTGTAGCCGACGACGGCGAGCTGCTCGCCCGCCTCCACACCGGCCTCGCGCAGCGCCTGCCTGATGGCCCCTGTGGTTGCCTGCGAATCGTAGCCGAGCCCCTCGGCGATGCCGGCTGTATCGAAGGGGTTGGTTCCCGCGGGCAGCCCGCCGAGCTGGGTTCCCGGGATGATGACCACCCAAGCGCGCCGGCTGCCGCCGTCGACCCGGATGACTTCAATGTCGCCGCTGTTCCGGCCCACCGCGTCCGCCCGCCGCAAGAGGCCCGCCGGGGAGAGGTCCACGTCCGCGGCGGCTGTTTCGCTGCCGACCACTGTGACCGGCCGCGGTTTCAGGAACCCCAGTCCCGGCGCGGCCGCCAGGTCCCGGATTGCGCGCCGGACGTCAGTGGGCCCGCTGAGCGCGCCGACGGCCCCGGCCAGGGGAACGGGCAGGCCCAACAGGAGGGCCAGGCTGCGCGGAGCCATGGCCACGCCGTGTTCGACCTGGTCGCGGATCCCGGGAAGCGCGAAGAGACTTTGCGGGGAGCCGTACCCGGGGGCGGAGAGCCCCATCCGAAGCAGCAGGGCGTTCCGGGCTTCGGTGAATTCGTACTCCCGGTGGCTGGCCCGGACCTGGGCGGCGATGTGTTCCAATTCGGCCCTGACGCGGCTGACGTCCCGGCCGGCCTCCCCCACCGCGATGATGGCGTCGCTGCCGCTGCGGTAAGAGTCGGGCTGGTAGTCGAACAGCGCGCGGCGGACGCCGTCGGCCTCCGCCTCCAGGGCGTAGAGCTGGCGCACCACCCCATCCAGGGCCGCCGCGCCCGCCAGCAGTTCCTCGAACTGGAAGCTGAGGCCGCCGATCCCGCCACGGATCCGGAGCATCCCGTCCGGGGGCGGTGCGGAGGGGCGGGGGACGTCTCCGGAGCCCGCCGGGGTCGCCTCCGCCATCAGTACCCCGGCCGTCCCGACGAAAGCGTCACGTTCTGGGCGTGCCGCAGGACCACCGCTGCCGCGTCCTGCAGCCCGTCCCGGCCCCGCCGCAAGGCCGCGGCCTGAAGCGACAGCGTAGAGCGGTAGGCGCGGCCGGCCGGGGACTGCCAGCCGTGGAGTTCCAGCCGGCTCAGTGCGGCCAAGGCGGCACCGCCCTGGTCCGCACATGACGCGACTCTGGCAGCCAGCTGCTGGACCTCGTAGCTGCGTGAGGCGCACGCCGCCGCCTCCGCCGCTGTCAACGTGCCGCTCATGGTCCGGGCCCCTTTCATTCGCAGTTCAGTCCCGGGTTCGACGCTAGGGGCCGGCCAGCGGCGCCGGAAGCGGCCGGGACAGCTATGTGGAAAAGCAGCCGCCCGCGCAGGGGGCGGAACGGTCCCGTCCGCGGGGGGGAAATGTCATAAGGAACTGCCCGCTTAAGGCCCGGCGGCACTTCGTGAAAGAATCGGACCATGCCTGAAACTGCCGCCACAGCTGAGACCCGCACGCCGTCCGGACGCCTGGCCCTCGCCGCGTCCGACCACCAGATCGCGCTCGGCCCGCTCGACGGCCGCTACCAGTCGGCGGTCGCGCCGCTGGTGGACTACCTCTCCGAGGCCGCGCTCAACCGTGACCGGGTCGCCGTCGAGGTTGAGTGGTTGATCCACCTGACCAACAACAACGTCCTGCCGGGGGCCGGACCGCTGAGCGCGAGGCAGCAGGAGCAGCTGCGCGCCATCGTCACCGAGTTCGACGCCGCGTCGGTCGCCGAACTGGCCGAAATCGAGGCCGTCACCGTGCACGACGTCAAGGCCGTGGAGTACTACATCGGCCGCCGGCTGCCGGGCATCGGAATCGAGCACCTGACCGCCATGGTGCACTTCGGCTGCACCTCGGAAGACATCAACAACCTCTCTTACGCGCTCGGCGTCAAGGGCGCCGTGGAGGACGTCTGGCTGCCCGCGGCCCGCCAGCTGGTCGCGCAGATCAGCGCGATGGCCGAGGCCAACCGCGCGGTCCCGATGCTGTCCCGCACGCACGGCCAGCCCGCCACCCCCACCACGCTCGGCAAGGAACTGGCCGTGATCGCCCACCGGCTGACCCGCCAGTTGGACCGCATTGCCCGGACCGAGTACCTCGGCAAGATCAACGGCGCGACCGGCACCTACGCCGCCCACGTCGCCTCCGTGCCGGGGGCGGACTGGGAGCAGGTCGCCAAGAGCTTCGTAGAAGGCCTGGGCCTGGGCTGGAACCCGCTGACCACGCAGATCGAAAGCCACGACTGGCAGGCCGAGCTGTACGCCGACGTCGCGCGCTTCAACCGGATTCTGCACAACGTGTGCACCGATATCTGGAGCTACATCTCGATCGGCTACTTCGCGCAGGTCCCGGTTGCCGGCGCCACGGGGTCCTCCACGATGCCGCACAAGGTCAACCCGATCCGCTTCGAGAACGCCGAGGCCAACCTGGAAATCTCCTCGGGCCTGCTGGACGTACTGGGCTCCACGCTGGTCACCTCCCGCTGGCAGCGCGACCTCACCGACTCCTCCTCGCAGCGCAACATCGGCGTGGCCTTCGGCCATTCCCTGCTGGCCATCTCCAACGTGGCCAAGGGCCTGGACCGCCTGGACGTGGCCGAGGACGTGCTCGCCAGGGACCTGGACACCAACTGGGAGGTCCTCGGCGAGGCGATCCAGATGGTCATGCGGGCCGAGGCGATCGCCGGCGTCGCGGGCATGGAAAACCCGTACGAGCGGCTCAAGGACCTGACCCGCGGCCAGCGGGTGGACGCCGCCCGGATGCGGGAATTCGTCCAGGGCCTGGGCCTGTCAGCCGATGCCGAAGCCCGGCTCCTGGCGCTAACCCCGGGCAAGTACACCGGCATCGCGGACAAGCTGGTCGACCACCTGGCCTAGCCGTGCTCGCCCCGAATTCACCTTCCGGCAGGCCGCCGTTTACGCGGCCGTCGAGGACTGGCCAGCTTCAGAAAGGAAGCTGGGGCTGTTACCGACCCGAGGAGACCCCTTGCCGAGCGACGCACCGTCGACAGCACGGACCGTTCTGACCGACCCCGGCCCAGCGGCCGGTCCCGACGCCGACCCCGGCCCAGGAGCCGGCGCGGCTGCTGACGCCGCGGCCGACCCGGCTGCCTTGAGCCTGATGAGCTTCAACATCCGCTGCGACATCGCGGCGACGTTGCCGGGCCAGGCCGACTACTGGCCGGAGCGCGTTCCGGCGTTGCAGGCCGTACTGGCCGAGGAGCTGCCCGAGGTGCTGGGCATCCAGGAGGGCCTGGAGCACCAGCTGGCCGTGATCGGCGAGGCCCTTCCGGACCATTACCGGATGATCGGCCACGGCCGCGAAGGTGGCCGCCGGGGCGAGCACTCCTGCATCTTTTACGACGCCCGCCGCCTGAAGCTGCGGACGTGGGACCAGTTCTGGCTCTCTGACACGCCCACGGTGGCCGGCTCGGCGACGTGGGGCAACCACGTCACCCGGATCGCCACCTGGGGCCGGTTCGAAGACAACCACACCGGACGTGAGCTGATGGTGGTCAACACCCACTTCGACCACGAGTCCGAGAACGCGCAGCTGCGCAGCGCCGAGGCCATCGTGGAGCACGCAACACGCTTCGAGCCGGGGCTGCCGACCGTGCTGATGGGCGACTTCAACGCCGACGCCGGTGCCTCCGGCGCGTACAGCACCCTGGTGGGGAGCGGCACCTTCCGGGACTCCTGGACCGCGGCCAAGCAGCGGCTGACTCCGGAGTACGGGACGTTCCCGAACTACAAGGACCCGGTCATCGGCGAAAGCCGCATCGACTGGATCGCCGTCACGCCGGAGATCCAGGTCGCGGAGGCCGCGGTCAACACCTTCCGGCTGGACGACCGGTACCCCAGCGACCACGCCCCGATCCAGGCCACGGTCCGGATCCCTTGACCGCCGGAATCACGGGCGGCAAGCGGGGCCGCGCCGGGTCCCGGCCCAGCCGGTAAAATCGCTGCCATGAGGCTTCTGCTGATCCGTCACGGCCAGACCCCGGGCAACGTCCTGGGACAGCTGGACACCGCCCATCCGGGCCCCGGACTGACCGAACTGGGCGAACGCCAGGCGGCCGCGCTGGCCCGCTCCCTGGCGAACGAAAAGATCGGACTGCTCTACGCGTCCACCCTGGTCCGCACCCAGCTCACGGCCGCACCGCTCGCCACCACCCGCGGGCTGGAGATTGAGGTGCTGGGAGGGCTGCGGGAAATCGAAGCCGGGGCGCTGGAGAAGCTCACCGACCGCGAATCCCACCTGCGCTACCTCGGCACAGTGTTCGCCTGGACGGCGGGCGAACTGGACCGGCGGATGCCCTCCGGCCCCAGCGGCCACGACTTCTTCGAACGCTACGACGACTCGATCGCGAGGATCGCCGCCGCTGCCTCCGCCGCCGGGGACGCCGCCGTCGCCGTCGTCAGCCACGGCGCCGCGATCCGGGTCTGGACCGGCCTGCGTGCCGCCAATGTCGAGGCGGAGTTCGCCGCGCGGCACGTGCTCGCCAACACCGGCATCGTGGCGCTGGAAGGCGATCCCGACGCCGGCTGGCGGCTGATCCACTGGGACGACAGCCCGGTGGGCGGACTGGCCCTGGCGGACCCGACGGCGGAGGACCCCACCGGCCGCCCCGCCGAACCGTCCGCTTAGACGTTTCCCTGCCGGACGGGCGTTTCCGGACGCCGAATGTGCGCCGACTCGTCGAAATCGCGGAAACCGAGTTCTCGAAGCCCTTACGTGGCCGAAACACCACGGAAACCGCCGCTCCATAGCCTTGGTCTGCATAACCCTTCGGCGAATCGAGGCAGCGATGCAGACCAACCCGCGGCTCAACATCCGGCAGGTCCCCTGGTCCAACCCGGTGGGAGCCGACCTGCGGGCAGCCCAGCAGGCGGAACTGGACGCCCGCTTCGGCCACCGCGGGCACGAGTCCGGGCCACCGCCGTCGGAGGTCGACACCGCGGTGTTCCTGGTGGCGCACGACAAGGCGTCGGGCCAGCCGGTGGGCTGCGGCGGGTTGCGCCTGCTGGACGAGCACACCGCCGAGATCAAGCGGCTCTACGTGCTGCCGTACACGCGAGGTTCGGGCGTGGCCAGTTCCATCCTGGCGGCGCTGGAGGGGCACGCCCATGCCCTCGGCGTCACCACCCTGACCGCTGAGGCGGGGTCGGCGCAGACCGACGGGCGGCAGTTCTACCAGAACTCGGGCTTCGTGGCCGTGCCCAACTTCGGCCCATACGTCGGCGTGGAGCACTCGTACTGCTACGCGAAGCCGATCGATTCGCACAGCGCCGCGCACACCGCCATGGCGTGAGGCCGCGCGTCGCTGCGTGCCGCCTGCGCTGTCAGTGCCTGCGTTGCCAGTGCCGCCGGGCCCGGACCGTCAGGTCCAGAAATCGTCTGACTTGGCCGTGTCCTCGAAGTACTCCCGGCCCTCGGCGATCTTGCCGTCGCGGACCACGAAAGTGATGACGGTGCCCATGTCCAGGGTCTTGCCGTTGCCCTCCCCGTGGGTTTGCTGGATCGCGACCGTATGGCTTTCCCCGCCCACGATGTCCTGGACCTTGGCTTGGAAATTTCCCTGCGTGCGCGCTCCCAGTTCGCCGAAATACGCCAGGATGGCGTCGCGGCCCTGTTTCGTCCCCGATAGCACGCCGCTTCCGGCCACGTGCCAGACTGCGTCCTCCGCGAACAGCTCGCTGAGGGTCGCCATATCCCCTGCGTTGAAGGCCTCGTACCCCCGCCGGACCAGTTCAACATTCTCTGCGTTTCCCATGATCGGACACCTCTCCGTCGTCCTTGTCGGGTCATGCTGGGACGGTTAAAGGCTAGTCCTGGCCCGGGGTGCTGTCGATGGAAAGATGGGGGGCTGCCGGAGTCCCGGAGGACGTCCTAGTTCCCTGCCGGCCAGCCCGTGTAGGCCTCGGCAAGGTAAGCGCGGCCGTGCCGCGAGGACACCACCGAATTGAGTTCGCCGAGCTGGCGGGCGCGGGCGAAGTCGTCGGCTCCGGTCGGGGTGTGCAGCATGGAGGTCATCCAGTAGGAGAAGTGCTGCGCTTTCCAGACCCGGTCCAGGGCGCGGTCGCTGTACAGGTCAAGGAGCTTCGTGGAGCCGGTCTTGTAGAAGCTGTCCAGGCCTTCGAACAGCACCTTGACGTCGTGGATGGCCAGGTTCAGGCCCTTGGCTCCGGTCGGCGGGACGGTGTGGGCGGCGTCCCCGGCCAGGAACAGCTTGCCGTGCCGCATCGGGGCGTGCACGAAGCTGCGGAACTTCAGGACCGTCTTGTCGATGACCGGGCCCTCCTTGAGCTCGAAGCCGTTGCCGTTCACGCGGCTGCGGAACGCCTCCCAGATCCGCTCGTCGTCCCAGTTGTTGACGTCCTCCCCGGGGTCGCACTGGAAGTACATCCGCTGCACCGTCTCGGTCCGCTGGCTGATCAGGGCGAAGCCGTTCTCCGAGTTGGCATAGATCAGCTCGTCGGAGCTGCGCGGCGCCTCGGCCAGGATGCCGAACCAGGCAAAGGGGTACTCGTGGAAGTACCACTTACGGTCAGCCTCGGGAATCTGGACACGGCAGTGGCTGCGCGAGCCGTCCGCGCCCGCAATGAAGTCGGCCTGAAGCTCGAACTCGGTGCCGTCCGCGTCCGTGAACCACACCTTCGGCGAACCCGCGATGTCATGGACGCTGGTGTCCGTGACGCTGTACCGGACGTCGCCGCCGTCGGCCTCCCGGCGCGCGGCGAGGTCCATGAAGACGTCGGTTTGCGGGTAGAGCCAGACCGACTCGCCAACCAGGTCCTGGAAGTCGATGCGGTGGCTTTCCCCGTTGAACCGCAGCTCGATCCCGTCGTGCCGGTCGCCGTCGCGCAGCACGCGGTCGGAGACGTCGGTGTCCACGAGGAGGTTGACGGTGCCGTGCTCGAGGATGCCGGCACGGACGGTTTCCGAGATTTCGCGCCGGCTGCGCAGTTCGACCACGGTGGACTCGATGCCCTCTTTGGCCAGCAGGTGGGAGAGCATGAGCCCGGCGGGGCCCCCGCCCACGATGGCCACCTGGGTGGTGATGACTTTTCGGGCTGCCATGTTGTCCTCGCTTCGTTGCGGGGCCCGGAGCGGCGCGCCAAGCTGTCGGCCGCACGCCGCGGCTCCGGACCGGATCGGTCTTCTGGCTAACAGTGTGCGCCCGGAGCAGTGATCTGCGTTACAGGTCTTCCGTTGAACGGAATTCGGCCGCCGTGCGGGAGTCCCCGAGCCGGCGCCCGATGCCCCGCGCCGCGGTCTGCAGCGCCGGCACCAGCGCCTGCAGCCGCATCTCCCGCAGCGGAACCACGACGCCGAGGGCAGCGACCGTCCGCTTCCTCGCGTCCCGCACCGGGACGGCGATCCCCCAGGTGTCGGGGTCCACGACGCCGGCCAGCTGGGCGTAGCCTTCCTCGGCGGCCTCGGCCAGGAGCGAGCGGAGGTCCCCGGCGCGGAGCCTGCCTGCGGGGTCGTTGAACTGGCGCAGGTATGCCGCCTGCACCGAGGCCGGCTGGTGGGCCATCAACACCAGCCCGGCCGAGGACAGGTGCACCGGCATCCGCCCGGCGACTTTCGCCCGGTTGGCGACCGAGCCGCGGCGCGACAGACGCTCCACGAACAAGGCGTCCCAGCCGTCCAGGACAGCCAGGTTCACGTTCTGGTTGAGCACCTGCTGAATGTCCTCCATGAACGGCATCGCCGCCTGCCGCAGGGCCAGGGTCGGCGAATTGCGGTTGACCAGCTCCCACAGCCGCAGCCCCAGCCGGACCGACCCCCCGCTGCCGAGCTCCAGGAGCCCGTGCCCGGCCAGCTGCCGGACCAATCGGTGGGCGGTGGTCAGGGGCAGGCCGGCCCGGTCCGCGAGTTCGGAGAGCTGCAGGGCGGCAGAGCCCTCGGGGAAGGCCTCGATGAGGCGCACCACGCGGTCCACCACGGAGTCCCCCGACCCGGAATTGGCCACGCTTCCCGCTTCCCCGAACTGTTGACTGCCTGGGATCAGTCTTCCATTGAACGGTGGCCGGCGGCCACCCGGCGCCAGAGGGCCGGCGCCAGCACGACGGCGACGCCGACGGCGGCTCCGATGACCGTCTCCAGGAACCGGTCGCGCAGCAGGGTCCCCGCGGGCACGGGCGCCACCAGCAGGGTCGAGATCAGCGCCAGCGGGGTGACGAAGACCTGGGCCAGCATGTACTGGCGGGCGATGAACATCTCGGCGCCGAACTGGCAGGCGGCAATCACCAGCACGGTCTGCCAGGGGGCCGGCTGCAGCAGCAGGATGGCGGCCAGCAGCACCAGCCCGAGCGCGGTGCCGATGATGCGCTGAACGCCGCGGCTGATGCGGTGACGCGTGCTGTGCCCCACGAGCGGCACGACGGCGGCCACCATGGCCCAGTAGTTGTGGCCGAAGCCGAGCCATTCGCCGGCCAGGGTCGCGAGGGTGCCGGCCAGGCCGGCCGCCACGAGGTAGCCCACGGCTTCGAGCTTGGCAACGCGGCGCTCCGCTGTGGTCAGCCGGACCGGCCGGGGCCACGACCACGGCTTCCGGCGGCTCGGGGCGACCCGGGCGGACAAGCCGATCAGGAGCGAGAGCGCGACGGTCAGGACGGCCACCAGCATGCCCTGCCAGAGCGGTGGCTGGCTGGGGATGGAGGCGATGGCAGCGAAGGCGAAAATGTGGAAAAGCGATCCTGCCGGGCGGAGCCGCCACCAGGCGACGATCAGGGAGCAGCCGCCGGCCACCACTGTGGTCGTGAGGACCTGCAGCCAGACGGTGCCCGACGGCGTGAGCGCCAACGCCGCCCCGGCGCGGGCCGCCAAGGCGCCGAGCAGGATCACCGCGAGCATGAGGGTGCCGGCGCGCAACTGCAGCACGAAGCGGCGGCCGTGGGGCTCGTTCCGGCCGTAGATCCCGGCGAAGGCCCCAAAGGAGGCGAAGATGGCCAGATCCAGCCGGCCCAGCAGCACGAGGGTGATCAGCGGGACGAAGACGCCGACGGCGCAACGGACCGCGGCCTGGTGGTCCTTGTTGGCTGGAGCCATGGTGAACATCTCGCCGAACAATGTCGCGGGTTTCACAGGTGGAATGGGTCTTCCTTTGCAGTCGGTTGAGAACGACGGCGGCACTGGCATCCAGCTGAATCGTACGCCGGCAACCGCGGCCGGCAGGCTTCGAATTCCATTCAACGGAACAAGCGGGGGATCGGCATGATGGTAGCGTCTATCGGTTGAACCACCCACACGGCATCTTCCGGAGGACCCATGCTCAAAGGATTCAAGGACTTCATCCTGCGCGGCAACGTGATCGAACTGTCCATCGCCGTCGTCGTCGGTACGGCGTTCACCGCCCTGGTCACGGCGTTCACCACGAACATCGTGAACCCGATCATCGCGGCAGCCGGCGGCGTCGAAACCCAGGGGCTCGGTTTTTACGTCTGGCCCGGAAATGCGAAGACCTTCGTCAATATCGGTGCCGTCCTCACGGCATTCGTGACTTTCCTCATCACCGCGGCGGTGGTGTACTTCATCTTTGTGGCTCCGATGAACCGGATCAACAGGATGGTCAAGCACCGGCTGGCCGCCGCGGAGCCGGAGGAGAACCCGGTCCCGGCCGACACCGCACTGCTGGCGGAGATCCGCGACCTGCTGGCCGGGCTGGCCGGCACCGGCGGGACCGCCGGGCATCCCGACGCCGACGGCGGGACCGCCGGGCATCCCGACCGCGGCGAAGACACATCCGGGCTCCCCGGCGGTCGCACGGTCGAGCTCTCGGGGAAACACAGCCGCTAATCCGGGCGGCCGCACCCGCCGGCCGAACCCGCCGAGGCCTTGACCCAACGGCCTGGCACGGCCCGGACACTACCTGGCGGTAGCTTCGGGTCCCGGGCCCGGAACGGTTAGGCCGCCTTCGTCATCCGGATGGTCAGCGCCTCGTGCTCCACCGCGACCTTGAGGTGCTTGGCCTTGCCAATGTGGTCGCCGTCGAGCTGGAATTCCTGCTCATGGTCGAGGGTGATTTCCGCGGATTTGCCGGCGAAATACTCGACCGACTTGTTCTTGGCGTTCTTACGGCCGAACATGCCGGCGAGCACGCTGAACCAGCCGAGCTTGCCTTTCGGGGCCAGAACCACGACGTCGAGAATGTTGTCATCGATTTTGGCGTCGGGGAATACTTCCACTCCTCCCGTGATCTGGCCGCAGTTTCCCACCATCACGCTGCGGATCCGGCGCCGGACCGGGTGCTGCCCGTCGATGCTGATCTGCGCCTTCACCGGCTTGCCGGGCAGGTGCCGGATGCCGGCCTCGACGTAGGCGAGCCAGCCCACCCGGTCCTTGAGTTCGTCCACGGTGTTCGCCATGATCGCCGCGTCGTAGCCAAGGCCGGCCATGACCAGGAAAAGCTGTTCGTCCCGGGCGTGGTCCAGGCTTGCCTTCACCACGTCGACCTTGATGTCTGAGCCGTTCAGGATGTCGTAGCTGGCGGCCACCGGGTCAGTGATGTCGACGCCGATATTGCGGGCCAGCAGGTTGCCGGTGCCCATCGGGACCAGGCCCATCGGCGTGCCTGTGCCGGCGAGGACCTCGGCCACGCAGCGGACTGTTCCGTCACCTCCGGCGGCAATCACGACGTCGACCCCCGCTTCGAGCGCTTCACGCGCCTGGCCCAGTCCGGTGTCCTCGGCCGTGGTTTCGAGCCAGAGGGGCTCCTTCCAGCCCTGCGTCTCGCAGAGCCGGTAGAACGCAGCCTTGAAATCCTCGCCGGAGGACTTCATGGGGTTGATGATCACGGCGGCGCGCTTGGGCTGCACGGAACTGTCCTGGGCGGCATTGTCTTGGGCGGCATTGGTCTGGGGCATGGCGTCCTTCGGGCATGTGGCGGGATAGGCCCCGCAAGGAAATCTTATCGGGGTGGGGCGGCATAACTTGCGCGCCATGGCAGCGAATCATGGACGCGCTGTCCGGCGGGTCACTACACTGGCCATGTTTAGGAACTGAAGCGTGCCGGCCTGGCCGGATGCCGTCCCGGAACCGCCGGGGTGGCCGCGTTCCAGGCGCGGAAGGCGGCCACATGACCGAACCAGAGGAAAACTACTCAGCCGAAGCCGAAGCCTCGAGCAGGGATCCGCACGACTGGGGCCGGGCGATGGCGCTGGCCCTGACCCGGCTGGCGGAGCAACTTGCCCCGGAAGACAGCGAAGACATGCACGCCAGCCTCGTGGACCGGCCGCTGCACCTCAGAATCCGTGACGACGCGGCGGGGGTCACGATCACGGTGTCGACGACGGCCGAGTCCGCCGGCTGACGCCCGGGCGGAAATAAAGCCGCTCAAATCATCAATTCCCTCCCTTTGTGTGCCAGACTAAGCGGGATTTACCGGCATACAGTGGGCCGGGACACTCATCTCATTTGGGGGAATGATGACAGAGCGCGCAAATTCTGACGCCAGAAAAGAATCCGAATCCTTCGGCAGGGCCGAGCCGTCTTACAGTCAGCGCTGGCCGGACGGGGCCCCTTGGCCGGATTCCTCCGAACGCCGGCAGGCGCAGCTGCCACCGCTGCCCCTTCCCCGGATCCGGACGGAGTCCCTGGAACACTCGGTGCGGGGCGCAGTCTTTGCCCTGGCCGTGATCCCGGTCGGCGTCGGACTGTGGCTGATCCTGTGGAAGCTTGGCTGGATGGCCTCGATTGTGGCCTTCGTGACGGCGGCCGGCGCCGCCCGGCTGTATGTCGCCGGCAGCACCGTGGGCAGCGGCGGCGCCATGACGAGGCGCGGCGCCTGGGTTGTCGTGGCCGTGACAGTGGCGACGGTGCTGCTCTCGTTCCTCGGCACCATTTGGCTGGATCTGGCCGACTACCTTGGAGGCTCACCGCTGGCACTGCTGTTCGAACCGCAGGCCTGGGACCTGCTGGGCTACAATCTCGCCAACAACACGGACCTGGTCGAGGGCCTAAAGGGCGAGTTCCTGATGGCGTTGTTGTTCAGCGCCCTGGGCTGCTTCTTCACGCTGCGGCAACTGTTCGCCCAGTCCCGCCGAAGCTAGGACCAGTCAGCGTCCGGCAGCGTCAGCGTCCGGCGGAGAGGTCCGCGGAGATGAGTTCCGCGGTGGCGACGGCGGCCTCGCGCACCGAATCCAAGTACGCCTCCGGGTCCGGCTGCGCCGCAACGGCCTGCGCCTGCAGGGAGACGTTAATGGCGGCGACCACCTTGTCCGGCCCGTCGTAGATCGGCGCCGCCAGGGACATCAGCCCGAGCTCCAGTTCCTGGTTCAGCAGGCACCAGCCCTGGGCCCGGACGGTGGCCAGCTCCGCCAGCAGTTCTTCGCGGGTGCCGATGGCGCGCGGGGTGAGCGGCCGGATCCGGGCCGCGTCCAGGTAGTCCTGGAGCTCCGCGGGCGGCAGGGCGGCCAGCAGGACCCGGCCCATGGAGGTGGCGTAGGCCGGAAAGCGGGTTCCCACGGTAATGCCGACGGTCATGATCCGCCGCGTCGCCACCCGGGCAATGTAGGCGATGTCCGTCCCGTCCAGCACGGCGGCCGACGTCGACTCCCCGAGCTTCAGGGACAGCTCCTCCAGGTGCGGCTGGGCGATTTGCGGCAGCGACAGCCCGGAGAGGTAGGCGTAACCGAGCTGCAGCACCTTGGCGGTCAGCGCGAACGCCTTGCCGTCGGTCCGGACGTAGCCGAGCTCGACGAGCGTGTGCAGGAAACGCCGCGCAGTGGCACGGGTGAGGTCGGTCCGGGCCGCGACCTCGGTCAGGGTCATCAGCGGGTGCTCCGCGTCGAAGGACCGGATCACCGCCAGTCCCCTCGCCAGCGACTGCACGTACTGGTCGCTGGCTGCGGGCGCCCCGTCGGCACGGGTGGCCTTTGCTGCCTCAGTCATTTCACGCCTCTCGATCACGCATCACTTTATACGCGCGAACGTACACTTGAGGCCCCGAAACGGCTCTCCGGACGGGCCCCAAGCGTTCGTTCGCACGTGGGTGGTCAGGCTGAGGCGGCGGCGGTGAGCGGCACCGGCACGAGCGCTTGCAGTTCCTCGAGGGTGCAGCCGAAGGTCTCCCGGACCTGGACGCCGTCGGGGCCGGTCAGGAAGACGGCTTTGTCGGTGTAGACCCGCGTGACGCAGCCGATCCCGGTCAGCGGGTAGCTGCAGGACTCCACCAGCTTGGACACACCCTCGCGGGTCAGCAGCGTCATCATCACGAAGACGTCCTTGGCTCCGGTCGCCAAGTCCATGGCGCCGCCGACGGCGGGAATCGCGTCCGGTGCGCCGGTGTGCCAGTTGGCGAGGTCACCGGTTGCGGAGACCTGGAAGGCGCCCAGCACACAGATGTCCAGGTGGCCGCCGCGCATGATCGCGAAGGAGTCGGCGTGGTGGAAGTAGGAGGCGCCGGGCAGTTCGGTCACGGGGATCTTGCCCGCGTTGATGAGGTCGCCGTCGATCTGGTCGCCGGTGGCTTCCGGGCCCATGCCGAGCATGCCGTTCTCGGTGTGGAGCGTGATGTTCTGCTCCGGTTCGAGATAGTTGGACACCAGCGTGGGCTGGCCGATGCCGAGGTTCACAAAGGAGCCGGGGCTGATGTCCCGGGCCACCAGGCGGGCGAGGTCGTCGCGGCCCAGCGGCTTGTCGGACGTCTGGATACTCGTCGCGCTGCTCATCAGGCCACCTTCACGATGCTGTTGACGTAAATTCCGGGGGTCACGATGACCTCCGGGTCCAGGCCGCCCGTCGGGACGATCTCGGAGACCTGGACGATGCTGTGTTTGGCCGCGGCGGCCATGATCGGGCCGAAGTTGCGGGCCGTCTTGCGGTAGACGAGGTTGCCCTTGCCGTCGGCCGTGAGCGCCTTGATGAGCGCGACGTCGGCGTGGATGGGGGTCTCGAACACTTGCCATTTTCCGTCCAGGAAGCGGGTTTCCTTGCCCTCGGCCAGCATGGTGCCGTA
Organism: Arthrobacter sp. 10T44; assembly: GCF_056393885.1. Lineage (NCBI taxonomy): Bacteria > Bacillati > Actinomycetota > Actinomycetes > Micrococcales > Micrococcaceae > Arthrobacter > Arthrobacter sp. 10T44. The sequence continues at coordinate 18,804 of NZ_JBFTGT010000011.1, read as the reverse complement.
GCCCGTGGGGGTGAAGAAGCCGCCGATTCCGGCGCCGGCGGCGCGGATGCGTTCGGCCAGGTTGCCCTGCGGCACGAGTTCGAGTTCGATCTCCCCCGCCCGGAACTTGGCGTCGAAGTGCCAGGAGTCGGACTGGCGCGGGAAGGAACAGATCATCTTTGTCACCCGCCCCTCCTTGATCAGCAGTGCAAGGCCCTGGTCGCCCTGGCCGGCGTTGTTGTTGACCACTGTGAGGTCCGTGGCCCCGCAGTCCATCAGGGCGTCAATGAGTTCGAACGGCTGCCCGGCGTTGCCGAAACCGCCGATCATCACGGTGGAACCGTCCTGGATCCCGGCGACGGCCTCGCCGACGGTATCTACGAAGTTGAGCATTCCCTTAGGCCTTTCCTGTGTTGGTTCCGGCAACGGTCATGTTTTCGAGGACGACGGCGAGGCCCTGGCCGACGCCGATGCAGATCGCGGCGACGCCCCAGCGTTCGCCGGAGGCCTGCAGGGACCGGGCCAGGGTGCCGAGGATGCGTCCGCCGGAGGCGCCGAGCGGGTGGCCCATCGCGATCGCCCCGCCGTGCCGGTTCACGATTGCGGGGTCGATGCCCCAGGCGTTGATGCAGGCCAGGGACTGCGCGGCGAACGCCTCGTTGAGCTCGACGGCGCCGACCTGGTCCCAGCCGATCCCGGCCTTGGCGAGGGCCTTGTTCGCGGCCTCCACCGGGGCGTAGCCGAAGAACTGCGGATCGTTCGCATGCACGCCGCGCCCGGCGATCCGGGCCAGCGGCTCCAGGCCCAGGAGCTCGGCGGCGTCCTCGGACCCGAGCCACGCCGCGGAGGCGCCGTCCGAAAGCGGCGACGCGTTCCCGGCCGTCACCGTCCCGGCCTCACTCCGGAACACGGTCTTGAGCGAGGCGAGCTTCTCCGCCGAGGATCCGGGCCGGATGCCCTCGTCCCGGACCAGGTCCGTGCCCGGGACCGCGGTGACGAGCCGGTCGTAGAAACCCTCGTTCCAGGCCGCGGCGGCCAGGTTGTGCGAGGCCGCCGCGAACTCATCCTGCGCCTCGCGGGTGATCCCGTATTTCTCGGCCAGCCGTTCGGTCGCCTCGCCCAGCGAGATGGTCCAGTCCGGGCGCATGTCCTTGTTCACCAGCCGCCAGCCCAGCGTGGTGGAGACCAGGGTCAGATCCCCGGCCGGGTAGGGCTTCTCGGTCTTCGGCAGCACCCACGGCGCCCGCGACATCGATTCGACCCCGCCGACCAGCATCAGCTCCGCGTCCCCGGTGTTGATCTGCCGGGACGCGATGATCGCCGCATCCAGCGAGGAACCGCACAGCCGGTTGACCGTGGTCCCCGGGACCGAGACCGGCAACCCGGCCAGCAGGGTGCCCATCCGGGCCACGTTGCGGTTCTCCTCGCCGGCGCCGTTTGCGTTGCCGAACACCACCTCGTCGATCCGCGCTGCGTCCAGGCCCGGGGCGCGCCTGACCGCCTCGCCGATCACGTGCGCGGCCAGATCATCCGGGCGCACGCCGGCAAGTCCGCCGCCGAACTTGCCGAACGGGGTCCGCACGGCGTCGTAAACAAAAGCCTGAATCATGATTTCCTCTGAATTCTCGGTGGGGCCCAAGTAGCTGGCAGTTGTTGTCGTTTTCAGCCCTCAAAACGACAACTATTGCGAGCTAGTTGGGTGGGGTGGCCTCGTCCATGGAGTGGAAGACCTGCTGCGCGGTCTTGAAGGCGGTGTTGGCGGAGGGAACGCCGCAGTAGATGGCGGTCTGCAGCAGGATTTCCTTGATCTCGTCCCTGCTCAGGCCGTTGGTGATGGCGGCACGGATGTGCATCGCGAGTTCTTCCCAGTGGCCGTGGGCCACCATCGCGGTGATGGTGACGGCGGAGCGCATCTGGCGGCTGATCCCGGGCCGGGTCCAGATCCCGCCCCAGGCGATCCGGGTGATCATGTCCTGGAAGTCCTCGGTGAAGGAATCCTTGTTGGCGTTGGCCCGGTCCACGTGGGCCGCGCCGAGCACCTCGCGGCGGACCTTCATGCCGCCGTCGTAGATCTCCTGGCTGGTGGCGTCCGGCTGCACGACGCCGTTCCGTTCCGGGCCGGCCTGCGGGCCGCCGGGCCGGGGGCCGGTCACTTTGCGGCTCCGCGGGATTCGGTCCAGCTGATCAGGCTGCGCAGCAGTTCGGCCACGTGCCCCGGGGCCTCGAAGGGTGCCAGGTGGGATACGCCCTCCAGCGTCGCGGCGCTGGCCGTGCCCCCGCCGGCGGTGATGCCGGCGGCGATCTCCTCGGCGAACGAGGGCGGGGCGACGGTGTCCTCGGCGCCGGCCAGGGCCTGGGTGGGGACCCGGATGCTGCCGAGTTCGTCCCGCACGTCGAAGCCGGCCAGGGCCTCGCAGCAGAAGGCGTAGCTGAACCGGTCCGCGTCCCGCAGGGTGTGCAGCAGTCGGCTGCTGAGCTCGGGCTGACGCTCCATGAAGCCCTGCGCGAACCAGCGCTGGGCGGAGCCCTCGATCATCACTCCGGTACCCTGGTTGCGGACGGTTTCGGCCCGTTCCAGCCAGCCTTCCGGGGTGCCGATCTTCGCGCCGCTGCACTGCACGGACAGGCTCTTGAGCCGTTCGCCGTGCCTGATGCCCAGCTGCAGGCCAGTGGCCCCGCCGAGGGAGACTCCGGCGTAGTGGAACCGCGCGCCGGGCGCGATCGAGTCGACCAGTTCGACGACGGCGTCGGCCAGTTCGGCGACGGAAAAGGATTCGGCCGCGGCCGGGGAGACGCCGTGGCCGGGCAGGTCCCAGGCGACGACGTCGAGGTCGTTGCCGAGCAGTGCGCCGGCCTGGCTCCAGAGCAGCGTGGAGGTGCCCAGCGACGGGCCCACCACGAGGAGGGGCTTATCGCCGAGCTCGCGCACGGGCGAGAGCAGTACGGCCTTGACGGTTGGTCTAGCCACGGTGGGCTCCGTTCTCTTCGGTCGCTTGGTTCGGTTCGATGGGTTGGGGCAGGGCCGCCGCGAAGTCGGGCCACGCCGCGAGGATGCGTCGTGAGATTTCGGCGGCCTGGCCGAGGTAGTTGGCCGGGTCCAGCAACTCCTCAAGCCGCTCGTCGGAGAGCAGTTCGGCCGGGACGGCCGCGCGGAGCAGCTTGCGGTAGGTGCTTGGCTGTTCGGCCGCCGGCGCCTGCAGGGTCTGGTCCACCACGTCCTGGAGCCGTCGTGGGCCGTCCGCGCCCAGCAGCGGGCCGACGGCGGCAGTCACCGCCTCGGAGAGCAGCAGCGGGCCGGACAGGTCAAGGTTCCGCCGCATCGCCGACGGGAAGACCTGCAGGCCCTCGGCCAGTTCGCGGAGCTGTCCGGCGGCGCCCAGGGCCAGCCGGAGCAGGGAACGCAGCGCGGGCCACTCGCTGTGCCAGGCGCCGTCGGCACGTTCGTCGTTGAAATTGGCCGCCGCGAGGTGCAGCTGCGCCGCCAGCGCCGGTGCCTGCAGCGCGGCGCTGCGAACCAGCACGGACAGCACCGGGTTCTGCTTTTGTGGCATGGCCGAGGAGCCTCCCCGGCCCGCGGCCCGCGGTTCGGCGAGTTCGGCCACCTCCGGGCGGCTCAGGAAGAGCACGTCGGCGGCGATTTTGCCCGCGGCGTCCGTCACGGCGGCCAGGGCGTCGCCGAGCGCGGTGACCGCGAGCCGGTTGGTGTGCCAGGGTGCCGGGACAGCGGCCAGTCCCAGCCGGGCGGCCAGGCGGTCGGCCAGGTCGAGCGGCACGAGGGCCGAGCCTTCGGTCAGCATGGTGCCGGCCGCCAGGGTGCCGGCGGCTCCCCCGGTCTGCACCGGCAGCTCCAGTGCCTCGAGCCGGCGCGCGGCAGCGGCGAGCCCGTGGAACCACTGCGCGGCTTTGAGCCCGAAGCTGAACGGCAGCGAGTGCTGGGTCAGGCTCCGGCCCACGCACAGCGTCTGCTGGTGCCGCTCCGCGAGGGCGGCGAGGGCCGCCGTCGTGCGTTTGACGTCGGTGAGCAGTTCCCCAACGGTTCCGGCTGCCAGCAGCATCAGGGCGGAGTCGAGCACGTCCTGGCTGGTCAGCGAGGTGTGCACGGCGCGTCCGGCGCCGATGCCGGCCGTGTCGAGGGCCGTGACCTGCTTGCGGAGGTCGGCAAGCAGCGGGATCACCGGATTGGCGCCGCCCTGGGCTCGGACGGCGATTGAAGCGATGTCGTAGCGTCCGACGTCGGCGGCCTCCGCCACGAGGGCGGCGGACCCGGCCGGGGCCAGGGACGCTTCCTCGAGGACCGCGGCCCAGCCGGCTTCGACCCGGAGGATGGCGGCGAGCACCGCGCGGTCCCCGGTCAGCGCCGCCACCCGGGGCGACGCCGACACGGGGCTTAGCAGGCCGAAATCGCCGTCCCGGCCGGCAGCGGCGTCACCGTTGGGAATCGTCACTGCGAAGCGTCCTGAACGCCGGCATCCTCGATGCTACTGGCTTCAGCGCCGTCGCCTTCAAAATCGAGGAACACCGTCTCGCCCTCGCCCTGCAGCCGGATGTCCCAGCTGAGGCCGCCGTCGGGATCGCGCCGGGCGATCAGGGTGCGGCGGCGTGCCGGCTCCAGGGCGGACAGCAGCGGGTCGGCGGCGAGGGCCTCCTCGTTCTCCGGCAGGTAGACGCGGGTGAAGAGCCGGTTCATCAGGCCGCGGGCGAACACGACCACGGAGATGAACGGTGCGGCGCCGGGCGCGGTGGGGCCCGGGTTGACGGTGGTGAAGGTGAAGACGCCGGTGTTGCCGACGGCACTGCGGCCGAAGCCGGTGAAGGTGTAGCCGTCACGGACCAGGGAGCCGGTGCGCTGCGGGACCTGGCCCTCGGCGTCGGCCTGCCAGATCTCCAGGATGGCGTCCGGGACCGGATGGCCGGCGCCGTCGAACACGGTGCCCTGCAGGCGGATCGAGCCGGCGGACCCGGGGGCCAGCAGCTCCCGGTCCTTCGCGTAGGGCAGTGCGTAGCCGTAGAACGGGCCCACCGTCTGGCCGGGTGTGGGGGTTAATTTACTCATGGTCGTCTCCTTCTGCGCCCAGCGCCTCGTTCTCGGTCCAGGTCCGCTTCGAACCGGTCAGGACAATGTCCCAGTTGTAGGCCAGCGCCCACTCCGGCTTGGTCTGATCATGGTTGTAGCTGGCGACCAGGCGGTCCCGCGCGTCCTGGTCCACGATCGACTGGTAGATCGGGTCCAGGGCGAAGAGCGGGTCGCCGGGGAAGTACATCTGCGTGACGATCCGCTGCGTGAACTCCTGGCCGAAGAGGGAGAAGTGGATGTGGGCCGGCCGCCAGGCGTTCAGGTGGTTCTTCCACGGGTAAGCGCCGGGCTTGATCGTGGTGAAGCTGTAGGACCCGTCCGCGCCCGTGATGCAGCGGCCGACGCCGGTGAAGTTCGGGTCGAGCGGGGCCGGGTGCTGGTCGCGCTTGTGGATGTAGCGGCCGGAGGAGTTGGCCTGCCAGATCTCCACCAGCTGGCCCGCCACCGGCCGGCCGTCGCCGTCGAGCACGCGGCCGGAGACGATGATCCGCTCGCCCATCGGTTCGCCGTTGTGCTGGATGGTGAGGTCGGATTCGAGGGCGTGCACGTCCATGTGTCCGAAGGCCGGCGAGTACAGCTCAATGGTCTCGGGGTCCGCGTGCTGCAGGCTCTTGGTCGGGTGCCGGAGGATGCTGCTGCGGTACGGGGGGTAGTCCAGCCGCGGCTGGGTTTCCGCCGCGGCGCCGTTGAGGCGGGCCTGCGCGTAGGCGTCGCCCAGTGCCTTCATCTCGTCGCTGAGGATCTGCTGCGATTCCGCGGCAGTGTCCAGGGCCGGAACAGCCTGCGCGGCGGCCTGCGGTGTGGCCTCGGGCGCTGCGTCGGACACGTCTTCGGTGATCGGGTCCGCGTTGAAAATTTCGAGGTTGATTTCTTCAGGCACAGCAGCCTCCTTTCGTTGGGGTGGGTCGAACCTGGCCGGGAGCGGTCAGGCGGTGAGTTTGAGCTGGTGCAGATGGTCGTACTGGACGGCATGCCGGACCGGGGCGTTGGGGGCCCCGTAGCCGTCGTAGGAGCCGCGGCGTTCCACCATTTCGAAGAACACGCTGCCGACGGTCGCGGTGTAGAAGTGCAGGAATTCGCCGTCGGCGTCACGGTCGTAGAGCAGGTTCAGCTCGCGGAGTGTGGCGAGGAACCCCGGATCCAGGTCGAAACGCGCGTCCAGGTCCTCGTAGTAGTTCGCCGGGATGCGCAGGAAGTCCAGGCCGCGGCCGCGGGCGGCCCGGGCCGCGGCCACAAGGTCATCCACCGCGAACGCGATGTGTTCCTGGTAGGTCCGGCGCTGGATTCCGGTGGGTGCGCCGCCGGCTGCGTCCTGGCCGCCCTCCTGCTGGTGCAGCGGGGCCAGGTTCAGCACCAGCCGCACTCCGCGGTCCCGGGTGGTCATCACCTGGGAGCGGACCAGCCCGGTGGGACTGGCCACTTCGGCGTACGGCTGCGGCTCGAGGGCCAGGGCGCTGGTGTAGAAGAGCACGGCCTCGTCGAAGTGCTGCCACGGCTGGGCGAGGTTGACGTGGTCGATCACGGCCTGCGGCCCCGCAGCCCTGCCTGCGGCTGCGCCGGCAGCGCCGTCTCCAGTGCCGTTTCCAGTTCCGGCGGGCGTGCCGAACTCGTTGACCCAGGCGGCGGTCCCGTCCGGACTGCCCTGGCACAGGAAGATTTCGGTGGAGTCCGGGGCGGCGAAGCCCTGGAAGATTTCCTCGTTCGCCTGGCTCTTGCGCGGCACTGCGGGGGCCTTGAGCTGCTGCGCCCTGGCGGCGGCGATCACGGGTGAGTCGACGTCGAAGCCGACCGCGGCAATGGCGGTCTCCGCCGCGGCGGGGGCTTCCTCGTTGATGATCACGCGCGCGTGGCCCATGGTCCACAATTGCACATTCTTGGTCCGGTGCCGGCCGTTGAACGCGAAGCCGAGCTGGCCCAGCAGGGTCTCCAGGGCGGCGGTGTCGGCGGCCCGCACCTCGGCGAAGTTGAAGCCCGCCGGTTCGGCCACCTGCGGCAGTGTGGCCAGTTCCATCGGATGACGACGGCGGCCGGCGGTCCCGGCGGCCGTTTCGGCCGCCTCTGGCGCCGAGGGGTGCGCCTCCAACCACTGTGCGCTTTGTTCCTCGAGCCAGATCAGCGAACGCATGGCATCCACCGCGGTGCGCTCGACGTCGGACTGCCGGAAGACGTCGTTGAACACCTCCAGCGAGACCGGGCCGGAGTAGCCGGCACGGACCACATGGCCCATGAACTTGGCGAGCTCGAACTGCCCCTCGCCCGGGAAGACCCGGTAGTGCCGGCTCCAGGACAGCACGTCCATGGACAGCTTCGGGGCGTCCGCCACCTGGACGAAGAAAATCTTCTCGGGGTTGAACCGCTCGATCGGGGCCGTGTCCCAGTCCCGGGACAGGATGTGGAACGAGTCGAGGCAGGTGCCCAGGTTCGGGTGGTCCACCAGTTCCACGAGGCGGTGGGCGTGCTCGTAGTCGTTGACGTATTTGCCCCATGCCAGGGCCTCGTAGGCGACCTTCACACCGTGCTCGCCGGCGAGCGAGGCGAGCCGGGACAGCTGCCCGGCGCGGAGCTCGTCGTCGTCGATGCTGGCGGTGGCCACGTTGGAGCAGACCAGGATGGTGTCCATGCCCAGCCGGGACATCAGCCGGAACTTGGCCTCCGCCCGGCGCAGGTTGGCGGCGAGCAGCTCCTCCGGCACGCTGTCGAAGTCGCGGAACGGCTGGTACAGGTCGAGGCCGAGGCCCAGGTCCGCGGCCATCGATCGGATCTCCTCCGGGCTCAGCGAGGACGTCACGAGGTCCTGCTCGAAGATCTCGATCCCGTCGAACCCGGCGACGGCGCAGGCGTGCATCTTCTCCTTCAGGGTGCCGGAGAGGCAGACGGTGGCGATTCCGGTGCGCATCAGGCGGCCACCTCCTCGGCAGCCACGAGCTCCAGGAAGTGGGCCCGCATCCGGTCCGCGTCCGCTTCGAGGCCGGTGAAGATCCGGAACGCGTCGGCTGCCTGGCCCACGGCCATCCGGCCGCCGTCGAGCACCTCGCAGCCCTTGGCGCGGGCTTCGCGGACCAGTTCGGTCTCGATCGGCCGGTAGACGATGTCCGCGACCCAGTGCCGGGGTTCCAGCAGGGACATGTCCAGCGGGACACCGGGGTGGGCGGCCATGCCCACCGGGGTGCAGTGCACCAGCCCGTCGGCGAGCGGCATGAGCCCGGGAAGCTCCGCCGTCGTCCGGGCCGTGACCTGGCTGTGCGGGAAGAACCCGGCCAGTTCGGCCGCCCGGTCCGCGCAGCGGGCCGCGTCGGTGTCCACGAGGTCCAGCCGCCGGACCCCGGCAGTCAACAGTGCGTAGGCGACAGCGGACCCGGCGCCGCCGGCGCCGAGCTGCACGACGCGGTCCAGCTTCGCCCCGGGCAGGCCGGAGGCGAGGGCGGAGGCAAAGCCGGAGAAATCGGTGTTGTGGCCGATGAAGCGGCCGTCGCGGATGGTCACGGTGTTGACGGCACCGAGGCGCCGGGCGTCCGGCGAGATTTCGTCGAGGTGTTCCAGCACCAACTGCTTGCACGGGTGGGTGATGTTCAATCCGTTGAAGCCGAGCCGCTGGGCGCCGGTCAGGAGTTCACCGACGGCCTGGCCGGGGAGGCCCAGTTCGGTGAGGTCAATGGGGCGGTAAAGATACCGGAGGCCCTGCACATCGCCTTCGCGTTCATGCATGGGGGGCGTGAGGGACGGCGTCACGCCATCGCCTACGAGGCCCACGAGGAAGGACTCTGCTCGATTGCTCATCCGTCTAGCTCCTTTGACAACGGCACTCGGCGGCCGCAATGTGGGCGGCAGGCCGGGTGGTAGGGATTACATTACCGCAAGTGTTCACATATTGCACTGATGTTCTTATTGCGAACATATATTTCTTCATTGCTGGGGGAGCCGGGCCGAGAGCTCGGCCGCGGCGGATTGGAGCAGCGGCACGAGGGCCACAAGGGCCTCCATGCTCATCCGGAAGACGGGCACAGCGGTGGCCAGCGAGGCGAAGGCGTGGCCTTGGGAGTTGAAGACCGGGACGGCGACGGCGCGCATGCCCAGCTCGTTTTCCTCGTCCATGGTGGCGTAGCCGCGCTTCCGGACGAGCTCGATTTCGGCCCGGAACGCATCCCGGTCCGTGATGGAGAGTTCCGTCAGGGGCTCCAGTTCGAGGTCCTGCACCAGACGGTCCCGGGTGGCATCGTCGGCAAACGCAACCAGCGCCTTGCCCACCGAGGTAGTGTGCAGCGCGCCGAGGTGGCCCGGATCGGAGGTGACGCGGAAGGTCTGCGGACCGTCGACCTTGTTGACGGTGAGGTGGTGGTTTCCGTCACGCACCGAAAGGATGGTGGCCTCGCCGGTCTCCTCGGTGACGCGCCGCAGGATGGGAAGCGCCGTGCCGGCGAAGCCATGGTGGTTGGATACCCGCTGGCCGAGCTGGAAGACGCGCAGGCCCAGATGATAGCGGCGGCCGTCCGGCTCGTAGTCCACAAAGCCGTCCCTGGTCAGCGAACCGAGCAGGCGGTACGTGGTGCTGAAGGGCAGTTCCGCCCGGCGCGAGAGCTCCGCGGCACTGGCTCCGCGGGGTTCATCGCCGAGCAGGACCAGCAGGCCCAGGGCCTTGCCCACCATATCGGTGCGCGAGTCCTCCTTGGCCGGGCGCGCAGGCTTCGCGGTCTCTTCATCGGGGGCCCCGGCAGCGAGGTCCGGCCCTGTGTCTTGATTCACACTCATGCATCGATGTTCTCACATAGTGAGAGCTATTGCTAGATCGTGATTATTTTTCTTGACAAGTGACCGCGCTCACAGCCATGCTTGCTACATCGCACAAGTAGCTCCCACCATGTGGCTACTAGTCCGGGTCTTTCCTCGGTCCACCGGCTGCCGCACACTTGAAGCCACCGGCCGGCAGGACCCTCCCGATCCATCCGCGACAACGTCGTCACATCAAAGGAACACCATGAGCCAGACACTCCCGTCTACGACGCCGGGCACTGCCGCACCGGCCGGGACGCCTAAGAAGGCGGCCCTCGCCAGCTTCCTGGGCAGCGCCGTCGAGTACTACGACTTCTTCATTTTCGGGTCCGCCGCCGCCCTGATTTTTCCGAAGGTCTTCTTCCCGGACGCGGACGCCAACGCCGCCATCATGTCCTTCGCGACCTTCGGCTTCGCCTATGTGGCCCGTCCCGTCGGCGCCGTCATCCTGGGCCACTTCGGTGACCGGGTGGGCCGCCGGAAGGTCCTGATGTTCACGCTGCTGCTGATGGGCGCCTCCACCTTTGTGATCGGCTGCCTGCCGGACTTCAAGACCGTCGGCTGGTGGGCCCCCGTGCTGTTGGTGATTGCCCGGCTCTGCCAGGGCCTCTCCGCCGCCGGTGAGCAGGCCGGCGCCTCCTCCATGACCCTGGAGCACGCACCGGACAACCGCCGTTCGTTCTTCACCTCCTGGACCCTGACCGGCACCCAGGGCGGCCAGATCCTTGCCGCCCTCGTCTTTATCCCCGTCCTTGCCCTGCCTGACGAGGTCAAGTACGGCATCGGCTGGCGCATCCCGTTCTGGCTCAGCGCCGTCGTCGTCGTGGTTGCTTTCTTCATCCGCCGCACCCTGCACGAGCCGCCGGCCTTCGAGGAGGCCCAGAAGAGCGCCCAGATTTCCAAGCTCCCGGTCGCCGACCTGCTGAAGCACCACTGGCGCGACGTGCTCCGCGTTGTCGCATGCGCCTTCATCGCCGCCGTCTCCACCGTGTTCGGTACCCTGGCCATCAGCTACGCGAAGAATGTCGCCAACGTGGACGGCACCGTCACGCTGTGGCTGGTCGTGGGCGCCAACCTCGTGGCACTCGGTACCCAGCCGCTCTTCGGCAAGCTGGCCGACCGGATCGGACGCAAGCCGGTCTTCATCTACGGCGCTCTCTCCAGCGCGCTGCTGACCCCGGTATTCCTGCTCAGCCTCGAATCCGGCAGCGTCCCGCTGATGTTCCTGGCCGCAATCGGCTTCTTCTCCTTCGGCTACGCGGCCTCCAACGCCGTCTGGCCGTCCTTCTACGCCGAAATGTTCAGCACCAGGGTCCGCTTCTCCGGCCTGGCGATCGGCACCCAGCTCGGCTTCCTGATGGCAGGCTTCGCCCCGGCAATCGTGGCGGCCATGGGCGGCATCAAGCCCGGTGGCTGGGTTCAGATCACCATCTTCACCGGGATCATCTGCGCCATCGCCGCCATCTCCGCGCTGACCGCCAAGGAAACCTTCAAGGTTCCCACCAAGGAGCTCGGCCTACGCTAAGGCCCCCGACGGGCAAGGGCATCCGCGACGCTCCCGCCCAGTTCTTATTGGAAAAGCCCGGCGTGTTCGGTGAACACGCCGGGCTTTTCCGCGTGTCGGCGGTGTTGCGGGCGGAAGAACCGGGCGGGAGCGTCGTGTGGACCGCCCGACGGCGGGAGTTCAGCCCTGGCCGGCGCCGAGCACGGCGGCCAGGTCGTAGCTGACCGGCTCCTCCAGCTGGGCGTAGGTGCAGGACCCCGGCTCCCGGTCCGGCCGCCAGCGGACGAACTGGGTGGTGTGCCGGAAACGCGCGCCCTCCATGTGGTCATATTTCACTTCCACCACCCGCTCCGGGCGCAGGGGCGTGAAGCCCAGGTCCTTGCCCCCGCTCCACCGGCTTCCCTCGGCGTTGCGCGGCGTCCGGGCCCCCTCCTCCTGCCTGGCCCACGCCCACGGGTGGTCGGCAAAATCGGTGACGAGTGGCTGGAGTTCCTCGAACAGCTCCTTGCGGCGCTGCATCGGGAACGCACCCACCACACCCACGTTGGCGAGCACGCCGTCGTCGTCGTAGAGCCCCAGCAGCAGCGAACCGATCCGGTCCGGGCCGGAGGTGTGCACCCGGTAACCGGCGAGGACACAGTCAGCGGTGCGTTCGTGCTTGACCTTGAACATGGTGCGCTTGTCCGGCTGGTAGCTGGAGTCCAGCGCCTTGGCCACGATCCCGTCCAGGCCGGCGCCTTCGAACTGCCGGAACCACCTCGCCGCGGTGTCCCGGTCCGCGGTGGCGGCGGTCAAGTGCACCGGCGCGGAGCTGTCCGCGAGTACCCGCTCGAGGGCCGCCCGGCGCTCCCCGAAGGGCCGGCCGGTGAGATCCTCGTCGTCGAGGGCCAGCAGGTCGAAAGCAACGAAACTTGCGGGGGTCTGGGCGGCGAGCAGCCGGACGCGGCTCGCGGCCGGGTGGATCCGCTGCTGGAGGGCATCGAAGTCCAGGCGGTCCCCCGCGGCGCCGACCAGGACGATCTCGCCGTCGAGAACGCAGCGCGGCGGGAGGTTTGCCTTGAGTGACTCCACGAGCTCCGGGAAGTACCGGGTCAGGGGTTTGCCGTTGCGGCTGCCGATCTCCACCTCGTCGCCGTCGCGGAAGATGATGGAACGGAATCCGTCCCACTTGGGCTCAAAACTCATCGAACCCTCCGGCAGGGCGCTTACGGCTTTCGCCAGCATCGGCGCGATCGGGGGCATCAGCGGCAGTCGCATACGGCCCATTCTGTCCGGGCCGGCCGCCGACGTCGACCCCCGGGCGGCCAGCCGGGGGCTAGCGGCCAGTCGGGGGCTAGCGGCCGGCCTTCGTGCGGATTTCCACGACAGAGCCTGCGTGCGCCTGGGCCGGCGGCCCTGGCGCGGAAATCAGGACGGCCCGGAAAACTAACCCACCGCTTACCGGGCCGAAACGCAGCGGCAACAATGGCGCAGGACACTGGAAGTGCCGGCAAGAGCAGGCACCAGCTCCAGTCCAGGAGGCCCGCCATGTTGAAGGAAGCCAAAGCCCAGACCACCCGCATCCGCGCCCTCGATCAGTTGCACCGCGGCGACGAGATCGAGGCCCGCCTGCGCGTCGGCCCCAACTACGACGACGTCGTGATCCGCCGCGGCAGCGTGCAGGAAACGGCGCCGGGGATCGGCGTCGTCTGGATCCTGGACCGGCAATCGGGCACGCGCAAGGCGGTCAACGCCGACGAGTGCACCCTCTGGCGCGTGGCCTAACGAGCTAGCCGCCGGCGACGGACTGGATGATCAGGACCTCCTGGCCGGGCGCCACTTCCGTGCCGAGGCCCTGCAGCCGCCGGATTTCATTCCCGTTGACGTATATATTCACGTAGCGGCGGACGGCTCCGGTTTCGTCCCGCAGCCGCCGGGACAGGGCGGGGAAGTCCCCGGCCACAGTATCCAGCACCCATTGGACCGTTACGGCCCCGTCCGCGGGCGCAGTCAGGATGGACTGCCCGCCGGCCAGCGGTTGGAGGACGCTGGGAAGCAGCACACTGATCTCAGGCACAGTTAGCCTCAAGCGGAAGCCGCGGCAACGCGCGCCGCAGGCGCCGGGGCGCCGACAACAGCCGCGGCCCGCACGCACAGCACGTCGGGCAGGTGCGAGGCGACCTCGGTGAAGTGTTCGCCTTCGTCGGCGCTGGCGTAGACGCTGCCGCCGCGGGTCCCAAAGTAGACTCCGGCGGGTTCGGCGGCGTCGACGCAGGCCGCGTCGCGGAGCACGGAATTGAACTCTGCCCCGGGCAGGCCGGCATCCAGCCGCTTCCAGCTCGCGCCGGCGTCGTCGGTCCGGTGCACGGCAAGCTTTCCGCCGGGCGGGATCCGTTCGCCGTCGGCCTTCAGCGGGATGACCCAGGCTGTGCCCGCGCGGCGCGGGTGCGTCAGCATGACAAAGCCGAAATCGGCCGGCAAGCCCTCGGCAATCGATTCCCAGTTCTCGGCGTCGTCATCGCTGCGGTAGACGCCGTGATGGTTCTGCGCGTACAGGCGCCCGTCCACCGCGGCGTCGGCGGCAATCTTGTGGACGCACTGGCCGAATTCGGGGTTGGGATCGGGCATGAAGTAAGCCGAGATCCCCTTGTTCCGCGGCTCCCAGGACGTCCCGCCGTCGAGCGAGCGGTAGACACCGCCGGTGCTCATGGCGACGTGTACCTTCTCCCCGTCCGGGTTGACGACGATCGAATGTGCCGCCGCCCCACCGTAGCCGGCCCCCCATTCACTGCGGTGCGGGTGGTCCCAGAGGCCGCGGTTGAGCTCGAAGTGTTCGCCGCCGTCGGTGGATTTCCAGACCGAGATCGGCTCGCACCCGGCCCAGACGACGCCGGGGCGCGACTCCGCGTCGGGGTGGATCTGCCAGACGCGCTCCAGCGCGGCGTCGGTGTCCTCGGGAAAGCGGATGGCTCCGTTTTCCGGCTCGTTCCAGGTTTCGCCAAGGTCGTCGGAGTGGAAGACGGTGGGACCCCAGTGTTCCGAGCGGACGCCGACGAGGATGCGGGTCCGGCCTTCGCGCGTGTCGATTCCGATGCTTGGGATCTCGCTCATCAGGAAATGCGGGCCGGAGAGGGACCAGTTTTGCCGGTCCGGGCTGCTGGCCAGCCAGAGCCCTTTCTTGGTGCCGATCGCCAGGACATAACTTTCTGCGGTAGCCATGCCCTACATGCAACCACCGCGGCCCGGCTGCCGCAATGGTTTTTCGGGGGTCAATCGACGAATTCAGACTGGGTTTCGACGAAGTCCCAGTCGGCGGCGCTCAGGACGCCGGTGGCCTTGTCCGGATGCGGGCCGCCGGACTCGGCAATGCCCTGCAGCACCGGGAGCGGTAACTCCTCGGCCCGCAGGTTCCCGCGCAGCCATTCCTTGCTGGCAAGGTCCAGGTCCAGCCACCACATGAAGATTTCCACCGCTGCCGCCCTTCCCGTGTCCTCCAACCGTAGGCCCGGCGCCGGAGTCGATCAAGGGAGGAAGGCCCTAGCCGGGCCGGAAGAGCCGGGGCAAGAATTGGGTATGCCCGCAGAGCGCATGAGCCCAGCACCTCTGGTTGTCGGCGTCCTCCCGGGCCAGCCCCCGGAGGTGCTTGAAACGGCGGTGACACTGGCGAGAAGCCTTTCCGCCCCGCTGGTCTGTGCCTACGTGGACGAGGCCAGCTACCTCGTGGAGTGGGATCCGGCCCGGTCCGCGCACCGGCTCTCGCTCCACCCGGAGGCCGACAATGCGGAGATCCGGGCAGCCACCGAGCGGCTGCGGTCCGAGATCGCCGCCGTCTGCGATGTCCCGGGGGTGGAATGGAACCTGCGGACCCTGGCCGGGGATCCCGCCCGGGCGCTCGGCCGGCTGGCGGCGGACGCCGGTGCGGCCATGATCATCGTCGGTACTCCCGAACCCGGACTCGGGCACCGGCTCACTGCTGCACTCAACGGATCGGTGGCCGCCTGGCTCAGCCATCATCAGGACCGCCCGGTCCTCATCGTCCCGGTGCGGTCCAGCGGGGCGGGCAGGCCCCGCCGCGGCTCCTGACCGGCCCGGGAAAATAAAGCGAAAGTAGTTATTCGAGGTGCTGGCGCATCGTCTCTACTGCCAAGTAAGGTTGTATTCGTAGGCGGGAAACCCCTACCCCATAGCTGCTCCGGAGTGCGTATCCCCCAATAACGCACTCCGGAGCTCTTTAATTTCCGGACAGAATTCCTTTTCCCGTCACGGTACCCCCGGAGGGTACTTGCCATATACCCCTGGGGGGTATAACTTGATGGGATGAACGAGTCCGACGCCTCCATCGTGGCGCCCCTGGAGGGCGCACCGCCCCAGCAGCACGGCTACACCGCCAACAAGGACGCCTACCTCAAGCGGCTCAAACGGATCGAGGGCCAGGTCCGCGGCATTGCCCGGATGGTCGATGAGGACAAGTACTGCATCGACATCCTGACCCAGGTCGCCGCCGTCACCAAGGCCCTGCACGCCGTCAGCCTCGGTCTGGTGGAAGAACACATCGGCCACTGCGTGGTCGGGGCGGCCGCGGAACCGGATCCGGAACTTCGCGCCGAAGCCATCGACTTCAAAGTGAAGGAGGCCACCGATGCCATCGGGCGCCTGCTGCGGTAGTGGCAACACCACTCACCACACCTCCCACAACACGACCGGACTGGTAAACCAGTCCCCCACCAAGGAGCAAGCCATGAGCACCGTTTCCACCACCGTCGAGGTATCCGGGATGACCTGCGGGCACTGCGTGTCCTCCGTCTCCGAAGAACTAGAAGCGCTGGCGGGCGTCGAAAGCGTCGACGTCGACCTCAACGCGGGCGGGATCTCCACCGTCACCATCACCTCCGACAAGGCACTCTCGCCCGCCGAAATCGGCGAAGCGGTCGCCGAGGCGGGCTACCTGGTGGTCGCGAACGAGGCCTGAGCCCGGCGCCGGGCGGCCTCCCGAAAGCAGGACCTGAGCAGGACTTCACCGAGCACGACCGAGGAGAACATACCGTGAGCAACGCGCAACTGCTGGACCAGTCCGGAAGCCGGGTGATTGAACTCGACATCGAGGGCATGACCTGCGCCTCCTGCGTCGGCCGGGTCGAGCGCAAGTTGGGAAAGCTCGACGGCGTGCAGGCTTCGGTTAACCTCCCGCTGGAGTCCGCCCGGGTCACCGTCCCGGCCAACATCTCAGACGAGCAGATCGCTGCGACAGTGAACGCAGCCGGTTACAAGGCCACGGTGCGGACCCTGCGGGAGCCTGCCTCCCCGGCCGAGGAGGCTGCCGCAGGACCTGCGGCGACGCTGAAGCCCCGGCTGGTTGTCGCGGCCGCCCTCACCGTCCCGGTTTTCGTGCTCTCGATGCTCCCGGCCGTCCAGTTCCCGAACTGGGGCTGGGTTGCCGCCGCGCTGGCGTTGCCGGTGGTCAGCTGGGCGGCGTGGCCGTTCCACCGGGCCGCGGCAGTGAACGCCCGGCACCTGTCATCCACCATGGACACGCTGGTGTCGATCGGCGTATCGGCTGCCTATATCTTCTCGGCCTGGCAGCTCCTGGCCGATCCCCGCCTGACCGAGCACCCGGGCATGGAGGGCATGGGTTCGGCCGGCCTGTACTTCGAGGTCGCCTCGGTCGTCACGACCTTCCTGCTGCTCGGCCGCTACCTGGAGGCGAACGCCAAGCGCAAGGCCGGTGACGCGCTCAAGGCCCTGCTGGATCTGGGCGCCAAGGATGCCACCGTGCTCCGCGACGGCACCGAGTTCCCGGTGCCCGCGGACCGGCTCCGGGTCGGGGACGTCGTCGTGGTCCGCCCGGGCGAGAAGATCCCCACCGACGGCGTGGTCATCGAGGGCGCCTCCGCCGTTGACGCCTCCCTGGTGACGGGGGAATCGGTGCCGGTTGAAGTCGGTCCGGACAGCCCCGTCACGGGGGCCACCATCAACACCTCCGGCCGGATCTTGGTCCGCGCCACGCGGGTCGGCGCCGACACCACCCTGGCCCAGATGGGCCGGCTGGTCTCCCAGGCGCAGTCGGGGAAGGCCCCGATCGCCCGGCTCGCAGACCGCATCAGCGCCGTCTTCGTCCCCGTGGTCCTCGCCATCGCCGCGCTCACCTTCGGTGCGTGGCTGCTCTTGGCCGGGCCGGAGGTCAGCGACGCCGAGCTTCGCGCCGCCTTCACGGCGGCCGTCGCGGTGCTGGTGATCGCGTGCCCGTGCGCCCTCGGGCTCGCCACCCCGGTCGGCCTGCTCACTGGCACAGGCCGCGGCGCCCAGCTGGGCATCCTGATCAAGGGCCCGCAGGTGCTCGAGGACACCCGCACCGTGGACACCATCCTGCTGGACAAGACCGGCACCGTCACCACCGGGCACCTTGCCGTCGCCGGCACCAGCGCGTTCGCCCCGTTCAGCGAAAACGAGGTCCTGCAGCTCGCCGGCGCAGCAGAGGCCGCGTCCGAACACCCCATCGCCCGGGCCATCGCGGCAGCGGCGCTCAGCGCGGAGCGGGGGCGCGGCGACGACGCGCGGCTGCCCGCCGTCGTCGGCTTCCACTCGGCCCCGGGCGGCGGTGTCCGCGGCAGCGTGGAAGGCCGCCTCGTTACGGTGGGCCGGTCCGGCTGGCTGCAGGGGAACGGCGTTGCGGTCTCCGGAGCGCAGCGCGAAGCCTTGTCCGCCGCCGAGCAGTCCGGGGCCACCGCCATTTGGGTGGCCGTGGACGGCGAACCGGCCGGCATCGTGAGCCTGCGCGACACGCTGAAGCCCGGCTCCGCTGCGGCAATCGCCCGGCTTCGGGAGCTGGGGCTGCGGCCCATCCTGCTGACCGGCGACAACGCCGCGGTGGCCGGCCAGGTGGCCGCCGCCGTCGGCATCCCGCCGGAGGACGTCTTCGCGGGGGTCCTGCCGGAGGGCAAGGTCGACGCCGTGCGGAGGCTGCAGGCCGGCGGCGCCACGGTGGCCATGGCCGGCGACGGCGTGAACGACGCCGCAGCGCTGGCCCAGGCGGATCTGGGCATCGCAATGGGCTCCGGCACCGACGTCGCCATCGAAGCCGCGGACCTGACCGTGATGGGCAACGATCTGGGGCAGGTCGCGCAGGCCATCGAGCTGTCCCGCCGGACCCTGGCCACGATCAAGACGAACCTGTTCTGGGCCTTCTTCTACAACGCCATCGGCATTCCGGTTGCTGCGCTGGGCCTGCTCAACCCAATGATCGCCGGCGCGGCGATGGCGGCCAGCTCCGTGCTGGTGGTGGCCAACTCGCTGCGGCTGCGCAGCTTCGGCAAGTAACCCAATGGGGAGGCCTGCCCATCGACAGTTTTTTGCGAGGCAGGGTAGGTTCGAGGCATTGGATCTTCCGGATCAGCCGGGGGCCGCTGGGGATGCCGAGAGTTTCGGGTCCGGTGAACTAAGGAGTTTTTTCGAATGGCTATTTGGGGTGCAGATGTTGCTCAGCTCAAGACTCTTGGGACGAAGC
>NZ_JBFTGT010000010.1:0-113945 GCF_056393885.1 Arthrobacter sp. 10T44 | reverse complement strand
GTCGCGGTAATCGATGGTGACCATGACCTGGGGCCGGAGCCCTCCGGTGGCGGGCAGTGCGCCGGAAGCCAGGGCCACTTTGCAGGCGCCGACCAGGCCGTCGAGGGATTTCTGCGGCCTCGACCGCCGGTCGAGCAGTGTTTCTTCGGTGCCCGCCACGCCGCCGGCCGCGCTGCCGGGTTCGCTGCCCGCGCTCCCGGTTGCCGCATCATCGGGAGCCTCGGTGCCGGTGCGGGGGTTGGTGGCGGTGTTCATCACGGTCAGCAGGTGTTCGAACTGTTCGGTCGCGGCGAAGATTTCCAGATGTTGCAGGCCGTGGCGGGGTTTCCGGAGGAACGCGCCCTGTAACTGGCGCAGGACCTCCTCGGAGGGTTCGGCGCCGTCCTGGTCGATCGCGTCCGTCCAGCGCCTCGCGACCCGGGCCAGGAAATCCGGGTCGTGCTCCACTGCGGTCCGGGTCAGGGCATGTTCCATCCGGGCGGCCGTCTCCGCATCGCACAGCGGCCGCACCCGGGCCAGGGCGAGGGTGATGATGGTCGCGGACCGCGACGGGACCGTACCGGCGGCCACGGCGTCGGCGAGTTCCTCGCGCAGGGGCGGGAGCGGCTGGCCGGTGATCCCGGTCCGCGGCAACACGTCCCCGGCCAGGGCCAGCCGGCGGTGGGCCTCGACGGCGGTGATCTGGAGCCGGTCCCGCAGGAACTCGCCGGTCTTGCGGTAGCCGTCATCGAGGACCGGGGCGTTCTCGGCGGCAGCCTCCTTGCGGGTCCGGTTCACCGCCCCGGCAGCAACAACCTGCAGGTATTCCAAGGCCCGGGCAGCCTCTTCGACCCCGGCGGCGAACTCCACGGCCTCACCGAACCCGAACAGCGCCGCATCCCCGGCCGCCGTCGCGGTCAACTCCCGTAGCTGTCCCAGAACGCTACGCAGTGACCGACCCCGGCGGACATCATCGCCCGGCCAGCCGGCCGGCCGAGCAATGAGGGCTGCACTGGTTCCCATGAATCAATTCTGCCGTGGACCTACGACATTATTGCCCGCACCGGAACAGCCGTCGCCCTCTTAGGACGGGGGCGGCAGCGGCGCGGAACCTGCACGGGACCGGCCACGGAAAACCCCCGGACATCACCACCCGGCCGCCTGGAGCAAAGGCGACCGCGGCACTGATTCCCATGGACCAATCCAAGCAGGAGGGTAGGACACATTTTGAAACAGCTCACACGCGGCCCGGATCCGCCAGACGGCGGCATGACAGACTAGCCGGATGGACAGCTCAGTCTCCCCGCAGCCAGCCCAACAGGACCCCGCTGAAGATCTGTCGGCCGCAAGCGCAAAGCCGGAAGAGCAGGAAACGCCCCCGCGCAACCCGTACCTCGAGCCCCGCCGGCCGCTCGGACCGCGGGACCCCGGCGATGCCTGGGTGGAAGGCGAACACGGCCGCTTCTGGGGCCGCTTCGGCTCCGCGGGACTGCTCGTCCATGATGCTGCGAAGGGTGTGCTGCTGCAGCACCGCGCCACCTGGAGCGACCAGGGCGGAACGTGGGGACTTCCCGGCGGCGCCCTGCATCAGGGTGAGGACGCCGTCAACGGCGCGCTCAGGGAGGCCAACGAGGAGGCCGCGGTACCGCCCGAATCCGTCCGCGTGCTGTTCACCTCGGTGTTCGACGTCGGGTACTGGTCCTACACGACCGTGGCCGCCCAGGTCGTCGAGCCCTTCGAACCGGCCATTAGCGACCCGGAAAGCCTTGAATTGCAGTGGGTCAGCCTTGAGGGTGTGGGCGACAAAGAGCTCCACCCGGGGTTTGCGGCCGCGTGGCCCGCGCTGCGTCGCAGGCTTCAGGCTCCCCGCGAAGGTGACCGCCGCGATAGTGACGGAGCCGGCACGTCAGGCACGTCAGGCAAGTAACGCCAGCGACGACGACGGCGGCGCCACGTGGCGCTAAGGCCAGCGGCTCCGCCGTCGAACGGACGCCTGGGCCGTGCAGCTGGCCAGTAAGACTCTCAGCCAATCACAGCAGGGTGTCCCCGCAGGAAAGAGCAGCGCTCAGTACCGGCCCGGGACCTCGAAGGCGGCCAGTATCCTGGCAAGATCCTGCTGCAGCGTGGTCCAGCCCTCCAGGTCCTCGGGAAGCGCGTCGCGCTCGATCCGATGCGCAGTCGCCAGCGCGGCGATACCCGACGTCGTCAGGGCCACAGAGAACTGCCTGCGGTCGCGCTGGTCCCTGGTTCGGGTGACGAGGCCGGACTCTTCGAGCCGGCCGAGCACCTTCCCCAAGGACTGGCTCTGGACCGCGATCCGGCGCGCCAGCTGCTCCTGGTTCAACGGCCCCCCGGCCAAACCCTGGAGGGCTATCACGGCGGCGTGCGACAGGCCCAGCGCCGCCAGGGCCTGGTCCTTGCGCCGCTCTACCACCCGTGCGGCCATGGATAAGAGCTGATCCGTCCGCCACCTCTTAGTGGCCGGATTATTGTCCGCGCTCTCGCTCATCCGCGGCACCCGGACCGGCGCCCTTTGCCTGCTCTTTTCGGTTCCCATGTTGCTCGGGGAACGGCGTTCACAATGCTCATGATGCCTCCCTCGCTCCGGTGGACAAACTTAAGGTGCGCGGCTATCACACGCCGCACTCCGGTCCTACCATAAGCATGCTTACTATGTATTTGGCAAGTCTGCTTACTATTCGGCGCCGCCGGGGCACGGCAAGTAGCCCCACGTCGGGGGCTCCATCGGTTGGGCGGAAAGCCGGGTCAGGCCTGCTTGGGCGCCGGGCGGCGGCGGTAAAGCCAGATGAGGCCAAGGATCGGCAGCAGCAGCGGGATGAAGCCGTAGCCGCGGCCAAACAAGGACCAAACCGTCTCGTGCGGGAAGTTGACCGCATCGAAAAGACTGAGCGCTCCGACCACCAGAACCCCGATCAGCTCGACCAGGACGGCGGTCACGGACACCTTGAACCAGGTCCGGCCGGCCTTCGCGAGGGACACGGTCGCCACGATGTAGACGACGGCGGCGAAGGCGGACAGCAGGTAGGCAAGCGGCGCCTCGGAGAACTTGGTGAGGATCTGGTACCCGGCCCGGGCGGTTGCCGAGAGCGCGAACACCGCATAGACAGCAATCAGCAGCCGGCCCGGTCCGGTGTTGCGGGTATCCTTCGACGCCGGGCGGGCGGTCCCGGCGGCGGTTTCGCTCGGCTGCCCGGCGGTGGTCCCGGCGTCGCCGCCAGTGTGCTGTGAAGCCGTCATGTTCTTCTTTGCCTCTTCCACGTCAGTACCAGATCTGGTTCATTCGGGCCGCCATCACCAGCGCGGTGACGCCGACAGCCGCCAGCACGAAATTGCTCCACCGGGTGCGTTCCAGGATGGCCCAGTACACCGCGCCGACCGGGAGCATCAGCGCTGTGACCAAGTAGCCCCAAAACTCCCAGGGCTCCCCCGCGATGTGCTCCCCCGACGCGACCCGGATAATCGAACCCACCAGATAGACCAGCAGGGACAGTTCGACGGCGGCCACCGAGAGGATTGTCGCATCGTTCGGGGCCTTCTTCAGGATGCCGGCACCGACGCAAAGGAGGGTGGAGAGCAGCCCTACCACCAGGATGATGTAGAAATACGCGTCCAAGGCTAGCCCGCCGGCTCTGCGGAGGAAGGCGCCGAGGAAGGCGCGGAGGAAGGCGTCACGGAGGCAGTCTTCCCGGCGGCCGGTTTTTCATTGTCCGGCGCGAAGACCAGCACGGGCTTGGCATAGCTTCCGGCGTCGGCCAGCAGCGCCACGAGTGAGCCGTCCGGCGCGAACGCGGCCGCGGGCTTCTCCGGCGTTGCGGCGTCCGGCGTGCCGGCAGCGGCACCCGCCGCGATCCTGCGGCCGAAGGACAGTTCCGTGGTTTCTTCCGCCGTGAGCTCCCGGTTGGGCATGAGCGCCCGGGCTGCCTGAGACATCTCCAGGACGTCCAATTCCTCGGCCAGCTGCTCCAGGGTGCGCGCCTGCTCCAGGCTGTAGGGGCCAACCTGGGTCCGGCGCAGGGCGGTGAGGTGGCCTCCAACACCGAGGGCCTCGCCGAGATCCCGGGCGAGGGCACGAATGTACGTGCCGGAGGAACACTCCACGGTCACGTCCAAGTCCAGGGCTTCGCCGTCCTGCGTGCGGCGGAGTTCGTGGATGTCGAAGCGGTAGATCGTCACAGGCCGTGCGGCGAGCTTCACATCTTCCCCGGAACGGACGCGGGCGTAGGCACGCTCACCGTTGACCTTGATGGCACTGACACTGCTGGGAACCTGCTGGATCTCGCCGGTCAGGGCGGCGACGCCGGCCCGGATGCCTTCCTCGGTGACCGCGGCGGCACTGCGGGTTGCGGTGACCTCGCCTTCGGCGTCGTCCGTGACGGTCGACTCGCCAAGGCGGATGGTGGCGGTGTAGGTCTTGGAGGTGCCCACGATGTAGGTCAGCAGGCGGGTCGCCTTGTTGATGCCGAGCACCAGCACCCCGGTTGCCATGGGGTCCAGCGTTCCGGCGTGGCCCACCTTTCGGGTACCGGCGATCCGCCGCATCCGTCCAACCACATCGTGGCTGGTCCAGCCTTGCGGCTTATCCACTATTACCAGTCCAGAAAGCACGCCTCCCAGTATATCCGCGCCGGGACGGCCCCCGGCGCGGACGCCCGGGCCTGGCAGCCGGCCACGGCTAGGATGGCAGACATGCCCGAGCTTGCAGCCCACGTCCGCGACGTTCCCGTCAACCAGATCCGCGAAATCACCGAGGCCGCCTGGCACACGCCCGGCGCGATCGTGCTGAGCATCGGCGAGCCGGGCTTTGCCCTCCCCCGGCACATCCTCGAGGCCGGGATGGCCTGCCTGGACCGTGACGAGACCAACTACACCCCCAATGCCGGCATTCCGGCGCTGCGGGAAGCCTTCGCAGCCAGATTCCGCGAGCACAATGCGACGCCGGTCGGCGCCGAACGGGTGTACGTCGTCGACGGCGCGCAGCAGGGCCTGCACTTTGCCATGACCTTGTTGCTCTCCCCCGGCGACGAAATCCTGATCCCCAATCCGGGTTACCCGACCTTTGCGATGACGGCCAGCCTGCTGCATGCCGTCCCGGTCGGATACCCGCTCTACCCGGACCACGACTTCCAGCCGCGGATCGAAGACATCGAAGCGCTGATCACGCCGCGGACCAAGGTCCTGATCCTCAATTCCCCGTCCAACCCGCTCGGGGCCGTGCTGGGCGAGGAACTCACCCGCAGCCTCCTGGAGCTGGCCCGGCGGCACGATCTCTGGATCATCTCGGACGAGTGCTACGAGGCCTTCACCTATGACGTACCGCACATCAGCCCGGCCCGCTTCGACAGCGACGTTCCCGGCGAGGCCAGGGTGTTCACCTCCCTGACCCTGTCCAAGACCTACGGGCTTACGGGGCTGCGCATCGGTGCGCTGATCTGCCCGCCGGGGATCGAGCAGCAGATGAACAACGTGATGGAGGCGATCGTTTCCTGCGTCGCGTCGCCCTCGCAGTATGCCGCGCTGGCAGCCCTGACCGGCCCGCAGGACTACGTCAGCCACGCCCACGCGCATTACCGGGCCAATCGGGACGCCGCCTCCGCCGTGCTGGAGTCCAAGGGCATCCCGTTCCTCACCGCGCAGGGCGCCTTCTACCTCTGGGCCGACGTCTCGCACGTCAGCGGCGGAGACGTTCGGGCCTGGGTGCGGCGCTTCCTCGGGGACTCCGGAGTGTCCTTCGCCCCGGGCACCGCGTTCGGCTCCATCGGCGAAGGCTGGATCCGGATTGCCCTGTGCGGCAGCCAGGCGGAGCTTGTGGAAGGCCTGGGCCGGCTCCCTGCCCGCGACCCGGCCGTCTAGTCCTACCGCCCGGGCGCGCCAGGCAGTAGCCTGACCAAACGCGGGTGCGGGCGGATTCACGGCGGGTGCGCGGCTGGCCCGGGAGGAGGACCTCATGTGGTGGCAGGACTTGTTGTGGGGCATCTGGAACGGGCTCACGGCCTGGATTGTGCTGATCGCCCACGTCTTCGGGGCCTGGCGGGAGTTCCCCTTCTACAACATGGGGCGGGCCGGCAACTGGTATGACTTCGGCTTCCTGCTGGGGATGGGCTCCCCGCTGCTGGGCGGCCTGGGCGCCCGACGGCGGCGCTGAGGCAGCGACGCCGGCCGATCCGGATCAGGGTTACCGGCTCAAAGCCGGATTTCGTCTTCCGGCAACGGCAGCGGCGCCTGCGCCGCGCTGAAGGACATCTTGACGATGAAGTGTCCCTCGGAGCAGTTCCTCGCGATGATGGCCCCCGCTTCGCCGGCCAGCTTCACCCCGAATTGAAGTTCCAGATGTTCGGGAGCGAGCTCCCTCATCACGTCGGCAGCGGCCCTGGCTGCCGGCCTCACCGCGGCAAGGGCGTCTTCAAGCCGCCGGCCGGCGTCGAGGATGCCGAGTTCGTTGCGCGCCGGCCGTTCGACGCCGAAGCTGCCTTCCTCGACCACCACCAGCACCGTTCCCGACCCGACCTCGTAGCGCAGGATTTCAGTCATTGCTTGCTCCCTTCGGGCCGGGCTGCCAGCGCACCGTCCAGCCAACTGCGCAGGGCAGCAGCCGGCGGGGCTCCCGCCTGCCGTGCCACGACCTTGCCGTTGGCGATCACCAGCATGGTGGGAATCGCCTGCACATCGAAGCGCCGGGAAAGCTCCGGAGACTTGTCCACATCCACCTTGACGAGTTTGACCCGGCCGGCCCGTTCCTGCGCCAGTTTGTCCAGTACCGGGCTGACCATCCGGCATGGGCCGCACCACGCCGCCCAGAAGTCCACCAGGGCGGGCACCGGGGACCGCTCCGCGACGGGGGCAAAGTCTGCGTCGCCGGCCTCGACAATCCACGGCAGGTCCCGGCGGCACTTGCCGCAGCGCGGGTGCCCGGCCGCAGCGGCCGGTATGCGGTTGGTCGTGCCGCACTGGGGGCACTTGAGGAGCGTCGTCGTCACGGCCGGTCGCCGCCGTTCCACTTGCCCGCAGTCATGCCTCCATGGGACGCTCGGGCCGGGACCGGGCATAGAGTCCAAAGTCCTCCGGAGCCCTGGCGGACACAGAACTGGCCGGGCCCGTTTCCGGGTCCGGCCAGTTCTGGCGGTGCTGGGGTTACTTGTTGCTGTCCTCGTCGACGTCGCCGTCGGCGGTGAGGTCAGTGTCCTCTTCGTCGAAGTCGTCTTCGTCGAGCTCGACGTCCTCCGGGATGTCGCTCTTGTACGGATCGGCGTCGCCGGCGTGCTTGGCGCTGGCGGCCAGGGCCGCAACCTCGGCGTCGCGCTTCTTGGCCTCGCGCAGCAGTTCCTCAAGGTTCGAGGCCACCACGGGGATCTGGTCGGCCACGAATTCCAGCGTCGGCGTCAACCGGACGGTGATGTTGCGGCCGACTTCCTGGCGCAGCACACCCTTGGCCTTCTCCAGGCCCTTGGCCGCGTCGGCCTGGGCCACCTCGTCGCCGAAGACGGTGTAGTAGACGGTCGCGTGCTGCAGATCATTGGTCACACGCGCGTCGGTTACGGTCACGCCTTCCAACCGGGGATCCTTCACCCTCCGGCCCAAAGCCTCAGCGACGACAACCTTAATCCGCTGCGCCAACTTGGCAGCCCGTGCGGGATCAGCCATTTCCACTCCTAAAAAATTTGGATGTACGACGACGCCGAAACGAATGCCGCACATTGGTGAGTTTGGTGCCACGCGCCTAAGTCAAGCCTACGACGGACTCCCGTTAGATTTTTTCCGGCGGCCTGGGAGTGGCATCGGGCCTGCCGGAGCTGGGCGGCCGACGTCGTCAGACGTTGGCCGCCCAGCGCAGGGGCGGGGCCGCCGGAAAGAATCCAACGGCCCCGCACCTGTTACTGCTGACTCGCCATCAGGCGGACCGACTTAGACGCGCGGCTTTTCGCGCATCTCGAAGGTCTCGATGATGTCACCTTCGTTGATGTCGTTGTACGAGCCAAGGCCGATACCACACTCGAAGTCCGTGCGGACCTCGGTTGCGTCGTCCTTGAAGCGCTTGAGCGTCTCAACGGTGAGGTTGTCGCCGATGATCTTGCCGTCGCGGGTGATGCGGGCCTTCGCGTTGCGCCGGATGACACCGGAGCGGACGATCGAGCCTGCAATGTTGCCGAACTTGGAAGAACGGAACACTTCGCGGACCTCGGCGGTACCAAGCTGGACCTCTTCGTACTCCGGCTTGAGCATGCCCTTGAGGGCTGCTTCGATGTCATCGATTGCTGCGTAGATGACGGAGTAGAAGCGCATGTCCACGCCTTCGCGGTCTGCCAGTTCGGCAACACGCTCGGCGGGCTTGACGTTGAAGCCGATGATGACGGCGGAGTCGACCGTTGCCAGGTTGACGTCGTTCTGCGTGATCGCACCGACACCGCGGTGGATAACGCGGAGCTGGACACCTTCGCCGACATCGATCTTGAGCAGCGCGTCTTCGAGGGCTTCAACCGCACCGGACACGTCACCCTTGAGGATGAGGTTGAGGGTGTCGATCTTGCCTTCGGCGACGGCCTGGTCGAAGTCTTCCAGGCTGATGCGCTTGCGGCGCTTGGCCAGGGCGGCGTTGCGGTCTGCGGCTTCACGCTTCTCGGCGATCTGGCGGGCGGTGCGCTCGTCAGCGGTCACGAAGAAGGTGTCACCGGCGCGCGGGACGTTGGACAGACCCAGCACCTGAACGGGGCGGGACGGGCCGGCCTCGGTCAGCGCGCTGCCGTCGTCGTCGAACATGGCGCGGACGCGGCCGTGGGCCGTGCCTGCCACGATCGTGTCGCCGACGTGCAGCGTGCCGGACTGGACCAGGACGGTAGCGACCGCACCGCGGCCCTTGTCCAGGTTGGCTTCGATCGCGATACCGCGGGCGTCCTTGTTCGGGTTGGCGCGCATGTCGAGGGCGGCGTCCGCGGTGAGCAGGACTGCCTCGAGCAGCTCGTCGATGTTGAGGTTCTGGCGGGCAGAGACCTCAACGAACATGGTGTCACCACCGTACTCTTCCGGAACCAGGCCGTACTCGGTCAGCTGGCCGCGGACCTTTTCCGGGTTGGCGCCTTCCTTGTCGATCTTGTTCACGGCCACGACGATCGGCACGTTGGCCGCCTGGGCGTGGTTGAGCGCTTCGATGGTCTGCGGCATAACGCCGTCGTCCGCTGCCACCACGAGGATGGCAATATCGGTGACCTTCGCACCACGGGCACGCATGGCGGTGAACGCCTCGTGGCCCGGAGTATCGATGAAGGTGATCTTGCGATCGGTGCCCTCGTGGTTGTGCGTGACCTGGTACGCACCGATGTGCTGCGTGATGCCGCCGTGCTCGCCCGCCATAACGTCGGACTTGCGGATGGCATCGAGCAGCCGGGTCTTACCGTGGTCAACGTGGCCCATGACGGTAACTACCGGCGGACGAGCCTCAAGCTCCTCGTCGCCTTCGGCTTCCAGCTCCGCTTCGAAGTCAATGTCGAAGCCGGAGAGCAGCTCGCGCTCCTCGTCCTCCGGCGAGACGACCTGGAGCTTGTAGCCAAGCTCCTCGCCCAGCAGGGCAAAGGTTTCCTCGTCCAGCGACTGCGTGGCCGTGGCCATTTCGCCGAGGTGGAACAGGACCGTCACCAGTGCGGCCGGGTTTGCCTCGATCTTGTCGGCGAAGTCCGTGATCGACGAGCCGCGGCGGAGCCGGACAATGGTGTTGCCGTCGCCGCGGGGTACGCTCACGCCACCCAGCGAGGGGGCACTCATCTGCTCGAGTTCCTGGCGCTTGGCACGCTTCGACTTGCGCTGCTTGCCGCGGCCTGCACCGCCCTTGCCGAAGGCACCCTGGGTGCCACCGCGACCGCGGCCACCCTTGCCGAAGCCACCGCCGGCCGGAGCGCCGCCGCCGGCACCGGGAGCACCGGTTCCGGGAGCGCCACCCGGGCGGCCCGGACCACGGCCGCCGCCGCCGGGACGGCCGGCACCAGCGGGTGCGGGACGTTCGGTGCGGTTAGGCATCATGCCGGGAGTCGGACGGTTTCCGCCGGCTCCGGGACGGGCGCCGGGAGCGCCGGCCGGACGCGGAGCGCCCGGACGTGCACCGGCAGCGCCGGCCGGACGCGGAGCGCCCGGACGTGCACCGGCAGCGCCGGCCGGACGGGGTGCGCCCGGACGGGGACCACCAGCGCCTGCTGCGGGACGGGGGCCGCCGGGGCGTTCGCCCTCGGTGCGGCTTCCGCCCGGACGCGGCATGCCTTGGGAAGGAGCGAACGGGTTATTGCCCGGACGGGAGGTGCGTTCGTTGTCGCCGCCGCGGCCGCGGGGCATGCCCTGGGACGTGGCGAACGGGTTGTTGCCGGGACGGGGTCCGCCCGGACGCGGCGCCGAGCCGCCCTGGCGTGCCGGAGCAGCCGGGGTTTCGGCCTTCGGTGCCGGACGTGCGCCGGGCTTGGCGCCGGAGGACGGAGCCGCCGGGGCCTCGGCAGCCGGAGCGGCGGCGGGTGCCGCTGCTGCGGGCGCCTCGGCCGGAGCAGAGGGAGCCGACGGAGCCGGGGCTTCAGTCTTGGTTTCGGCGGCCTTCGGCGCGGCCGGAGCCGGCGCGGGCGCCGGTCGTGTCGCTGCGGGGCTGGCCTTGGGGGCGGACGCGGGCGCTTCGGACTTCGGAGCGGCAGGCGCGTCGGGGTAGGCGTTGCGGAGTTTCCGCACAACGGGGGCCTCAATGGTGGAAGAGGCGGAGCGAACGAATTCGCCCAGTTCCTGCAGTTTGGTTACTGCATCTTTGGAAGTAATACCGAGCTCTTTTGCAAGCTCATGTACGCGGACCTTGGCCACATTTCTCCTGTCTCGGTCCGCACCGAGCCAGGCACGAACCGTCTACTTCTTACTGCGGGCCTCCGCCGCGATTGCAGCTGAAAGGCCCATTGCAGAGCGCAACAAAGTTGTCATCGTTGCGCACTCATCGCTGGGAACTCATCGGGTTTCCATCAGTTTTCTGACCCGCTTTCAGGTTGGACGGTTGTTGCTGCGGCCACCGGGGTGTCCACTGCTTGCGTGCCTGCCGTGATCCGGCGTTCGACGTCGGCGGTTCCGGCAGCGCCATTGAGGGCGCGTCCGAACGCTCGACGTTTGACCGCCAGTGCCAGGCACTTTTCGCTGGGGTGCAGCCATGCACCCCGGCCAGCCATCCGGCGTCGTTCATCCACCACGACAGCGGATGAACCGCTGGCATCGGCGACGAGCCGGACTAACTCCGACCGCAGACCCTTCTTCCGGCATCCGATGCAGGTGCGCTGCGGCTGATTCCCGAGGTGTTGCACTTCTGCCACTACGAGTATCTTCCTGCCAGTACGCATCTGCCGGCCCCCGGCTCCCGGTCGGAAAACCGGTCGCGTCGAAGGCACGCGGACACCGGCCGTTAGGCGCGGTCATGTCTATTCTAGCCCCTCCGGCCCCCGTCGCCCGAAACGGGGGCTACGCGGGAACCCCGGAGGGGCCACGGGCGCGGGTGCCGCGGGACGGCCCCGGTCCGGTGCTATTTGTCGCGGTTCTCCGCGGCGTCGGAGACGATGTCGATCCGCCATCCGGTGAGCTTGGCGGCCAGGCGTGCATTCTGGCCTTCCTTGCCGATGGCCAGGGAGAGCTGGTAGTCCGGGACGACCACGCGGGCGGACCGGGTGGCCTCATCCGTGATGGTGACCGAATTCACCCGTGACGGCGAGAGCGCGCTGGCGATGAACGAGGCGGGATCGTCGCTGTAGTCGACGATGTCGATCTTTTCGTCGTTCAGTTCAGTCATCACGGCCCGGACGCGCGAACCCATTTCGCCGATGCAGGCACCCTTGGCGTTGATGCCGGGGGTGTTGGCCTTCACCGCGATCTTGGTGCGGTGGCCGGCCTCGCGGGCCAGCGCGACGATCTCGACCGAGCGGTCCGCGATCTCCGGGACTTCCAGCTCGAACAACTTCCGGACCAGCCCGGGGTGGGACCGGGACAGCGTGATCGAGGGGCCCTTGGTACCGCGGTGCACGTCGATCACGAAAGCGCGGAGCCGGTTGCCATGGGTGTACTTCTCGCCTGGAACCTGCTCGGGCGGCGGCAGCAGCGCCTCCACCGTTCCGAGGTTGACCTGGATCATGTGCGGGTTGTTGCCCTGCTGGATGGTGCCCGCGACGAGTTCGCCCTCGCGGCCCTTGAACTGGCCCAGCACGTTGTCGTCCTCGGCGTCGCGAAGGCGCTGCAGGATGATCTGCCGCGCGGTGCTCGCCGCGATGCGGCCGAAGCCGGCCGGGGTGTCCTCGAACTCGCCGATCGGCGCGCCGTCGTCGTCGATTTCGGTGGCCCAGATCGTCACGTGGCCGCTCTTGCGGTCCAGCTCTGCACGGGCCTTCTCGAAGGCCCCCGGGGTCTTGTGGTAGGCCACCAGCAGGGCCTGCTCGATGGTCGGAATCAGGAGATCCAGCGGGATTTCGCGCTCACGCTCCAGGAGTCTCAGTGCGCTCATGTCAATATCCATTAGGCCTCCTCGGAAGGTCCATTGTCGTTCTCCAGACCGGCCTCTTCGAGGTGGCTGAACTCTATCTCGACTTTTCCACTACGGATCCTGTCGAAAGGAAGTTTGACGGGTTCGCCCTGCTTGGGCTTCATCCCCTTTTTGACGGCCAGCTCCGGAACCAAGGTCACGCCGCCGTCGTCGACGGACTGGATGCGGCCGGTGACGTTGTCGCCCTGGATCACGTTGACCGTGACGAGCCGTCCGCGGGCGCGGTACCAGTGCCGTTCCTCGGTGAGCGGCCGCCCGACGCCGGGCGAGGAGACCTCAAGGTCGTAGGGGCGCGAGTCGGTGCTCGGATCGTTGTCCAGGATGTCCGAGAGGGTCTTCGAAATCTCGGCGATGACGTCAAGACTGACGCCGCCGGTCTCCTCCTGCGGCAGGTCCACCACCACGTGGACCACCCGGTTGGCGCCGGCAATGTGGATGGAAACGTCCTCCAGGTACAGCCGGTTTGCCAGGACTGCAGGCTCGAGGAGCGCGTACAGGCGCTCGGCCTCCAGATTGTGAGCGGGTGCGGCTTCAGCCTTCCCCGTCCCGGTCCGGTCTGTCGAAGTCGTGGCTTCTGCGTTGGTCATGATGCCGCCCGCCTCCCGCTAGATGATGTTGTGTCTACTAGCGTAGCGATATTCCCGGCGACGTGGTGCACCCACTTCCCGGCCGGCATGACAACATGGTCTGTTGTGAAAGACGACAGCAGGGAAGAACGACGGCGGCTCCGGGCTCCCCGGCACCTTCCCCGGCTGGCCCTCCTCGTCTGCCTCGCCCTCGTGGTGGTGAGCCTGGGTATCGCGTTTAGGCCCGGAAATCCGCCGAAACCACCGGAACCGCCCTTCTCGGAGCAGGCGCGCGCCGCCGCCCTGGCCGATACCCTGCAGTTGCGGACCGCCGGCGAGCAGCTCGGCGCCGCCCCCACCGGCACCGGACGCCCCGCCGCGCCGGCTGCCGCCCGGGCCGCCCTCACGCGGACTGTGAGTTTGCTGACAACCCAGGCCCGCGCACTGCTGCGCCCAGGTCAGGCGCCGGCTGCCGCGCCGGCAACGGCGGCTACTTCTGCGGCGGCTTCTGCAGTCCCCGCCGACGCCGCCAGGCTCGCCGCGGACCTCGCAAAGAGCGGACGGCAGCGGCTCAGCGATGCAGCCGCGGCCGACGGCGGGATGGCCCGGCTGCTGGCTGCTGTCGGGACCGCTCAGCTGCTTCAGTCCTCCGCCCTCGCCGCCGCGGCCGGCGCCCCCGACCCTGCTGGCTCGGTGCCCGCCCCGGGGGCGGCCGCACTGGAAGCGGCCCCCGCCGGATCCTGCTCCGCTGCGACGGCGTCGCCTTCGGCCGCGCCCGCCAGCAGCCCCGGAGCCGCAACCGGGAACGCCGGGCTGCCGGGCGCCCTGGCAGCCCTGGTCAGCACCGAGCTGGAGACCGTTTACGGCTACCAGGTGGCACTGACCCGCTTGAACGGTGCAGCGGCCAGGTCGGCCGCCGATCAGCTCGCGCGGCACGAAGCGCTGGTCTCCGGGGCGGAATCCCTGAGCCGATCGCAGTGTGCCCCAATCCCTCCACGGGAACCCGGCTACGCCCTGGACCCGTCGTTCCTGGCTTCCCCGGGGCCCGGACTGGCCGCGCTGGAGGCCGCCACGTTGCCCGCCTACGGGGACCTCGTGGCCCTCAGCGACGGCGAGACCCGAAAGTGGGCCGTCGCGGGGCTGCTGGGCGCTGCGCGCCGCGCCGCCCTCTGGGGCGCGGACCCGGGAGCGGTGCCGGGGCTGGGCGCGGATCCGGCGTCGTTCCCCTCCCTGCCCGCGGGCTGAGGCTGGCCGCGGACGTGTCCGCGTCAAGGCGTCCCGGGCCGGTTCTCCCCCGGACGACCAAGGTCCTGCTTACCTTGCTTAGCCTTCCAATACTGGCCCGCGGCGCCAGCTGATGATTTGCTGTAGGCATGGAAACCAGCGGAGCAGCAGCACTTCATGACAACGAGCCCCACCACAACGACATCGCGCACCGGCTCAACTGGCTCCGGGCCGGGGTTCTAGGCGCCAACGACGGCATCGTCTCGGTCGCTGCGGTCGTCGTCGGCGTCGCCGGTGTGACCACGGATTCGGGGCCGATCCTCATCGCCGGCTCCGCGGCGCTCGTGGGCGGCGCCATCTCCATGGCCCTGGGCGAGTACGTCTCGGTCAGTAGCCAGAAGGACAGCCAGCAGGCGCTGGTCGAGAAGGAACGCCGCGAGCTGGCCGAACAGCCCGAGGAGGAACTGGCGGAGCTGGCCGCCATCTACCAGGGCAAGGGACTCAGCCCGGAAACCGCCCGAACGGTGGCCACCGAGCTGACCGCGCACGATGCCCTGGCCGCGCACCTGTCGGCCGAGCTGCACATTGACGAGACGGACATCGTCAGTCCTTGGCACGCGGCCTTCGCCTCCGCCGTCGCCTTCCTGGTCGGCGCCATCCTGCCGATGCTGGCCATCCTGCTGCCGCCGGAAAACATCCGTGTCCCGCTGACCTTCGCGGCCGTGCTCGTGGCCCTCGCGGCGACCGGAGCCATCGGTGCCTGGATTGGCGGCGGCTCGAAGATGAAGGCAGCCGTCCGGGTGGTAATCGGCGGTGCCGCGGCACTGGCGGCGACCTTCCTGATCGGCAGCTGGCTGGGCGCCAGCGGCATCACTGCCTAGGCCAGCCACTACGCTGGAGGCGATGAGAACGCCAGCAGCCGTCCCGATCCCGCCCGGCCTCACCGGCCGCTACGGCAACAGTGCCGAGGGCCGGTCCTGGCTGGCGTCACTCCCCCGGCTGATCGGACGCTGCCTGGAACAATGGCAGCTCGAGCCTGACCTCGCCTCCGGCGTGCTGCCCTGGCACGGCCACGGCGCCGTCGTGGTCCCGGTGCGCCGCCGCCCTGATAACGGCGGGACTGGGCCCCAGCGGGCCGGCTCAGCGGCGGTCCTGAAACTTGCCTATCCGCACGAGGAAGCACTGGTCGAACGCCACGCCTTGGCGCTGTGGGGCGGCCGGGGCGCCGTCCTGGCCCTTGCATCCGACCCCGACGCCGGCGCGCTGCTACTTGAGCAGCTCGACGCCGGGCGCTCGCTGCAGGACGTTCCGCTGGATGCCGCCGCGGACGTCTGGGGCGGCATCGTCCACCAGCTGAGCCTGCCGCCGGACGGCCGGCCGGAGTGGCGCGAGTTCGACCATGTGGCGGCCCGCGCCGAGCAATGGAGCGACGACCTCCCGGAGAGCTGGGAACAGCTGGGCCGGCCCTTCCCCCGCTGGCTGTTGGAGGCCGCCCTGGAGGTCTGCCAGACCCGCGGCGCCGTCGGCCGTCGCTCCGGCACCGACGTGCTGGTGCACACGGATCTGCACTTCCTGAACATCCTCGCCGTGCCGGGTGCCCCGGCGGCGCCCGGGGACTTCAAACCCGGGGACTTCAAGGCGATCGACCCGCAGCCCATGATCGGCGAAGCGGAGTTCGCGGTGGCCCCGCTGCTCTGGAACCGTCTGGCCGAGCTGCCCCGGTCCGGCGCCGGCGAAGCCTTGCTGCAGCGTTGCCTGGACTTCAGCTCCGCCGCCGGCCTCGACGGCGAGACCGCCCGGCAATGGGCCCTGGCCCGCGAGGTGGACATCGCCTTGTGGTACGCGGCCAAACGGAACCACGACGGCGACCTGGCCCGCTCGCTCTGGGTCGCCAGCACCCTCGCCGGGAACACCCTCGAGGGCCTGCCCGGGCCGCAGGAGCTGCCGGCGCCCGGGGACGCCATCCACCAGCCGGGCCAGCCCTAGCGGTGCCCCCGGACCGCTGCCACAGCGTCCCGCACGGCGTCGACGGCGGCTGCCACGTCGTCGTCGTCCGTGCTCCAGTTGCTCACCGAAATCCGCAGGATGTCCCGGTCCTGCCAGCGTGAGCCGGACATCCAGACCCGGCCCTCGGCAATGATCCGGGCCGTCACGGCGCGCGTGCTCGCGTCGTCGCCGAAGGCCAGCGAGACCTGGGTGTAGCCGACGTCATTGAGCACCTCGACTCCGTCCAGCCCGGCGAGTCGTTCGGCGAGCTGCGCGGCGCGCTGGGCCAGCCTGCGGACCTGCTCTGCCACCCCGGTGCGCCCGAGCGATTTCAGCGCCGCCCACACTGGGACGCCGCGGGCCCGTCGGGAGAGCTCCGGGACGGTTTCCAGCGGATCCCCCGCCCCGTCCCCGGCTTGGATCAGGTAGCTCGTGTGCACTCCCAGCGACGAGCGGAGAGCCGTGCGGTCCCGGACCACGACGATGCCGCAGTCGTAGGGGACGTTGAGGGTCTTGTGCGCGTCGGTAGCCCAGGAATCGGCCAGCCCCATGCCCGCCGTCAGGCCGGCGAGTTCGGGCACGGCGGCGGCCCAGAGCCCGAAGGCGCCATCCACGTGGACCCAGGCGCCGTGCTCCTTCGCCACCCTGACCGCCTCGGCAAACGGGTCGAAGGCTCCGGAGTGAAGGTTCCCTGCCTGCAGGCAGACGAGGGCCGGACCGGCGCCCTCGGCGAGTTGGCGTTCCAGTTCGGCCGGGATGATCCGTCCCTGCCGGTCCGACGGAACCGGGGTGGGCGTCCCGAGCCCGAGGTAGCGCAGCGCCAGGTCCACGGAGTCGTGCCGTTCCCGGCCCACCAGGCAGCGGATCCTGGGGGCGCCGAAGAGCCCGTCCCGTTCAAGGTCCCAGCCCGCGTCGGTCATCAGCCGCCAGCGGGCCGCGGCGAGCCCGGCGAAATTCGCCATGGTCGCTCCGGTGGTGAAGCCGACGTCGGACTCCGCCGGAAGTCCGAGCAGTCCGACGAGCCAGTTCCCGGCGGCTTCCTCGATCGCGGACACCGCTGGCGCGGCATAGCGCAGTACGGCGTTCTGGTCCCAGGCGCTGACCAGCCAGTCGGCCGCCAGCGCGGCCGGAAGCGTGCCGCCGATGACCCAGCCGAAGAAGCGGCCGGAGGGCATGGCCATCAGGCCGGGTTCCGCCCTGGCCGCAAGGTACTCCACCACTTCGGCGGCGGGGGTTCCTGTCTCCGGCAGCGGGCCGCCGAACTCGGCCGCCAGTTCCGCTGCAGTGGCGCTGGGCGCCACCTTGCGGCTGGACTGGCTGTCCAGCCATTCGTGGGCGTGGCGCACGGCGGCTTCCAGGGCAGCGCGGTAGGGGTCCGGACCGTCAGGCATAGCTGCATGCTACGCCTGGCCGCGCCGGTCCGGGAGGGCTTGGAGGTGCCGGCGCCGGAGGGCCGTGGTCCTTCAGGCGAAGGCGTCTTGCCAGACGTCGGAGCCGAGCTTGAGGATCAGCGCGCCCACCACTACGAGGAAGACGATCCGGATGAACTTGCTGCCCCGGCTGACGGCGGTCCGGGCGCCGAGGTAGCCGCCGGCCATGTTCGCTGCGCCCAGGACCAGCCCGAGCCCCCACAGCAGCGAACCGTGCGGCAGGAAGAACATCAGCGCGCCGGCGTTGGTGGCCATGTTGACGATCTTGGCCTTGGCGCTGGCCTCCAGGAAGGCGTAGCCCATCGCGGAGACCAGCGCGATGATCAGGAAGGAACCGGTGCCCGGGCCGATCATGCCGTCGTAGAAGCCGATTACGGCGCCGATCAGGCAGGCCACGACATAGTGCCGGTGGCCGTCGTGCCGCAGCTTGGTCAGCTCGCCCACGTTGGGACGGAAGGCGGTGAACAGGGCGACGGCGACCAGCGCCGCCACAATGATCGGCTTGAACACGCTGGCCGGCAGGGTCGCCGCCAGCACCGCCCCGCCGAAGCTGCCGGCCAGGGCGATCACCGCCATCGGCACCGCGGTGCGCAGGTCCGGCCGCACGCGCCGGTAGAAGGTGACGGCGCTCGTGGTGGTGCCGAAGATGGAACCCATCTTGTTCGTCGCCAGTGCCTGCACCGGGCTGATCCCGGGGATCAGCAGCATGACCGGGAGCTGGATCAGCCCGCCGCCGCCCACCACCGCGTCGACCCAGCCGGCGGCGAAACCGGCCACCACCACCAGGATGAGCGTGCCGAGCTGGATCGACTCAAGTCCGGAAACCATTCCCTGCAACGCCGGGGCGGGTCAGTTGTTGCGGACGGCGTTGACCACGTAATCAACGGCCTTGTCAACGGTTACGTTCTCGGCGTTGCCACTGCGGCGGTCCTTGATCTCCACGACGCCGTCCACCAGCCCGCGCCCGACGGCGAGGATGGTGGGGACGCCCACGAGTTCGGCGTCGCCGAACTTGACGCCCGGGGACACCTTGGGGCGGTCGTCGTAGATGACCTCGAGGCCGGCGGCCTCCAGGTCGAGGGCCAGCTGCTCGGCGGCCGCGAAGATCTCCTCGCCGCGGCCCACCGCGACGACGTGGACGTCGGCCGGAGCGACGGCGCGCGGCCAGACCAGTCCCTTGTCATCGTGGTTGGATTCGGCCAGCGCGGCCACCGCGCGGGTGACGCCGACGCCGTATGAGCCCATGGTCACGACGACCTGCTTGCCGTTCTGGTCCAGGACCTTCAGGTCCAGGGCCTCGGCGTACTTGCGGCCTAGCTGGAAGATGTGTCCCATCTCGATGCCGCGGGCGGTTTCCAGCGGGCCGGAACCGTCGGGGGCTTCGTCGCCGGCGCGCACCTCGGTGCACTCGATTACGCCGTCCCAGCCGAAGTCGCGGCCGGCGACCAGGCCGAAGACATGCTTGCCGGCCTCGTTGGCGCCGGTGACCCAGGCGGTCCCGCGGACCACGCGGGGATCAACGAGGTAGAGGAGCTTTGAGGCAGCTTCGGCACCGAGCAGCGGCGCGTCCAGGGACAGGCCGGGGCCGATGTAGCCCTTGACCAGTAGGGCCTGCTTCTTGAGGTCTTCCTCGTTGGCTGCCTCGAGCGTGATCTCGCCGCCGATGGGCAGGAAGGCGCCGATGTTCGCTTCGACGCGCTTGAGGTCCACGCCGCGGTCGCCCGGCACGCCGATCACGACGAGCTGGCGTTCCCCGGTGGGCAGGGTCACGGCGAGGACCACGTTCTTGAGCGTGTCCGCGGCGGTCCAGGCGCCGCCGTCGGCCTCGCTGCGGGGAGCCAGGGCGTTGGCGGCGTCGACGAGCGTTTCGATCGTCGGCGTGTCCGGGGTGTCGCGGACCTCCGCGGCCGGGGCGTTGGAAAAGTCGATGTCCGCGGGGACAACGGTGGTGACGGCTTCGACGTTGGCTGCGTAGCCGCCGGCGGAGCGCACGAAGGTGTCCTCGCCGATCTCGGTGGGGTGCAGGAATTCCTCGCTCTTGGACCCGCCCATGGCGCCGGCCGTGGCCGTGACCGGGATGACCTCAAGGCCGAGGCGTTCGAAGATCTTCAGGTAGGCGCCGCGGTGCGCCGCGTAGCTGGCGTCCAGGCCGGCGTTGTCGACGTCGAAGGAGTAGGAGTCCTTCATGATGAATTCGCGGCCGCGCAGCAGGCCGGCCCGGGGACGGGCCTCGTCGCGGTACTTGTTCTGGATCTGGTAGATGCTCAGCGGCAGGTCCTTGTACGAGGAGTACAGGTCCTTGACCAGCAGGGTGAACAT
Source organism: Arthrobacter sp. 10T44 (assembly GCF_056393885.1). Lineage (NCBI taxonomy): Bacteria > Bacillati > Actinomycetota > Actinomycetes > Micrococcales > Micrococcaceae > Arthrobacter > Arthrobacter sp. 10T44. Next base: position 93,897 of record NZ_JBFTGT010000010.1, on the reverse strand, counting down.
TTCCTCGTGCGTGGGGGCCAGCAGGTAGTCATTGCCCTTGCGGTCCTTGAGCCGGAAGATGCCCTCGCCGTACTCGGTCCAGCGGTTCGTCGCCTCGTAGGGCTCCTTCGGCAGCAGCGCGGGGAAATGCACTTCCTGCGCGCCGATGGCGGTCATTTCCTCACGGATGATCTGCTCCACCCGGCGCAGCACACTCAGCCCCAGCGGCAGCCAGGTGTAGATGCCCGGGGCCGCGCGGCGGATGTAGCCGGCCCGGACCAACAGCCGATGGCTGGCCACTTCGGCGTCGGCGGGGTCTTCACGCAGGGTGCGCAGGAACAGCTTTGAGAGTCGAAGGACCACTGGGAGGTATCCGTTTCTGAGGAAGTGCGGGTGGACTGGGTAGGTACGAAAATGTCCAGAGACTAATCTACCGCCAAGCCGGGGCCCGGTTCCCTTCCGGAAATGGAAGAGCCACGCCATGACACGGAAGCCCCTGGCCGTTTCCGGCTGGTCATCCTGTGATGGCGTGGCCCCTGCGACCCCAGTGCCGCTAAGTCCAAGGCTGCCGGGTTGACTGATGCTGCCCTGCCGGGTGGCACCCGCAGCCCACGGTTGGTTTCCCCCTGAGACCGCACGCGCCTGCACGGCGCGGCTAGCTAGAACCTATGTGATCCAAGTCGCTAAAACAAGAGTCTGCAACCAGATTTCTGTCATAAATGGCTGTCACGAACGTGTCTAGAAGAGCACGGTCGCAAAAGTTCCCACCTGGTGGAAACCCACCCGCTCATAGCTGGCGCGGGCACGGGTGTTGAAGTCGTTGACGTACAGGCTCGTGACAGGCGCCAGGGTCTGGGCCAGGACCACGACGGCGGCCATGTAGCCGGCGCTCAGGCCCAGCCCGCGGGAGGCCGGGTTCATCCAGACGCCCTGCACCTGTGTGACCTCCGGTGTCACCGCACCGAGTTCGGCCTTGAACACCACGTCGCCGTCCGGACCCAGATGGACCAGCGAGTGGCCGGCCCGGATCAGGCCCTTGACCCGGCGGCTGTAGTACTCTCGGCCGCCCAGGTAAGGCGAATAGCCCACTTCCTCCTCGAACATGGCCGCGCAGGCGGGCAGGATCCGGTCGAAGTCGGCGAGGTGGCCGAAGCCAAGCGCAGGGTTGGGCTCGACGGCCGGCGGCCCGGCGATGGTCAGGAGTGGCTGCTCGCTGCGGATTTCCTGGGCGGAATGGCCCAACTGCTCCAACGCGGCATGGAGCGCCAGGACCGCCTCGGCGGGGCCGAAGATGGAGGCGTAGCGGCGGCCGGCCCGGTGCGCCGCAGCTGCCACCGGGCCGGCCAGCTCCGGATCCAGCTGCACCGGCACCAGGTTGGCGCCGGCCCAGCAGGCGCCGACCAGGGCGCCGCCGTCGAACACGCCGAAAATGCTGGCGCCGCCGGCAGTGGGCGACGCCGTCCCGGCGGTCTCGAGGTGGGACAGGATGAAGACGTTGGCGACGGCGTCCTGCCGGGCCAGGTCCAGCAGGGCACGGGTGTCCGCCCCCGCCAGGACCCTGACGGTGAGGCCGGCGGTGAGGCCAGTGGCGGCGCCGGTTGCGGCACCGTCCCTACGAGACGCTAACCACGGGGCTACCCTGGACAGCATCTTCGCCATCGGACTCCCCCATCTCTTCAGCGAGACGCATGGCCTCTTCGATCAGTGTTTCAACAATCTGGTCTTCGGGAACAGTCTTGATGACTTCGCCCTTCACGAAGATCTGGCCCTTGCCGTTGCCGGAGGCGACGCCGAGGTCCGCTTCCCGGGCCTCGCCGGGACCGTTCACGACGCAGCCCATGACGGCGACGCGCAGCGGGACTTCCATGCCTTCCAGTCCGGCCGTGACCTGCTCGGCCAGCGTGTAGACGTCCACCTGGGCACGTCCGCAAGAGGGGCAGGAAACAATCTCGAGCTTGCGCGGGCGCAGGTTCAGGGACTGCAGGATCTGGTTGCCCACCTTGATTTCCTCCACCGGCGGTGCGGAAAGGGAAACCCGGATGGTGTCGCCGATCCCGCGGGAGAGCAGGGCGCCGAAGGCGGTGGCGGACTTGATGGTGCCCTGGAAGGCCGGGCCCGCCTCGGTCACGCCGAGGTGCAGCGGCCAGTCGCCCTTTTCCGCCAGCATTTCGTAGGCGGCCACCATGATCACGGGGTCGTTGTGCTTGACCGAGATCTTGAAGTCGTGGAAGCCGTGCTCTTCGAAGAGCGAGGCTTCCCAGACGGCGGATTCGACGAGGGCTTCGGGGGTGGCCTTGCCGTATTTCTTCAGGATGCCCGGCTCCAGCGACCCGGCGTTGACGCCGATCCGGATCGAGGTGCCGTGGTCCTTGGCCGCGCGGGCGATTTCCTTGACCTGGTCATCGAACTTGCGGATGTTGCCCGGGTTCACGCGGACGGCCGCGCAGCCGGCCTCAATCGCGGCGAACACGTACTTCGGCTGGAAGTGGATGTCCGCGATCACCGGGATCTGCGACTTCCTGGCAATGATCGGCAGGGCCTCGGCGTCGTCCGCGGACGGGCAGGCCACCCGGACAATGTCACAGCCTGAGGCCGTGAGTTCGGCGATCTGCTGCAGGGTGGCGTTGATGTCCGTGGTCGGAGTCGTCGTCATCGACTGCACGCTGATCGGCGAGTCGGAGCCGACGCCGACCGAGCCCACCTTGATCTGGCGGGTCTTCCGACGCGGGGCAAGAACGGGGGGCGGTGCCGACGGCATTCCCAGGCTGACCGAGGTCACGTGGACTCCTCTGTGAATCGAATTCTAGGTCGATGGATCGATGGCGGGATTGGCGGTGCGGGCTAGGCCGCAGGGCCGGCCAACAGGCCGGTCAGCGGAGCCCAAGCCATCGTACGGGTGCCGGAGATAGCGCTGGCACCGGCGAAGGGGTCCTGCTTGAGCAACTCATTCAGGGCCTCTTCGTCCGCGGCCTTGAAGATGAGCAGGGCGCCGGCGCCGTCCGAGTAGGGGCCGCTGGCCAGGATGGTGCCCTCCTGCGCAAGTGCGGCGGTCCATTCGCGGTGCGCGGGACGGGCAGCGTCCCGAGCTTCGGCGGATTCGGCATCGTAAACGTACTCAACAGCAAAAACAGTCATACAGCTACCCTATCGCCCTGCCCGCCCGGTTCCCATCCGCGCGGGCCCGTTCGCATTGTCGGGGATGTCCGACGCCGGCCCGGCTTCCGTTTGCGCCGCCTGGCGCCGTTTCCGCCGGGACGCGTCTCAGCCGAGGAAAAGCACCTTGGCGAGGGCCGCGACACCGGCCGCCCACAGCAGCGAGGTGAGGGTGCCGATGATGAACCGTTCCGCGGCCACCGGCGTTTCCTTCAGCTCCGCGAAGCGTCCGAGGCCCTTGATCGCCACGACGTAGGCGATCGCGACGGGCTGGCCGGTCAGGATGGCCAGGCAGACCGCCAACCGTTCGAGCACGCCGATGATCGCGCCGCCGCGCAGGATGCGGGTGCCGGCTCCCGGAACCGCGGGCACCGGTCCGGTGCCGTCCGCAGCAGCCTCCGGGGTGGCGCCGTCCTCCGCGGGCAGGGACGGCGCCGTAGCAGGCCGGGTGATCTCGCCGTCGACCGTTCCGTCCGCGTCGGGACTGTCAGGGGTACGGGAACCGCCGGCGGCGTCGGCCCGGCTGTCCGAGCGGTCATCAATGGTCCGGGCGAGCCGGAACACCAGGGCGGTGACCGGCCAGCCGGCGAACCCGGCAATCAGCAGGGCCAGCGTGATCCAGAGGGTGTTCACCGGTCTCCTTCGCTAGGGGCTTGGCGGGCGGCGTTCCGGCCGGCGTCGTTGTCCGGCCCGGCGGTCAGGCCGTTGGCCAGGGCCAGCAGCATTTCCGCAGCAGGCCTCGCCGCCCATTCTTCCTGCCAACCGGAACGAAGCAGCGCGCGGCTCACCGATTGTTCCGTGATTCCGAGTTGCCTGGCCGCGATCTTCTGGGTCCCGTGGGCGCCGGCGAGTCCCTGCCGGACGCCGCGCAGCACGTCGACCACCTTCCACTGCGCGGCGGTGCGGTCCTGGACAAGGCGCCCGATCAGCCGCAGCACGGCCTCCGCGTTGGCGCACTCAAGGGCGCCTGGCGAATCGTCCGCCGGGCCGGCGCCACTCCCCCGCCGTCGGCCGCCGGAGACGACGGCGAGCGGGACGTGGGAGGAGGCGGACTTGGCCCGTTCCACCGCGAGGCGGGCCGCGACAAAGGCCGGCCCCGAGCCTTCCCGCGGGCTCGCGGGCAGCGGGAGGTCCACGGACCCGACGCCGATGCCCACATACCAGCGCCCGCTGCGGAGCGCGTGCAGGGCAATCTCCACGACCTGGCCGGGGCGTTCCAGCACGCCCTGGACCTCGTCGCCGACGGAGCGCTCGAAGCGTGCGCCGGGGCAAAGCTGCACAAGTTCGGCCAGGAGCCCCGGGACGCGGTCGACGTCGGTGCTGCTGCCGCGCTGATCGATGGTCATCACGTACATAGCCCAACCCTAGGCGGCTGATCCTAATGTATCAACCGCTTAGGACTGATTATTCAAAATCAGCCGAAATAAGCTGAGGATAGCTAAACAGTCCCCCACGGTTAATTGGTTACCGGTTGGGGTGACCGGAGACCGCGGCGGCCGGTGCCCGCGGTGCCCGGCCGGCAGGACGTTGCCGGCCTAGCCGAAGAGGTTGACCGGCTTGACGATGTCCGCGTAGATCAACAGCGCGCCCATGCCCATCAGCAGCGCGGCCACAACGTAGGTCACCGGCAGCAGCTTGGCGATGTCGAACGCACCGGGGTCCGGCCGGCCCAGCAGCCGGGCAATTTGGCGGCGGGCCCCCTCGTACAGCGCCCCGGCAACATGGCCGCCGTCGAGCGGCAACAGCGGGACAAGGTTGAACACGGCCAGCGCGAAGTTAAGCCCGGCGAGCAGCCCAACCAAGGCGGCCAGCCGGCTCTGCAGCGGAACCTGTTCCATGGCGGCGACCTCGCCCGCCACGCGGCCCACCCCGACGACGCTGATGGGACCGTTGGGGTCGCGGGGCTCCTCGCTGAAGGCGGCCTGCGCCACGCCGGCCACGCGGGCCGGGAGGTTCACGACGACGCCGGCGATCTGCTTGATGTTCTCGCCGGCCAGCGGCAGCACGGCTGACGCCGGCTGCTGCACTAGCGCGGTCTGGGCGCCGATGCCAAGGAAGCCGACGTCCTGGTAGCGGAGCTTGCCGTCGGCGTCCTTGGCTTGCCGGCCGTCCGCCCCGACGACCGGCCGCGAGGACAGCACCGGAGTGACAGTGGTGGCGACCGGAGCGCCGTCGCGCTCCACCGTGATGCCGACCTGCTTGCCCGCCGAAGCGCGGATCCAGCCGGTGAGCTCCTCCCAGCTGGTGACCGCCCTGCCGTCGAAGGAGGTGATGCGGTCGCCCGGCTTGAGGCCCGCGGCGGCGGCGGGAGTGGGCTTGCAGTCGGCCGAGTTCGGATCCACGGTCTCGCCGGCCTTTACCTGGCATTTGGAGACGTCGGCGATGGTGGTGGTGGACGCGGACACGCCGAAGCCCATCAGCAGCACGGCGGTCAGCGCCACGCCGATCAGCAGGTTCATCGCGGGGCCGCCGAGCATGATGATGATCTTTTTCCAGACCGGGAGCCGGTAGAAGACCCGGTTCCCGTCGTCCGGACCGATTTCCTCGTGCGCCAGGGAACGCGCGTCGGCGGCGAGGGACTGGAACATGCCGGTGCTGGAGGGCCGGACGCTGCCGTCGGCCTTGTTCGGCGGGTACATGCCGATCATGGAAACGAAGCCGCCGAGCGGGATCGCCTTGAAGCCGTACTCGGTCTCGCCCCGGCGCTTTGACCAGATGGTGGGTCCGAAGCCGATCATGTACTTAGTGACCCGCACCTTGAAGAGCTTGGCCGGGACCAGGTGCCCCACCTCGTGCAGGGCGATGGACACGGCGATGCCGATCACGACGAAGACGACGCCGAGGATAAAGAGGACAACGGGACTCATGCTGGGCTTTGCTACTTCCTGGGCACTGGTGGGCTACTTCTTAGGCACTTCCCACGGACAAACGCTCGAGCGTCCGCGCACGTGCCCACTGTTCAGCATCCAGCACGGATTCGACCGTCAGCCCGGAGGATCCTGAATGCTCACTGAGGACGGCTTCGATGGTATCGACAATATCGGTGAAGCGGATCCGGCCGGCGTGGAAGGCCGTCACGGCTTCCTCGTTGGCGGCGTTGAAGACCGCCGGGAAGGTGCTGCCCCGCCTGGCGGCGTCCTTGGCCAGGCCGACGGCGGGGAACGCGCGGGTGTCCAGCGGCTCGAAGGTCCAGCTGGTGGCCTTGCTCCAGTCGCAGGGCTGCGCGGCGCCGGCCACCCGGTCCGGCCAGCCCAGGCCCAGGGCGATGGGCAGCCGCATGTCCGGCGGCGAGGCCTGGGCGATGGTGGAACCGTCCACGAACTGGACCATCGAGTGCACCACCGACTGCGGGTGGACCACGACGTCGATCCGCTCCAGCGGGATGTCGAAGAGCAGGTGGGCCTCGATGACTTCCAGGCCCTTGTTGACCAGGCTCGCGGAGTTGGTGGTGACCATCAGGCCCATGTCCCAGGTGGGGTGCGCGAGGGCATCCCGGGGGGTGACGTCCTGCAGCTGCTCCCGCGTCATGCCGCGGAACGGGCCGCCCGAGGCCGTCAACACCAGCCGGTCCACCTCGGCGGCCGTGCCGGAACGCAGGCACTGGGCAATCGCCGAGTGCTCGGAATCGACCGGGACGATCTGGCCTTCGCGGGCGGCCGCCTTGACCAGGGCTCCGCCCACGATCAGGGATTCCTTGTTCGCCAGCGCCAGCGTGGCGCCGGATTTGAGCGCGGCCAGCGTGGGGGCGAGCCCGATCGAGCCGGTGATGCCGTTGAGCACGACGTCGGCGGGGATTTCCGCGATCCGGGTGGAGGCGTCGGGGCCGGTGATGATCTCCGGACGGTAGCCGGTGACGCCGGCCGCGCGGGCGGCGTCGTCGATCAGCTGTTGAAGCGCCACCGCGTCCCCGCTGGCGATGCCGACGGCCCGGGCCCGGGTGTGCACGGCCTGCCGGGCGAGGAGGTCGGGGTTGCCGCCGCCGGCGCTGAGGGCCACGATCTCGAAGAGGTGCGGGGCGCCGTCGACGACGTCGATGGCCTGGGTGCCGATGGACCCCGTGGATCCGAGGAGGACGATTGTGCGCGGCTGCATGGCTTAAGTATCCCGCACCGCGCGAAGTGGCAGGTCACGGCAGTGTTTGCGAGGAACACTGCCGTGATCTGTCAGCTCGGCGATTACACGGACACGGGCGGCGTCACGCCGGCTCCAGCTCGTAGCGTCGTTCGGGACGGCCCGCGCCATACTTGAGGCGGACGCCCACCCTCGCCTCGTCGTGCAGGTACTCCAGGTAGCGGCGGGCGCTGACGCGGGACGTGCCCAGCAGGTCCGCGACTTCGGCCGCCGAGAGATCCGCCTCGGCCGCCTGAAGCACGTCGACCACCCGCCGCAGGGTCTCGGCGCTGCACCCCTTGGGGAGGCGGATTTCCGTGCGGTCCCCGCGCTCGGTGCGTTCCAGCCCGAAGACGCGGTTCACGTCCGCCTGTTCGGCCACGTCCTTGGCCTGGTCCAGCCCCTGGTAGGCGTTGCGATAGTGCTCCAGCCGCTCCTGCAGGTCCGACTGCGAAAACGGCTTGATCAGGTAATGCACAATCCCGCCCCGCAGTGCCCGGCGGACGGTCTCGACCTCGCGGGCCGCGCTGATCACCAGCACGTCCAGTTCCGGCGCCGTCTCCCGCAGCCTGGCCATCAGGTCCAGCCCATTAATGTCGGGGAGGTGAATGTCGAGGAGGACCAGGTCCGGCTGCAGCCGGGCGGTTTCGGCGAGCGCCTGGGCTCCGGTGTGCGCCAGGCCCACGACGGCGAAGCCGGGTGTGCGCTGAATGAATCCGGAATGGACTTTTGCCACCATGAAGTCGTCGTCGACGATGAGGACATTGATCACAGCCTGCCCACCTTTCCTTTCCCCGGCGCCCGCTTGGCCGGCGTCCTTTTCAGCCGGGCCGTAAAGACTGCCCCGCCGTCGTTAGCCACTGTGAGGCTTCCGCCGCTGCGCCGGCAGACCACGCGCGAGAGCGCCAGGCCAAAGCCCCGGCCGCCGTCGGGACCGGGTTGCTTGGTGCTGAACCCCTGGCGGAAGATCTCATCGGCCGCCGCGCCGTCAATGCCCGGGCCGGTGTCCCTCACGGTCACGACAACTTCCCCCTGGCTGTCTTCGACAAGGACCCGGACAGAGGCCTCCGTTGCCGCCGTGACGGCGTCGAGTGCGTTGTCCACGAGGTTTCCGGCGACGGTGGTCAGGTCCCGGGAAAGTTCGTCCCCCACCCGCGACAGTGACGACGCGGGGTCCAGCTGCAGCAGCACTCCGCGCTCCACGGCGAGGCTCGACTTGGCGATGAGCAGAGCGGCGAGCGCCGGGTCCTGGATGCGGCTGGTCACGTCGTCGCTGAGCCGCGTCCGGTCCACGGTGACGCCGTTGACGAACTGCACCACGGAGTCGTACTCGCCAATCTGGATCAGTCCCGAGATGACGTGCAGCTGGTTTGCGAACTCGTGGGCCTGCGCCCTGAGGGTGTCCGTGGCCGTACGCGTTGCACCGAGCTCGCGTTCCAGTGACGAGAGCTCAGTCCGGTCACGCAAGGTAGCGACGGAACCCATAACCCGGCCCTTCGAACGAATGGGCACCCGGTTCAGCACCACGAGTCGTTCCCCCACCAAAACCATCTGGTCCTGGCCCGGCTGTTCGCCGGTCATCACTTCCTTGAGCGCCGGTTCAACCGGGAGCCCGGCCAGGTCCTTGCCCACGCAGTCCGGCGGCAGGCCCAGCAGCGCCCGGGCACTGTCGTTCGCCACGGTAATCCGTCCGCGAAGGTCCAGTGCCACCACTCCCTCCTTGAGCCCGAAAAGCATCGCCTCGCGGTTCTCCACCAGGCCGGAGATTTCGCTCGGCTCCATGCCGAGGGTCTGCCGCTTCACCCTGCGGGAGAGCAACAAGGAGCCGGCGACGCCGAGCACGCTGGCGACGCCCAGGTAAGTGAGCAGGTTGGGGATGGCGTCGCCCAGCCGTTCCCACGCGGAAGGGTAGTTCCGGCCGATCGAGGCAATGCCGATCATGGTGCCGGAATCGTCCAGGACGGGAACGTGGGCTGAGAGCAGGACGGTGCCCGTTCCTCCCACCACACCGGTCCAGGCCCGTCCCTCCATGACGCGGCTCTCCCCTAGTTGCAGCGAGCGGCCCAGCAAGGACGGGTCTGAGGAGGCCACAACCGTGCGGTCCAGCTTGGCGAGCGCGACCTGCGACGACCCGGAAACCGTCCGGACGGATTCCGCCACCGACGGCAGGGCCGAGCCTTTTGCCGGCTCTGCCGCGGGAAGCAACGCCCGGACGGCGGGATTGCTGCCCAGCGCTTCGGCGGCGGATAGCGCCCGGCGGCCCTCGATGCGCTCGAAGGCGGCACCAGACTGCGCCAGCGAAATGGCGACGACGCCCACCAACACGGCCATGACAATAAGCAACTGCAGAACCAGATACTGTCCTGCCAGGGACATTCCTCTTCGTCGAGTCACGAACTGTCTTTCCTCAGGGTGCTTGCCACGCCGCGGGAGCGCGGGAACGGCGCGTCTGTGCATCACGATCCGCGGCGGTGCCGTGAACTATACCCCACCCAACGGTGCCGCTTCCGCTCCGCTGCGGGCCATGTGAAGTGCCGGAAACGTGAACGAAATGAACTTAACTTTCTCTGCGTACACAAGAGTGGCCCCCGTCACGTCGGCCCCTAACATCAAACCACCGGCCAGTCCGCTGGCCGATTATTGACTAACCAAATTTGAGAAGAGGAAACATGCGCCAAATCCGCGCATTGCGAATTGCCGCCGTCGCTGCCGGCATCGCGCTGATGGCCACCGGCTGCGGTGCCACCGGCAAGAGCTCCACCGGTACGGCCAGCTCCGGAGCCGCTGCGGGGCCCATCACGGGCCTGCAGATCCTGGTGCCCAACACCCCGGGCGGAGGGTACGACACCACGGCCCGCGCCGCCGCGAAGGTCCTCGACGACGAGAAGATCGCCAGCAACACGGAGGTCTTCAACCTCGCCGGCGCCGGCGGTACGGTGGGCCTGGCCCGCGTGGTCAACGAGAAGAGCAACGGCGACCTCGCCATGCTGATGGGCCTCGGCGTCGTCGGCGCGAGCTACACCAACAAGTCCGGGTCGAAGCTTACGGACACCACTCCGCTGGCCCGGCTCATCGAAGAGCCAGGCGCGATCATGGTCGCCAAGGACTCCCCGTATAAAACCATCAAGGACCTGGTGGCGGCGTGGAAGGCCAATCCCGGATCGATCAGCGTAGGCGGCGGCTCCTCCCCCGGCGGGCCCGACCACCTTCTCCCCATGCAGCTGGCCGGTGCAGTCGGCATCGACGCGACCAAGGTCAACTTCGTTTCCTACGACGGCGGCGGCGATCTCCTTCCGGCCATCCTCGGCAACAAGCTCGGCTTCGCCGCCTCCGGTGCCGGTGAGTACCTGAAGCAGATCGAGTCCGGCGAAGTCCGCGTGCTGGCGACCAGCGGGGAGAAGCGCCTCGACGGCGTCGACGCCCCCACGCTCAAGGAATCCGGCATCGACCTGGTCTTCAGCAACTGGCGCGGTGTTGTTGCCCCTCCCGGCATCAGCGACGCCGACAAGGCTTCCCTGATCGCTGCCCTGGAGAAGATGCACGGCACCGCTTCGTGGAAGGAGGCCCTCAAGTCGCACAGCTGGTCCGACGCCTTCCTCACCGGTGACGACTTCAAGTCCTTCCTGACCGAGCAGGACAAGCGCGTGGCCGATGTCTTGACGAAGCTTGGACTGGCGTGACGTCTTTGACTTCCAGGCTCAAAGGCCGCTCCGAGCTGGGGGTCGCCCTCCTGCTCGGGGCGGCCGGCGGGGTGGTCCTATGGGACGCCGTCGGCCTGGTAACCCCGTACTCCAAATCGGACCCGGTCGGCCCGAAAACGGTCCCCTACATCGTGGCCGGCCTGCTGATTGTGTGCGCGGTGATGCTGGCCATCAACGTGCTGCGGGGCGGACACGGCGAGACTGAAGGTGGCGAGGACGTCGACCTGTCCCATCCTGCCGACTGGAAGACCGTGCTTCCCCTCGCGGGAGCGTTCATCGCCAACGTCCTGATCATTGATTGGGCCGGCTGGGTCATTTCCGGAACCGTTCTCTTTTGGGGCAGCGTCTGGGCCCTCGGCAGCCGGCACTACGTCCGCGACGGGCTGATCTCCGTTGCCCTGTCCCTGCTCACCTTCTATGGCTTCTACCTCGGCCTCGGAATTTCGCTGCCCGCCGGGCTGCTGGAAGGGATCCTCTAAATGGACGTCTTTAGTTCCTTGATGGACGGCTTCGCCACCGCCCTGACCCCCATGAATTTCCTCTACGCCGTGATCGGCGTGGTCCTTGGCACCGCCGTCGGCGTCCTGCCGGGACTGGGCCCGGCGATGACCGTGGCGCTCCTGCTCCCCGTCACGTACGTGCTGGAGCCCACCAGCGCCTTCATCATGTTCGCCGGCATCTACTACGGCGGCATGTACGGCGGATCCACCACCTCGATCCTGCTCAACACCCCCGGTGAGTCCTCGTCCGTGGTCACGGCCATTGAAGGCAACAAGATGGCCAAGGCCGGGCGGGCCGCCCAGGCACTGGCCACCGCGGCCATCGGTTCCTTCGTGGCCGGAACAATCGGCACCGCCCTCCTCGCGGTCTGCGCACCCATTGTGGTCAAATTCGCCGTCAGCCTCGGATCGCCGAGCTACTTCGCCATCATGGTCCTGGCGCTCCTGGCCGTCACCGCAGTGCTCGGTTCCTCCCGCCTCCGCGGTTTCGCCTCGCTGGGCCTTGGCCTGGCGATTGGGCTGGTCGGAATGGACTCCGTCACAGGGCAGGCGCGCCTCACGTTCGGCCAGCCGCTGCTCAGTGATGGGCTCGACATCGTGGTGGTAGCCGTGGCCATCTTCGCCGTGGGCGAAGCCCTGTGGGTGGCCGCCCACCTTCGCCGGACCCCGCTCCACATCATCCCGGTGGGGCAGCCCTGGATGGGCAAAGAGGACTGGAAGCGGTCCTGGAAGCCCTGGCTGCGGGGAACCGTGCTCGGCTTCCCGTTTGGTGCGCTGCCCGCCGGGGGCGCGGAGATCCCGACTTTCCTGTCCTACGTCACGGAAAAGCGGCTCACCAAGCACCCCGAGGAGTTCGGCAAGGGCGCCATCGAGGGTGTCGCCGGACCGGAAGCCGCCAACAACGCGGCGGCGGCCGGCACCCTGACCCCGATGCTGGCGCTGGGGCTGCCGACCAACGCCACCGCCGCCGTGATGCTGGCGGCCTTCACCTCGTACGGCATCCAGCCGGGGCCGCAGCTGTTCGAGAGCGAGGGACCGCTGGTGTGGGCCCTTATTGCCAGCCTCTTCATCGGAAACTTCCTGCTGTTGGTCATCAACCTGCCGCTGGCACCGCTCTGGGCAAAACTCCTGCAGCTGCCGCGACCGTACCTGTACGCCGGGATCCTTTTCTTCGCCACCCTTGGCGCCTACTCCGTGAACCTGCAGGCGTTCGACCTGGTGATCCTGCTGGTGCTCGGCGCGCTCGGGTTCATGATGCGCCGGTTCGGCCTGCCGGTCCTGCCGCTCATCCTCGGCGTGATCCTGGGCCCCCGGGTCGAAGGCCAACTGCGCAAAACACTGCAGCTTAGCGCCGGGGACCCGGCCGGTCTGTGGAGCGAGCCGATCGCCGTCGGCATCTACGTCATCGTGGCGATCATCCTGGCGTGGCCGCTGCTGCTGAAGGCCTGGCGCAGGTCGCGGCCACAGGCGGAGCCGGCGTTTGCCGGCATGCACGCCACGCCGGAGGCTGACCCTGACCGGACAGACGCCGGTGGCGCGAACGCCCAGCCCTTCGATGACCGCGACATGGACACCACCACGAACACAGCAGCAGGACGACAGGAGCGACCATGAGCATCATCGTTGGCTACCTTCCCACTCCGGAGGGAACGGCGGCACTCGAAGCAGCCATCAGCCAGGCCCGCAAGGATGCGAAACTCCTGGTGGTGATCAATTCCTCACGGGGCGACGCCCTCGTGGACAAGCGCTACGCCGAGGATGAGGAGATCGTCGGGATCGAGGAACGGCTGAAGAAGGAGGGCATCGAGCACCTCGTCCAGCAGCCGGTCCGTGGAAACGACGCAGCCACCGAGGTCCTGCAGGCAGCAGAACAGCACCGGGCGGACCTGATCGTCATCGGCCTTCGGCGGCGCACCCCGGTGGGGAAACTCATCATGGGGAGCACGGCCCAGCAGATCCTCCTCGAGGCAGGCTGCCCGGTGCTTGCCGTAAAGGCCGGCCACCAGCCCTGACCGGGCCCTAAGCCCGAAATGACACTTCGCGGCAATGCCTGGGTGCAGCATTGCCGCGAAGTGTCATCTCGCGAGGGCAGTTGTCACGGGCGTCCGGCGCGGCGGAGCGTGGCTTCGGCGTGCTTGAGGATGGGACCGTCGATCATCTTGCCCTGGTACTGGAACACGCCCGTTCCGGCGGCAGCGGCGGCGCGGAGCAGTTCGGTGGCCGCGGCGACGTCGGATTCGGACGGGGCGTAGGCGTCCCGGACCACGGCCACCTGGTTCGGGTGGATGCAGGCCTTGGAGCCGAAGCCGGACGCGACGGCGTCGCGGGCCTCGGCTCCGAGGCCGTCAAGGTCGGGAATGTTAACGTAGACGGAGTCGATCGCGTCCTTGCCGAACGCGCGGGCGGCCAGCAGCACGGTGGAGCGGGCGTGCAACGCAACGGCGCGGTAGCCGCCGTCGTCGCTCCGGCTGGAGGTGCCGCCAAGTGAGGCGAGCAGGTCCTCGGCGCCCCACATCAGGCCCACCACGTTGGGTTCCGCGGCGATAGCGGCGGCGTTGACGATGCCGGCGGCCGTCTCGCACAAGGCGATCACGCTGTAGCCCTCGAGCTCTTTGAGCTGGGCGGCGCTTTCGGCCTTGGCAAGCATCACGTGCCGGTAGGGAGTGTGCTTGAGGCAGTGCAGGTCTTTCTCAAACTCCTCCGTACCGGCCGGGTTGAGCCGGATGATTGTGCGGCTGGGATCCAGTTCGGGGACGTCCCCGGCGGAGCCGAGCTGGGCGAGAATGGCGCCGCGGGCGCGCTGCTTGTCGGCCGGCGCGACGGCGTCCTCGAGGTCCACGATGACGGCATCGGAGCGCTCGGCGGCCTTTTGGTAGCGCTCGGGTCGGTCGGCGGGGCAAAACAGCAGGGCGGGGCCCATCAGGAAGCTCATGCTTCGATTGTCCCCTTTTCGGCTGCGTCTTTCTGCCCCGGTGCCTGCTGCGCCGGTTCCTGCTGTGAGGCATGCGCCTCCCGCGTCCACATCAGGCAACTGCGGGTCGCTAGGGCCACCACGACGCCGTCCTGGTTCCGGCCGGTGTGCTGCATGGTCACGATGCCCTGGCCTGGCCGGGACGAGGAGAGCCGCTTGCCGGTGACCACGGTCTCCGTGTAGAGCGTGTCCCCGTGGTACAGCGGGTGCGGGAAGGACACGTCCGTCAGTCCCAGCTGCGCGATGATGGTTCCTTGGGTCAGTTGCGGGACGGACTGCCCTACCAGGGTGGCGAGGGTGAACATGGAGTTCATCAGCCGCTGGCCGAACGGCTGTCCGGCGCTCCAGGCGGCGTCGAGGTGCAGCGCCTGGGTGTTCATGGTCATGGTGGTGAACAGGACGTTGTCCGTCTCCGTCACGGTCCGGCCGGGCCGGTGCGCGTAGAGCACGCCCTCTTCAAGTTCGTCGAAGTAGAGCCCGCGCTGTTCAATCACCCGGCGGCCGGTTCCGGACCCGGGCGCTGCATTCGTTGTCATACGGTGAGTTCCTGGTCTTCCTCGAAGAGTTCGGCGCCGGTGGCCGCGGCCACGTCCTCCGCGGTGACGTCGGGCGCCAGCTCGCGCAGCACCAGCCGGGACTTGCCGCCTTCGGTCACGACGTCGATCACGGCAAGGTCGGTGATGATCCGGTCGACGCAGCCCTTGCCGGTCAGCGGCAGGGTGCACCGTTCCACGATTTTCGGGTTGCCGTTGCGGTCCACGTGCTCCATCATCACGATCACGTTCTTGGCGCCGAAGACCAGGTCCATCGCCCCGCCCATGCCCTTGACCATCTTGCCGGGGATCATCCAGTTGGCGAGGTCCCCGTTCTGCGCCACTTCCATGGCGCCGAGCACCGCCACGTCGACGTGGCCGCCGCGGATCATGCCGAAGGATGCGGCCGAGTCGAAGAACGCGGCGCCCTTGTTGACGGTGACCGTTTCCTTGCCGGCGTTGATCAGGTCCGGGTCCACCTGGTCCTCGGCCGGGTAGGGCCCGACGCCGAGGATCCCGTTCTCCGAGTGCAGCACCACCTCGACGCCGGCCGGAATGTAGTTGGGGATCAGCGTGGGCATCCCGATGCCGAGGTTGACGTACTGGCCGTTGTGCAGCTCCTGGGCCACCCGGGCGGCCAGTTCGTTGCGCGTCCAGCCCTTGCCTTGCACGCCGGCGGGGTGTTCGACGGCGGAACGCCGGTATTCGTGCCGGACCGCTTCGGGCCTGGGCGGCGCGCCCTGCGCGTTGTTCGTCTCCACGGCTATGCTCCTGCCTTCTCGGTGGTGCTGGAGGTGGTGCTGGAGGTGGTGCGCTTTTCGATCCGTTTCTCCGCCTGCGGCGCGAGGACCACCCGCTGGACAAAGATGCCGGGGACGTGGACGTGCTCCGGGTCCAGCTCCCCCGGCTCCACGAGCTCCTCAACCTCGGCGATGGTGATCCGGCCGGCCATGGCGCAGAGCGGATTGAAGTTCATTGCGGTGGCATGGAACACCAGGTTGCCGTGCCGGTCGCCCTTCCAGGCGTGCACCAGGCCGAAGTCGGGGGTCAGTGCCTCCTCCAGCACGTAGTCGGCGCCGTGGAAGCTGCGGACTTCCTTGGCTGCGGAGGCGATAGCGACGGTCCCGTCGGCGTCGTACTTCTGCGGCAGGCCGCCGTCGGAGACCTGGGTCCCGACGCCGGCGGGCGTGTAGAAGGCCGGGATGCCGGCTCCGCCGGCGCGCAGCTTCTCGGCCAGCGTGCCCTGCGGGGTCAGGACTACTTCGAGTTCGCCGGCCAGGTATTGCCGGGCGAATTCCTTGTTCTCCCCCACGTACGAGCTGATGGTGCGGCGGATCCGGCCGTCCTTGAGCAGGATGCCGAGCCCCCAGTCGTCCACGCCGCAGTTGTTGCTCACAGTTTCCAGATCCGTCGCGCCGCTCTCATGCAGGGCGTCGATTAGCGCCACCGGGATGCCGCACAGCCCGAAGCCGCCGACGGCGAGGGAGGCGCCGTCGGGGATGTCCGCGACGGCCTCGGCGGCGCTGGCAACAACTTTGTTGATCATCGGTGACCCTTCCGGCCGGCTACAGTCCCAGTTCGCGGGCGATCAGCATCAGCTGGACCTCCGTGGTGCCCTCGCCGACTTCGAGGATCTTGGAGTCGCGGTAGTGGCGCGCCACGGTGAATTCGTTGATGAAGCCATAGCCGCCGAACACCTGGGTGGCGTCCCGCGCGTTGTCCATGGCTGCCTCGCCTGCGACCATCTTAGCGATGGCCGCCTGTGTCTTGAACGGCTTGCCGGCGAGCATCCGGGCGGCCGCGTCGTAGTAGGCCAGGCGGGCGGTGTGGGCGCGGGCTTCCATCCGGGCGATCTTGAACGCGATGGCCTGGTACTTGCCGATGTTCTGGCCGAAGGCGCTGCGCTCCTTGGCGTATTTCACCGACTGGTCCACGCAGCCCTGGGCGGCGCCGACGGCGAGGGCGGCGATCGCGATCCGGCCCTCGTCGAGGATGGAGAGGAAGTTCGCGTAGCCGCGGCCCCGGGTGCCGAGCAGGTTTTGCTCGGGGACACGGACGTTGTCGAGGGTCAGCGGGTGGGTGTCCGAGGCGTTCCAGCCGACCTTGTTGTAGGCCTTCTCCGCCGTGAAGCCGGGCGTGCCGGCGGGCACCAGGATGGTGGAGATTTCCTTCTTGATGCTTCCGTCCGGGCGTTCCTGCTGGCCGGTCACCGCGGTGACGGTGACGAGCTTGGTGATATCGGTGCCGGAGTTGGTGATGAACTCCTTGTTTCCGTTGATGACCCACTCCCCGCCCTCGAGGCGCGCGGTGGTCTTGGTGCCGCCGGCGTCGGAGCCTGCCTCGGGCTCGGTCAGGCCGAAGCCTGCGAGCGCCTTGCCGGAGGCCAGCAGCGGCAGCCATTCCTGCTTCTGCGCGTCGGTGCCGAAGCGGTGGATCGGCATGGCGCCGAGCGAGACGCCGGCCTCGAGGGTGATCGCGACCGACTGGTCCACGCGGCCGAGCTGTTCCAGGGCCAGGGCGAGGGCGAAGTAGTCCCCGCCCATGCCGCCGAACTCTTCCGGGAACGGCAGTCCGAACAGGCCCATGTCCGCCATCTGCGAGACGACCTCGTAGGGGAAGCTGTGCTCTTCGTCGTGCTTGGCGGAAACCGGGGCCACCACCTGGTCGGCGAATTCGCGGACGGTGTTGCTGAGGTCCTGGTAGTCCTCGCTGAGTTCAAAATCTGGCATGGGGGTGACTCCTGTGTCTGGTGTGGCTGTGGTGTGGTGGTGGGCGTACGGGGCTAGTCCGCCGCGCCCATCGCGATGACGGCTTCTTCGATCGTGTCTTCGGCTTTCGACGGCTCGGCGGGGTGGATGGTGGCCAGCACCTGGTCCGCCTTGACGAGGTCTCCGGTGCCGGCGCTGATGTGGACGGTGCCGTCCAGCGGCGCCACCAGCTGGTGCTCCATCTTCATGGCCTCCACCGAGAGCAGGACCTGTCCGGCTGTCACGGTCTCGCCGTTGCTGACCGAGACGGACACCACGGTGCCGGGCATCGGCGAGCGCACCGCCGGGTCGGCGGCGCCTTCCTCGCGTTCGACGGCGGCCAGCACCCGGGCGAGCCGGGCCTCGCGGCTCAGCACCTCGAGGCGGCAGGACCAGCCGTCGTTGCCGAGGAATATGTCGGTGGGCGCAGGGCTGTCCGGCCCCGGGTGGTCGGGGCCCGTGGACACCTGTGCAAGGGAAAACCGTCGGGCTTCCCCGTCGAGGGTCACCTCTGCCTGGTTGCGCCCGGCGAAACCCAACGATGCTGTGCGTTGCGGGCCGCCATTGACGCTGACCGTCGCAGTCCCCCGCCCTAGCGAGCCGGACACCTCAACGTTGGCGATTCCGCCGTCGGGCGTTCCGAGACTGATCCGGCGCGGGGCAGCTGCACCGAGCCTCCAGCCGTCACGGCGGCGCCAAGGTCCTTCCCCGGCGTCAACTGAATCGGGTTCCCGCATCGCCGCGGCGAAGACGGCGGCAGCGGCCACCTCGAAGTCGCCCGCATGCCGGAACGTGAACTCGGGCATCTTGCGTTCGATCAGGCCGGTGTCGAGGCGTCCGGCGCGGACATCGGCGTCATTGATCAGCAGCCGCAGGTACTCGACGTTGGTGTCAATGCCTAGGGCGGTGTACCCGGCGAGCGCCCGGTCCAGGGTGTCCAGGGCCTCCGCCCGGTCCCCGCCCCAGGCGATGACCTTGGAAATCATCGGGTCGTAGCTGCTGGAGATCTGGAGGCCCTCCAGCAGGGCCGAGTCGACACGGACGCGGCCCGCTGCGGCATCCGGCTCTTCGTCCAGCAGCACGACGCGTCCGATGGATGGAAGGAAGTTCTTCTCCGGTATCTCGGCGTATACCCGGGCCTCCACCGAGTGTCCGGTCAGCACGACGTCGTCCTGGCGGAGGGTGAGTTCCTCCCCGGCGGCGATCCGCACCTGCCATTCGACCAGGTCCACGCCGGTGACCATCTCGGTGACCGGGTGTTCGACCTGCAGCCGGGTGTTCATCTCCATAAAGAAGAACTCGTCCGGGGCGTTGTCCGAGACGAGGAACTCCACGGTGCCGGCGCCGCTGTAGCTGACGCTGCGTGCGGCCTGGCAGGCGGCCTCGCCAATCCGGGCACGGATGTCCGCCCCGTCGGGCAGGGTTTCGAGCAGCGGGGAGGGTGCCTCCTCGATGACCTTCTGGTGCCGGCGCTGCAGGGAGCACTCACGCTCGCCAAGGTGGATGACGTTGCCGTGGTTGTCCGCCAGCACCTGGACCTCGATGTGGCGCGGCGTGGTGACGAGCCGTTCCAGGAACAGGGTGTCGTCGCCGAAGGCACTCGCCGCCACCCGGCGGGCGGTGGCCAGCGTGGCTTCCAGGTCCTCAGGCCGGTCGACGACGTGCATCCCCTTGCCGCCGCCGCCGGCGGAGGGCTTGATCAGCAGCGGGAAGCCGACGCCGGCCGCCGCCTCGATCAGCTGCGTGTCGGTCATGCCGGGTTCGGCGATGCCCGGAACCACGGGGACGCCGTAGCCGGTGACGTGGTTCTTGGAGCGGATCTTGTCTCCCATGACGTTCAGGGATTCGACGCCGGGCCCAATGAACGTGATCCCGGCTTTTTCCAGTGCGCGGGCAAAGTCGACGTTCTCGCTCAGGAAGCCGTAGCCGGGGTGCACGGCGTCGGCGCCGGTGTCCCGGCAGGCCTGGATGATGGCCTCGATCTTGAGGTAGCTCTCGGTGGCGGCCGCGGGGCCGATCCGGACGGCGACGTCCGCCTCGCGCACGTGGCGGGCGTCGGCGTCGGCGGCGGAATAGACCGCCACGGAACGGATGCCGAGGGCCCGGAGGGTGCGGATCACTCGGCAGGCGATCTCGCCGCGGTTGGCGACGAGGACGGTGCCGAAGAGCGGCTTCCGGGGTGCTGGAAGAGAAGTAGTCGACGAAAAAGTAGTCATTGCTGGCTCACATCCGGAACAGGCCGAAGGAGGTCTCCGGCAGCGGGGTGCGGGAGACGACGTCGAGCGCCAGTCCCAGGACGGTGCGGGTGTCCGCGGGGTCGATTACGCCGTCGTCCCAGAGGCGGGCAGTGGAGTAGTAGGGGCTGCCCTGGTCCTCGTACTGGGCCTTGATGGGGGCCTTGAAGGCTTCCTCGTCCGCGGCGGACCATTCCTCGCCGCGGGCCTCGTACTGGTCCCGCTTGACGGTGGCGAGCACGCTGGAGGCCTGGTTGCCGCCCATCACCGAGATCCGGGAAGCCGGCCACATCCAGAGGAAGCGCGGCGAGTAGGCGCGGCCGCACATCGAGTAGTTGCCGGCGCCGAAGGACCCGCCGATCACCACCGTGAGTTTGGGAACCCGGGCGGTGGCGACGGCGGTGACCATCTTGGCGCCGTTCTTGGCGATGCCGCCCTGCTCGTAGTCCTTGCCGACCATGAAGCCGGAGAGGTTCTGCAGGAAGATCAGCGGGATGCCGCGCTGGTCGCAGAGTTCGATGAAGTGCGCGCCCTTGAGCGAGGACTCGCTGAAGAGCACGCCATTGTTCGCCACGATGCCTACGGGGTGGCCGTGCAGCTTCGCGAAGCCGGTGACCAGGGTGGTGCCGTAGTTCTTCTTGAATTCGTGGAAGCGGCTGCCGTCCACCAGCCGGGCGATAACCTCGCGGACGTCGTACTGCGCGTTGACGTCGGTGGGCACCGCTCCGTACAGCTCGTCCGGGTCGGCAACGGGGTCGACGACGGTGTCCACGTCCCAGACGGGGGCCGCCGGCTTCGGCAGGGTGGAGACGATGTCCCGGACAATCTGCAGGGCGTGTTCATCGTTCTCGGCGAGGTGGTCGGTGACGCCGGAGATCTTGGAGTGCACCTCGCCGCCGCCAAGTTCCTCGGCCGTGACGATCTCGCCGATCGCGGCCTTCACCAGCGGCGGGCCGCCGAGGAAGATGGTGCCCTGGTTGCGGACGATCACGGTCTCGTCGCTCATCGCGGGAACGTAGGCGCCGCCGGCGGTGCAGGAGCCCATCACCGAGGCGATCTGCGGGATCTTGGCTGCGGACATCTTGGCCTGGTTGAAGAAGATCCGGCCGAAGTGCTCCTTGTCCGGGAAGACCTCGTCCTGCTTTGGCAGGAAGGCGCCGCCGGAGTCCACGAGGTAGATGCAGGGCAGCCGGTTCTCCAGCGCGATTTCCTGCGCCCGGAGGTGCTTCTTCACCGTCATCGGATAGTAGGTGCCGCCCTTGACGGTGGCGTCGTTGGAGATGACCAGGACCTGGCGGCCGTGGACCAGGCCGATCCCGGCAATCACCCCGGCGCCCGGCGAGTCGCCGTTGTACATGCCCTCGGCCGCCAGCGGGGCGATCTCCAGGAAGGGGCTGCCGTCGTCGAGCAGCCGGTCGATCCGTTCCCGCGGGAGCAGCTTGCCGCGTGCCACGTGCCGTTGCCGGGACTTCTCCGGCCCGCCCAGCGCGACGGCGGCGAGGCGGTCCTTCAGCTCCCGGGCCAGGCCGAGCTGCGCCTCGCGGTTCGCGGCGTAGCCCGGGCTGCCCGCGTCCAGCTGGCTGGCGATTGTCTCCATTGACTGCTTTCCGTCCCCGGCCGTGCGGTGCCCGCCCCCGTGGGGCGTCCCGGCCATTTCGGTTAGTAACGCATAACTGAGATTTAGGTTAGTCTCTATTAACTGTGATGTCCAACACAGGATAGTCTCAACACAGGACAGTCGAGAGGGACGCCGGTGACCGAGTCCAGCCAGACAACCCAGCGAAGCCAGGCCAAGGAGAACCGCCGGAAGGCGCTGCTCACTGCGGCGGCCGCCCTCTTCGCAGCGGACGGCTTCAACCGCGTTTCCTTGGAGGACCTGGGCGCCGCCGCCGGGGTCAGCGGGCCCGCCGTGTACCGCCACTTCGCCGGCAAGCAGGCGGTCCTCGGGGCCCTGCTGCTCAGTGTCAGCCAGGACCTCCTGGAGGGCGGCCGCAGCGTGGTGGCCGGATCCGAGGGTGCCGCCGCGGCCCTCGCCGGGCTGGTCGAATTCCACGTGGACTTCGCGCTCAGCAACCCGGACGTCATCCGGGTCCAGGACCAGGACTTCAGCAACCTCGACGACGATGACGAGGCCGAGGTCCGCACCCTGCAGCGCAACTATGTGGAGCTCTGGGTGGACGTCCTGGCCGGGTTGCATCCGGACACCGATCCGGCTGAGCTGCGAATGCGCGCGCACGCCACCTTCGGCCTGATCAACTCCACGCCGCACTCGGTACGCAACCACGGGCGCCGGATGGCCCTCAAGCGCGCCCGGCCACTGCTCGAAAGCATGGCCCTGGCCGCCCTGACGGCGCCGGCCACACCGCGCCCGCTCGGCTGAGGGCTGGCCTCTTCCCGGCTCAACCCCGCAGCACTCCGGGGGCACATTGGCGCGGACACGCCGACAAACCAGGGCCCGCCGTCGAATATTGCCCTCAAAGTGCCCCCGGACGGCAAAGGGCCGGGCACCCATAGCGTGGATGCCCGGCCCCGAAGTGCCTAGACCATCGCCAGCGCCATGCCGGGATCGGCCAGGATGGCGCCCAGGTCCTGCAGGAAGCGGGAGCCCTGTTCGCCGTCGACCAGCCGGTGGTCGAAGGACAGGCTCAGCGTCATGACCTGGCGCAGCGCCACCTCGTCCTGGTACTCCCACGGCATCTTCCGCACCGCGCCGAGAGCCAGGATGGCGGCCTCGCCGGGGTTGAGGATGGGCGTGCCGGCGTCGATGCCGAAGACGCCGATGTTCGTGATGGAGATGGTCCCGCCGGAGAGGTCCGCCGGGGCCGTTTTACCGGCCCGGGCGGTCTCAGTCAGCTCCGTAAGCGCGGTAGACAGCTGCAGCAGCGACATCTGGTCCGCGTCCTTGATGTTCGGCACGGTCAGCCCCCGCGGCGTGGCGGCCGCGATGCCGAGGTTGACGTAGTTGAACTGGACGATCTCCTGGTTGGCCTCGTCCCACCGGGCGTTGAGCGTCGGGTGGTTGCGCAGCGCGATCAGCACAGCCTTGGACACCAGCGTCAGCGGTGTCAGCTTGTAGCCCGCGAACGAGCGGCTGGCCTTGAGCCGGCCCAGCAGCTCCATGGTGGGAGTGACGTCGAGCGTCAGGAACTCGGTGACGTGCGGCGCCGTGAAGGCGCTGGACACCATGGCCGCCGCGGTGAATTTCCGCACGCCCTTGATCGGGGTCCGGGTTTCCCGCTCGCCCTGTACCGGTGCCGGCGCAGCGGCCTGGCCGCCGGCGAGTTCCTGGGGCGCCACCGGAAGGTCGCCGCCGCCAACGAAGTTCCGCACGTCATCGCGGGTGATGAGCCCGCGCTCCCCCGTGCCGGTGATGGCTGCGAGGTCGACGCCGAGGTCCTTGGCCAACTTGCGCACCGGCGGCGTGGAGCGCGGACGCTCTGCCGGAGTGGTGTCAGCGCCATGGGTGTCTGCCACCGGCGCGGGTTCGGCCACGGTCTGCACGGCTGCCCCGACCGGCGCGGCAGCCGGGGTTTCAGCGGGAGCTGCCACAGGAGCCGCCGGAGCTGCCGGGGCTGCCGCGGCGGCGAAGCTGCGGGCGCGGCGGGCCGGACGGCCGGAGCCTTCCAGTACGGCGCCGTAGCCGACCAGGTTCGGTTCCCGCTTGGCGGGGGCTTCCCCGGAGTCACCGCCGCCGTCGTCGCCCTCGATCTCGAAGGAGACGATCGGCTTGCCGACCTCAACCACGGTGCCCGGCTGCTCATGCAGCGCCGTCACGACGCCGGCGAACGGCGAGGGCAGTTCGACGACGGCCTTGGCTGTTTCCACCTCGGCGATGATCTGGTTAAGCGTGACGGTGTCCCCGACGCCCACCTTCCACGCGACGATTTCTGATTCCGTCAGGCCTTCGCCGAGGTCCGGAAGCCGGAATTCCTTGATCATGGTGGCGGTCATCCTTCCAGCCCGCTAAGGGAGTTGGGGCGGCCCAGGGCCCGGTCGACGCCGTCGAGGATCCTGTCCAGGCCCGGCAGGTGGTGCATTTCAAGCTTTGAATACGGGTACGGGACATCGAAGCCGGTCACCCGGACGGGCGCCGCTTCGAGGTGGTAGAAGCAGCGTTCCGTGATGCTGGCGGCCACTTCGGCGCCGAGGCCGCCGGACTGGCTGGCTTCGTGCGTGATGACCAGCCGGCCGGTCTTCCGGACCGAGGCCTCCAGGGTCGCGAAGTCCAGCGGGGCCAGCGAGCGCAGGTCGATCACCTCGACGGAGACGCCTTCATCCGCGGCAGCGAGCGCGGCGTCGCGGGCGGTCTTCACGAGCGGACCGTAGGCGACCAGCGTCACGTCGGTGCCCTCGGTGACCACGCGCGCCTTCTCCATGGACAGGGCGGCGGCGAGGTCGAGCGACTCATCGACTTCGCCCTTGTCGTGGTAGCGGCGCTTGGGCTCGAAGTAGAGCACCGGATCGTCAGAGGCGATGGCCTGCTGGATCATGGTGTGGGCGTCCTGCGGGTTGGAGACGCTGACCACGCGCAGGCCCGAGGTGTGGGTGAAGTAGGCCTCGGGCGACTCGGAATGGTGTTCCGGTGAGCCGATGCCGCCGCCGAAGGGCACGCGGATGGTGATCGGCATCTTGACCGCGCCCTGGGTGCGGTAGTGCATCTTGGCAACCTGGCTGACAATCTGGTCGAACGCCGGGTAGATGAAGCCGTCGAACTGGATTTCAACCACCGGGCGGTAGCCGCGGTAGGCGAGGCCGACGGCGGTGCCGAGGATGCCGGATTCGGCGAGCGGGGTGTCCACCACGCGGTGCTTTCCGAAGTCTTTCTGCAGGCCGTCGGTGACGCGGAAGACACCGCCAAGGGTGCCGATGTCCTCGCCCATGAGGATCACCTTGGGATCGTTTTCGAGGGACTTGCGCAGGCCCGAATTAATGGCTCGGGCAAAGGTCATCTGCGTCATCAGCGTGCACCTTCTTCGGAAGCGGCCTCTGCGGGATCGCCGAAGGAAGCCAGGTAACGGGTGTAGTGGTCCTGCTGGCGCTCCAGCGAGGAGTTGGGCGTGCTGTACACGTGCTTGAAGATGTCCAGCGGCGCCGGTTCCGGCATGTTGATGGTGCCGGAGCGCAGTTCCTTGGCGACGGCGTCGGCTTTGGCGGCGACGGCGGTTTCCAGCTCGGCGGTCAGCAGGCCCTTACGGTCGAGCAGGGTCTTCAGCCTGGCGATCGGGTCCTTCGCGGCCCAGTCCTCGAGCTCGTTGGCGTCCCGGTAGCGGGTGGGGTCATCCGCCGTCGTGTGCGGTCCCATCCGGTAGGTGACGGCCTCAATGAAGGTGGGTCCCCCGCCGCGGCGGGCACGGTCGATGGCGATCCTTGTGGCGGCCATGACGGCCAGCACGTCGTTGCCGTCGACGCGCATGCTCGGGATGCCGAAGCCGGAGGCGCGGTCCGCGATCTGGATGTGGGATTGCAGCATTACGGGCTCGGAGATGGCCCAGTGGTTGTTCTGGCAGAAGAAGACCACGGGGGCCTGGAAGCTCGCCGCGAAGACCATGGCCTCGTTGACGTCGCCTTCGCTGGTGGCGCCGTCGCCGAAGTAGGCCACGGCCACCGAATCAGCGCCGTCGTTCTGGATCCCCATGGCGTACCCGGTGGCGTGCAGCGACTGGGCGCCGATGATGATTTGCTGCGTCGCCACGTTCACCGTGTAGGGATCCCAGCCGGCCAGGGCGTTGCCGCGCCAGGCTTTCACGATGTCCGCCGGCTGGACCCCGCGGACATAGGCGACGCCGTTGTCACGGTAGCTGGGGAAGACGAAGTCGTCGTCGCGGAGCGCACGTGCCGAGCCGATCTGGGATGCTTCCTGGCCCAGCAGCGGAGGCCACAGGGCGAGCTCGCCCTGGCGCTGCAAGGCGGTGGCCTCGGCGTCGATCCGGCGGATGGCCACCATGTCCTCGTAGAGCGAGGTGAGTTGTTCGTCGCTCACGTCCTGGACCCAGGAGTCGAACTCCGGATGGCTTACGCGCTCACCTCCCGGGGTGATGAGCTGGACGAGATCGCCGCCCGAGCGCCTGTTTGATTCTGCACTGTTCCCGGGGCCGCCGGCGGCAATGCCGCCCTTGCCCGCGTCGTCGGTAAACACAGTTTGTCCGCACCTTCTGACGTCGTCTGACCCTGCCCGCGGGACTCGTGATCCCTACGCGCGACGGCCACCCGGGCGCCGTTGCCCCGGATAATTGTGACCCTACTCACAACTGCCATTGGGTACAACCACCCTCGAATAAATTGAGCATTCTGCCCTGTCTGGCCCTTTGGGACCGTGCTAACCTTGCGCATTATGCAAGCTTTGGATGGCACCGACACCCGCCTACTTTCGGCCATGGCGAGGGATCCCCGGCGTACCGTGGTGGCACTGGCGCAGAAGCTGGGCTTGTCGCGCAATACGGTGCAGGCCCGGATGGCCCAGCTGGAGAAAAAGCACGTCTTCCTCTCCTTCGAACGCCGGATCAACCCGGCCGCCCTGGGCTATCCCCTGATGGCGTTCATCTCCGTCCACGTCCAGCAGCAGAAACTGGGCCAATTGGCGGTGGAACTGGCGGGCATCCCGGAAATCCTGGAAGGCTACGGCCTCACCGGTTCCGCCGACCTGCTGCTCCGGGTGGTTGCCCTCGACGCCGAGGACCTCTTCCGGATCAACGGCAAGATCCTCGCCTGCGACGGCGTGGAGCGCACCGATACCGCCCTGGCCATGGGTGAACTGATTCCCTTCCGGATCCAGCCGCTGCTGGAACGCGGCTCCGCGGAGGCCTGAGCCGTTCACCTGGCTGCCTGGCAACCGCAAGGCAAAGAGGAGCCCCCGTGCAACTGCACGGGGGCTCCTCGTCATTGGTGTTGCCTGCCGGGGCCGCCTGCTTGTGGTCCGCGGCCCGGCCGGGCGTTTAGTGGTTGGTGGCCTTTTCGGCGCCCACCCCGGTCAGGGAGCGGACCTCCATTTCGGCCTGCTTGGTGGTGTCTTCGAGCTTCTTGTCCAGGACCGTGCCCAGCCAACCCAGCAGGAAGGCGAGCGGGATGGAGACGATGCCGGGGTTGCTCAACGGGAAGATCGCGAAGTTGGCCCCCGGGATCATCGACGTTTTGGCGCCGGAGACCACCGGGGAGAGCGCGATCAGGATGATGGCCGAGCCGAGCCCGCCGTACATGCTCCAGATGGCTCCCTGGGTGGTGAACCGGCGCCAGAACAGCGAGTACACGATCGTGGGCAGGTTGGCCGAGGCCGCCACCGCGAAGGCGAGTGCTACGAGGAACGCGACGTTCTGTCCGTTGGCGAAAATTCCGCCGATGATGGCGAGCAACCCGATCACGACGACCGTGCGACGGGCAACCTTGACCTCGGTATTGGCGTCGGCCTTGCCCTTGGCGATGACGCTGGCATAGATGTCATGCGCGAAGGACGCTGCCGCCGTGATCGTGAGGCCGGCGACGACGGCCAGGATCGTGGCGAACGCCACCGCGGAGATGAATCCGAGCAGCAGGGGTCCGCCCAGGTGGAAGGCCAGCAGCGGCGCTGCCGAGTTGACGCCGCCCGGCGCCCCCTTGATCGTGTCGGCACCCACCAGCGCGGCTGCGCCATAGCCCAGGACCAGCGTGAACAGGTAGAAGATACCGATCAGCCAGATGGACCACACCACGGACTTGCGGGCTTCCTTGGCGGTCGGAACCGTGTAGAAGCGCATCAGGACGTGCGGCAGGGCCGCCGTGCCGAGGACGAGCGCCAGGCCAAGGGACATGAAGTCAAGCTTGGAGGTCTCGGTCTTGCCGTACTGCAGGCCCGGGTTCAGGATGCTCGGGTTCTTCGAGGTTTCCACCGCGCCGCCGAGCAGGTCGGAGAGGTTGAAGCCGTAGATGGCCAGCACCCAGAAGGTCATGACGGCCGCGCCGGCAATGAGCAGCATGGCCTTGATGATCTGGACCCAGGTGGTGCCCTTCATCCCGCCGATCAGCACATACATGATCATCAGGGCGCCGACGACGACGATCACGAGCGCCTGGCCGCCCCAGTCGCTGATGCCCAGCAGCAGCGAGATCAGGCTGCCGGCTCCCGCCATCTGGGCCAGCAGGTAGAAGAAGCAAACGGCCAAGGTCGAGATGGCCGCGGCGATGCGGACCGGGCGCTGCTTGAGCCGGAATGAAAGGACGTCGGCCATGGTGAACTTGCCGGTGTTGCGCAGCAGTTCGGCCACCAGGAGCAACGCGACGAGCCACGCCACGAGGAAACCGATGGAGTACATGAAGCCGTCATAGCCGTTGATGGCGATGGCGCCGGTGATACCGAGGAACGAAGCCGCAGAGAGGTAGTCGCCGGCGATCGCGGTGCCGTTTTGCGGGCCCGTGAAGGAGCGGCCGGCGGCATAGTAGTCCGCCGCGGTCTTATTGTTTCGGCTCGCCCTGACGACGATGACCATGGTGATCGCGACGAACAGGGCGAAGATGCCCATGTTCAGCGCGGTGGTGTCCTTGAGATCCGCAACGTTGACCGCGGGAACCATAAACGTCATTTTGTTTCTCCGCTCACTCGGTTGCCGTGCTTGTCGAACTCGTGGCCTTCGATTCCGTGGCGGATATCGGCGGCGATCGGGTCCAGTTTCCGGTTCGAGTAGCTGACGTACCAGCCGGTGATGGCGAACGTGGAGACGAACTGCAGCAGGCCCAGGATCAGGCCGATGTTGATGTTGCCCCAGACCTTGGTGGACATGAAGCCCACCGCGTAGTCGGCCAGCAGGACGTAGGCGAAGTACCACAGCAGGAATGCGATGGCCATCGGAAAGACAAAGCTGCGGTGACGTTTACGCAGTTCCTGAAACTGCTCCGTCGATTGGACTTCCTTGAAGTCCACGAACGCCGGTGCGTCCGTTTCTTGGGCTTCGTGACCCATCGTTCCTCCTCATTGAGACTGGCGAGCCACCCCCGGGTACCCCGGGCTCCGGGAAACAGACTTCCGGCCTTGTGTGACTGCAATCACTGTGCCTCGTGATGCGTATTACATTCCAGCACCGCCGTGTTTCCCGTCGCTCAACGGTCGCGATGCTGCGCCCAACGGCGCCTTTCGGCCGTTCCGCCGGTGTTCTCCCCCGGCCTGCGGGCCGCCACGCTACGCTGGCAGCATGCCGGACTCTCCCCTCTTCACCGCCGCGGCGATCGCCGTGATCGCCTTGGCAATCGCCGTCGTCGTGGCTGTCGGGCTCAAGGTCCTGCGCTCCTTCCGCGAGCTGGGTACCGACGCGGAACGCGCCACCTACAAGACGTTGCACGCGGCGTCCCGCGCCGGCCAGTATCTGCGCACCGGACTGAACCCGGCCGGCGCAGCCAAGGCGAGCCGCCAGCTGCGCAGCCTGCTGGGCTGCGATGCCCTGGCGATCACCGACACGACCGGGGTGCTGGCCTGGGACGGTGCCGCCGAAGAGCTCAAGCCCGCCTTGATGGGCCTCGCCGCCAAGGTACTGGAAGGCGGCCACACCGCCGTGATCCCGGCAGGCGAACTGCAACTGCTCGCCAACGGCAAGGCCGCCGCGCCGCTGGCCCCCGGGACGGAACGCGCCGTCGTGATCGCCCCGATCAAGGCCAGCACCCGGGTGGTGGGCGTGGTGGCGGCCTTCGCCCCGGCGGCCGGCGCGGGGCTGGTGCGCGCCACCAGTGAGGTGGCCGACTGGGTGGCGACGCAGGTGGAACTGGCCGAGCTGGACGCGTCCCGGACGCTGCTGATGGAGGCCGAGGTCCGTGCGCTCCGGGCCCAGATCAGCCCGCACTTCATCTACAACTCGCTGAACGCGATCGCGTCCTTCATCAACACCGACCCGGTCCGCGCCCGCGAGCTGGTGGTGGAGTTCGCGGATTTCACCCGATATTCCTTCCGCCGGCACGGCGACTTCACCACGCTGGCCGAGGAACTGCGCTGCATTGACCGGTACCTGCTCCTGGAGCGCGCACGCTTCGGCGACCGGGTGCAGGTGAGCCTGCGGATCGCCCCCGAGGTGCTCAGCACCGTCATCCCGTTCCTGAGCCTGCAGCCGCTGGTGGAGAACGCGGTCCGGCACGGGCTGGAGGCCAAGGAGGGCCCGGGCCACATCAGCATCACGGCCAACGACTCGGGCGCCTTCGCCGAGGTGACCATCGAAGACGACGGCGTCGGCATGGATCCGGAGAAACTGCGTGCCGTCCTGGCCGGGCACAGCGACGGCGAACACGTCGGCCTGCACAACGTCGATGCCCGGCTGCGACAGGTGTACGGCGAGGACAACGGCCTGGTGATCGAGACGGCGCCGGGCGAGGGCACCCTGATCACCATGCGGGTGCCCAAGTCCCAGCCGCGGCACGACGCCTGAGTCCGTACCCGGCAGTACCCTAGAACCATGATTAACGTCCTCGTCGCCGATGACGAGCTGCCCGCTGTCGAGGAGTTGGCCTTCCTGCTGGGCCGGGACGAGCGGATCGGGGCGATCCACCGTGCTTCCTCCGGCGCCGAGGCGCTGCGCGCCCTCGAGTCCCAGGAGGTCGACGCCGTGTTCCTGGACATCCATATGCCGGCCCTCTCCGGCCTGGACATCGCCCGGGTCATCGCCCGCAGCGCCAAGCCTCCCGCCGTCGTCTTCGTCACCGCCGACGAGGACTGCGCGCTGGAGGCGTTCGAGCTGGCGGCCGTCGACTACCTGCTCAAGCCGGTCCGCGCCGAGCGGCTGGCCAGGTCGATCGGCCGCATCAGTGAGCTGATCCGTGAGGGGGCACCGGCGCCGGAGATGATCACGGTGGATCTGGGTGGAACCACCAAGATGATCCGGCGCGAGGACGTCACCTACGTCCAGGCGCAGGGCGACTACGCCAGGCTGCACACCGCGGACGCCAGCTACCTCATCCGGGTGCCGCTGGCAGACCTCGAGCAGCAGTGGGCCGATGCCGGGTTCCTGCGTATCCACCGCTCGTACCTGATCGCCCTGAACCACGTCGGCCACATGAAACTGGCCGTGGCCCGTCCCAGCGTGACCGTCGCCGGGGCCGAACTGCCGATCAGCCGCCGGCACCTGCCGCCGGTCCGGGAGAAACTCGAGGCGACCCGGATCCGGCCGCAGGCATGACCCGGGTCCGCGTCACCGCACCGCGCAGCTTCAAGGTAGGCAGCGCCGCGTCAGGCAGCATCGCCGCCGGGCGCTCGGCCGCCGACACGCGCGAGGCCGCCGAGGAATCCGACGCCGGGCAAGTATTCGTCCGCTCGCTGATCCGCTCCCAGCTCCGGCTTGGCATCGTGGTGGCCGCCGGTTTCCTGCTCATCCTGCTCGCCTTCGCGCTGATACTGGGGCTGGTGCCTGGCTTGGCCGAGCTGCGGATCGCGGGGCTGCCCTTCGACTGGGTCCTGCTGGGCGCCGGGATCTACCCGGTGATCGGGCTCAGCGCCTGGCTGTACGTCCGCACGGCCGCGCGGAACGAGTCCCGCTACCGCGACCTGGCCGGGGACAAGTGAGGCGCGGGTGAACCCGGTCGTCGGCATCGCCGCCTTCGCGGCAGTCTCGCTGGCCACCGCCGTCATTGGTTTCTACGGCCTCAGGGTCTCGCGCACCACCGGGGATTTCTACGTCGCCTCCCGCACGGTGCGGCCCTGGTGGAACGCCTCGGCGATCGGCGGCGAGTACTTGTCCGCCGCCAGTTTCCTCGGCGTCGCCGGACTCATCCTGCTTTCCGGCACCGATGCCTTGTGGTTCCCGGTCGGGTACACGGCCGGCTATCTGATGCTCCTGCTGTTCGTGGCCGCCCCGCTCCGCCGGTCCGGCGCGTACACGATTCCCGACTTCACCGAGGCCCGGTTGGATTCCCGGGCGGTCCGCCGGGTCACGAGCTTCGTGGTGGTGGTGGTCGGCTGGCTTTACATCGTCCCGCAACTCCACGGCGCGGCGCTGGCCATCCGGATCACCACCGGGCTGCCGGCCTGGGTGGGACAGGTGGCCGTAGTCGCCGTCGTGTGCGTGACGGTGGTGTCCGGCGGGATGCGCTCCATCACCTTCGTCCAGGCGTTCCAGTACTGGCTGAAGCTGACCGCGCTGGCCGTCCCTGCGCTGTTCATCCTGCTGGTGCTGGCCGGCAACGGCTCCCGTGCGGTCGCCGAGGCGTCGGTGAACCCCACCGCGATGGCCCCGGCCGGGCCCTACCAGAACATCTCGCTGCTGGTGGCGCTGCTGTTCGGGACCCTGGGGCTGCCGCACGTGCTGGTGCGCTTCTACACCAACCCGGACGGCCAGTCGGCGCGCCGGACGACCTTGATTGTGCTCGGCCTGCTCTCGGTCTTCTACCTGTTCCCGACGGCGTACGGCCTGATCGGGCGGACGTTCGCCCCGGGTCTGGCCAAGAGCGGCCAGGCCGATGCCCTGGTGCTGCTGCTGCCGGGCCGGATGATCGGCGGAACGGCAGGCGACCTGCTCTCCGCGCTGGTGGTGGCGGGCGCCTTCGCCGCCTTCCTGTCCACCACCTCGGGGCTGGTGGTGTCGCTGGCGGGTGTCATCAGCCAGGACATCCTGGGCGGCAGCGTGCGCGGGTTCCGGCTCGCGGCGCTGATCTCGGCAGTGGTTCCGCTGGGGATCGCGACCATGACGGACTCCACGGCGCTGGCCGGGAGCGTGGGGCTGGTCTTTGCCTTCACGGCCTCGACCATCTGCCCCGTGCTGTTGCTGGGCATCTGGTGGCGCGGGCTGACAGACGCCGGCGCGATCGCCGGAATGCTGACCGGGGCGGTGTCCTGCGGCGGCGCCATGCTGGCCGGCGCCATGCTGGGCTCCGCCGGCACGCCGCCGTGGCTCGCGCAGCCGGCCGCGTGGACGGTCCCGGCTGCGTTCGCGGTGATGGTCCTCGTCTCGCGGGCCACCCAGGGCCGGGTTCCGCGGACCATCACCCGGCTGATGACAAGGCTGCACACCCCGGAACGGCCGCTCGCCACCGAACGGTGACGCGCCAGTCTGTGACGCGTCGGCCGGTGGCGTCAGTCGATCGCGGCCATCAGTTCGACGACGCGGTCCAGGAAAGCGTCGACCTGGCTTTCCTCGTAGCCTTCGCGTCCGACGGCGGGACGGAAGACGGCGCGGCGGATGTTGTCCACGCTGAGCGGCTGGTCTTCCTCGAGGTAGCCGATCAGCTCGTGGCAAAGGTCGTCGACGTCGGTGGTGTTGTAACTGCGCACCTTGGCCTTGGCCGGGCGGCGGAAGCGCTGGCCGTCGGGGCGGTGCAGGCGGCCGCGGAGCAGGCCCGCGAGCCGGCCGATTTCACGCAGCCAGGCTTCCTCGCCGCGCTCCCCGATCAGTTCGTCGCGTTCCCGGCGGGCCAGGGCGTCCTCGAGGCGGTCCAGGGCCGCGTCCACCCCGGCGGCTGAGTAGCCGCCCTTGACCGGGTCGAAGGAGACGGCCCGGACATCGGCGCTCTTGACCGCCCGTCCCGCGGCCTGGGGTGTTTCGAACGAGACCCGCGCGCGCTGCAGGAACTGGTCCACCTGCTTGGCGTTATAGCCGTACTGGTTCCGCTGCACGCGGTCAAAGGAGGCCGGAATCTGCCGTTGAATGTCCACTGTAACTATGTTTCCTTCGATGCCGTTCGGCTCTGGTTGCGCCAACTTCAGGCGTGTTTGCCCGGCACCATTCTAGGCACCGGGAGGAGGCGGGATGCCGCCTTAGCCGCCGGCGCCGGCGGAGAAGATCATGAATGCCACCGGGGAGGCGAAAACGATGGAGTCAAGGCGGTCCATGACTCCCCCGTGGCCGGGCAGGATGCTGCTCATGTCCTTGATGCCGAGTTCGCGTTTGACCATGGATTCGGCCAGGTCGCCGGCGGTCGCCGCGGCGACCATGCCCACGGCGAGGGCGGCGCCGAACCACCAGGGTTCGCCCAGCACGTAGACGCTGGCAAGGATGCCGACCAGGACGGCGCCCGCGATCGACCCGCCGAAGCCTTCCCAGGACTTCTTCGGACTGATCTTAGGGGCCATCGGGTGCTTGCCGAGGGAGGCGCCGACGAGGTAGCCGAAGGTGTCGTTGGAGACCACCAGCAGCAGCAGGGTGCCGATCTGCCAGGCCCCGATCGGCACCACACCGCCGGGCCAGGGTCCGATCGGGGTGACGCCGCCGGAGGCATGCAGCGGCAGCACGGCGAAGCTGATCAGGAACGGCACCCACGTCATCGTGAAGACGCCGGCGAAGATGCTGCGCGCGGACCCGGCCGCCCCCTCCAGGGAGCGCCACAGGAGCACCGCGACGCTGCTCAGCAGCAGCGCGAACAGCAGGCTTTCGGGGCCACCGAAGTAGGCTGCGAGCGGCATCGCCACGGTGCCCGTCATCGCCGGGATGATGGGCAGCCGGGTGCCGGAGGCCTCCAGCGCACGGAACACCTCCCAGACACCGAAAACGGCGAAGGCGGTGACGATCAGTACGAAGGCCATGGGCAGGAACAGCAGGCCGCCCAGCACGGCGAAGAGCATGGCAAGGCCGACCGCCGTGGCGGCGGGAAGGTTCCTGCCGGCTTTGGGCGTCGGATTCTTCCGCTCTCTCCCCCGCACCCGGACGCGCGGTCCGGGTGCCTGCTGTTCGTCCCCCATCAGACCTCGAGCAGCTCGGCTTCCTTGCGCTTGAGCAGCTCGTCGATGCCGTCGACGTGGGCCTTGGTCAGGGCGTCGAGTTCCTTCTCGCCGCGGGTGCCCTCGTCTTCGCCGGCTTCGCCGTCCTTAACCAGCTTGTCCAGCGTTTCCTTGGCCTTGCGGCGGATGTTGCGGATGGACACCTTGGCGTCCTCGCCCTTGGACTTGACGATCTTGACGTATTCCTTGCGGCGTTCCTTGGTCAGCTCCGGGATGGTGATCCGGATGACGTTGCCATCGTTGGAGGGGTTGGCCCCCACCTCGGAGTCGCTCAGGGCCCGCTCGATGTCCCGCAGTGCGGTCTTGTCGAACGGGGTGATGAGGATGGTGCGGGCGTCCGGGACAGCGAAGGAGGCCAGCTGCTGCAGCGGCGTCGGCGAACCGTAGTAGTCCACCAGAACCTTGTTGTACAGGCCCGGGGTGGCACGTCCGGTGCGGATCGAGGCGAAGTCTTCCTTGGCTACCTCAACCGCCTTGTCCATCTTGTCCCCGGCTTCGAGCAAGGTTTCTTCGATCACGTTCTCTCCTCAGAAATTGGTGCGCACCCCTTTGCCCGGGGAGCGGAGCTGTCCTAAAAACATCCTAGCCGCAGCTAGGGGGTGACTACGGTGCCCAGGTCCTCGCCGCGGATGGCCCGGGTGACGTTGCCTTCGCCCTCCATGCCGAACACCACCATGGTCAGGTTGTTGTCCTTGCACATGGTCATCGCCGTCTGGTCCATGACCCGGATATCGCGGCGCAGGGCCTCGTCGTAGCTGAGCCGGTGCAGTTTCTCGGCTGAGGGGTCCTTCTTCGGATCGGCGGTGTAGACGCCGTCGACC
Organism: Arthrobacter sp. 10T44; assembly: GCF_056393885.1. Taxonomy (NCBI): domain Bacteria; kingdom Bacillati; phylum Actinomycetota; class Actinomycetes; order Micrococcales; family Micrococcaceae; genus Arthrobacter; species Arthrobacter sp. 10T44. The sequence goes on along the minus strand of NZ_JBFTGT010000010.1, from coordinate 58,498 downwards.
CCGCTCTTGGCCATCAGGACGACGTCGGCGTGCACCTCCATGGCGCGCTGCGCGGCGACGGTGTCGGTGGAGAAGTACGGCAGGCCGGCGCCGGCGCCGAAGATCACGACGCGGCCCTTCTCCATGTGGCGGATGGCGCGGCGCGGAATGTACGCCTCGGCAACCTGGCCCATGGTGATGGCGCTCTGCACGCGGGTCTCCACGCCGGCCTGTTCCAGGAAGTCCTGGAGGGCGAGGCAGTTCATCACGGTGCCGAGCATGCCCATGTAGTCGGCGCGGGAGCGGTCCATGCCGCTCTGCGAGAGTTCGGCGCCGCGGAAGAAGTTCCCGCCGCCGACGACGATTGCGACCTCGACGTCGGGAACGGCGGCCGCGATCTGCTTGGCGACTCCGCGGACCGTGTCCGGGTCAACGCCCAGTTTGCCGCCGCCGAAGACCTCGCCGGACAGCTTCAGGAGCACGCGGCGCCTGGTCTTCTTTGGCTGGGCTGAATTGTTGACGGTATCCATGGTGCCTTCCCGTTGGTGAGCTCTGAAAAAGGTTATCGTGCCGGGGGCCAAAGGCTGCATTCCGCCCCGGGCCAGCGTGAGCGGATGCATGCAAAAGGGGCGGCCACCGCAGTGACCACCCCCTCAGCGTGACTTACTTAGGAACCGACGCGGAAACGCGTGAAAGCGGTTGCCTTGACGCCGGCCTCTTCGAGGACCTGCGCGACGGACTTCTTGGCATCCTTGGCGAATGCCTGGTCAACGAGGACCTCGCCCTTGTAGAAGCCGGTAACGCGGCCTTCCACAATCTTGGTCATGGCAGCCTCGGGCTTGCCCTCGGCCTTGGCGGTTTCCTCGGCGATGCGGCGCTCGGACTCGACCAGCTCGGACGGAACGTCCTCGCGGGTCAGGTAGTTCGGGGCCATCGCGGCGATGTGCACGGCGACGTCGTGGGCGGCGGTGGCAGCAGCTTCGCCTTCGCCGTCAACGGCAAACAGCACGCCGACCTGGGCCGGGAGGTCCTTGGAGGTCTTGTGCAGGTACGCGTCGACCGTGGGGGCCTCGATGCGGGCAATACGGCGGACGACAACCTTCTCGCCCAGGATGGCGCCTTCTTCGACGACGACCTCGGAGAGCGGCTTGCCGTCGACGTCGGTGGCCAGCAGGGTGTCGAGGTCGGCAGCGCCGGACTCAACAGCAACAGCGAGCACCTTGTCGGCGAGCTGGATGAACTTGTCAGCCTTGGCGACGAAGTCGGTCTCGCAGTTGACCTCGATCATCACGCCGACGCCGCCGTCGACCTTGGCAGCAACCAGGCCTTCCGCGGTGGAGCGGCCTTCGCGCTTGGTGGCGCCCTTGAGGCCCTTGATGCGGATGATTTCGATGGCCTTCTCGGCGTCACCGTTGGCTTCGTCAAGAGCCTTCTTGACATCCATCATGCCGGCGCCGGTGCGCTCGCGCAGAGCCTTGATATCAGCGGCAGTGTAGTTCGCCATGTGAACCCCTCTGTCTAGAAATTTTGTGTGGTGTACGGACTGACAGGACGGCTGCTCACCGAGTGAGCGGCCATCCTGTCAGTACCCCTTGCGCAGCAGGCAGCTGCCTGCAGCGGTCGGGGAGATCCAGATTTACTTGTCTGACTACTTGGCTTCGTCGGCGGTCGGAGCAGCTTCGGCAGCGTCAGCGGCCGGGGCAGCTTCGGCGGCGGGAGCCTCCGGGGCAGCCTCTGCGGCTTCCGGAGCAGCAGATTCAGCGGCGGCCGGAGCGGCAGCCTCTTCGGCCTTGCTGCCTTCGAGGAGCTCGCGCTCCCACTCGGCCAGCGGCTCTTCCGGAGCTTCCGTGGTGCCGGTGGCGCGCTGGTTGCGGGCGATCAGGCCCTCAGCAACGGCGTCGGCAACAACGCGGGTCAGCAGGTTTACGGAGCGGATGGCGTCGTCGTTGCCCGGGATCGGGAAGTCGACTTCGTCCGGATCGCAGTTGGTGTCCAGGATGGCCACAACCGGGATGTTCAGCTTCTTGGCCTCGTCAACGGCGAGGTGTTCCTTCTTGGTGTCGACAACCCAGAGGAGCGAAGGCGCCTTGGTCAGGTTGCGGATACCACCGAGGTTGGTCTCCAGCTTGGTCAGCTCGCGGCGAAGGAGCAGCAGTTCCTTCTTCGTGTAGGCGGAACCGGCGACGTCGTCGAAGTCGATCTCTTCGAGTTCCTTCATGCGCTGGATGCGCTTGGAAACCGTCTGGAAGTTGGTCAGCATACCGCCGAGCCAACGCTGGTTCACGTACGGCTGGCCGACGCGGGTTGCCTGCTCGGCGATGGCTTCCTGTGCCTGCTTCTTGGTACCGACGAAGAGGACGGTGCCGCCGTGTGCAACGGTGGCCTTCACGAACTCGTAGGCACGGTCGATGTAGGACAGCGACTGCTGCAGGTCAATGATGTAGATGCCGTTGCGCTCCGTGAAGATGAAACGCTTCATCTTCGGGTTCCAACGACGGGTCTGGTGTCCAAAGTGGACGCCGCTGTCAAGCAGCTGGCGCATAGTTACGACGGGCATGCCGACGCTCCTTCCGGCAGGTCATTCATGAGAAAGCCCTGGGCTCTCTTACCCTGCCAATAGTTGACGGTTATTTAGCAACACCCAGGCGGGTGTTCCTCCTGGCATCCACCGCACCCCTCATCCGGACCCTGGGGCCGGACCGTAAGAGGCGCAGTCCTCCGCACCCGGAAGCCGGGCTTCGGACAGGGAGGGCTGGATACGCGTAGTCAGCCACTGCTCCCGCACTCCTGAATGAGATGTGCTGCCGCTCCAAATGACTGGAACAAAAACGGATCCAGCCAAAGTGAACAAGGCATGAGGGCACAGCAAACTGCTCCACCAAGTGTACTACAGCAGACCTGCCCGAATGGACCGTCTCGGGGTGCCCGCGGAGGGGGCTCCGAGTGTGGCTCCGGCGGGAAATCCACATAGCCTTCGAGGGGACTTTCCGGGCCCGGGCCGGCCGGCGCAGGCTGGCAGCATGAAGGCTTCTCTCTTATTCGCAGCATTGCTGCTAGTCCCGGCCCCGGCAACAGGACAGCCGGCTTCCCCGCCCGGGAGCTGGAGCTGGCCGCTCTCCCCCAGGCCCGCGGTGCTGCGCGTCTTCGACCCGCCGGACCGGCCCTGGCTCAGCGGCCACCGCGGCGTGGACCTGCAGACTGCGTACGACGGCGCTCCGGTGACCTCGCCGGCGGCGGGCACGGTCGCCTTTGTGGGCTTTGTGGTGGACCGGCCGGTGGTCACCATCGACCACGGCAACGGCCTGCGGAGCAGTTTCGAACCCGTCGAAAGCACGCTGCGGCCCGGCGACGCCGTCGCGGAGGGGTCGGTGCTGGGACGGGCGCCGCCCGGCCACTGCGGCGGGACGCCCTGCATCCACTGGGGCGTGCGGCGCGGCGACGATTACCTCAATCCGCTGGCCTTCGTGATGGACCTGCGGCCCTCCATCCTGCTGCCGCTCGTGAATCCCGGTTCGGGACAGGGCGGCTCCGGATGAAGGGCCGCGGGTGCTGCGCGGGACGGCCGGCGTGCACGGCCGGCCGCGGACCGATTAGACGATGGCCGAGATCCCCGTGATTGCCCGGCCGGTGACGAGAGTGTTGATCTCGTGGGTGCCCTCGTAGGAGTAGATCGCTTCGGCGTCGGAGAAGATCTTGGCCATCTCGTAGTCCGTGACGATGCCGTTGCCGCCGAGGAGGCTGCGGCCGATGGCGACACTTTCGCGCATCCGCGCCGTGGTGAACGCCTTGGCCAGGGCCGACTGCTCGTCCTTGGCCTCGCCGGCGTCCTCAAGCTGGGACAGGCGGACCATCATGCCCATCGAGCTGACGACGTTGCCGAGAATCTGCACGAGCTGGTGCTGGACCAGCTGGAAGGAGGCGATCGGGCGGCCGAACTGGCTGCGCTCGACGGCGTAGCGGCGGGCGACGTCGAACGCGGCGAGCTGCTGGCCGACGGCCTGCCACGCGACGGACAGGCGGGTAACCTTCAGGACCTTGTTGGTGTCCCGGAAGCTGTTGGCGTTGGCCAGCTTGAAGAAGTCCGGCACCACGACATTCTCGAGGGTGATGTCGGCGTTCTGGACGGTGCGCAGCGAGATCTTGTTCTCGATCTTGGTGGCAGTGTATCCCTCGGTCTTAGTGTCCACGAGGAAGCCCTTGACCTGGTTGTCGGCGAGGTCGCGGGCATAGATGACCACCCAGTCGGAGAAGGTGGCGTTGCCGATCCAGCGCTTGGCTCCGTTGAGGATCCAGCTGTCACCCTCGCGCCGGGCGGTGGTGCGCGTGCCACCGGCGACGTCGGAGCCGCCCAGCGGCTCGGTCAGGCCGAAGGCGCCGATTTTCTTCAGGGAGTAGATGTCCGGCAGCCAGGCGTCCTGCTGCTCCTGCGAGGCGAGCGCCTCGATCGAGCCGGTGAAGAGCCCGTCGTGCACGCCCAAGAAGGTGGCGATCGAGGTGTCCGCACGGGTTGCCTCGGCATGCAGGATCCCGGCGAAGAGGTTCGAGTAGCCCTGGCGCTTGACCGGGCTGACCAGGTCAATCTCGGCCAGCTTCGGGATCAGGTCCATCGGGAACTCGCCGCGGTTCCAGCAGTCCACCGCGATCGGCTTCACCTCACGGGCCAGGAACTCGCGCACCTCCGCCAGCCGGTCCTTCTCCTTGCCGCTGAGCAGCTGTTCGAAAGCGAAGAAGTCGCCATCGGCGTAGGGGAGGTTGTTGATGTCGATTGCAGCTTTGGACATGTTGTTCCTTCACTTGTGATCGGCAGCGATCAAAAGGGCGCGGGCTTCGCGCCGCGGATATGTTACTCGTGAGTAACATATCCCAGCTTTCGGCCGGGTGGCAAGTGACGGGGCACACGGCAGGCCATGGATCTTCCCGGCAGGAGGCGAGGGGTGCGCCCGGATACCGGGTCACAGCGGGATGGCTGCCGGATGGCAGGGGGTCGCCGGGACGGTCGCTGCGCGGGGTCGCCGGGCAGGCCGCTGCGCGGGGCCGCTGGGCGCGGTCGCTGGACCGGCCCCTGGGCCCGGAGACAAAAAGGGCCGCAGCTGACGAAGGACGTCCGCTCCGGCCCCGGGGACACGGCGTGTCCAGGGAACTGTTGATGATGTAGGGCTACTCGGACTTGAACCGAGGACCTTAGGATTATGAGTCCCGCGCTCTAACCAGCTGAGCTATAGCCCCGTGGGCCGGAACGGTCACGCCCTGACGGGCCGGACCATTCCGGGCAAAAACACTCTAGCAATAGTAGTCGCCCCGGCTCGGGCAACGACCGCCTACGGCGATCCGGGCCGCCTAGACGACCAGGTCGTCGTAGCTGGCGCCGCGGTAGATGTCCTCGAAGGTTTGCAGGGTGCGTTCGATGCTGTGGCTTTCCACCATGCTTCGGCTCGCCTTGCCCATGGCCGCACGCTCGTCCGCCGGCAACGACAGCACGCGTTCGATCTTGGCCGCCAGGTCGTTGCTGTCATTCGGCGTGAACAGGTAGCCGTTCTCGCCGTCGTGGACCAGGTGAGGCAGGGCCATGGCGTCGGCCAGCACCACCGGGGTGGACGCGGACATCGCCTCCAGGGTGACGAGGGACTGCAGCTCGGCGGTGCCGGGCATGCAGAACAGGTCCGCGCTCAGGTAGGCCCGGCGCAGTTCCTCGTCGCTGGCCAGGCCAAGGAACTTCACACGGTCCTGCAGGCCCAGCCGTTCGACCTGTGCCTCGAGTGCGGGCCGGACCTCGCCGCCGCCGACGACCTCCAGGTGGACGTCGAGCGCCGCCGGCGTCTTGGCTACGGCGTCGATCAGCACGTCGATGTGCTTTTCTTCGGCGAGGCGGCCGACGAACAGCACGGTGGGGCTGGCGTGCGGCGTTGCTTCCTCGCCCGGCTTCAGTTCGTAGGCTGCGGCATCGATGCCGTTGGACAGCGGCAGGACCTTGCGCAGGAAGGCGTGCTGGTGCATGGCCTTGGCGGCGAGCGGCGTCGGCGTCGTGACGACGTCGGCCTGGCCCATGACCTTGCCCATGTCGCGCCACGACACGCGGCCGACGATGTCCTTGAACCACTGCGGGAAGGGCAGGAACGGGTTGAGGTTTTCGGGCATGAAGTGGTTGGTCGCGACGATCCTGATGCCGCGCTTGACCGCCTCGTAGAGGACGTGTTCGCCGATCATGTAATGGCTTTGGATGTGCACGACGTCCGGCTGGATCCGGTCGAACAGCAGGCCTATTTCCTTCTTGATCTCCCACGGGAAGGTGATCCGGAAGTACTCGTGGGTCGGCACCGAGTGCGAGCGGAGCCGGTGCACGGTGGCCTCGTCGCGGAACTCGCTGAAGCTCTTGCCCTTGCTGGGCCGGCACGCCAGGACATGGACCTCATGCCCGCGGCCGGTCATGCCCTTGGCCAAGCGGTAGCCGAACTGTGCGGCACCGTTGACATCCGGCGGGTAGGTGTCAGCGGCAATCAGGATGGTCAGCTTTTTGTCGGCTTGGTCATTCTCGGGCATGGTCACGGGGATAGCTCCTGGTGGTCACGGTGCGGTCAGCGGGGCTGTGGTGGCCGGCTGGCCATCGGCACAGGCGGCGGGCCTGCGCCAGAAGTCTGTGGCGCCGCCCTAGGACAGCCGTCCCGCGGCTTTCCGCGCGTCCTTCTTGCGCTTGGTGACCTCGGGGTGGTGCCTTGAAAGGGCGATCACTCCCACGATAGCAAGGAGTGCGGCCGCGCCCATGGCAATCGCCGTCACGGCGTGGACGTCGGGCCGCAACTCCCCCAGGATCACGATGCCGATCGCGATGCCGATAATCGGGTCGATGACGGTCAGTCCGGCGATCACGAGGTCGGGCGGACCTCCGGAGTAGGCGCTCTGCACAAACCATGAGCCCAGCCCGCCGGCGGCAAGGATGGCGACCAGCGTGTACCACTGGACGTTGAGCAGGAACTGCCCGTTCGGGTCGACCAGGTGCTTGCCGATAATGCGGGTCAGGACCGCCACGAAGCCGAACAGGACGCCGGCGCCGAGGATGTACACGAAGGCGCTCATCCGGTGCTTGAAGAGCAGCGCCAGTGTTCCAAAGAGGCTTACGGCCAGGGCCAGCAGCAGCACGATGGTCAGCTCATCCGAGCCGCTGACGTGGTGGTTTTCCTGGGTGACGTTCACAGCGAGCACCACGAACAGGGCCGAACCGGTGACGCACGAACCGATGGCCACGACGGTGGCCCGGTTCATGCTCAGCCCTTGGTCTTTGGCATTGATGATGGTGGTGATGACGAGGGCGATCGCTCCGATCGGCTGGACCACGGTCAGTGGCGCGGAGACCAGGGCGACGGCATTCATCGCCGTCCCGACGCAGAGCAGCATGAGCCCCAGGACCCAGCGCGGGTTGCGGATCAGGCGGAGCAGTCCGTGGGAACTGAGCGCCAGCCCTCCGGTGTCTGCCTTGACCGCACTCCCCTGCCGCTGGGCGCCGAAGGCCAGGAAGAAGGCGCCAAGTACCGCCAGCACAACCGCAAGCCAGACCATCAGCGGAGGCCGCCGTCGTCGATGTCGCCCTCGCTGGCGTGCTGACCGCGGGCGTTGCCGGCTTTGAGGTCCCGGCCCTTGCGGATGATGGCCCAGAAGTAGTTGTAGGCCGCGATCCAGTGCCCCACGAGGCCCAGCCCCAGGAAGATCCAGGCAGCCACAAAGTAGGCGTCGGTCCCGGGGACGGGCAGCTTGGAGAGCACCAGCAGGGGGGTGCCGACCAGCAGCAGGGCGGTGCGGATCTTGCCGGTCCGGCTCACGGGCAGGTCCGGGTGGCTGTGGAAGTAGAACAGCGAGATGGAGAGCAGCACAAGGTCCGGGACGAGCAGCGCGGTCAGGTACCACCACTCGACGACGCCGGCGATCACGAGGGTGACGGCCACCGCGATGAGCGAGAGCCGGTCCGCGATGGGATCCATGATGCGGCCCAGCTTGGACATCTGGTTGAAACGGCGGGCAATGTAGCCGTCCACCCAGTCGGTGCTGCCCATGACCGCCAGCACCAGGGCGGCGGCGCCGTATTCCTGCTTGGCCAGGACCAGCCAGATGAAGAGCGGGACGCCGAGGAACCGGACCACGGTCAGCAGGTTGGGAACGGTGAAGACCAGGTCGTGATGGATCTGGGGCTGCCCGGGGCGTGTGCCAGCGCCGATGAACTTCATCCGTTCCCCCTTTCCACAGCCGGCAACGATTTAGTGTCGGAGTTCAGGGCGAAGCCTAGCCCTTGAGGAGTCGGCGCAGCAGGAACACGAGCGCCGTTGTGGAAGCTGCAAGGGCGGCCAGCGGTTTCCAGCGCTTGCCGAGTTCGGCCGCGGTTCCAGACCTGTTGGCCGTGGCACCGGGGGTAGCGGCCCTTTCGCCCGAGGCCTTGGCCTGGCTGCGGAACCCGGCGATCTTGTCGTCCACGAGCTCCCTGCCCTCCTCCAGCTTGTGCTGGGTGGCGGTGAGGAGGGCCTGGGCCTGGGTCTTGACGTCGAGTTCCTGGCCGAGCTCGTCGCGCACGCCGGTGAGGTGCCGGCGGCGCGTCTCGAGCCGGCGGCGCAGCTCGTCCTCGGTCGGGGCGGGGCCCAGATCGGGCTGTTCTGCGGCCTTCTTGGCTTCCTTTTCGGCCTTAGCCTTTGCGGCAGCCTCTTCCTTGGCGGCTTTGGCTGCCTTGGCCTGCGGGGAGTTGGGGTCAAGGACGGCGGGGTCGAAGGAAGAGCCTTCCTTCGCAATGCCGAGGTCGTATTTGAGGCCGCGGATGGTCTCCTCGGGGAGCAGCGGCATGGCCTTCTTGAACCGGCCGTAGCCGATCAGGCCCACGATCAGGGCAATTACCAGGAAGGCGGCGCAGACCAGCAGGGCCGCGAGCCAGGCCGGCATGACGGTGGCCAGGCCCATGATGGCCGCCACGATGAGCCCGATCACGAGGAAGGCGACAAAGACGAGGGCGACGCCGAAGAAAGCTGCAGCGACCCCGAGCTGGATGCCCTTGCGCTTGAGTTCGGCCTTCGCGAAGGCAATCTCGTCATTGAGTTGCCGGGGTGCCAGCTTGAAGATCAGTTTCAGGGTCTTGGGCAGCGCGGAAAGGCGCAGCCCCCCGTTTGTCCTGCCGGTGTGCCGTCCGCTCATCGGTTCCGCCTAACTGGTTCCATCTGTGATTCCGCTTCCGCTGGATTGCCGGGTCTGCGCGGCTTCGCGCACTCCCAGGTGTCAAAACTACCATTCAGGGTCCGGCCGGCGTCCCGCGCGCGCCCGTCGGGACGGGCGTGGCGGGCTGGGCCGCCGTGCGGCGGCTTACGACGGCGCCCGGCGAGCACCGCGTCGGCGTCGTCGGGCTGCCTGGTGCGGACGACGTCGGGCTGGGCCGTCCCGGGCAGCGGGCTGCGCCGGGCAGGCGCGACGGGCTGCGCCGGGCGGGCGCCGCGGTCGACGTCGGGCGGGAGCCGCGGTCGACGCCGGGCGGGAGCCGCGGTCGACGTCGGGCGGGCCTAGGATTGACCTCTGTGCATACACACAGCAATCCCGGGGACTCCCTGACCCGCCGTCGGAAGCTCCTCTACATCCTGATGCTCGGCGCCTTGACGGCCCTTGGGCCGTTCACGGTGGACCTCTACCTGCCGGCATTTCCGGCCCTGGAGGCGAGCCTCGGTGTCAGCGAGGCCGCAGTGCAGCTGACCCTGACCGGCACGACGGTAGGTTTCGCCCTGGGCCAGCTGGTGGTGGGGCCGCTGAGCGACAAGTTCGGACGACGTCTTCCCCTGATCCTGGCCACCGCGGTGCACATCGGAGCCTCGCTCGGGGCCGCCCTTTCCACCGACATCGGCACGCTGGGCCTCTTCCGCGTGCTCATGGGCATCGGTGCCGCCGGCGGCGGCGTGGTGGCGATGGCGATGGTGCGGGACCTCTTCAGCGGCTACGCGATGGTCCGGATGTTCTCCCGAATGGCGCTCGTCAACGGCCTGGCCCCGATCCTGGCACCGGTCATCGGATCGCAACTGCTGCTGCTGATGCCGTGGCCGGGCATCTTCTTCTTCCTTGCCGGCTACGGCAGCTGCGTGATCATCGCGGCCGTGTTCGTGGTGCGCGAGACCTTGCCGCGCGAGCTGCGCGGCACCACAGGCCTGACGGTCCGCCAGCGCTACGGCGTCCTTTTCGCCGACCGGATCTTCGTTGGCCTGCTGCTGCTGGGCGGCATGAACTTTGGCGGTCTCTTCACATATCTCTCGGCCTCGCCGTTCCTGTTCCAGGACGTGTACGGCTTCTCCCCGCAGCAGTATGGCCTGCTGTTCGGCATCAACTCGCTGGGGATCGTCGCTGGGGTCCAGACCAGCTCCCGGCTCATCAAGCGCGTCCCGCCGCAGTGGATCCTCGCCTGCTCGACGGCGTGGATGTTCCTCATGGCGGTGCTGATCGTGGTCTTCGACCAGCTGGGCTTCGGCTTGTGGGGCGTCATGGTGCCGCTCTGGTTCTACATCCTGGGCGCCGGATTCACCTTCCCCTGCGTCCAGGTGCTGGCCCTGGCCAAGCACGGCGCCCAGGCCGGAACCGCAGCCTCCCTGCTCGGTGCTGCGACCTTCCTGATGGCCGGCATCATCTCCCCCGTGGTCGGCTGGCTGGGCCTCGGCTCGGCGACGCCGATGGGTGCCGTCCAGGCCGGCTGCATCCTCCTGGCGGCCGCGTCACTCTGGCTCGTGGTCCGGCCGCGGACCGTGCCTTCCATCCACTAGCACCGGCCGCCCTTTGGGGGACATGCCCCACGCACGGCACGCGCAGTGGGCATGCCCCCGGCGGAGACGACAGGGTGGACATGCCCGGTCCCCGCGACCAAGAGTGGACATAACAGGCATATGTCCATGCTTCGAGGCGCAGAAGGGGCATGTCCGGTGGCAGGCACGGGCACCGCACATGCTCCCAGGGTGGACATGCCCAGTCCCCGGGACCAAGAGTGGACATAACAGGCATATGTACATGCTTCGACGCACCGTAGGGGCATGTCCGATGGCAGGCACGGGCACCGCATATGCTCCCAGGGTGGACATGCCCAGTCCCCGGGACCAAGAGTGGACATAACAGGCATATGTCCATGCTTCGAGGCGCACAAGGGGCATGTCCGGCGCCGGACGGCACCTAGGGGCATGTCCAGCAGCGGAGGCTGGGCTGGGCTGGGGCCATGCTGCCCTGTTCGCGGCCTGCGGCTGGCGATAAAGTTGTTGTGTGCCTGACTGGCAGGACCCTCCTCCCCTACCGGCCACGTGGCAGCGGTGCGACGACGGTATTCTGCCTCTGTGGTGGGAGCGGCTGTGCTCGCAGACCAGCCCCCAGTCGGCGGCCCTCTATGCGGCCGGGCTGTTCACTGAGGACCGGCGCCGGCCGATCGCGCAGTGGTACAACCCAGCCTACGACTCAGCCCTGCTGGTGGCCCCCGAGACCTCGCCCGAATGGCCGGTGCAGCGCTTCGGCATCTTCTACGCGCCCCCGCGTGGCGGCTTCACCCGCGTCCATTCGTCGGCCCACGAGTGGCACCCGCGGGAGCCGCGGCAGTCTCCCACGGAGGAGGAAGCCTTCCAGGCCGCCGTGGCCGAGGCGGAGCGCTTCCTGCAGGTAGAGATGTTCTTCGTCTAGGGAGCACCGGAGAGGGTATCGAGCCAAGAAAAAAGGCCCCGCAGCCGGTTATTCACCGGCCGCGGGACCTGTCTGCTCCTCCTGCTGGACTTGAACCAGCAACCCTTCGATTAACAGTCGAATGCTCTGCCAATTGAGCTAAGGAGGAAGGAAGCAGGTATGACATTAGCAAAGGTTTTACCGCTAGGGAAATCGGCGGCGCAGGAGACGGAACCCGCGCACTCCGCCACAATCGAATACCCCCACCGGGTATACAAAAAGTCCCCGTCCCGGTGACCCGGAACGGGGACTGTGCGCTCCTCCTGCTGGACTTGAACCAGCAACCCTTCGATTAACAGTCGAATGCTCTGCCAATTGAGCTAAGGAGGAATGAAGCGGATATAAGCCTAGCAAACACCGTGCCGGGAAGCGAAATTGGCCGCCCAGCGGGGCAATCAGGAGTCCATGCGGAGCGAGCGCCGCTGCATCTCAAGTTCCATGAGTTCCCGGTTCAGCCGCTGGAATGCTTCCGGGTCCGCCGTGGCGTCGAGACGCTGCAGCTGGCCCATCTTGTCGGCCTTGACCCGGGTGATCTGCAGCTCGAACAGCCGCGCCAGAATGTCGCGGCAGTAGCGTTGGACGGCTTCGGCGGTGCTGGCTGGCAGCGGCACGACGGCGAGTTCGGACACGAGCGGCCGGAGCGGTTCAGGGACCTCCTGCAGCAGCTGCTCGACCCACCGCGCAGGGTCACCGATGGAACCCGGACCGGAGGCACGGATCGCTTCGTGGATCGCGAGGTAGGCCGGCGTGGAGAACCGCGCCTCGGAGAAACGCTGCCATGTCGCCCCCTCAAGGGTCGAAGGATGCTGGAGTACCACCTCGAGCGCCTGGCGCTCCATCGCGGCCACCGGATCGCGCGGGTCGGGCCGGTTGAAGGCCGGCAGCGTGGCCGACGGCGGCAGGGGCGCCACGCCCGGGGCGGCACCGGGGGCCGTTCCGGCCGGGCGCGTCGGGTTCTGGCCATGGCCCTGGCCATATCCCTGTCCGGCGCCTCCGGACGTTCCCTGGGCGTTACGTTTGATCGCGGCGCCAACGGCACGGCTGACTTCCTCGACCGGCATGCCCAGCCACCCCGCCAGTTCGCGGGCGTAGGCGGGCCGGATGCCGGCATCACGGATTTGGGCGACCACTGGAGCCGATTCTCGCAGGGCCGCGATCCGTCCCTCGACGGTGTCCAGGTTGTGCCGCCTCAGGCTGGCGCGGATCGCGAATTCGAACAGCGGCCGGCGGGTGCCGATCAGGTCCCGGACGGCGGAGTCGCCCTTGGCCTGTCGCAGCTCGCAGGGGTCGGATCCGCCGGGTTCCACTGCGACGTAGGTCTGCGCCACGAAGCGCTGGTCCTCTTCGAAGGCGCGCAGCGCCGCCTTTTGGCCGGCGGCGTCGCCGTCGAAGGTGAAGATGACTTCTCCCCCGCTGCCGTCGTCGGAGAGCAGCCGGCGGGCAATCTTGATGTGCTCGGTGCCGAACGCCGTGCCGCAGGTGGCCACCGCCGTCGTGATCCCGGCCAGGTGGCAGGCCATCACGTCGGTGTAACCCTCCACCACCACCAGTTGGCGGTCCTTGGCGATGTTCCGTTTGGCGAGGTCGATCCCGTAGAGGACCTGCGACTTCTTGTAGAGCGCGGTCTCGGGGGTGTTGAGGTACTTGGGGCCCTGGTCGTCCTCGTAAAGCTTGCGGGCGCCGAAGCCGATGGTGTCGCCGGCGATGTCGCGGATCGGCCAGATCAGCCTGCCGCGGAAACGGTCGTAGATCCCCCGGCCGCCCTCGGAAAACATGCCGGTGAGTTTGAGTTCCGCGTCGGTGTAGCCGCGGCCGCGGAGGTGCTTGAGCAGCGAGTCCCAGCCCTGCGGGGCGTAGCCGACGCCGAACTGTTCCGCCGCGGCGCGGTCGAAGCCGCGGCCGTAGAGGAAGTTCCGGCCCTCGGTGGCGCCCGGGGTCAGCAGCTGCGCACGGAAGAATTCGTCGGCGATCTTGTGCGCATCGAGGAGACGCTGGCGGCGGCCGATTTCCTCGCGGTTGGGGCCGGACCCGCCGTCCTCGTAGCGCAGTTCATAGCCGATCCGGGCAGCGAGCTTCTCCACGGCCTCATGAAAGGTGGTGTGGTCAAGTTTCTGCACGAAGGAGATGACGTCGCCGTCCTCGCCGCAGCCGAAGCAGTGATAGCGGCCCACCTGGGGGCGCACGGTGAACGAGGGCGAGCGCTCATCATGGAAGGGACACAGGCCCTTGAAGGACCCCAGCCCGGCACCCTTGAGGGTCACATAGCCGTCGACAACTTCCTTGATGTCGGTGCGCTGGCGTACCTCGTCGATGTCTTCACGTTTTATCAGGCCGGCCACGGTGCCATCCTAGTACCCGGGTACGACGCCGGTCGGCGGCGTATGGCGCCCGTCACCCGCGCCGTCACCACAGCGACGGCAGGCTGCCGACGAGCCGTTCGTACATGGCCAGCGCGGAGCCGTCGGTCAGTGAGGCGACCTGGTCGATGACGACGCGCAGCCGGGCGCCGTCGTCCTCCGCGGCGCGCCAGTCGGCGGCGTACATCGGCTCCAGGTGTCGGTCGCCGCTGGCGCTAAGCGCGGTCACGAGCGCGTGCAGGACCTCGCGCTGGCGTTCGTAGATGGGCTGCCGGTGTTCGGTGGTCATCACGAACGTGGTGGCCAGGCCCTTCATCACGGCGATCTCCATCACGGTCTCGTCCGGGACGATGAGTTCGGCGTTGTAGCGGGTGAGATTTTCCGGGCCGTAGACGGTGCGGGTGGTCTCGAGCGCGCTTTGGCAGAACCGGCCGATCAGCTGGCTGGTCATGTCTTTAAGCGCAGCCATGGACTTGCGGCTGCCGTCGGCCTCGCGGACCCAGACACTCGTGGCCTCCAGCCGGGCCAGGGCGGCGTCGATGGCGGCCGGATCGTTGTGCGGCAGGTACCACTGCTTGGCGTAGCCCACCACCCGGGCGCGGTGGTCGGGATTGTCCATCCAGCGAAGCTGGAAGTGCCCGGCGACGATCGCGTCCTCGACGTCGTGCACCGAGTAGGAGATGTCGTCCGCGAGGTCCATGACCTGGGCCTCCAAGCAGGAGCGCCGCTCGGGTGCCCCCTCGCGGATCCAGTCGAAGATCGGCAGGTCGTCCTCGTAGGCGCCGAACTTGCTGGTCCGCTGGCCGTGGATCACCGGCGCGTTCTCGGCCGACCACGGGTATTTCGCGGCGGCGTCGAGGCTGGCGCGGGTCAGGTTAAGGCCGGCGGGGCGGCCGTCCGGGGCCAGCACCTTGGGCTCCAGCCGGGTCAGCAGGCGCAGCGTCTGGGCGTTGCCTTCGAAGCCGCCGATCGCGTGCGCGACCTCGTTCAGGGCCGACTCGCCGTTGTGGCCGAACGGCGGGTGGCCGAGGTCGTGGCTGAGGCAGGCGGTGTCGACGACGTCGGGGTCGCAGCCCAGGGCGCGGCCGAGTTCACGGCCCACCTGCGCCACCTCGAGGCTGTGGGTCAGCCGGGTGCGGACGAAGTCGTCCGTGTCCGGCGCGACCACCTGGGTCTTGGCCCCGAGCCGGCGCAGCGCCGAGGAGTGCAGGACGCGGGCGCGGTCGCGTTCAAAGTCGGAGCGGTAGGTGCTCTTGGGCGGCTCCTCGACCCAGCGGGCGCAGTCGCGGTCCACGTAGCCGTCCAGCACGGGCGCGCTCGTCCTGGTTTCAGCCACCGGAGACATCCAGTTCGGCGAAGGAGATGTCGCGGGTCTGTTCGGAGTCCAGGCTGCGGTTGAGCAGCCAGTCCTTGGGCAGGGCGGGCTTCTTGGGTGAACCGGCGCGGCCGCGCGGGCCCTCGGCGTCGGCGCCCGGGTAGGGCGAATCAAGGTCCAGTTCGTCCAGGGTGCCGCGGAGCACCTCGAGGCTTGTCACGAGCGCCAGCCGGTTCCGCAGCTCGCTGCCCACCACGTACCCCTTGAGGTACCAGGCCATGTGTTTGCGGATCTCGCGCAGCGCCTTGCCCTCGTCGCCGAAGGTCTCAACCATGAGTTCGGCGTGCCGGTAGATGCTTTCCGCCACCTGGCGGAGTGCCGGGGTGTGGCGGACGTCGCTGCCCTCAAAGGCAGCCATGAGGTCGCCGAACAACCACGGCCGGCCCTGGCAGCCGCGGCCGACCACGACGCCGTCCACGCCGGTCTCGCGGACCATCCGCACCGCGTCTTCGGCGGACCAGATGTCGCCGTTGCCGAGGACCGGGATGTCCGGGAGCGCCTCGCGCAGCCGTGCGATGGCGGACCAGTCGGCCTTGCCGGAGTAGAACTGCGCGGCGGTGCGGCCGTGCAGGGCGACGGCGGCGACGCCGGAGTCGCGGGCAATGCGGCCGGCGTCAAGGTACGTGAGGTGGTCATCGTCGATGCCCTTGCGCATCTTGATGGTCAGCGGGATGTTGCCCCTGGACGCTTCCTTCACCGCGGTCTGGACGATCGAGGTGAAGAGGTCCGTCTTCCAGGGCAGCGCCGAGCCGCCGCCGCGCCGGGTCACCTTGGGCACCGGGCAACCGAAGTTGAGGTCGATGTGGTCCGCGCGGTTCTCCTCGACCAGCATCCGGACGGCCTGGCCGACGGTCACAGGGTCCACGCCGTAAAGCTGGACGGAGCGGACTTTCTCGTCCTCGTCGTGCGAAATGATGCGCAGCGATTCGGGCGTGCGCTCCACCAGGGCACGGGAAGTCACCATCTCCGCCACGTACAGGCCGCCGCCGTATTCACGGCAGAGCCTGCGGAAGGCGGAGTTGGTGATGCCCGCCATCGGAGCCAGGATCACGGGAGTGTCCACCGTGAGGGGGCCCAGCTTCAGGGGCGGCAGTTCCAGCTTGGGGGCGGGAGGCGTTGCTACAACAGTCACCCGTCCATTGTCTCAAAGCCGGGCAAATCGACGGGATCCAGGCCGGCTATGTGGAAATCGCGGCGTGTACCGGTGGGCGCGCAGCGGCCCGGTCAGCCGGGCACGGCGGCGCGTCGGCCGCGGCGGCCCGCCGGCGCCGGTTCCGAGCCCCCGTCGTCGGGCGATCCCCCGTCGGACGAGCCCCCATCAGCAGAGCCCCCACCGGACGGGCCGGCCTCGACCGGGCCCCCGGCGGGAGCGGTGGCGGGCCGGCCGCCGTCGTCCGCCGCGCTCCCGCCCTTCAGCCCGGTAGCCTTCACGACGAGCACCGCGATCAGCGTGGTCACGGGGATGGCCAGGACCAGGCCGATGGAGCCGACGAGCGTGCGGATCACTTCCTCGGAGAGTTCGGCGCTGGTGAGGGCGTCGCCCAGCGGGCGCTCGTAAAGCATCACAATGATCAGGATCGGCAGGGCCGCCCCGGCGTAGGCGAAGGCGATGGTGTAGACGGTGGAGGCGATGTGGTCCCGGCCGATCCGCATGGCCGCGGCGAACAGCTTCCGCGCGGACGTCCCGGGAGCGAGTTCCCAGAGCTCCCAGACCGCGGAGGACTGGGTGATTGTCACGTCGTTGAGCACACCGAGTCCGGAAATGATGAGCCCGCACAGGATGATCCCCGAGATCGAGATGTGGTCCGAAACGTTGGCGAGTGTGGCGGCGTCATGGTTGCCCACCCCTGCAAGGTTCGCCGCGTCGGTGGCCCAGGCCGCGAGCGCGGCGGTGATGCCCAGGCCGAACATCGTCCCCAGCAGCGCCGTCGAGGTCCGGGCGGTAAAGCCGTGTGCGAAGTAGAGCACGCCGATCATGATCACCGTGGATCCGACCAGGGCCAGCAGCAGCGGCGGTTTGCCTTCCACCAGGCCGGGAAGCATAAACGAGACCAGCACGGCGTAGGCGCCAACAAGGCCGATGAGGGCGCGCAGCCCGCGCCAGCGCGCCACTGCGATCACGACCACGGCGTAGAGCACGGCGAGCAGGATGATGGGCAGCGTCCGGACAAAGTCGACGAACACGTAGGCGGGCGCGCCTCCCGCGGCGGCGCCCTGGGCCTTGGAGAGGTTGAGGTAGCGGATGTTGTCGCCGACCTTGACGCCGTGGGACTTGGCGACGTCGGGGTTGATCACCACCTTGACCGGGTTGCCGCCCTTGTCCGGGTCCGTGTAGGCGAAGGTGCACTGCGAGCCCTGTCCGGGCCCGGCAGCGGCCGGGGCGCCCGGCTGGGCGGGGCCGTCCATGCAGCCTGCGACGACGACGCGCTGGATTTTTCCGGTGTCGAAGCTGACGCCCGGCGCGGCCGCATAGGGACTTGAAAGCTTAAGGCCTTCCTTGCTGCCCGAGGGCCACAGCAACACCATGGCCACGATGGTCAGCAGGGTCAGCGGAACCAGGACGGCGGCCAGGATCCAGTTGGCTTTCTTCCGCGCGGCGAGCGCCCGGGGAGTCGGGTCGAGGTGCCCCGGGGTCGTGTGTGAATGTCCGGCGCCCATCAGCAGTTCAACCTCATGCCGAAAACTTTACGGGGTCGGAACCGCCGGCCGGTGCCAGTGCCCTGCCGCCGGGCAGGATCCAAAGTGCCCTGCCCCCGCGCAACGCCCATCCCCCGGCAACCCGGCCGCGAATGACCTATGGGAATGAGCGTGCAAACCGGCGCGGAAACGCTCACGGGAACGCCGGCGCGCAACTTATTGTTGGTAATTGCAGGGACCAAACGAGGTGGAGGACACTAGCGTGGCCAGACGCATGACAGACGACCGGGAGCACCAGGCAGCCGGGGCAGGCCCGGCGGCCCGCGCCGAGCTCAGCATCGCGGACGCCGCCGGGCAGACGCGCGGCGTCGCCCTGGTGCTGCACGGCGGCCGCGCGGACAGCTTCGAGGCGGTCCGCGCCCGGCACCTCAGCCCGGCCAGGATGCTGCCCTTCGCCCAGGCGCTCCGGAACGAGGGCGCCCCGCACGGCCTGGCCGTCTGGACGCTCCGGAACCGGTACCGGGGCTGGAACGGGCCGGACATGTCCCCGGTCCAGGATGCCCGCTGGGCCCTTGCCCAGATCAGCCGCGAACATCCCGGCGTGCCCGTATACCTGCTGGGCCACTCGATGGGCGGCCTCACCGCGCTCTGCGTCGCGGACCACCCGCAGGTGGAAGCCGTCGTCGCGCTGGCCCCGTGGCTGGACCGGTCCACGCCGGTGGAACCCGTCGCCGGGCGCCTTGTCCTGATCGTGCACGGCAGCGAGGACCGCTGGACGAGTCCCAAGAACTCGCTGGCCTATGCCCGGCGCGCCGAGGGTGTGGCGGCGTCGATCGACTACGTCTCGCTCAAGGGCGCCGGCCACTTCATGTTCCGCCGGGTCCGGCTCTGGAACTCACTTGCCAACGGCTTCATCCTTGACGCCTTCGGCAACAGCGCCGGCACAGAACTCCCTGGCACGGACGCGCTCCGCCAGGTCCTCCCCGCCGCGGCCAGCCTCCCGGTGGTGCTGTGATGCCGGCCTTCCCGCTGGAAGCGTTCCTGGCCAGTCTGCCCTGGGTGGCGCTGGGACTGTTGGCGCTGCTGGCCGTGACATTTGCCGTCGCCGTGCGCCAGAGCCGCCACTCGGTCATCGACACTGTCTGGGGCCTCGGCTTTGTGGTGGCAGCCGCGGTCTCCTGGGCGCTGTCCGCAGGCCACGGCGACGACGGCCGCCGCCTCTTGCTGCTGGCCCTCGTTGCGGTCTGGGGCATCCGGCTGGCCGTCCACATCGGCATCCGGGCCCGCGGCGGCCATGAGGATCCGCGCTACGTGGACATGCTCTCCTCCGCCCCCGGCTCCCGCAACACCTACGCCCTGCGCCGCGTGTACCTGCCGCAGGGCATCGTGATGTTCTTCGTCTCGCTCACCATCCAGGTGGGCATGTTCAGCACCGGCACCCTGGGTTGGCTGGCGCTGCTGGGCGTCCTTTTGTGGATTGTCGGTTTCGTCTTCGAGACTGTCGGGGACTGGCAGCTGGCTCAGTTCAAGGCGGATCCGGCCAAGCGCGGCACCGTCCTGGACACCGGTCTCTGGCGCTATACCCGGCACCCGAACTACTTCGGCGACGCCGCCGTCTGGGCCGGCCTATTCCTCGTCGCCGCGGACTCCTGGCCCGGCGTGCTGACCATCCTCTCCCCCGCGCTGATGATCTGGACGCTGGCCGGCAAGACCGGGAAGCCCCTGACCGAGAAGGCCATGTCCGCCCGGCCCGGCTACAAGGAATACGTCGAATCGACCTCCGGCTTCCTGCCCTGGCCGCCGCGCCGGCCGGCGGAGCGCTGAGATGCGCGGTTCGACGTGAGCTGGCGGCCGGCGCCCAGCGACCGCTTCTACCGCGTCATCGTCCGGACCGGCCAGGCGCTGCGCTGGCTGTTCCGGATCCGGGTCCTCGTCACCGGACGGGAAAACCTGCCTCCGGTGCTCCCGGACAACGCACGCGACAGCGCCCCGCAAGGCGGCTCGCGGCACCCCACCCCGGGGACGGGCGCGGTCGTCGCGATCACCCATTTCGGCTACCTCGATTTTGCCTTCGCCGAGCTGCTGCTGTGGGGGCACAACAGGGCCCAGATGCGCTTCCTGATCACCCAGGGCGCGGCCGACCACTGGTTCGCCGGGCCGGCCGTCAGCGCCGCCGGGCACGTCGTCGTCGGCTATGACACCGGAGCGCACGCCTACGACGCCGCCGTGCAGAAGCTCCGCGAGGGCGAATACATCGCGATCCTGCCCGAGGCCGGGGTGAGCCGCAGCTTCCAGGTCCGCGAGTGCAAGACCGGCGCGGTGCGGATGGCCGCCGAGGCCGGGGTGCCCATCATCCCGGTCTCAGTCTGGGGCGCGCACCGGATCATGACCCGGCACCACGGCTTCTCCCCTCTCCGCGCCTGGCGGGCACCCGTGCGTGTGCACGTGGGCGAACCCCTCACCCCGGCCCCGGGGCTGGACGTCCCGGCGGCCACCGAGGCGCTGCGCGAAGTCCTCCAGCGCGGGATCGACGCCGGCATCGCGGACTTCCCCCTGAAGCCGGCACCCGGCGCCTGGTGGATGCCGGCCGCGCTCGGCGGCGGGGCCCCCACCGAGGAGGAGCGCCAGCGGCTGGACGAGGCTGAGGGGCCGCGGCGCGCGCGCAGCCGGCGCCGATAAGCCCGGTTCACCCCAGCGACTTGACTAAACTCCATCGGGTACAAAAACGCACTCAATGGAGAGGTACCCCTCTGTGGCAAACACAGTCCTGACGAAAAGCCGAATCGGCGAAGAACGCGGTCTCGCCCGAATAGCCCAACGGATGGCCGCGTGGACCGAGAAGTGGTTCCCGGACGCCTACATCTTCGCCCTGGCCGGCGTGATCATCATTGCCCTGGCCGCACTGGCCATTGGCGCCTCACCCCAGTCCATCGCGGAGTCCTTCGGCAACGGTTTCTGGGACCTGACCGCCTTCACCCTGCAGATGGCCATGGTGGTCCTCACCGGCTACGTCGTGGCGACCTCCCCGCCGGTGGCGAAGCTGATCAACCGACTGGCCCTCGTCCCGGCCACTGCCCGCACCGCCGTGAGCTTCGTTGCCCTGATGTCGATGTCCGTCTCCTTCCTCAACTGGGGCCTGAGCCTGATATTCGGCGGTCTGCTGGCCCGGGCCATTGCCCGCCGCAAGGACCTCACCGTGGATTACCGGGCCCTGGGCGCGGCCGCTTTCATGGGCCTCGGCGCCGTCTGGGCGCTCGGCCTGTCTTCGTCCGCCGCGCAGCTGCAGGCCACGGCGGCCTCCTTGCCGCCGGCCCTGCTGAAGATCACCGGCATCCTGGACTTCGGCACCACGATCTTCACCTGGCAGTCGCTGCTGACCCTGGCCATCCTGATGGCGCTCACCACGGTGATCGCGCACTTCTCGGCTCCGCAGGGCGGCGCGATCCGCACCGCCGAAGACCTCGGCGTCGACCTCGACGACGAACCGAGCGAGCCGGCGCCGCGGTCCCGTCCGGGCGAGTGGCTCGAATACAGCAAGACCCTGCCCGTCCTGGCCGGCATCCTGACCCTCGGCTGGCTGGTCTCGCAGTTCCTGACCAAGCCGTTCCTGAGCGTGGTCAGCAGCCTCAACGGCTACCTGCTGGTCTTCCTGATCCTGGGCCTGGTGTTGCACGGCACGCCGCGCAACTTCCTGCAGGCCGTCACCAAGGCCGTCCCGGCGACCGCCGGCATCCTCGTGCAATTCCCGCTCTACGCGGCGATGGCGGCGATCCTGACCAAGGCCACCGGCCACGGCGGGATGTCCATCTCGGCGCACCTCGCCGGGTTCTTCTCGGAGATCGGCAGCGGCGGCGGGTTCGCCGTCGTCATTGCGCTGTACACGGCCGTGCTGGGCCTGCTGGTCCCCTCCGGCGGCGGCAAGTGGCTGGTCGAGGCGCCCTACGTGATGCAGTCCGCCACCGATGTGCAGATGAACCTCGGCTGGACCGTGCAGATCTACAACATCGCCGAGGCGCTGCCAAACCTGGTCAACCCGTTCTTCATGCTGCCTTTGCTCGCGGTGCTGAGGCTGCGCGCCCGGGACCTGGTCGGCTTCACCTTCCTGCAGTTCGTCTTCCACCTGCCGGTGGTGTTGCTGCTGGTCTGGCTGCTCGGGATGACCTTCCAGTTTGTTCCCCCGGTCCTCCCCTAGCCGCCCCCTAAACCGAACTGACCCGCAGTTGTTGTCGCATCAAAACGACAACAACTGCGGGTCAGTTGCGTGTTGAAGGCCTAGGCGGGGTCGGAGACGATCAGGGTGTCCGCGCCGGCCTGCCGGGCCTTGCCGCTGTCCAGCAGCGGCTCGACGACGGCGCGCAGGGCCGTCATCGAATCGTCCAGTTCCAGCAGCACCGGGTACTGGTACGCGATCAGCGCCAGCAGGTCCCGCACCGCGGCGCGGGCATCGTCGTCGGACAGCTCCGGATCATGGCCCAGGAACACGTCGGAGGGTTCGCCGGCCTTCGCCGCGTGACCCTCTTCGGGACCGCCCATTTCCGGGCCGCCCTGTGCGTAGCTGACCGCGAATGCCTGCAGCCGGCCCTTCTTGCTGGCCGGCACGCCCGCGCCGAAGGCACTTGCTTTGGGCGCGCGCAACACAATTGCGCCGTGCGCCCCGCTGAGGTCGTCCAGGAAGAGCCGCTGCACGGTGGCGATGCTGAGCTCGCCGGGGCTGTCCCAGTGGTGCACGGCGGTGTAGTACCGGCCCACGACGTCGCTCAGCTCCACCGAGCCGGTGGCCAGGTCCTCCACCTGCTCGGAGGCCGCGGCCTCCGAGCCGTCGCCGAAGACCGGGAGCTTCAGGGAGCCGGGCTCCACGACCACCAGGCGCGAACGCTGGATCGGGGCGAGACCGGCTGCCTCGGCGAAGGCGGCGCCGGGCGTGCCCGGCTCCACCTTGGTCCGCAGCCGGGAGATGCCCGACGGCGACCGTTCGGCCTCGTGCCGGAGCATGCCCAGCAGCGTGGACCCGATACCGCTCCGGCGGTGGTCCCGGGCTACCTCGACGTACACCCAGAGGCGTTCCGGGTGCAGCGAGGCCTCGTGCACCACGCCGGCCGCGACGGGGATGGCGACGCCGTCGACGACGTCCTCGGCCACAATGCAGCGGCGCCACGGCGCGTTGCCCGAGGGCGCCAGGGTGCCGCGGAACTGCCGGGCCTGGTCCGTCTCGGGCCCGCCCCACACTTCCAGCAGCGCGAGGTCGTCGCCCTCACGCCATTCACGGTATTGGATCGCCATGCTCAGGCGCCGATCAGCCGTGCGGACAGGTAGCCCTCCACCTTGTCCAGGGAGACTCGTTCCTGGCTCATGGTGTCGCGTTCACGGATGGTGACGGCCTGGTCCTCGAGCGTGTCGAAGTCCACCGTGATGCAGAACGGCGTGCCGATCTCATCCTGCCGGCGGTAGCGGCGGCCGATCGCGCCGGCGTCGTCGAACTCGATGTTCCAGTTCTTGCGCAGCTGCGCGGCGAGGTCCTTGGCCTTCGGGGACAGGTCCTCGTTGCGGCTCAGCGGGAGCACCGCCGCCTTCACCGGGGCCAGTCGCGGATCGAGCTTGAGCACGGTCCGGACGTCGACGCCGCCCTTGGCGTTGGGTGCCTCGTCCTCGGTGTACGCGTCGATCATGAACGCCATGAAGGAGCGCGTGAGGCCCGCGGCGGGTTCGATCACGTACGGGGTGTAGCGCTCGTTCGTGGCCTGGTTGAAGTAGCTCAGGTCCTGGCCGGAGGCCTTCGAGTGCGTGGAGAGATCGAAGTCGGTGCGGTTGGCGATGCCCTCGAGCTCGCCCCATTCGGAGCCGTGGAAGCCGAAGCGGTATTCGATGTCCGTGGTGCCCTTGGAGTAGTGGCTGAGCTTCTCCAGGGGGTGCTCGAAGAAGCGCAGGTTCTCCTCGCGGATGCCCAGGCCGGTGTACCAGTCCATGCGCTCCTTCATCCAGTACTGGTGCCACTGCTCGTCGGTGCCGGGCTCGACGAAGAATTCCATCTCCATCTGCTCGAACTCGCGGGTGCGGAAGATGAAGTTGCCCGGCGTGATCTCGTTACGGAAGGACTTGCCGATCTGGCCGATGCCGAACGGCGGCTTCTTGCGCGAGGTGGTGAGCACGTTGTTGAAGTTCACGAAGATGCCCTGCGCGGTCTCGGGGCGCAGGTAGTGCAGGCCCTCTTCGCTGGCCACCGGGCCGAGGTAGGTCTTGAGCAGGCCGGAGAATTCCTGGGGCTCGGTCCATTCGCCGCGGGTGCCGCAGTTGGCGCAGGCGATGTCCTTGAGGCCGTTCTCGGCGGGGCGGCCCTTCTTTTCCTCGTACTCTTCCTCGAGGTGGTCCGCGCGGTAGCGCTTGTGGCAGGAGAGGCACTCCACCAGCGGGTCGGAAAAGACCTCGACGTGGCCGGAGGCTTCCCAGACCTGGCGGGGCAGGATCACCGAGGAGTCCAGGCCGACGACGTCCTCGCGGCCGCGGACCACGGACTGCCACCACTGGCGCTTGATGTTTTCCTTCAGCTCGGCACCGAGGGGACCGTAATCCCAGGCAGAACGGGAGCCACCGTAGATTTCACCGGCCTGGAAGACGAAACCCCGTCGCTTGGCGAGGGAAATGATCTGGTCGAGTACGGATTTTGCTGCCATGGGAACTCCAATTTCTACAGGGCCGCTGGGTGCGGTCCGTGCTGTCAGCCCCGGGTCACCGGCTGGTTGCCGGGCGGGGTGTTGCGAACGGTGTGATGCAAACTCCTAGCCTACCCGCGCTGCTACCTCTTGAGGGCGCCGCGGGACCAGGGCAGGCTGGCCAGGATAATGGCGGCCAGCGTCAGCAGCGTGCCGAGCACGGTGGGCAGCGCGACGACGGTGCCGGGCGCGGGCAGCACCAGGTCGAGGCCGAGCGAGCCCAGCAACTGTCCCGCGATCATGCCCAGCCCGGTGACCAGGACGCCAAGGCCGCGGACCAGGAAGGCGGCGACGCCAATGAAAATGCAGCCCATCGGCCCGCCGAGGTAGTACCACCATTCGCCGGGGAGGGCGTTGCCGGGCCCGGCGACCGCCAGTTTGATCAGCCAGGCAAGCCACAGCACGATGCTGCCGGCGACGAAGTTCACCAGGGTGGCGGTGATGGGCGTGCGGTAGTGCACGGTGGCCGTGCCGTTCATGGCCTGCTGGAAACTCATCAGGAACCCGGCCAGCACCGGCAGCAGCACCGGAACCAGCAGCTGCAGCGGGCCGGCCTCCGTCCCCGAGGGAGCGCCTGCGCCGCCCGCCGCGCTGCCGTCGAAGCGCGGCGAGACGGCCCAGGCGACAGCGGCGACGGTGAGTATGCTGCCGAGCACGCGGATGCCGGTGACGGGTTTCTTGCCCGCCGGGCCGATCCCTATCCGGTCCACCAGCAGGCCGCTCAGGGTCTGCCCGGTGACGGCGGCGACCGTAAACAGGGCGACGCCGAGCAGCCCGACCGTGAAGGACTGGGCGAAGACGAAAAACGCGCCGATGCCGCCGGCGAGCGCGTAGTAGCGCGGAAAACGGCGTTCCCGCAGCGCCGGCAGGACGTTGGCCAATCCGGCGCGTCCCTTCGGCAGGGCCAGGGAGACGACGATCATCAGCGCCAGGCCGACACTGAAACTGACCACCGCGGCGGCGAGTCCGTCGGCCAGGACGGTGCCCAGGGCGCCGTTGATCCGGCCCTGGACGGGGACGAAAAGGCCGGCCGAAACGGCGAGGAGCAATCCGACGGGCAGTGGAAGCCGCGGTGCGTGGGTCATTGGTGCCACCTTTGGTCAGGCATTATTGCTTGTATGAGCAACCCGGAAATTGAAGACATTCCCATCCGCGACGACATGATCCGGCTGGGCCAGCTGCTGAAGCTGGCCAACCTGGTCGAGGACGGGGTGGAGGCTGCCGAGCTGATCAAGAACGGCCTGGTCAAGGTCAACGGCGAGATCGACGACCGCCGCGGACGCCAGCTCCACCACGGCGACACCGTCACCGTGAACGGGCAGACCGTCCGGATCGTCACACCTAACGGAGTTTAACCCGCCGTCGGGGACTACTTGTTGAGGACCTCGTGGGTGAGGAACTCGCCGACGTGGCCGATCTCCTGCTGGTTGATGCCGTGCCACATGCCGGTGTAGAGCACCTTGGTGAGCTTCACGTGCTTGCGCACCCAGCCCATGGTGAACTCAATCTTGTCCGGGGTGATCACGGGGTCCTGCTGGTCGCGGCCCCAGAACATCGGCAAGGTTCCGTCCAGTTCCGCGTCGCGGAAGCTGGGGTCCCCGGCGGCGTCGACGGCAAAGCCGGAGAGCCCGACGACGGCGGCATAGCCGTCCGGGCGCTGCCGCAGCAGGGTCGTGGCCATGGCCATGCCCATCGAGAACCCGAGCAGGGTCACCGAAGGGTGGCTGTCCCTCACCGAGTCGATCCAGTCCTGCGCGTAGGCGGCGGCGTGCTTGACGGCGTCGAGCGAATAGTCGATGGACGCCGTGAGCGGGAACCAGGTGAAGCCGGGACCGGAGACCAGCGGGGCGCGGAGCGAGGCCACCACGAATTCCTCCGGCAGCAGGTCCGCCAGGCTGAGCAGGTCCTGCTCGTTGGCGCCGTAGCCGTGCAACAGCACCAGCAGGGGCCTGCCGGCGCGGTCCTCCTCGGGCCGGGACCACAGAACAACGGGGGCAGGAAAGGCAGCGGGATAGGCAGCGGCTTCAGTCATGGCTCCATTCTTACAGTTACCTATGAGTAACAAGCTACGCTGGCGCCGCTTTGTGGGAAGGGGGCAGGATATGAAGGTGAGTGAAACAGAAGCAACGGAGAACTTCCCGGACCGGACCGTCAACCACCCTTGGACCCGCTACGTGGCGATGGGCGACTCCTTCACCGAAGGGATCGGAGATCCCGAACCGGCGAGCCCGGGCGGGCACCGCGGCTGGGCGGACCGGGTGGCCGAGGAATTGAGCCGCGGCCACGAGGATTTTGCCTATGCCAACCTCGCCGTGCGGGGCCGGCTCCTGCAGCAGATCGTGGACCAGCAGCTGGCCCATTGCCTGTCGCTGAAGCCGGACCTGGTGACCCTGTCCGCGGGCGGGAACGACCTGATCCGGCCCGGCGGGGACCCGGATGTCCTCGCCGAACGGCTTGACTCCGTGGTGCAGATCCTGAGCTTGGGCGGCGCCACCGTGGTCCTGTTCAACGGCCCGGACACGGGCTCGTCGGTGCTGGGCCGGATCCGCAGCAAGGTGGCGATCTACAACGAGAACCTGCGCACCGTGGCGGCCCGGCACGACGCCGTCATTGCCGACATGTGGTCGCTGCGTCAGCTCAACGACCCGCAGATGTGGGACGCGGACCGGCTGCACTTCTCGCCGCTGGGCCACCACACGATCGCGGCCATGGTGCTGGATTCGCTGAACGTCCAGCACACGCTGGAGCCGCTTTCCCCGAAGCCGCTGCCGCAACGCAGCTGGCGAGAGGCCCGCACCGGGGACCTGATCTGGGCCCGCGAGCACTTCGTCCCGTGGGTGGTCCGCCGGCTCCGGCACCGCTCCTCCGGCGACGGCATCACGGCCAAGCGCCCGCTGGCCGGACCGGTGTTCGGCCCCGGGGTCCCGCTCGGCTCGGGCGAGGGGCCGCCCGGCGCCGAGGATGCCCTGCGGTCCTGAACTCCGGGTGCCCGGGGTGCCGGGCGGCCCGGCACCCCGGGCACGGGGTGCGCGTTAAGCTGGAAAGACACCTTTTGAGAGGCGCGGTACCGTGAGTATTTTCTTTTGGATCATCATCTTGACCTTCGTGGTCCCGGCGGCCATTCGTATGTACCGCAAATCGGTCCGCGGACGCGGCCAGGACCAGGGCATGCCCGGCGGCTTCCCGGGCCAGTTCCCAGGTCAGTTCCCTGGCCAATATCCGGGCCAGCAGAGCAACCAGCCGCGGGACGGCTTCACCCAGCGCGACTACTACGGCGGATTCGGCCAGCTGGGTGCGCCGCAGCCCCCGGCCAACCAGCCGCCGGCGAACCAGCAGTACCCGGTCCCCTACGAGGACAGCCCGGAGTACCTGAACAACCCGCCGCAGCCCGCGTCGCCGCAGCAGTGGCAGCCCCAGGCGCCGGCGCCTGGCGCCCCGGAGGTGCCGCCGGTGCCGTCGGGGCCGCAGGGCTACCGCGCGCGCAAGCTCGCCGAGCTGGACCAGAAATACAGCAACGGCGAGCTCGCCATGGAGGACTACATGGCCCAGCGCGCGGAGATCATGAAAGGCTGACCCCCGGAACCTACAAGCAACGCGGGGTCACTTACGGCCCATAATCCACTCGTGGATAGGCCGTAAGTGACCCCGCGTTGCTGTTGTCCGGGAGGGCTGCGCCTAGTCGACCTGCGGGAAACCGAGGTCGATCACCGAGGTGGACGGATCCGGCCAGCGCGTCGTGACGACCTTGCCTCGGGTGTAGAAGCGGATGCTCTCCGGGCCGTACATGTGCGTGTCGCCGAAGAGCGAGTTCTTCCAGCCGCCGAAGGAGAAGGTCCCTACCGGCACCGGGATCGGCACGTTGACGCCCACCATGCCGGCCTCGACGTCGAACTCAAACTGCCGGGCGGCGCCGCCGTCGCGGGTGAAGATCGCCACGCCGTTGCCGAATTCATTGTCATTGACGAGTTTGACGGCGTCGGCGTAGCTCTCGACGCGCACCACCGAGAGGACGGGGCCGAAGATCTCGTCGTCGTAGACCTTCATGCCGGGCTTGACGTGGTCGATCAGGCTCACGCCGATGAAGAAGCCGTTCGAGTCGAATTCCTGCTCCCGGCCGTCGACCACCACGGCGGCGCCCTCGTCTGCGGCGCCGGCCACGTAGGAGGCCACCTTGTCGCGGTGCTCGGCGGTGATCAGCGGACCCATCTGGGAGGCCGGATCCGTGCCGGGGCCGATCTTGAGCGTTGCCATCCGGGTCTTGATCGCGTCCACGAGTTCGTCCGCGATGTTCCCGACGGCGACCAGGACGCTGACGGCCATGCAGCGCTCCCCCGCGGAGCCATAGGCTGCGGAGACGGCGGCGTCGGCGGCCATGTCCAGGTCCGCATCCGGAAGCACCACCATGTGGTTCTTGGCCCCGCCGAGGGCCTGGACGCGCTTGCCGTGGTCCGCGGCGCGCTTGTAGATGGACTGGGCGATCGGCGTCGAACCCACAAAACTGACAGCCTTGACGTCCGGGTGCTCGAGCAGCACGTCGACGGCTTCCTTGTCACCCTGCACGACGTTCAGGACGCCCGCCGGCAGGCCGGCCTCGGCGAAGACCTGGGCGATGAAGAGGGCGGAGGACGGGTCCTTTTCGCTCGGCTTGAGCAGCACGGTGTTGCCGCAGGCCAGGGCGCTGCCGATCATCCAGAGCGGCACCATGGCCGGGAAGTTGAACGGCGTAATGCAGGCGACGACGCCGACCGGCTGCCGGACGGAGTGGACGTCGACGCCGCCGGACACCTGCTCGGAGCGTTCGCCCTTGAGCGCGTGGGACAGGCCGGTGGCGAACTCGATGTTCTCCAGGCCGCGGGTGATCTCGCCCTCCGCGTCGGAGAGGACCTTGCCGTGTTCGCTGGTCAGCAGGGCGGCCAGTTCGGGGCGGCGCTGCATAAGCAGCTCGCGGACCTTGAAGAAGATGGTGGTGCGCTTGGCCAGGCTCGTGGCCCGCCAGCCGGGCAGGGCGGCACGGGCGGCGGCGATGGCTTCCTCGACCCGCGCGGCGGAGGCGAGCGCCACTTCCTTTTCCTGTTCGCCGGTGGCGGGGTTGAAGACGGGGCCGTAGCGCTCGGCGTCGGACACCAGGGCGCCGTTGATGAAGTGCGGAATGCGTTCCATGGGGAGGATCTCTTTCTAAAAGGTTTGGGGGGCTACTTGGCGGACTCGAACGAGCCGTCGACCAGTTTGACGATGGCGGAGCAGTCCGTGCCGGACTGGCCGCCGTCGATGAGCCGCTGGAAGAGCTGCTGGACGTGCTCGCCGATCTCCAGCGGCGTGCCGGTGTCGCGGGCGGCGCTGATGGCCAGGCCGATGTCCTTGTTGGCGAGCTCGGCAGTGAACGTCGGCGCGAAGTCGTTGTTCGAGGCGGCGGTGGGCACGACGCCGGCCACCGGGTACCAGGTGCGCAGCGCCCAGCTGTCGCCGGAGGAAACGGAGGCGATGTCCCAGAAGACCTGCTTGTCCAGGCCCAGGCGGTCCGCAAGCACCGCACCTTCTGCCGTGGAGGCGAGGTTGATGAAGAGCATCAGGTTGTTGCAGATTTTGGCGGCCTGGCCGGTGGTGGCGCCGCCGGTGGGGATGATGTTGGCGGCCATCGGGCGGATGTATTCGGTGGCGTCGGCGACGGCGCCGGCTTCGCCGCCGATCATGAAGGTCAGCGTGGCGGCCTTGGCGCCGCTCATCCCGCCGGAAACGGGCGCGTCGACGAAGCGGAAGCCTGCCTCCGCGGCGGCGTCGTGCAGGGCCTGGGCCGAGGCGATGTCAATCGTGGAGGAGTCCACCAGCAGGGTCCTGGTGTCGGCGTGGGCCAGGACGCCGTCCTCGCCCAGGTAGACGGCCCGGGCGTGCTCGCCCTTGGGGAGCATCGTGAAGACGACGTCGGCGCCTTCCACGGCCTCGGCGATGCTGCCGGCAGGCTTGACTCCCCCGGCCTCGGCAGCCGCGAGGGCCTCCGGGTTGAGGTCGAATCCGCGGACCTCGTTTCCGGCCTTGGCCAGGTTCACCGACATGAACCCGCCCATGTTTCCCAGTCCGATCCAGGCGACAACTGCCATGGCATAAGCTCCTTTGCTTTGCATTGTGTCCGGCGCATTTGCCGGTTGTTCCGTGTCCACCATCACACCCTGCTACAGTGCAATCAAGGGGAAAAAGTGAAGATGCCATGTGCATCAATGCACATCGACGAAAGGCCAATGGTGGACTTGAAGCGGCTCCCCAGCCCGGACGACCTGCTGATCCTGCTGACCGTGGCCCGGCTGGGCCGGTTCAACGCCGTCGCGGAGACCCTGGGCACCACGCACACCACCATCTCGCGCCGGATCCTCGCCCTGGACAAACAGCTCGGCGGCCGGACACTCGAGCGCAGCCCGCACGGCTGGGAACTCACCGAACTTGGATCACTGGCCGTGGCAGCGGCGGAAGCCATTGAGGGAACACTCGGAGCACTGTCCGGCCGGATCGCCCGGACAGAGGACGTGCTCTCCGGCCTGGTCCGGATCAGCACCCCGGACGGATTCGGCGCGGAATTCGTCGCCCCGGCCCTGGTCCGTTTGCAGCAGGAACATCCGTTGCTGAACGTGGAGATGCTCAGCGCCACCCGCAAGGTAAGCCAGAACCGCTCCGGGGTGGACCTGGAAGTGGTGGTCGGCAACCTGGAGGTCAGCAACGCGCAGACCATCTTCCTGTCCAACTACTTCCTGCGGCTGTACGCCAGCCCGGAGTACGCCCGCGAGCACGGGCTCCCGGTGACGCTCGACGACGTCCGGCAGCACGGATTCGTCTCCTACGTCGAGTCGGCCCTGCAGGTCGCCGAGCTCGGCCACCGCTCCACCCAGCTGCCGATGCCGCGCTCCAGCTTCCAGGCCACCAGCATCTTCGCCCAGCTGGAGGCCGTCCGCCGCGCCGCCGGGATCGGGCTGCTGCCGAATTTCCTCGTCGTCGGCAAACCGGGGCTCGTACCGGTCCTGCCGGACGACTTCCAGCGGCAGCTGCCGATCTGGGCAGTTGCGAGATCGGAATCGCTGCGTTCGGCGCCGGTGCAGGCCGTCGTGGCGGCCGTCCGGGCCGAGATCGCCGAACGCCAGGATGTGCTTGCCGGCTGAGCCCGGCGCGCTGCGGAGGCCGCCACAAGATCCCCGGATGACAGCAGCCCCCGTCCCCGCAGCGCGGGAACGGGGGCTGCCTGTTCGTTGGGTTGTGCAGCTGCGTGCTGGTTACCGCTTACCGGCGGCCAGCAGATCGGCGGTGCCCTGGGCGTCGGCGGCGTCGACGTCGTGCAGGGAGATGCCACGGGTTTCCTTGAGGAAGAACACAGCGACGGCCGTGACGGCGCAGGCGATGAGCAGGTAGATGGCCACCGGGACGGAGGACTTGTACTGGCTCAGCAGCGCGACGGCGATGATCGGGGCGAGCGAACCGGCCACGATCGAGGTCACCTGGTAGCCGAGCGAGACGCCGGAGTAGCGCATCCGGGTCGGGAACATCTCGGCCATGATGGCCGGCTGGCCGGCGTACATCAGGGCGTGGAACAGCAGTCCGATGATGACAGCGGCAAGGATCATGAAATCGTTGCCGGTATCCATCATCGGGAAGGCGAAGAAGCCCCAGGTGGCGCCCAGGACGGCACCGGCCATGTAGACGGGCTTGCGGCCGAAGCGGTCCGAGAGACGGCCGACCACCGGCACCGCGGAGAAGTGGATGAAGTGCGCCACGAGCAGGAGCAGCAGGATCCGGGCGGTGTCGGCGTGGACAACGGTCTTGAGGTAGGTGATCGAGAAGGTGACCACCAGGTAGTAGAGGATGTTCTCCGCGAAGCGCAGGCCCATGGCGGTGAAGACGCCGCGGGGGTAGCGGCGGAAGACCTCGGCGACGCCGTAGCCCTTGTTCTCCGTGACAACTTCCTTTTGTGCCTCGAGGAAGATCGGGGCGTCGCTGACCTTGGTGCGGATGTAGTAGCCGACGACGACGATCACGGCGGAGAGCCAGAACGCGACGCGCCAGCCCCAGCCAAGGAAGTCCGCGGAAGACAGCACGGAGGACAGGATGAACAGCACGGCAGTGGCGAGCAGGTTGCCCAGCGGGACGGCGGACTGCGGCCAGCTGGCCCAGAAGCCGCGGGACTTGCTGGGGCTGTGCTCGGCGACGAGGAGGACGGCGCCGCCCCATTCACCGCCGACGGCGAAGCCCTGGGCGAAGCGCAGGAAGACCAGCAGGGCCGGGGCCCAGTAGCCGATCTGCGCGAAGCCCGGGAGGCAGCCCATCAGGAAGGTCGATACGCCGACCAGGATGATGCTCAGCTGCAGCAGCTTCTTGCGGCCGAACTTGTCGCCGAAGTGGCCAAAGACGATGCCGCCGATCGGGCGGGCCACGAAGCCAACCGCATAGGTCAGGAACGCGGCGAGGATGCCGTCCAGTTCCGTTCCGGAATTGGGGAAAAACATCTTGCCAAAAACCAGGGTGGCGGCGGAGGCGTAGAGGAAGAACTCGTACCACTCCACTACCGTGCCGGCCATGGAGGCCGTTACTACCTTCTTCAGGCCGGACGTCTTGACGTCGGGCTCCTCTGCGCGCCTTGCGGCGGCGTTTTCCGTGCTCATGCGAACTCCTTCGGTGTCGTCGTCGACACCCTGTGGACCATTAGGTTGACTACGTGTGTGTGAGTTGGAACACACGGCGTCATTCTCCACGAGTATGGACTTCGATCGAGGCAAGCTCAACGACTAATCGCGCAGAGTGCGTCTGCAAAAATGCACACACGGCGGTGCCGGCTAGGCGAAGAAGTTGCCCCGGAGCTGCTCGCTGAGCTGGCCGATTTCGGTCAGGAAGCCGTCGTGGCCGATCGGGGCCTCGATGACGTGCACGGGGACCTCCCCCGGCAGGGCGTCGGCGAGCTCTCGGGATTGGGCGGGAAAGTACAGCCGGTCCGAGTCCACGGCCGCCACGAAGAACTCCGCGGTGGCCAGGGAGACGGCCTGCTCCAGGCTTCCCCGGCCGCGGCTCACGTCGTGGCTCATGAGCGCCTCGGTGATGGCGATGTAGCTGTTGGCGTCGAAGCGTCGCACCAGCTTGTTGCCCTGGTGGTCCAGGTAGCTCTCCACCTGGTAGCGCCCACGGCCGGCCAGCGACCCGGCCTCCAGCGGGGCCTCGGCCGCCTGGGCGTTGCGTCCGAAGCGCCCGTCCAGCTCGGCTGCGGAACGGTAGGTGATGTGCGCGATCCGGCGCGCGAGGGCCAGTCCGGCGTGCGGTTCCGGGCCGCCGTAGTAGTCGCCGCCGTTGAAGTTGGGGTCCTGGCGGATTGCCAGGGTCTGGGCCTGGGCGAAGGCGATCTGTTCGGCGGTGCTGCTGGCGCCGACCGAAATCACGGCGCAGCGCTGCACCCGCGCCGGGTAGGTCACCGCCCACTCCAGCGCGCGCGCTCCCCCGAGCGAGCCGCCGAGCACGGCATACCAGCTGCTGATCCCCAGCGCGTCGGCGAGCCGGGCTTCCGCCGCGGTGCTGTCCCGGAGGGTGACCAGCGGGAAGCG
Organism: Arthrobacter sp. 10T44; assembly: GCF_056393885.1. Classification (NCBI taxonomy): domain Bacteria; kingdom Bacillati; phylum Actinomycetota; class Actinomycetes; order Micrococcales; family Micrococcaceae; genus Arthrobacter; species Arthrobacter sp. 10T44. The sequence goes on along the minus strand of NZ_JBFTGT010000010.1, from coordinate 24,186 downwards.
CGAGCCCCAGGGCCGGCCGTCCGGGGCCGGCGTGGAGGGCCCGGTGGAGCCGTAGCAGCCGCCGAGGATGTTGATGGAGACCACGAAGTACTTGTCCGTGTCCACCGGGGCGCCGGGGCCTGCCAGTTCCTCCCACCAGCCCGGTTCCTCGCCGGCGCCGCGGGTCACGTGGGTGTCGCCGGTCAGGGCGTGCTCGATCAGCACCGCATTGGAGGCATCGGCGTTCAGCGTCCCCCAGGTCTCGTAGGCGAGGGTGACCTCAGGCAGGGTGGCACCGGATTCAAGGGCCAGGGAACCGATCGGGAGGTACTGCACCGTCCCGTCGGAACCAGCGCCGTCGGAACCAGCGCCGTCGGGAACAGTGGAGGGTTTGCTTTCGGGTACACCCGTGCGGGTGACGGCAATCGTCATGTGAGGACCTAACTTCGCGCTTGCCCGCCGTCAGCTGACCGGCAGGCCAGGTCTTCACCCGGGGCACCCCGCCGCAAATGGAGGGTTGCCGGCCAGCAAGCCGGGGCTGTCACTGGCACTCATGACCTGCGTCGATTCTACGAAACACGGCCGCGCAAGCGCGAAGATTGTGACGGCTGTGTGACAGCCGGACCCGTCAACACCGCAGTTTCCCCACCTTTGACAGACGCGCCCGGCGGGTCGCCCCGAAGTGTCGGCGATTCCCGGGGCCATCCCCGCAAAGGTGGGGAAAGTCGGCGTGCTGCGTGACCTCAGGCGTTCTTGGCCGCCCGGAAGCCGGCATCGAGGTCCGCGATGATGTCGTCGATGTGCTCGAGGCCCACCGAGAGCCGGACCAGGCCGGGATTGACGCCGGCGACCGCCTGCTGCTCCGGCGAGAGCTGGCTGTGCGTGGTCGACGCCGGGTGGATGACCAGCGAGCGCACGTCACCGATGTTCGCCACATGGGAGTGCAGTTCGAGGGCGTCGACGAAGCGTTTGCCGGCCTCCGCTCCCCCTGCGAGGTTGAACGCGACGACGGCGCCGGTCCCCTTCGGGCCGTACTTCCGGCCGCGCTCGTACCAGGGGCTGGACGGCAGCCCGGCGTAGGCGACGGATTCGACGTCGTCCCTGGCTTCCAGCCATTCGGCCACCCGCAGGGCGTTGGCGACGTGCCGTTCCACCCGCAGGCTCAGCGTCTCGATCCCCTGGGCGATGAGGAAGGCGTTGAACGGCGAGACGGCCGAACCGAGGTCGCGCAGCAGCTGGACCCGGGCCTTGAGGATGAAGGACAGGTTCGCTCCCAGCGCCCCGTCCGCCCCGAGGTCGCGGGCATAGACCAGGCCGTTGTACGTGGGATCCGGGGTGTTGAAGCCGGGGAAGCGCTCCGGGTCCTTGCCGAAGTCAAAGTTGCCGGAGTCGACGATCACGCCGGCAATCGCGGCACCGTGTCCGCCGAGATACTTGGTGGCCGAATGCACCACGATGTCGGCGCCCCACTCGATCGGGCGGATCAGGTAGGGGGTGGAGAGGGTGTTGTCCACGATCAGCGGCACCCCGGCCCGGTGGGCGACGTCCGCGACGCCTTCGATGTCCAGCACGTCCTGGCGGGGGTTGGAGACCACCTCGCCGAAGAACAGCTTGGTGTTCGGCTGCACGGCATCGCGCCACTGCTCAAGGTTGTCCGGGTCCTCCACGAACGTCACGGAGATACCGAACTTCTTCAGCGTGTGGGCCAGCAGGTTGTAGGTCCCGCCATAGAGGCTGGGGCTGGCGACGACGTGGTCTCCTGCCTCGGCGATGTTGAGGATCGCGAAGGTTTCGGCGGCCTGGCCGGAACTGAGCAGGAGCGCCCCAAGGCCGCCCTCCAGGCTCGCGACCCGCTGTTCCACCGCGTCCTGGGTGGGGTTGCCGATCCGGGTGTAGATGGGGGCGAGCTCGGCGAGCGCGAACCGGTTGGCGGCGCTCTCTGCACTGGGGAAGACGAACGACGTCGTCTGGTAGATCGGCAGCGACCGCGCGCCGGTGGCGGAGTCCGGCTCCTGGCCGGCGTGGATCTGGCGGGTTTCAAAGGACCAGGCGTTGGACATCGGAGAGCTCCCTAATGACTGGGCACAGGCCGCCCCTGGCCTCTGGGGCCGGAACGGCTCTGGCGCCGCGCTTGCCTGCCGGCGGACGCCGGCGGGCCAGGTCTTCACCCGGGGCACCCCACCGCGCAAGGAGGGTTGCCGGCCAGCAAGCCGGGGCTCGATGCTGGCGCTCATGACCTGGCTTCAGTCTACGAACGCGCCATTACGCCTGGATAGCTTTGTGACGAAAATGAAGAACGGCCCCACCGCCGCCCGGCGCACGCCCGGGAGCCGGAAAGTGCCGTGGTTCTGGCCGGGCAAATCCGCGCGGTGAGCTCCGGAAAATGACATCCCATCACGGTAAGGGCATCCTAAGCTGAGAGCTCCATCACAAAGTGCCAAGATGAGGGCATGCGCATGGATCACGTCTCTTACGCCTGTGAACAAGATGGCCTGGCTGCCACCACCGAACGTATTGCGACCGCCCTCGGGGTCGAAGCCGTCAAGGGCGGAATACACCCCCGGTTCGGGACCCGCAACATGATTATCCCGCTTGCCGGGCACAAGTACCTCGAGGTCGTGGAGGTCCTGGACCACCCGGCCTCCGACAAGGCGCCGTTCGGGCAGGCAGTCCGCGCCCGCTCGGCCGCCGGCGGTGGCTGGATGGGCTGGTGCGTCGAGGTTGACGACCTGGCACCGTTCGAGGAGCGGCTGGGCCGCTCCGCCGTCAACGGCAACCGCAAGTTCCCCGACGGCCGCGAACTGGTCTGGAAGCAGATCGGCATCCTGGGCCTGATCGCGGATCCGCAGGTCCCCTACATGCTCAAGTGGGAAGGCGACCCCGCCCTGCACCCGTCCAACGCCTATGAGAGCAACGTGAAGATGTCTGCCCTCACGATCGCGGGCTCGGCCGAGCGGGTCACCGAGTGGCTGGGTGAACCGGTCGAGAAGCCGCTGGAGGACGTGGACGTGAACTGGCTGGCCCCGCACGGGACGCCGGGAATCCTGTCCGTCACCTTCGAAACCGATTCCGGAGCCGTCACGATCTGACGCTTCCTGCCCGAAAAACTTCGGCCGCCAGCAGCGGGTGCCAATGATGCCACCCACCGCTGGCGGCCGAAACACTTTAACCCGTCGCCGGCGGCGGGCCACTGGGGGCAACGCGGGTTATGCCTGCTCAGCCCAGGCCGATCGCCTTGCCGAAGAGGCTGAATCCGACGAAGGCCACGATGTCCAGCAGCGCATGCGCAATCACCAGCGGCATCACCCGGCGCGTCTTCGTGTAGATCAGCGCGAAGATGACGCCCATGACGGCGTTGCCGATGAACGGCCCGAAGCCCTGGTAGAGGTGGTAGCTGCCGCGCAGCATCGAACTGGCGAAGATCGCCAGCGGCATGCCCCAGCCGAACTTGCCGAGCCGGTCCAGCAGGTAGCCCACCACGATCACCTCCTCCACGATCCCGTGCCGGATCGCGGAGAGGATCAGGACCGGCACCGTCCACCAGTAGGAGTCCAGTGCGCTGGGGATGATCGCCGTCGTGATCCCCAGCGCCCGCCCGGCCGCGTAGAGCCCGAGCGACGGTATGCCGATCAGGGCAGCGAGGCCGAGGCCCTGGAGCAGGTCCTTGCCGGGCCGGGCGAAGTTGAAGCCCAGCTTCCGGAACGCCGAGCTGCCCGTGCCGGCGGCCATGCCGGCGGGCCGGAGTTCGGTCAGGAAATGGATCACCAGCACCACCGGGACCAGGGCGAAGATGATGTCCAGCAACTGGTACGTGAGGTCGAAATACTCCCGGCTGCTTTGCGAGCGGTTCAGCGTCGAGGTGCCCTGCGCCAGCGGCGCCCTGGTCATCTTGTCCAGCAGCTGCACTACCGAGTACACCGCCGACTGCCCCAGGGACAGGCCCAGGACAATCCAGACTTCTAGCCGCAGCCGACGGCGGGAGGGAACCAACATGGTTCTATCTTGCCTGCCGTTGCCGGGAGTTGACTGCAAGTGCCTATGCTTGGGCTGTGAGTGCGCCCGGGAAAATCATCATGATCCGGCATGGCCAGTCCGCCGCCAACGCCGACACCTCGATCTACAACCGGGTGCCCGATTACCGGATCCCGCTGACCCCGCTCGGCGTCGAGCAGGCCACGGCCGCGGGCGAGCAGCTGCGGCGGGAGCTGGACGGGCAAAGGGTGTGCGTCTACGTCTCTCCCTACCTGCGGGCCTACCAGACCCTCGAGGCGCTCCAGCTGGGCTCCCTGATCGAACGCGTGATCGAAGAGCCGCGGCTGCGCGAACAGGACTGGGCGAATTTCCAGATCGCCGGGGACATCGAGGACCAGAAGGAGCTCCGCAACGCCTACGGCCACTTCTTCTACCGGTTCCGGGAAGGCGAATCGGGCTCCGACGTCTACGACCGGATCTCCTCGTTCATGGAGACCCTCTACCGGCACTGGTCCAAGCCGAACTATGCGCCGAACGCCTTGTTCGTGACGCACGGGCTGACCATGCGGCTGTTCTGCATGCGCTGGTTCCACTGGTCGGTGGAGTACTTCGAGTCGCTGAACAACCCGGACAATGCCGAAATCCGGACCCTGCTGCGCACCCGGCAGGGCAAGTACGAGCTGGACAAGCCGTTCAGCCAGTGGGAGGACCGGCGGGTGGACGAGACCGTGCTGGACGCCCCGCCTATGTTCTTCTAAGGGATGTTCTTCCAGACGCTGTCCGGGGCGGGCCTCAGGGCGATGACCTGGTGGAACTTCCCGCTCGCGCCGGTCTGATCCGGTGCTTCCTCCGCCCGGACCAGTTCCACGTTCGCCAGGCCCTGGGCGGCCAGGAACCCGGACAGCTTCGCCGCCACGTCCTGCCACACCGCGTCCGCCGCGGCGCCCGGCTCCAGCTGGAGCCGCACCCGCAGCGCCGCCGGACCGGACTGGACCAGCTGGCAGCGGTGGACGCCCGGCGCGTCGTCGATGGGGGCTGTGATAGCGAGGGGCAGGACACTCACCGTGCCGCCGCGGCCGTTGTCCAGGTGCAGGACGTCATCGTGCCGGCCGGCCACCCGGATGGCGGGCAGCGGGTTGCCGCACTCACAAGGGCCGGGCTTGGCGACGACGGAGTCACCGAGGTCGTAGCGGATCAGCGGCTGGACCCGGTTGGCGAGATTGGTCAGCAGCACCGTGTGGGACGGCTCCCCCGCGGGCGTGGGACCGTAGTCCTCCTCGACCGGCTCGAGGATGACCCAGTCACTGTTGACGTGCAGCCAGCCGCGGGGGCAGTCCAGGGCGATCGGGGTGAACTCGGAGGCAGCGTAGACATTGTGCACCGCGCCGCCCAGCGCCGCGGCCAGGCGCTCCCGGTCCCCGACGGATTCGCCGCTGGACTCCACAATCACGGGCCGGATGTGCAGCCGGCCCGCGTCCTGTTCCTCGGCCAGCAGTTCGAGGGCGCTGGGGTAGGCCACCAGCAGGGCCGGGTCGAAAGCGTTAAGCGCCTGCACCAGCGTCTCCAGCGGTTGCTGCACGGAGAACATGCGGTAGGCCCGTCGGCGGCCCCGGCTGCGGCGCCGTTCGGACTCGAGCCAGACGGCCCCGGCGAAGTGGCCGCCGGTGCCCAGCACCGCGGCGGCGCGGATTCCCCGCCGCAGCATCGCGATCAGCCGGCGGGCGTCGAGGGCGGTCCCGACGATCCGAACGCCCTGGGCCCGGTAGCAGGCGACGGCGGCCTGGTCGTGCACGAATAATCCGGGGTGGCCCGTGGTTCCGGAGCTGGTGCAGGCGAAATAGCGGCCGCGGTAGCGAGTGCCGACCAGGGACGGGTCGGCGACGAAGCCCTCGAGGTCCGCCCGGGTGATGGCCGGATCGGTCACCCAGTCGTCGAAGCGTGCCATCAGCTGCGGCTTCGTGACCGGCGGCAGGTCCCGGAGCGGGATGTCCTCGGCCGGGAGTCCGCGGTAGAGCTCCCGGTAGAACGGGGAGCTCGTGCGGGCATGGGCCACGAGGGCGGCCAGCCGGGCGTCCCGGCGCCGGGCCAGGGCCGGCACTCCGCCGCGCTTGGCCCGCACCAGGTCGATCATGGTGGCGAGTTCCCTGGCGAAGCCGGTCATGGCGTTCCTCCTTGGCCTCCGGTGCGCGCCGGTCAGCGGGCGCGGACCCCGGCGCGCCAGACGGCGTGGGTGAGCGGCATGCCTGGCCGGTATGCCAGATGGGTGGCGGACGGGGCGTTGAGCAGGTGCAGATCCGCCCGGTTGCCCACGGCGATGGAGCCGACCGCCCGCTCGCCGTCGACGTCGTTCCCGGACTCCCGGCCCAGCGCCAGCGCACCGCCGTACGTCGCCGCCCGGACGGCCTCGTGCACGCTGAGCCGCATCTGCAGCACGGCGGTGGTGACGCAGAACGCCATCGAGCTCGTATAGGAGGTGCCGGGGTTGCAGTTGGAGGCGAGCGCCAGCTGGACGCCGGCGTCAAGCAGTTCCCGGGCCGGAGCCAGCGGCTGCCGGGTGGACAGGTCGCAGGCCGGCAGGCAGGTCGCGACGGTGCCGCGCTCGCCCGCGCCGGCCGCTGCCTCCCAGCCGGACCAGCTGTCGGCGAGGGCGTGGACGTCCTCGCGGGAGAGGTAGTTGACGTGGTCCACGCTCGCGGCGCCGAACTCCACCGCCAGCCGCACCCCGGGACCCTCGCCCAGCTGGTTGCCGTGCACGCGCAGGCCCAGTCCGGCGTCCCGGCAGGCCTGGAGCACCCGGCGGGACTGGTCCTCGGTAAACGCGCCGCGTTCGCAAAACACGTCGGCCCAGCGGACGTAGGGCCGGACCGCGGCGAGCATTGGTCCGCAGACCAGCTTCGTGTACTCCTCCGCGTCCAGGCCTTCGGGTACCAGGTGCGCGCCGAGGTAGGTGACCTCGTCCGCGACGGTGGAGGCGATCCTCGCGCTGCGGGCCTCGTTCTCCACGTCCAGGCCGTAGCCGGTCTTGGTCTCCAGGTAGGTGGTCCCCTGGGCGACGGCTTCCGCCACCCGGCCCAGCGCGAGCCGGGTGAGGTCGAAGTCGCCCGTGGCCCGGGTGGCTCCGGTGGTGACGGCGATGCCTCCGGCGCTGTAGCTCTCCCCCGCCATCCGTGCCTCGAATTCCGCGGTCCGGTCGCCGGCGAAGATCAGGTGCGTGTGTGAATCCACCCAGCCCGGCAGGAGCGCGCGGCCGGCGGCGTCAACGGCGTCGTCCGCCGCCGGGGCGTCCGCGGCGGCACCCAGCCAGGCGATGCGTTCGCCCTCGATCACGATGGCCGCATCCTTCAGGACCCGGTGGTCCGCGTCCTGGGTCATCAGTTCGGCGATGTTGGTGATGAGGGTGCTCATGGGTCCATTCTTCAGCCCCGGATAGACATCCGGGTCGCTGCCAGTGCCGCGGCTGTCCGGGATGCCGGACTGTCGGCTGGGAGCGGCTGTGCCGACCCCTGGCCGGCGAGGATCAGCTCCGCGGCCAGCTCCGCGATGCCGGAGGAGGTCTGGAAGCCGTAGCCGCCCTGCCCGGCGAGCCAGAAGAAGCCGGTGGCCTCGGCGTCGAATCCCACCACGGGGATACCGTCGGAGGCCTCGGTCCGCAGCCCGGTCCACGCCCGGCTGACGCTACCGATCCCCATCGTGGTCACCGTGTTGAGCCGCGCGATCAGCGCCTCGATGTCGCCCGGATACGGCTGGGCGTCCTCGGGGCCGCTGGGCACAGTTTCCGACGGCGAGATCAGCACCTGCCGCCGTCCGTCCGGGCGGAAGTAGAAACTGCCGGCCGACGCCACCATCGGGCAGCCCTGCGGGAGGGGGTGCTCGACGTCGACAATCGCCGCGGTGCGGCGGTAGGGCTGGAGTCCGAGCTTTTCGACGCCGCTGAGCACCGCGAATTCGTCCGCCCAGGCGCCGGCGGCGTTGACCACGACCGCGGCTTCGAAACCTTCCTGCCCGGCGCCGAGCTCCCAGCCGGAACCGAGGCGCTGCGCCGAGTGGACCCGCGCGCCGGTGATGATGTCCACGCCGCCCTCGACGGCCCGCTCGCGGTGGTCCTCCAGCAGCAGGGACGCGTTGCAGGCAAACGAACCGGAGTCCAGGCCGGCGGCCGCGAAGGAGTCCGGTTTGAGCGCGGGGCAGATTTCCAGGGCCTCGGCGTGGCTGATCCGGTGCATAAAGCCGCTTGCCTGCTGCCGGACGGCGTCCTCGTCACCGATCAGCATGAAGCGGCGCGGTGAGAGCACGGGTTCGGGCCGGGTACCCTCCTTGGTGCCGATGAGCTCCAGCGTGCGCATGGTGAGCTCTTGGACCACGGACGGCCCGTAGCTGGGGATCAGCTGCCGGGCCGAGCGCGCGGAGGTGTGGTAGCCCAGCGATTGCTCGGCTTCGACCAGGGCCACGCTGCATTTGCCGGCGAGGGCGGAGGCCAGGGACAGGCCGGCAATGCCGCCGCCCACGATCACGACATCGTATTTAGCTGACATGCCTCCATCCTTGCACCCGGCGGGAGGTCGCGTCAGTACTTTCAGGCCACCGTCTCGCGGCTGCGGACGAACGCCTGGACGCAGCTCTCGACGTCGTCCGCGCTGTGCGCGGCGGAGAGCTGGACCCTGATGCGGGCGGCGCCCTTCGGCACGACCGGGTAGCTGAAGGCGGTGACGAAGACGCCGTTGGCGAGCATTGCGTCCGCGACCTTCGCCGCCATCACTGCGTCGCCGAACATGACCGGGACGATCGCGTGTTCGCCGTCGAGCAGCTCGAAGCCTTCCTCGCCCATCCGGCGGCGGAAGAGTTCCGCGTTGGCGAAGAGCTTGCTGCGCAGTTCGCCGGAGTTCTCCACCAGGTCCAGGGCCTTCAGCGTGGCGGCGACGATGGCCGGTGCCAGCGAGTTGGAGAACAGGTAGGGGCGCGCCTTCTGGCGGAGCATGGCGATGACTTCGCGCCGGCCCGAGACGTAGCCGCCGGAGGCTCCGCCAAGGGCCTTGCCGAAGGTGCCGGTGTAGATGTCCACCCGGTCCGAGACCCCGGCGTGCTCCGGGGTGCCGGCGCCGGTGGCGCCCATGAAGCCGACGGCGTGCGAGTCGTCCACCATGACCATGGCGTCATACTTTTCGGCGAGGTCGCAGATCGCCTCGAGCGGGGCGAGGAAGCCGTCCATCGAGAAGACGCCGTCGGTGACGATGATCTTGCGGCGGGCCGGGTTCTCCTGAGTGGTGGCCTCGATCAGCCGGGACTCGAGGTCCGCCATGTCCTGGTTGGCGTAGCGGAAGCGCTGGGCCTTGCACAGCCGGATCCCGTCGATGATCGAGGCGTGGTTCAGCGCGTCGGAGATGACGGCGTCTTCCGGGCCGAAGAGCGACTCGAAGACGCCGCCGTTGGCGTCGAAGCAGCTGGAGAACAGGATGGTGTCCTCGGTGCCGAGGAACTTCGACACCCGTGCCTCGAGGGCCAGGTGCAGGTCCTGGGTGCCGCAGATGAAGCGCACGCTGGCCATGCCGAAGCCGCGTTCGTCCATGGCCTCCTTGGCGGTTGCGATGATCTCGGGGTGGTCCGCGAGGCCGAGGTAGTTGTTGGCGCAGAAGTTCAGCACCTCCGAGCTGCCCTGGCCGAGCTGGCCCGCCTTGATGTGGCCGGCCTGCGGGGAATCGATGTGCCGTTCGGTCTTGAACAGGCCGGCACCGCGGATCTCGTCGAGTTCGTGCTGCAGCTGGTCCTTGATGGCTGAATACATGGGGTGCGCTCCTGTGCAGGGGTGAATTTTTGTACGGTACCGGAAACGGGCGGGGGCTAGAAGACGGTCCAGTCGAGGACGACTTTGCCGCCGACGCCGGCGCGGGCGATCTCGAAGCCCTTCTCCCAGTCCGAGGCGGGCAGCGTATCGGTGACCACGGCGGAAATGTTCGCGTGCAGCACCGGGTTGGAGGACAGCATGGCGCTCATGGCATACCAGGTCTCGAACATCTCTCGGCCGTAGATGCCTTTCATGGTCAGCATGTGCGTGACCACTTTGCCCCAGTCGATGTCGATGGACTGGCTGGGCAGCCCCAGCATCGCGATCCGGCCGCCGTGGTTCATGTTGTCGATCATCTCAGGCAGCGCCGTGGGGTGCCCGGACATTTCCATGCCGATGTCGAAGCCTTCCCGCATGCCCAGTTCGCGCTGGCCGTCCTTGACCCGCATCCGGGAGACGTCGATCGCGAGGTCGACGCCGAGCCGGCGGGCCAGTTCCAGGCGCGGGGCGGAGACGTCGGTGATGGCGATCTTGCGTGCCCCGGCGTGGCGGGCGACGGCGATCGCCATCAGGCCGATGGGTCCGGCGCCGGTGATGAGCACGTCCTCGCCCACCAGCGGGAAGCTGAGCGCGGTGTGCACGGCGTTGCCGAACGGGTCGAAGATGGCGCCGAGCTCCGGGGTCACGGACGGATCGTGGTGGACCCAGACGTTGGTTTCCGGGATGACGACGTACTCTGCGAACGCTCCGTCGCGCTGGACGCCGACGCTGACGGTGTTGATGCACATCTGCTTGCGGCCGGCGCGGCAGTTGCGGCAGATGCCGCAGACGATGTGGCCCTCGCCGGAAACCCGGTCGCCGACCTTGACGTCCATGACGTCCTCGCCGATCTCCACGACTTCACCGTAGAACTCGTGGCCGGCGATCAGGGGCGCGTTGATGATGCCCTGCGCCCAGGCGTCCCACGACTGGATGTGCAGGTCGGTGCCGCAGATTCCGGTGGTCATGACGCGGATCTTGACGTCCCCGGCCCCGGTCTCCGGCTCCGGGCGGTCGACCAGTTCGAATCCCGCGTGGGCGCCGGACTTGTAGAGAGCCTTCATGGGCCTGCCTAACTGTGCTGGCCGCTCCGGGACGGGAGCGGTGGTGTGGGACAACTCACCTCATTAGACCCGGCGGAAAGCATTAGCACAACCGGATTTTTCTCAATCGACGATTTAGCACTGGCTTAGCTCTAGGATGGTGGCCATGGAAATCCACCAGCTCGAAATGCTCCGCGAACTCGGCGCCCTGGGCAGCGTCAAGGCCGTCGCGGAAACGCTTCTGGTCACGCCCTCGGCGGTGTCCCAGCAGTTGGCCGCCCTGCAGAAGTCCGTGGACGTGCCGCTGACCCGGAAGGAGGGCCGGAACCTGGTCCTCACCGAGGCCGGCCAGGTGCTCGCAGACGCCGGGGCCGCCGTCGTGAGCGCGATGGCGGACGCCAGGACGGCGATCGGCGCGTACCACGGCTCGCCGGTGGCGCCGGTGTCCCTGAGCGGGTTCCACAGCGCCGGCCAGGCCTTGTTCGCGCCGCTGGCCCGGCTGCTGGCCGGACCCGGGCAGCCGAGGATCCAGCTCTCCGACGAGGACGTGGCCCAGCAGGACTTCCCGGCGCTGACCGCCCGGTATGACCTGGTCCTCGCGCACCGGATGGACCACAGCCCTCGGTGGCCCCAGGAGCGGGTGGCGGTGATCCCGCTCGCGCACGAGCCGCTGGACGTGGCGCTGCCGGCCGGGCACCGGCTCGCCGGGCAGCGGGCGGTGACGGCCGACGACGTCGTTGGCGAACCCTGGGTGACGAGCCACACCGGCTACTCCCCCGCCGACGTGCTCTCCGCCGTCGCGGCCGTATCCAGCCGCGAGCTGAACATCGTGCACCGGATCAATGACTACTCCACGGTGGCGGCGCTGGTGGCGACCGGGAGCGTGATCGGGCTGCTGCCCCGGCACACCGCGCGCCCTGTGCTCAACCCGGAGATCGTGCTCAGGCCGCTGGAGGGGATCAGCACCCGGCGCCGGATCGACATCCTGGCCCGGCCGGAGAACCTTAAACGCAAATCGGTCATGATGGTCTGCGAAGCGCTGCAGACCATCATGACCGATCTAGTGGGCGGCTAGGGCCTAGCCTTCGACGCCGAGGCGCTGCAGGATCAGCTCCTTGACGCGGCCGGCGTCGGCCTGCCCGCGGGTGGCTTTCATGACGCCGCCGACGATCGCGCCGATCGCCTGGAGCTTGCCGGCGCGGATCTTGTCCGCGACTCCGGGCTGCGCGGCGAGGACCGCGTCGATGGCTTCGAGCAGCGGGCCGTCGTCGGAGACCACGGCGAGGCCGCGCTTCTCGACGATTTCCGCCGGGGTGCCCTCGCCGGCGAGGACGCCGTCCAGGACCTCGGAGGCCATCTTGTTGTTGATCTTGCCGTCCTCGACCATCTGGTTCAGTTCCACGATGGTGGCCGGGGCGACGCCGAGCTGGCCGGGGTCGACGTCGGCGTTCTTGGCGCGTCCGACGATCTCGCCCATCCACCACTTGCGGGCCACGGTGGCGGAGGCGCCGGCGGCGATGGTTTCCTCGATCTCGTCCATCACGCCGGCGTTGACGACGTCGCGGAACTCCAGGTCGGAGTAGCCCCAGTCGGCCTGCAGGCGCTTGCGGCGGGCGGCCGGCGGCTCCGGCAGCGTGGCCCGGAGCTCCTCGACCCACTCGCGCGACGCGACGATCGGCACCAGGTCCGGTTCCGGGAAATAGCGGTAGTCGTCGGCGTCGGACTTGGGCCGGCCCGAGGTGGTGGAGCGGGTGTCCTCGTGCCAGTGCCGGGTCTCCTGGATGACCGGCTGGCCGGACTCCAGCACGGCGGCGTGCCGCTGGATCTCGTACCGGACGGCGTGTTCGACGGCGCGCAGGGAGTTGACGTTCTTGGTCTCGGAACGGATGCCGAAGCGTTCGCGGCCGTGCGGGCGGAGTGAGACGTTCGCGTCGCAGCGGACGTTGCCGCGTTCCATCTTGGCGTCCGAGACGCCGAGGTTCTTGACGATTTCGCGGACCGCGGCGACGTAGGCCTTGGCCAGCTCGGGCGCGCGGCTGCCGGCGCCCTCGATCGGCTTGGTGACGATCTCGACCAGCGGCACGCCGGAGCGGTTGTAGTCCACGAGCGAGTAGTCCGCGCCCTGGATGCGGCCGGCGGCGCCGCCCATGTGGGTGAGCTTGCCGGCGTCCTCCTCCATGTGGGCGCGTTCGATCTCGACCCGGAACACGGTGCCGTCGGAGAGTTCGATGTCCAGGTAGCCGTCGTACGCGATCGGCTCGTCGTACTGGGAGGTCTGGAAGTTCTTCGGGGTGTCCGGGTAGAAGTAGTTTTTCCGGGCGAAGCGGCAGGTCTCGGCGATCTTGCAGTTCAGCGCCAGGCCGATCTTGATCGAGGATTCGATCGCGGTCTTGTTCACCACGGGCAGCACGCCGGGCATGCCAAGGTCCACCTCGTTGACGTTGGTGTTCGGTTCGTCGCCGAAGACGTTCGGGGCGGAGGAGAACATCTTGGTCTTGGTGTTGAGCTCGACGTGGACCTCGAAGCCCAGGACGGGGTCGTACTTCTCCATCGCCTCTTCGAAGCTGAGGGTTGCGTCAGTCATTAGTGTGAACCTCCGTGGCTCGAAGCGGCAGCGTCAGAAAGGGCGGAGCCCGTCAGGGAAGGGGCCTTGTCCAGCAGCGGTCCGCCCCACTGCGCCTCAAGCAGCGACTCGAGCACGGCGCCGACGCGGTAGAGCCGGGCATCCTGGCGCGCCGGGGCGAGCAGCTGGACGCCCACCGGCAGTCCGTCCTCGTCGGCGAGGCCGCCGGGCAGGGAAAGCCCTGGGACGCCGGCCATGTTGGCCGGGATCGTGGCGACGTCGTTGAGGTACATCGCGAGCGGGTCGTTGAGCTTCTCGCCGAGCTTGAAGGCCGTGGTCGGCGCCGTCGGGGAGATCAGCACGTCGGCCTGGGCAAACGCGGCGTCGAAGTCGCGCTGGATCAGGGTGCGCACCTTCTGGGCCGAGCCGTAGTAGGCGTCGTAGTAGCCGGCGCTGAGGGCGTAGGTGCCCAGGATGATGCGGCGCTTGACCTCGTCGCCGAAGCCGGCAGCGCGGGTGGCTCCCATGACGCGTTCGATCGTCAGCGGGCCCTCTGCGGGCAGCGCCCGCAGGCCGAACCGGACGCCGTCGAACTTGGCCAGGTTGGAGGAGGCCTCGGAGGGCATGATCAGGTAGTAGGCGCCCAGCGCGTACTTGAAGTTGGGGCAGGAGACCTCGACGATCTCGGCGCCGGCGCCCTTGAGCAGCTCCAGCGCCTCGTTGAAGCGGTTTTCGACGCCGGCCTGGTAACCCTCGCCGTGGAGTTCCTTGATGATGCCGATCTTCATGCCCTCGACGTTGCCGGTCCGGGCCGCGGCCACGAGGTCCTCGAGCGGGTCCGGCAGTGAGGTGGAGTCGCGCGGGTCGTGGCCGCCGATCACCTGGTGCAGCAGGGCCGAGTCCAGCACGGTGCGGGAGACCGGGCCGATCTGGTCCAGCGAGGAGGCCATCGCGATGGCGCCGTAGCGGGAGACGCCGCCGTAGGTGGGCTTCACGCCGACGGTGCCGGTGACGGCGCCGGGCTGGCGGATGGACCCGCCGGTGTCCGTGCCGAGCGCGAGCGGGGCTTCGAAGGCCGCGACGGCGGCAGCGGAACCGCCGCCGGAGCCGCCCGGGATGCGCTCCAGGTCCCAGGGGTTGTGGGTGGGGCCGAACGCGGAGTGCTCGGTGGAGGAGCCCATGGCGAACTCGTCCAGGTTGGTCTTGCCCAGGATCGGCATCTTGGCGGCGCGAAGGCGCTCCACCACGGTGGCGTCGTAGGGACTGTGCCAGCCTTCGAGGATCCTGGAGCCGGCGGTGGTGGGCTGGCCGATGGTGACGATCAGGTCCTTGACCGCGATCGGGACGCCGGCGAGCACGTGCAGCTCTTCGGCAGCGGCGCCGCCGGCGGCGCGGATCGCGTCCACCTCCGCGGCGACGGCGAGGGCTTCCTCGGCGTTGACGTGCAGGAAGGCGTGGACCTGGCCGTCGACGGCGGCGATCCGGTCCAGGTGCGCCTGGGTGACCTCGACGGCGGTGACCTCGCGCGCAGCGAGCTTCTCGGCGAGCGCGGCCGCGGAGAGGCGGAACAGCTCGGGGGTGGTTTCAGTCATGGTCTTAGTCCTCATCCAGGATTGCCGGGACCTTGAAGCGGCCCTCATACGCGTCGGGGGCTCCGGAAAGTGCCTGCTCGGCCGTGAAGGTGTGGCCCACAACGTCCTCGCGGAACACGTTGGTCAGCGGGATCGGGTGGGATGTGGCCGGGACGTCATCACCGGCGGCTTCACTGACGGACTTAACCGAATCGACGATGACGGCGAGTTCGCCGGCCATCCTGTCCAGCTCTTCAGCACTCATCTCGATGTGCGCGAGACGCGCGAGATGCGCGACGTCGTCGCGGTTGATCGCAGCCATGGATCTCCCCTGCAAGTTCGGATTATTTTCCGTCCCAGTCTACGTGGGTTGAACTGCTGTTACCGTCGGACGCCGAGATGACAGTTCACGGCAATGTTTTGTGCAAACACTGCCGCGAACTGTCATCTCGTGCGGTTTGTCAGCCGATGCCGATGGCTCCGGTGAGTACCCCTACTCCCAGCATGACCAGGGAGATCACGGCGGTGCGCCAGAGGACCTTCTTGTGGTGGTCGCCCAGGTCCACCTTGGCCAGGGAGACCAGGAGCAGGATGGCCGGCACCAGCGGGCTCTGCAGGTGGAAGGGCTGGCCGGTGATCGAGGCGCGGGCCATGTCCGCGGCGCCGACGCCGTAGTGGGCGGCCGTTTCGCTCAAGACCGGCAGGACGCCGAAGTAGAAGGCGTCGTTGCTCATGAAGAACGTCATCGGGATGCTCAGGACGCCGGTGATGACGGCCATGAACGGGCCCATGTCGGCCGGGATGATCGCGACGAGCCATTCGGACATGGCTTTGACCATGCCGGTGCCGTTGAGGACACCGGTGAGGACCGCGGCGGCCATGACCATGCTGACGACGGCGACGATCGAGGGTGCGTGCGCGATCAGCTGGGCGCTCTGGTCCTTGACCTTGGGGAAGTTGACCAGCAGGGCGACGGCGGCGCCCACCATGAAGACGAACGGCAGCGGAATGATGTTGGCGACGAGTGTCACCATCACGGCGACCGTCAGACCCAGGTTGAACCAGAAGAGCTGGGGACGCAGGGTCTTGCGGTTGGGATCCAGCGCGGTGTCCGCCATGGCGGTGTCGCGCTCGTCGACGAGGTCTTCGGTGCGCTCCAGCACGGCGACGGCGGACCCGCCGCCGGCGGCGGGGGCTCCCCCGGCGGGGCCGGTGACCTTGCGTCCGGAGCCGAAGCGGCCGGTGCCGCCGGCTGCACCGGCGCCGGCTCCGCCGTCGAACTGACCGCCCTCGGCCCAGATCTCCGGGGCCACGGTACGCAGCCGGTTGCGTTCCTGCAGGCCCAGCAGCCAGGCGAAGACAAACACGATGACGAGGCCCGCGACCAGCGAGGGGATCATCGGGACGAAGACGTCGGAGACGCTGATCTTCAGCGCGGAGGCGGCGCGGGCGGTCGGTCCGCCCCAGGGCAGGATGTTCATGGTGCCGTTGGCCAGGCCGGCCACGCAGGTGAGGACCACGGGGCTCATCTTCAGCCGCAGGTAGACCGGGAGCATGGCGGCGGTGGTGAGGATGAAGGTGGTGGAGCCGTCGCCGTCGAGCGAGACCGCCGCGGCGAGGATCGCGGTGCCCAGGACCACCTTGGCCGGGTCGTTGCCGAGCTTGCGCAGGATGAACCGGACCAGCGGGTCAAAGAGCCCGACGTCGATCATCAGGCCGAAGTAGATGATGGCGAACATCAGCAGCGCGGCCGTGGACGTCATCGACTTCATTGAGTCGAGCACCATGGGGCCGATGCCCAGGCCGGCGCCGGCGAACAGTCCAAAAACGGTGGGGACGATGATGAGCGCCAGTACCGGCGTCAGCTTCTTCGTCATGATCAGCACCATGAAGACCGCAATCATGGCGAATCCAAGTAATACCAGCACGGCCGGCTCCTTCTTCTGTGTTCCGCACCACTCCGCTGTGATGCGCACTACAGACGTTAGGGTGGCGTGCGTCACGGGAGTGCCTTTGCCTCAATTGATTGGCATACTGCTTGTTGGACGCATTTTGCGCATTTTGCTCACAGCTGTTGAAGTCACCGGATCATCGAAGGAGGGCCGCCGTGGGAGCCCTCAAAGGCCGCACTCCCTTGCGGTTCACGACCCAGACCCTGCTGCTCCAGCTCGGGGTGGTGGCCCTCGTGGTGCTGCTCAGCAGCGCCGTGCACGCCTGGCTGACGTACGAGCGGCTGGGCCGCGAGGCGGAGAACCAGGCACTGACCCTGGCCCGCACGGTGGCGTCGGACCCGGCGGTCCGGGCCGAGGTGCAGCAGATCAGCGCACGGCCCGGCACTCCCCCGCCCGCGGAGCTCCTCGCCGGCCCGCTGATGGCCGCCGCGGAGGGCGCCCGGGCGCGCACCGGCGCGCTGTTCGTCGTCGTCACCGACGAGACCGGACTGCGGCTGGCGCATCCCGACGCCGACCGGCTGGGCCAACGGGTCAGTACCGATCCCTCCGAGGCGCTCTCCGGCAAGGAGGTCACCACCCGGAACACCGGCACCCTGGGCCCCTCGGCCGGCGCCAAGGTCCCGGTCTTCGCGCCGGGCTCGTCCGCCGTGGTGGGCGAGGTCAGCGTGGGCTACTCCACCGAGACCATCGGCCAGAGCCTCGCCCGCGACATCGTCCCGATCGCACTGACGGCGGCCGGCGCGCTGCTGGCCGGCATCCTCGTCTCGTTCCTGCTGCGGCACCGGCTCCGCCGGCTGACCCTGGGGCTGGAACCGGAGGAAATCAGCACCCTGGTCCACGACCAGGTGGCGGTCCTGCAGGGCGTGGACGACGGCGTGATCGGCGTGTCCGCCGACGGCCGGATCAGCGTCTTCAACGCCGCGGCCCGGCGGATGCTGGCCCAGCCGGACCTGGCCGGAACCAGCTGGGCGGCGGCGCCGGTGCCCGTACCGCTCAAGGCCCTGACCAGGCCGGACGCCGCCGAGGGCGACGCCGTGGAGTTCCTGGCCGGCGGCCGCGTGCTGGTGGCGAGCGCCCGCAAGGCCCTGCACGGCCGGGAGGACCTGGGCTGGGTGGTCATGCTCCGGGACCGGACCGAGCTCCAGCAGCTCACCCGCCAGCTCGATGCCGTTGGGACCATGTCCACCGCCCTGCGCGCCCAACGCCACGAGTTCGCCAACCAGCTGCACACGATCGCCGGCTTCATGAGCATCGGGCAGCACCAGCAAGCGCGCGACTACCTGGCCCGGCTGGCGGCCACCGGGCCGTTGAAGTTCCCGGTGGAACAGGCCGAGCTGCTGCAGGACCCCTACCTGCAGGCGTTCCTGGGCGCCAAGGGTGTGGAAGCCGACGAGCGCGGCGTCAGCCTGCGGCTCGGCCCCGAAACCCTGGTCCGCGGCCACGTCATCGAGCCGCAGGAGGTCACCACCGTGCTGGGCAACCTGATCGACAACGCCGTGAACGCCGCGGTCGCCGGCGCCGCGGCCGACCGCTGGGTGGAAGTCGAGGTGCTGGACGCACCCGGCGACGGCGGGGCCGCCGGCACCCTGCACATCATCGTGGGCGACTCCGGCGACGGCCTGCCCGGCGGCGGCGACGGTTTCACGGCTGCCGGCGGCGGCGGTGCCGACGGCGGTGCGGAAGACGTTTTTGCCGAGGGTTTCACCACCTCGGGGCAACCCGCCCGGGCCGGTGCCGGGCAGGGCCTGGGGCTGGCCCTGGCCCGGCAGCTGGCCCGGCGCCGCGGCGGTGACGTGACGGTGCTGGAGCGGGGTGCGCCCGGCGGCCCGGGAGCCGTGTTCATGGCGACCCTCCCCGGGACCATCGCCGACTCGACCGAAGGAGACAACGATGTCTGAAGATTTCCGGGTGCTGATTGTGGACGACGACTTCCACGTCGCCAAGCTCCACGCGGCCTATGTGGATTCCGTGGCGGGCTTCCTGGCGCTGGCGCCCGCCGGGTCGGCGTCGCAGGCCCTGCAGTCCATCCACAGCCTCCGCCCGGACCTGGTGCTGCTGGACGTGTACCTGCCGGACGCCTCCGGGCTGGACCTGCTGCACCAGCTGGATGTGGACACCATGATCCTCAGCGCCGCCTCGGATGCGGCGTCAATCCGGGTCGCCTTCCGGCGCGGTGCCCTGGGCTACCTGCTCAAGCCGTTCACGGCCGAGTCGCTCTCCCAGCAATTGCGCTCCTACGCGCGCTACCGCCGCATCCTGGCCCAGCCGGGGAACCTCACGCAGGAGACGGTGGAACGGGCCAAGCGCGCCCTCATCCCGGGCGACGTCACGGCCTCCGCGCGGCCGCGGTCCGCCACGGAGGCGGCGGTGCTGGAATCGCTGGAACCCGGGGAACAGTATTCGGCGGCGGAAGTGGCCGCCCGCGTGGGCGTCTCCCGGGCCACCGCGCAGCGTTACCTCTCCTCGCTGGCGGACGACGGAGCCGTCGACATCCAGCTGCGCTACGGCACGACGGGCCGCCCGGAGCACCGCTACGGGGTGCCCGCGCTCCCCGGCCGCTAGGAACTCCCTCGACCGGCCGCTCAGCCGGTGATGCTGCGTCCCCTGCGGAAGGCGTTGCGGCGGGCGTGTTCGTGCACGCGGCCCAGGGCTTCGATCTGCGCCTGCCCCTCGGCGGTGAGATCGGCAAATCTGGACGGATCGAGACCCAGTTCCGGCGCCAGTTCCTCCAGCGTCTGCCAGCCGCCGATCTTGGCCAGGACGGCGGCGCGCATCAGTTCGGATTCCAGCACCAGGGTCATGGGCGAACGGCTCAGCAGCCGGCCGTTGAGCTTGAGCCGGCCCGCATGTTCCGCGAGCCATGCCGCAGCCTGGCGGTGCGGGCGGGTGCGGACGCTCAGCTCGCGGAGCAGGCTGCGGAGCAGCTCGCGCTCGCGGCGGATCTCCGCGGCCACGGTGGCGAGCTCGGTGTGGACCGGGGTATCCGTGAAGTCCTTGACCATCCGTTCGATCCGGCCCAGTCCGGCGGTGGCGCCGGTCAGGTGGTCGGACAGATAGAGGCCGAGCAACTTCTCGTCGATGGTGTCGGGGATGTGCGGTGCCATGGATCCTCCAGCCGTACTCGTGCTGTTTTTCCAGCGTGGGTTTGGGGTGGTGTGCTGGCTGCAACCCTACCCTGAGCGGTCCGAAGCTAGGGGCTGGTTCTAGAGGTCGAGGCGGTAGACGAGCAGTTTGATGTCCGTGCCCGGGACGAACCAGTCGCGCTCGGGGACACGCTGGAAGCCGGTCTTCAGGTACAGGCCGTGGGCGCTTTCCCAGGTCAGGCCGGTGGTGAGGGCGACGCCGGTGATGCCCGGCAGGGACCTGGCGTGCTCGATGATGGCCTGCACCATGGCTTTGCCGGCGCCGCTGCGCTGCACCGCGGGGTCCACCACGAGCATCCGGAACTCCAGCTCGTCCGTCCGGGCGATGTCTGCGTAGGGCTCCCCCGCGACGGCGAGGGTCACCGAACCGACAATCCGGCCGGCGCGCTCCGCCACCCAGATGGTCGCGTTCCCGTGCCGCTGGGCAACCCGCTGGATTTCCTGCATGTACGGGTGGTCCGCGTCCTCAAAGTGGCCCGCGGCCAGGTAGGCGTCCCGGGTGATGCGGGCGACGGCGTCGTAATCGGCCGGGACGGCGGGGCGAATGAGGATCTGCGAATGCACCTGTCTATGGTACGGGCGCCCGCGCCGGGCCAGGGACCAACGGGCGGTTTCCGTGACTGAACTATCAGGCGCCGGGCCGGCTGCGCCAGCCCGGACGTGCCGTCAGAGCGGGAACTTGCCGGAGAGCTCGAGGGGCCCCGCGCAGGTCCATGCCGCGAGCCGCTCGTCGTCGGAGGGCCCGCCGTCGAGCACGCTGGTCAGCCGGGGACGGCGCACCCAGCAGCCGGCCTCCTCGGCGATCAGGGCGCCGGCGGCGAAGTCGTGTTCGTTGAGTCCGCGTTCGCCGTAGGCATCGTGCGTGCCGTCCGCCACCAGGCAGAGATCCAGCGCCGCGGATCCCAGCCGGCGGACGTCCGCGAAGCCGTCCATAAGGCCGCCCAGCGCGGAAGCCTGTTCGGCCCGGACGCCCCTGTCGTAGCTGAAGCCCGTCGCCAGGATCTGGCCGGTCCGGCCCGGCACCGGTCCGTAGAGCTGCGAGCGCTGCCCGCTCTCCTCGAGCCAGGCGCCGTGGCCGCGGGAGGCATAGTAGACGCGCCCCAGCGCGGGCGCGTGGACGACGCCGGCCAGCCAGGCGCCGTCCGGGCCGGCCACTGCCACCGAGGTTCCGTAGTAGACGATGTTGCGGATGAAGTTGGTGGTGCCGTCGAGCGGGTCGATCGACCAGCGGAAACCGCTGGAGTTCGCGGGCAGCACGGTGCCGCCCTCCTCGCCGGTGATCGCGTCCTCCGGCCGGGCCCGGGTGATGACCTCGCGGACGGCGGCCTCGGACGCGAGGTCGAAGGAGGTCACCCAGTCCCCCGAATCACCCTTGTTGCTCACGCCCAGCGCGGCGGCACTCCGGCCGGCCAGCACCGCGGCGCCCGCGGCAGCCGCCTCCAGCGCCAGTTCCAGGAACGCGGCCGGCGCGGGAAATTCTTCCGGGCCGGAGCTCACTCGCCCGCCTCCTGGTGGTCTTCGCCGTCACTCCCGGCGCCGCCGTCGCCGTCGTCGCCCGAGCCGGCGTCGCCGTCGTCGCCCGAGCCGGCGTCGCCGCCCGAGCCGGCGTCGTCGCCGAGCCCGGCCGGGCCGTTGGCGAGCAGCGCGCGGAAGCCGTCCTCATCCAGGACCGGCAGGCCCAGCTGTTCCGCCTTGTCCAGCTTGGTGCCCGCGTTCTCACCGGCCACCACGTAGCTGGTGTTCTTGGAGACCGATCCGGCCGCCTTGCCGCCGCGGACCAAAATCGCTTCCTTGGCCTCGTCCCGGCTGAAGCCCTCCAGGCTGCCGGTGACCACAACGGTCAGGCCCTCCAGGGTGCGCGGGGTCGACTCGTCGCGCTCGTCCTCCATCCGGACTCCGTCGGCGGCCCAGGTGTCCACGATTTCACGGTGCCAGTCTTCGGCGAACCATTCCTTGAGCGCGACGGCGATCACCGGCCCCACGCCGTCGACATTGGCCAGTTCCTCCTCGGAGGCCTGGCGGATGGCATCCATGGTTCCGAAGGCGGTGGCCAGTGCACGCGACGCCCGCGGTCCCACGTGGCGGATGGACAGCGCCACCAGGACGCGCCAGAGCGGCTGGGTCTTGGCCTTTTCGAGTTCGTTGAAGAGCTTCTCGGTGGTGGCGGTCGGCTTGGACGGTACCTTGGCCGTGCCCTTGGTGTAGAAGTACGGCACCAGCTCGAACTCGCCGGTCGCCACGCCCTTGGAGCGCTTTTCGCGGCGGATCCGGACCCCGGCAAGGTCCTCGGGCGTGAGCCGGAACAGGTTCGCCTCCGTGGTGAGCGGTGCGACGTCGGGCTCGGCCGGCTGGGTCAGGGCGATCGCCGCTTCCCAACCGAGGGCCTCGATGTCGAAGGCGCCGCGGCCGGCCAGGTGGAAGACGCGTTCGCGCAGCTGCGCCGGGCAGGACCGGGCATTGGGGCAGCGGATGTCGACGTCGCCTTCCTTGGCCGGTGCGAGCGGTGTGCCGCAGGCGGGGCATTCGGTGGGCATGACGAAGTCGCGCACCGGCGGGTCCTGGGCGTCGCGGAGGGCCAGCACGGGCCCGACGATTTCCGGGATGACGTCCCCGGCCTTGCGCAGCACCACGATGTCGCCGATCTTGACGCCCTTGGCCTTGACGACCTCTTGGTTGTGCAGGGTGGCCATTTCCACCGTGGAGCCGGCCACCTTGACCGGCACCATCACGCCGTAGGGGGTGACGCGGCCGGTGCGGCCCACGTTGACGGCGATATCGAGCAGCTTGGTGTTGACCTCTTCCGGCGGGTACTTGTAGGCCACGGCCCAGCGCGGGACCCGGGAGGTGTAGCCGAGGGCGCGCTGGGTGGCGAAGTCGTCCACCTTGACCACGATGCCGTCGATCTCATGGCTGAGGCTGTGCCGTTTGTCTCCGTAGCGCCGGATGAAGTCCAGCACTTCCGTCAGGCCGGGCAGCACCTCGAAGTACGGGCTGGTGGGCAGCCCCCAGTCGGCGAGTTGGCGGTAGGTGTCCGACTGGCTGACGGTTTCCAGGCCCTCGCGGGCGCCGATGCCGTGCACGTACATCTTGAGCGGCCGCTTGGCGGTCTCCGCCGGGTCCTTCTGCCGCAGCGAGCCGGCGGCGGCGTTGCGCGGGTTGGCCAGCGGCGCCTTGCCGGCCTCGATCAGCGCCTCGTTGAATTCCGCGAACGCCTTGGACGGGATGAAGACCTCGCCGCGGATCTCCATCTCGACCGGGAAGTTCCCGCCCTTGAGCTGCTGCGGGATTTCCTTGATGGTCAGGACGTTGTGGGTGATGTCTTCCCCGGTGAAGCCGTCGCCGCGGGTGGCCGCGCGGACGAGCACGCCGTCGCGGTAGAGCAGGTTCACGGCCAGGCCGTCGATCTTGAGTTCGGTGAGCCACGACGGCGGGTTGCCGCCGTTACCGAGCTTGGCGACGCTGGCCTCGGCCTTGGCGATCCAGGCCTCCAGCTCGTCGAGCGAGAACACGTCCTCGAGGCTGTACATCCGGGTCAGGTGTTCGACGGCGGCGAAGGCGGCGGAGACTTCGCCGCCCACCTCCTGGGTGGGCGAATCGTTGGCGACCAGTTCGGGGTGCATGGCCTCGATGGTCTCCAGCCGCCGGAAGAGCTCGTCGAACTCGGCGTCGGAGATGATCGGGGCGTCCTCCTGGTAGTACGCAAAGCGGTGCTTGCGGACCTCCTCGACCAGTTCTTCATACTCGGCGCGGATGGCCTCCGAGGGGACCAGTTCCCCGGCCGGGCTGAGGGTTTCGGTATCTGCTGCTGTCTTCCCTGTGCTCACAGACCTATCCTGCCCTAGATCCCGGACATTGTCCGGTCAGGAGCGGGTCCGGGCGGCGCAGCCTGCCGGTGCCCGGCCGCTTTGGGCGGGCCGCTTTAAACGATCAGCCCGGACGCGGTTGCGTCCGGGCTGATCTGGAGAGGGTTCCGGCTAGCGCGAGGAGGCGCTTTCCTGCTCGGTGGCGTTGCGGTTGGCCTGCTGGCTGGCCTGCTGCAGCGCCTGGGACACCCGGGTGAGGGCCGCAACGTGCTCGCCGTTCCACTCGTTGCGGAACTTCTCCGCGTCCGGTCCCAGCCACTGGGTACCGGCCAGGACCTTGGT
>NZ_JBFTGT010000009.1:0-142623 GCF_056393885.1 Arthrobacter sp. 10T44 | reverse complement strand
ACCAAGGTCCTGGCCGGTACCCAGTGGCTGGGACCGGACGCGGAGAAGTTCCGCAACGAGTGGAACGGCGAGCACGTTGCGGCCCTCACCCGGGTGTCCCAGGCGCTGCAGCAGGCCAGCCAGCAGGCCAACCGCAACGCCACCGAGCAAGAAAGCGCCTCCTCGCGCTAGCCGGAACCTTCTCCAGATCAGCCCGGACGCAACCGCGTCCGGGCTGTTCGTTTAAAGCGGTTCGCTTGGCAGCCGGACCCGTCCCTCAGGGAACCGGCTCGACGTCGTTGGCGTGGTCGAGTTCGGCGGGCAGCCGGGCGGGGACGCGCAGTTCGTCCAGCCGGACCAGCACCACGCCGCCGACAATCAGCAGGCCGCCCAGGAGCTGGACGGGGCCCGGGAGTTCGCCCAGGAGCAGCCAGGCCCAGATGACGGCAAACAGCACCTCGGTGAGCGAGACGAAGGATGCCACCTTCGAACCGAGCGCCCGCGCGGCCACGACGCCGGAGACGTAGGCGAGCACGGTGGCAAGAATGACCAGCCCGAGCAGCGGCACCCACCAGGGCGTGACCCAGGCTCCGAGCCTGGTGTCGGCCGTGCTGGCCACCATCGGCAGCAGCCCCGTGGCCGCCGCCAGCCACATGACCAGCGCACCCACCATCAGGCCGCCGGAGGCCAGAACGATCGGCGGCAGCGTGTCATTCTCTTTGGCCGTGATGAAGAAGTAGATAGCCAGGCAGACGGCGGCCGCGATGCCCCACAGCACCCCGACCACGTCGATCTTCACCGCCCCGGTGAGATCGAGGACCAGGACCAGGCCGGCGAGGGAAAGCAACGTTCCTGCCACAGTGAGGGGCCGCGGCCGTTTCCGGCTCGCCGCCCAGAGCCACAGCACAATGATCACCGGGGCGAGGTACTCGAGCAGGAGTGCGACGCCCACCGAAAGCCGGGCGACGGCGTTGAAGTAGAACAGCTGGCAGGCGGCGACACCGATCAGGCCAAACAACAGCACGGTGAGCCAGTTGTCGCGGAGCTGGTGCCAGCGGCCGCGCAGGGCGAGAACGGCCGGGACGGCCAGGACCAGCGCGGCTCCGGTGAGCCGGGCGGTGACCGCGGCGCCCGGCGTCCAGCCGGTCTCCAACAGCGCCTTGGCGAAGGAGCCGGAAAGACCGAACACCGCCGAGGAAAACAGGGCCACTCCCAAGCCCGAGGCCAGGAAGCCCGGAGCGTCCGGCGTCGGCTTATCGGCGGGGCGGAGCTGTGGGCGGTTCTTGGCCGGAGCCCCGGCGGGGCGGCGTGCGGCAGACACGGGCTGCCTCCTGTCAGGAGTAAAGTTGGGTTATGGTCATGACAGTACGCCCGGGCGACGTAAGGAGTCAAGATGGTTTTTGCACCTGACACAGAGGTTGCGCTGCGCTCGGTGGTCGGCCTGATCAACACGGCGGCGAACGGGGAGGAAAGACTGGCCACCGTCGCGGACCTGGACCGCTTCCTCACCGCCGAGGGCTTCAGCGGTTCCCGGACCCAGGATGCCGCCGAGCTGGCCAGCGTGCACCGGCTGCGCGGCGAACTCGCCGAGCTGTGGCTGGCGGATGAGGGCACCGCCGTGGACACCGTCAACCGCCTGCTGCGCGAGGCCCACGCCTTGCCGCAGCTGATGAAGCACGACGGCTGGGACTGGCATCTGCACGCGACCACACCCGAGGCGCCGCTGGCCGACAGGATGAGCACCGAGGCCGCGATGGCGCTGGTGGATGTGATCCGCAGCAAGGAAATGGACCGGATGCTGGTCTGCGCCGCGGACGACTGCGACGCCGTCGTGCTGGACCTCAGCCGGAACCGTTCCAAGCGCTACTGCGATACCGGAAACTGCGCCAACCGCGCACACGTCGCGGCCTACCGGGCGCGGAAAGCGGCGTCCTAGCGGATGTCGCCGCGCTCGTCGGCGTCGGGGGACGGCTCGGCGGCGTGTCCGCCGAAGGACGAGGCCGGCTTCCTGGAGCTCAGGTTGACGCCGGAGCCCTTGCCGAGGTGCTCGGCGTTGTCCTTGTAGCTCATCGAGAGCATGGCCGCAATCACGAGGGTCACGATGAAGGCGATGCCGGCGCCGGTAAAAGCCAAATCGAAGCGGGGGGCCTTGGCGCTGCCCCCGGAGGCGAAGATCAGGACGGCGAAGAAGGCAAGCACTGCCCAGAACGCGGAGAACATAAGAGGACCCTTGACCGAAGTCCGCAGGCTGCGGCGTTCTCCTGAATTCTGTTCTGCCAAGGTGCTTTCCTCCTGCCGCCAACGCCGGCTTGGCGTGGCAGTCGTGATACTGCGGTTGTTCTACGCAAGGTAGAACCTGTTCCTACTAGTTTACGGCCTCGGCGGATACGTCCCGCGCATCATGGCGCAGGGTCAGCCCGGCCAGGGTCCACAGCACCCCGCTGATGATCGCGCCTCCGCCGGCCACGCCGAGCAGCGCGTGCGGGCCGAGGTCAATGAAGAACGGCAGCGCCACGGCGGCGCCCAACCCGATCACTCCGGAGGCGGTCCAGTCCCGTGCCAGGACGGAGCGGCGGCGCTCGGCCATGCCCAGGTAGAGCTCCGCGGCGCCAGCGAGACCCAGGCCGAGGGCGCCGATGATGCCGAACACCAGGTTGCCGGGGAGCAGTGCCACGGCTGCGCCGGTTCCGGTCAGGACGGCCCCCGCGGCGGCCAGGACCTTGGCAGTCCGGCCTCCGTGCTGCAAACCGGTTTTCTTGACGCTCCAGAGCAGCACCAGCCCGGTGGCGAGCAGATAAAGGCCCCCGGCCCAGCCCATGCCGGCAACAGGGGGCGCTGCCCAGAAAACCGTCACGGCGCCGAACGCCAGCGCGATGGCGGCCCGGAGCAGCACGGGCTTCCACACGTCCGGGGCGGCGGGCAGGGCAGTCGAGGCTTGGGGGTCTGCGGGGAAAGTCACCTGCCCAGTTTAGTGGGTGCCTCCGTGGGCGCCGAGCAGCATCCACCGGTCCGTGCGCGCCCGCAGCCCGAGGGTGACAGCGCGGGCCAGCATGTAGCCCAGCGAGAAGGCCGCCCAGAGCCAGAGCAGCGCCGCACCGCCGGCGGTCCCGGACAGCCGGACCGCCAGCAGCAGCGGCAGGTAGACGGCAAGATTCACGACGCCGGCAATCGCCAGGTACCGCGCGTCCCCGGCGCCGATCAGCACACCGTCAAGGACAAAAACATAGCCCGCGATCGGCTGCCCGGCGGCCAGCACCCAAAGGGCGAGCGTGAGGGCCGACCGGACCCCGGCGTCGGGGGTGAACAGCTGCCCCGCCCACGGCGCCGCGGCGGCCAGCAGGAGTCCGGTCAGCACCCCGAAGCCGAGCCCCCAGCGGACCATGGTTCCAGTGAGCTCGCGCACCGCCGCCGGGCGGGAGGCGCCGAGTTCCTTGCCGATCAGGGCCTGGGCGGCGATCGCGAGGGCGTCTAGGGCAAAGGCCAGGAAGGTGAAGACGGTCATCGCGAGCTGGTGGGCGGCGAGGTTCACCGGCCCCTGGGCCGTGGCGACCACCACCGTGGCGAGGATCGCGATGCGCAGGCTGAGCGTCCGCAGCATCAGCCATGACCCCACCCTGGCCAGGGACCGGATGCCGCGCCAGTCGGGGATCAGGGTCACCCCGTGGTTGCGGGCATTGCGCTGCACCATCACGACGTAGACCAGGGCCATGGCCCACTGGGCAATGCTGGTGCCCAGGGCCGACCCGGTGACGGAGAGCTGCAGCCCATAGACCAGGAAGAGGTTCAGCACGATGTTTACGGTGAAGCCGGCGGCCGCCACGACCAGCGGAGTCCGGGTGTCCTGCAGGCCCCGCAGCACTCCGGTACCCGCGAAGATGAGCAGCATGGCCACCAGGCCCGGCATGGACCAGCGCAGGTAATCCACGGCAAAGGATCGCACCTCGCCGCGGGCGCCCATCAGGTCCAGGAGAGGTTCGGCGGCGAAGAACCCGGCCGCGGCGAGTCCGACGCCCAGCAGCAGCGCGAGCCAGACTCCATCACGCCCGGCCGCGAGTGCCCTGGGCAGCTGGCCGTTGCCGATCGCGCGCGCGACGGCGGGGGTTGTGGAATAGGCGAGGAACACCATCAGCCCCACCGCGGTATGCAGCACCGCCGAGGCCAGTCCCACGCCGGCAAGCTGGGCCACGCCCAGGTGCCCCACGATCGCGGAGTCCGCGAGCAGGAAGAGCGGCTCGGCGATCAGCGCCCCGAAAGCCGGCACGGCCAGGCGGAGGATTTCCCGACGCCGGGTTGCCGGCGGCGGAAGTGTTGCGGGAGTCGGGGCGGAGGCGGGCACGGAACCACCCTAGCGGCGCCGCACGGCTTCGCATTAGTTGACATTTCAACTATGCACCGGAACACTTGAAGTTGAATCTTCAACTAAACCTGTGCGGGCTGCCATCTCCGGCAGCCCCCTGCCAGACGTTAGAACGGTATTTCCATGAACCAGCCCACGCTCACCACCACTGCCCGCACCATCCTGCGCGTCGTCACCGGATTCCTCTTTGCCGCCCACGGCTGGCAGAAATTCAGCGAGTTCACCATCCCGGGAACCCAGGCCGCCTTTGCCCAGATGGGCGTCCCGGCCGCCAACCTTGTCGCACCGGCCGTCGCCACGCTGGAGCTGGCCGGCGGCATTGCGTTGATCCTCGGCGTGCTCACCCGCGTGTTCGCCCTGCTGCTGGCAGTCGATATGCTGGGCGCCCTCTTCCTGGTTCATGCCTCGGCGGGAATATTTGTCGCTGCGGGTGGCTATGAGCTGGTGCTGATCCTGGCCGCCGCGGCCCTGGCCGTGGCGCTCGTCGGTGCTGGCAGGGTCTCCGTGGATGGAGCCGTCTTCGGCCGCACCGGCTCCAGGCTCAGCGCCCTGGCCTAGGCGCGGCTGCAGTAACAGCGTTCGACGGCGGGCGGTCACTTCTTGGTGGCCGCCCGCCGTCGTCCCCGGCCGCCGGCGCCGTACTCACAGCGGCGTCTGTGGCGGCGCCCGTGGCGGCGTCTGTGGCGGCCGGAGCCGGGTTTGTGTCGGGCGCCGGCGACGGTTCGGCGGACCGTCAGTACACTCGCTTCCATGAGCGAGATTTCCGCCAACGCCGTCACCCTGCGCTTCTTGGCCGCCCCCACGGACGTGGGCCACAGCGGCTCGGTGGACGCGGGCACGGTCCTGGAGTGGGTGGACAAGGCTGCCTATGCCGCCGCCGTCGGCTGGGCGAAGTCCTACTGCGTGACCGCCTATGTGGGAAATATCCACTTCGCGGATCCGGTCAACAGCGGCGACATGGTCGAAGTTACCGCAACCATCGTCTACACCGGCCGGTCCTCGATGCACATCCGCACCGTGGTCTCCTCCGGCGATCCCAAGGGCGGGCCGGCCACGATGCGCAGCCAGTGCATGGTGATCTTCGTAGCGGTGGGCGAGGACGGCAAGCCGATTCCGGTGCCGCAGTTCGAACCGACGACGCCGGCGGAAATTGAGCAGCGCGAGCATGCGCTGGCCCGGATCAAGGTCCGCGAGGATATCGTCGAAGCCATGAGCGGCCAGGAGTACACCGACGCCGGAACCGCCGAACGCGTCACGCTGCGGTTCATGGCCGCCCCCACGGATGTGAATTGGGGCGGCAAGGTCCACGGCGGAATCGTCATGAAGTGGATCGATGAGGCGGCCTACGTTTGTGCCTCACGCTACTGCGGGAAGGACACAGTGGCGGTCTTCTCCGGCGGCGTGCGGTTCTACCGGCCGCTGCTGATCGGTCACCTGGTGGAGGTGGAGGCCCGGCTGGTCTACACGGGAACAAAGGGCATGCACATAGCCGTCCATGTCCGCTC
This sequence comes from Arthrobacter sp. 10T44, assembly GCF_056393885.1. Taxonomy (NCBI): domain Bacteria; kingdom Bacillati; phylum Actinomycetota; class Actinomycetes; order Micrococcales; family Micrococcaceae; genus Arthrobacter; species Arthrobacter sp. 10T44. Next base: position 136,782 of record NZ_JBFTGT010000009.1, on the reverse strand, counting down.
CGGGGATCCCAAAGGGCACGAACTGAACCTCACCACGTACTGCCTGACCGTCATGGTGGCCCGCGACGAGAGCGGAACCTCGGTCCCGATCCCGCAGTGGGTTCCGGTGTCCGAGGAGGACAAGCGCCTGCACGCCCATGCCCGGGCGCTGCTCGAGATCCGGGGCCGGGCACCCGGAAACCGACTGCCCAACCACCTGCTCCCGAAGGCGCTGCCCTAGAAGCCCCCGCCGCCTGCGTCGCCCGCCATGTTGGCGAAGCGGGAGTAGTGGCCCTGGAATGCGACCACGATGTCCTTGGTGGGACCGTTACGGTGCTTGGCGATGAGGATGTCGGCTTCGCCGGCGCGCGGAGACTCCTTGTCGTAGACGTCTTCGCGGTGCAGCAGGATGACCATGTCGGCGTCCTGCTCGATGGAACCGGACTCTCGGAGGTCGGAGACCATGGGGCGCTTGTCCTGGCGCTGCTCGGAGCCACGGTTCAGCTGCGAGAGCGCGATCACCGGGACCTGGAGTTCCTTGGCCAGCAGCTTCAGGGCGCGGGAGAACTCCGAGACTTCCTGCTGGCGCGATTCGACCTTCTTGCCCGAGCTCATGAGCTGCAGGTAGTCGAGGATGACCAGCTTGAGGTCGTGTTGCTGCTTCAGCCGGCGGCACTTGGCGCGGATTTCCATCAGGGACATGTTGGGGCTGTCGTCGATGAACAGCGGAGCGTCGTTCATCCGGCCCATGGTGGTGGCGATCTTGGACCACTGCTCGTCCTTGATGGTGCCCTTGCGCAGATCCTGCAGCCCGATCGTGGCCTCCGCGGACAGCAGGCGCATCGCGATCTCGTTCCGCCCCATTTCCAGGGAGAACATGACGGTGGCGAGGTTGTTCTTGATCGCCGCGGAACGGGCGAAGTCCAGTGCGAAGGTGGATTTACCCACGGCGGGGCGCGCGGCGATGACGATCATCTGGCCGGGGTGCAGGCCGTGGGTCAACTCGTCGAGTTCGTAGAAACCGGTGGGGACACCAACCATGCCTTCGCCACGGTGCCCGGACGCTTCGATTTCATCCACGGTGGATTCCATCACGTCCTTGAGGACGACGTAGTCCTCGGCGGTACGTCGTTCGGCCACGGCGTAGACCTCGGCCTGGGCCTGGTTGACCAGGTCCTCCACCTCGCCGTCCTGCCCGTAGCCGAGCTGAACGATCTTGGTGCCGGCGTTGACCAGGCGGCGCAGGACGGCCCGTTCGGCCACGATTTCGGCGTAGTAGCCGGCGTTCGCGGCGGTGGGTACGGTCTGGATTAGCTCGTGCAGGTAGGCCGGGCCGCCGATCCGGTTGATTTCGCCGCGCTTGGTCAGCTCGTCCGAGACGGTGACGGCATCGGCGGGTTCACCGCGGCCGTACAGGTCGATGATCGCTTCGTAGATGGTTTCGTGCGCCGGGCGGTAAAAGTCCTGGCCGCGGAGGATCTCCACGACGTCCGCAATGGCATCCTTGGACAGCATCATGCCGCCCAGCACGGACTGCTCCGCGGGGATGTCCTGCGGCGGCTTGCGGCTGCCTTCGGCTCCCCGAGTGCCCTCGACCGAGTCCAGATGCGTAACTGACAAAACTGCCGTCCTTCATTGTGTGCCGGCGGAATGCTATTCGCCGGCGGCGCTTAGGCCATCTGTTGTAGTGCGTGTTGTGGTGCCGTGTTGTGATGCCATGTTGTGGTGCCGTGGCGTTGATCCGGCAGGCCTCCACCGGTTCATTACTAGCAGCAGGCTCCGACACTTTGTCTGGCACCCGGGCTGCGGCAGTCCTGCTGAGCGGCACCGGCGGTAGCTTGCGGGGCCGCTGACCGCCTTATGCATAACCGCCTCATCCAAAACCCGCCTCGTCCACCACGCCGGACCGCCGCGGTTCCGGCCGCAGGGGTTACCGCTGCGCCGCCGGAATGCGGCTTGCGGCGGTGGCCTGCGGCCGGGGCCGGATTTCGGTGCCGACAACCTGGTCTCCCGCTACGTTATCCCCCGATCGGGCCCGCACCAACCCGCCCAGCCGGCGTTCCTGTGGATAACTTGTGGACTACTGGCCCGTGCTTGTGCACAGCCTGTGGGAACCCCTGTGGATAGAAGAATTCTTTCACCCGTAATAGCTACCTGACCTGCGGAAACACCCGTTTCTACTTGTGGATGAAAAACTATTTTCGCCAAGCTTCATCCACAGCTTGCGGCTGGCGGCTGGGGATAGCGGCTGGCCGCATGGGCCACAGGAGTGGTCAAATATGCGAATTCTGTGATGCTTGTCACCCGGACGCCGGCAAATTGACGCTCGTGGGCACGGCCTGTATGCGACACCTCGAATATGCTGTGGATAACTGCCATCTGGCATAAGCTGTGGCCATGGGCGATGTCTTGATAGTCATACTGCCTGCCCTCATCCTCGCGGGCGTGCTGTGGGCAGTCGCCGCGGCATTGAAGCCGCGTAATTTCGGTATCTCCGACGCGGAGCGCTACCAGCTGGAATTGGCCATGCGCTCCCGCGCCCACTACGAGGCCCAGGTGAAGGCTGCCACAGCGGCCCGCGCCCGGGTGGATGCCGCGACCCGCCCCAGCCAGAACGAACAGCAGCAGTCGCAGCAGGCTGAGCACGCCCGCGCGGCCCTGCAAGGCGGCCGGGGCCCCTTTAGCGACAGGACGCAGCCGGGCTACCCCGGCGCGGTCCTGCCCGGCGGCCAGCTGAATCCCCAGTTCACGCTGCAGCTCCAGGCCCTGGCCCGGTCCGGCCACAAGGTCCAAGCCATCAAGCTGCTGAGGCAGGCCACCCACTCAGATCTTTTGACCGCCAAGAATTACGTAGATCGGCTGTAGTCCATGGAAGCCCTGCTAGTCCCCATCCTGATCCTCGTTCTCGTGGGCCTCGGCGTCGCAGTTGCCGCACGTGCGATCGGGCGCCGTCGGCCGCAAACTCCGCAGGACGCGTCGCCGCAGCCCGTCCGCAACTCAGCGGAGCTCGCCCGCACTGCCGCCGCGCGGCTGGATCAGGAGCAGCACCGGCGCCTATACGCCCTGATTGCCCAGGGTCAGGCGATGGCGGCCATCAAGCTGTACTTGGAAGCCACCGGCGAGGGCCTCCGGGCTTCCCGGGACGCGGTGGGCGCCCTGGCGGCCCACCCCCAGCCCTACCGTCCCCGGCAGGCGCCCGAGCAGCCCGCCCACGACGACGACGAGGACGCACCGCAGCGCTTTCCCTACCGTTACCGGGCGATCGCCAGTAAGGGCGACGTCACCCGCGAGGTCAGTAGCAATATGCTCAACGACGAGATTTACGGCCGGATCCGCACCCTGGCCAAGAGCGGCGACACCGAGGCAGCAGCGGCCGCGCTGACCCGGCACTCGGACATCTCCCTCAAGCAGGCCCAGGAGTTCATCGCACTGCTTGAGGAGTGAGGGGCGGCGGCGGACGCTAGAAGTCGAACAGCTCCCCCAGCCAGCCCTCCTTCTTCTTGGGCCGGCGTCGGTCGTCGTAGCGCGGCTGCTCGTAGCGGGGCCGGTCCCGGCGTTCGTCATGGCGGCGGTCGTCAAAGCGCCGGTCATCCGGTCGGCGGTCGTCCCGGCGCGGTTCCGGGGCGTAGAGCGGCGGCGGGATGTGTCCCGGGGGAGTCGGTGCCGCCGCCGGCGGTGCGGCTGGAGGAGACGGGGCGGAGGCGCCGAAGCCCTCCGCCGCACGGTCGATGATCTTGTCGAGCTCGCCGCGGTCCAGCCACACTCCGCGGCACTGCGGGCAGTAGTCGATCTCCACGCCGCTTCGTTCGCTCATTACCAGGTCTACGGAATCCACAGGACATTTCATGTCCCGAACAACGAACGGCGCGCCGAATAAGTTCAGTTGCGGCCGGAGATCCCGGCGAGCAGCTGCTCGAACGGCAGCGACTCCAGCGGCGCCTGCTGCGGCCGCGGCTGCGCTCCTTCGAGCAGGCCGGTGAACTCCCCTGCCGCCCGCTCAATCCTCGCGGAAAGCGGTGAGCCGCCGTCGCCGCTTGTTCCCCAGTCCTGCGGGCCTGCGAAGACGCCGGTGGCCGCGATCCGGGTGCGGAGGTAGCTGAAGAGCGGACGCATGGCGTAGTCCAGCACCATCTGGTGCCGGTCGGTGCCGCCCGTGGCGCCCAGCAGGACGGCCTTGCCGTCCAGCGCCTTGGGATCCAGCACATCGATGAACGACTTGAACAGCCCGCTGTACGACGCACTGAAGACCGGGCTGACCGCGATGATGCCGTCCGAGGCCTCCACCCCGGCGATCACCTCCGCCAGGCGCGGCGCGGCGTAGCCGGTCACGAAGTTGTTGGCGATCTCAACGGCCAGGTCGCGCAGTTCCACGACGTCGACGCTCACGGAGTAGCCGGCCGCGGCGAGCTGGCGTTCAGCGGAGGCCGCCAGTTGGTCTGCGAGCAGGCGGCTCGACGACGGGACGCCGAGTCCGGCGGAGATAACGGTAATGCGGCGGCTTTCCACGGTGTGCTCCTGTAGCTGGTCCACGGTTTCGGTAACTATATGCATTTGCATCTACCTGTAGAAGGGTCGGCCGGCCCCCTTTATTCCCTCCCCCGCTGCTCTATCACTTCGGGTCCTTTTGACCGCCGAATAGCAGCCATATCTGACAGAGCAACGACGGCTCCCCGCGCCACTTAGAGCAGGACAAATCCCTCGATGCAGCTCATCGAGTTCCCGCCGACCCAGACGTCGTCCCCCGTCGTCTCGATGTAGACCCGGCCGGCGCGGCCCAGCACGGTCCCTTGGGCCGCAAGGTAGGACTCCGGCGCCCGGCCGGCTCCGATCAGCCACTGGGCCGCACCGGCGTTGAAGCTGCCCGTGACCGGGTCTTCCGCGGCCGCGTCTCCGGGGATGAAGGTGCGTACCTCGAAGCCGACCTCGGATCCGGCGGGATGGGGGCCGATCACGCCTACCTTGAGTCCGGCCATTGCGGCGAAGTCGGGCCGGATGGCCAACACCTGCTCCGCGGAGTCCAGCAGCACTCCGATCCATTCCGGGCCGTTGACGAGCCAGGACGAGTCCAGGAGCGCCTCCCGGGGCATCTGCAAGCCGGCCGCGATGCGGGCGAGGTCCGTCTCGGCCACCGGTCCGGAGCGGGTCAGCGGCGGGGCGGCAAAGGCCAGGCGGCCGCCGTCGCGCTTGACCCGGACCAGCCCGGCCGCGCATTCCTGGACCAGGATTCCGTCGTGCAGCGGGACGCCGCCCGCCTCGAGCCAGGCATGGGCCGAGCCGAGGGTGGGATGGCCGGCGAAGGGAAACTCTTCGCTGCCGGTGAAGATCCGCACCCGGTAGTCGGCGTCGGGGTGCGTGGGCGGCAGCAGGAACGTGGTCTCGGAGAGGTTGGTCCAGTTGGCAAACCTCTGCATGGCGTCGGCGTCGAGGTCCCCGGCGTCGAGGACGACGGCCAGCGGATTCCCGCGGTAAGGTTCGGCGCTGAAGACGTCCACCTGGGTGAAGGGGCGGAGACGGGGTGCGGTAGTCGGAGTCACTGCCGAAGGCTATCACCGGCACCCCGCCGGGCTGGCAACGCAGAAGGCCCCCGCGTCCGGCTTCCCAAAGGAATCCGGACGCGGGGGCCTCCCGGCAGTTCAGTTAGTCGAAAAGACTACTTGCCTGCAACTACGTCGAGTTCGATCACAGCGGAAACGTCGTCGTGCAGACGGACGTTGGCCTGGTAGGAACCGGTCGACTTGATGTGAGCCGGCAGTTCAACCTTGCGCTTGTCGATGCGGCCGAGGCCGGCGGCCTCAACAGCGTCCGCCACGTCGCCCTGCTTGACGGTGCCGAACAGGCGTCCGGTCTCGCCAGCCTTGACAACGAGCTTGACCGGCTTGGCCTGCAGTGCTGCGGCCTGCTTCTGAGCGTCTTCCAGGGAAGCGTGCTCGCGAGCGGCGCGGGCAGCCTTGATGGACTCAACCTGCTTCTCGCCGCCCTTGGACCAGGTCAGGGCGAAGTTGCGGGGCAGCAGGAAGTTACGTGCGTAACCGTCCTTGACCTCGACAACGTCGCCAGCAGCACCGAGACCGGTTACTTCGTGGGTCAGAATGAGCTTTGCCATGTTAGTTAATCCCTTCCTTAGCCGCGGCCAGCGCCGGAGTAAGGCAGCAGAGCAACTTCGCGGGCGTTCTTGATTGCCTGTGCGATCTTGCGCTGTTCCTGCACCGTGACGCCGGTGACGCGACGGGCGCGGATCTTTCCGCGGTCGGAGATGAACTTGCGCAGCAATGCTACGTCCTTGTAGTCGATGACAGTGATGTCAGCGGCCTTCAAGGGGTTGGACTTTGGTTTGGGCTTACGGAGTTCAGCCTTAGCCATCGTGGAGCTCCTATTCGATGGAGCCCGTGGATATTGATCCACGGGATGGTGGTGATCCGCGGCGGTCATCGCGGGGCTGCCGTGCGGCTGCCTCGCGGGTCACGACGTCGGACCTTAGATGTTGTTTAGAAGGGAGGTTCGGAATCCGGGCCGTTGCCCCAGCCGCCTGCATTGCTGACCCCGGGCGTTGCCCAGGGGTCGTCCTGCGCTGCGGGCTGGTTGCCGCCCCAGGTTCCGCCGGAGTTGCCGCCCTGGTTTCCACCAGAGTTGCCACCGAAACCGCCGCTGTTACCGCCGCTGTTGCCGCCGCCGAAGCCACCCTGACCACCCTGTCCGCCGGAGCGCTGGGTGCGGTTGACCTTGGCGTTGGCGTAGCGCAGGCTGGGGCCGATCTCGTCGACCTCAAGCTCGATAACGGTGCGCTTCTCGCCTTCCTTAGTTTCGTAGGAACGGCTCTTCAGGCGGCCGGAAACGATGACGCGCATGCCCTTGGTGAGGGACTCAGCGACGTTCTCGGCTGCTTCGCGCCATACCGATGCGCGGAGGAACAGGGTTTCCCCGTCCTTCCACTCATTGGACTGGCGGTCGAAAGTGCGGGGCGTAGAAGCGATGGTGAAGTTCGCTACTGCCGAACCTGACGGTGTGAACCTCAGTTCGGGGTCATTGGTGAGATTACCGATGACCGTAATAGTGGTTTCGCCTGCCATCTACGTCCTCCTTGTTCGTTCCTGCGGGGTTAAAGATTGAAGGGTAGAGCTGAATTACTCAGCAACAACCTTCTGCTCTTCGGGGCGGGTGATCTTGGTGCGCATGATGGTCTCATTGAGACTCAGCTGGCGGTCAAGTTCCTTGGCGGTAGCCGGCTCAGCGGTGAAGTTCACCACGGCGTAGATACCTTCGGACTTCTTCTGGATTTCGTAAGCCAGGCGACGACGGCCCCAGATGTCAACCTTTTCGATGGTTCCACCATCGGTCGTGATGACGTTCAGGAACTTCTGAAGCGTTGGCTCAACGGTACGCTCTTCGACCTCGGGGTCGATGATTACCATCAATTCGTAAGGACGCATATGTGAACCCACCTCCTTTGGGCTAAGCGGTTACGGCATTTCCGTAACAGGAGGTTCATTTGCGGTGCTTGCGCGGCGCATCGCCCCCGGAACGGAGGCAGGGCGCAGCACAGACTTCAATAGCTTAGTGCATCCGGGGCAGTTTCCGCGATTTCCTGTCCCGCCACCCTAACTCGTCGCGCCGTCGGTGGAAGCTCCCCGGCGGCGCTGTGGATAACCGCATGGGCGCTTGTGCCATGATCGGGGAATGAGCACCGGTTCCGCGCCCCGTTCCCTCGCATCCCCCGTCCACCGCAGCCGGCTGCGGTTTGCTGTGATGGTGCTGGCAGGACTGCTCGCCGCCACAGCGTCGGGGCTCTCCGGACACTGGGTGGAAGCCCCGGCGATCGCCTGGAGCAGTGCCGCCCTCACCTACGTGCTCTGGGTCTGGATTGTGATCGGTCCTCTGGACGCCGCCGATACACGTGCCCACGCCACCTTGGAGGATCCGTCCCGGAGCGTCACGGATCTGATGATCCTCGCCGCCAACGTCGCCAGCCTGGCGGCTGTGGCCGCCGTCGTCCTCGACTCGCACAGCAACAACGGCGGATCGCGGCTTGGCAGCGGCCTGCTGGCGCTGGCCTCCGTTGCACTGTCGTGGATGCTCGTGCAGACACTCTTCACGGTCCGCTATGCCGGCCTCTACTACAGCACCGAGCTTCGGGCCGGGGCAGCGGTGGGCGGCATCAACTTCAACCAGGCCGAGCCGCCGCAGTACACCGACTTCGCGTACCTCGCCACCAGCCTCGGGATGACCTACCAGGTGTCGGACACTGCCCTGGAAAACCATGCAATCCGGGCCGAGGCGCTCAAACACAGCCTGTTGTCCTACCTGTTCGGCACCGTCATCCTTGCCGCCACCGTCAACCTCGTGATTGGCCTCGCCGGGTCCTAGGCAGCCGGCTGGGAGGCGATGCGGAAGAACAGTTGCGTGACTGTCGCCAGCCGGTGCGGGTCCTTGACGCCGCACAGCTCGCGTGCCGAGTGCATCGACAGCAACGGGACGCCGACGTCGACCGTCCTGATCCCGAGCCGGGTGGCCGTCAGCGGGCCGATTGTCGAACCGCAGGGCATCACGTTATTGGAGACGAACTCCTGGTACGGGATCCCGGCATCGGTGCACAGCCTGGCCCACAGCGCTGCCCCGGCGGCGTCCGTGGCGTAGCGCTGGTTGGCGTTGATCTTCAACAGCGGTCCGCCGTTCAGGGCCGGGCGGTTGGCCGGGTCGTGGCGTTCGGCATAGTTGGGGTGCACGGCGTGGCCGGCGTCGGCGGAAACACAGAACGACGCCGCGAACGCCTGCCGCCGCTGGCTCGCCGTCGCGCCCAGCCCGTCGGAGATGCGGACCAGGATGTCCTCGAGGACCGGGCCGCAGGCGCCGGAGCGCGAGGCGGAGCCGATTTCCTCGTGGTCGAAGGCGGCCAGCACGGCGATCGGCCCGTCCGTCGGCACCTCACCGGCGGCGTGCGCGATCAGCGCGGTGAGGCCGGCGTGCGTGGCGGAGAGGTTGTCGAGGCGGCCGGAGGCGAAAAATTCACCCTTGGCGCCGAACACCGCCGGGGCCTGCGTGTCCGCGATGACGACGTCGTAACCGCCGATCTGCGCGGGATCCACGGTGGCACCGGAGACCCGCTCGGCGAGTAGGCCTAGCAGGTCCTCGCCGGCCGGATCGCCGAGGCCGAAGACCGGATTCATGTGCTGCTGCTTGTCCAGGGCCAGGCCCTCGTTCACGGCCCGGTCCAGGTGGATGGCGAGCTGCGGGAAGCGCAGCAGCGGCCCGGTGGCCGTGAGGTGCTGGGTGCCGTCCAGCATCACCAGACGCCCGGCAAGCTGCAGTTCGCGGTCCAGCCAGGAGTTCAGCAGCGGACCGCCGTAGACCTCGACCCCGGCCTGCAGCCAGCCGAACTTGCCGGTGGTGGGTTTGGGCTTGAGTTTGAAGGACGGCGAATCGGTGTGCGCGCCGAGGATGTTGAACCCCGTGGTGGGTCCGGCGCCGGCGGGCACCACCCAGGCGATGAGGGCGCCGTCGCGGATCACGTAGAACTTCCCCGCCGACCCGGCGTCGCCGGCCCCCTGCCACTGCTGCAGTTCGTCGAGGCCGGTGAACCCCGCTTCGTCCAGCCGCCGGGCGGCCTCGTGGACGGCGTGGAAGCTCGACGGCGACGCGCTGACGTACGCGCCGAGGTCCTGGATGTGGTCTGCAGCAGTGGCGGAGGAAGGCATGGCTCCGAGTCTAGCGCCGCGGGCTTACTTGGACCGGCCGACGCCGGCGGGGGCATCCTCGCTGCGGGTTTCGGCCTCGGCGGGGAGGCCTGCGGGCTGGGGTGCTGCCACCGGGGAGGCGCCGTGCCTGCGGTAGCGCCAGAGACCGATTCCCACGACGACGGCGGCCAGGGCCAGCGAAAGCAGCAGCGATTCGCGGGTGGTGTCCAGCACCACCATGCCCACCAGCAGCGCGACGATGCTGACGATCGCGAGCCAGGTCAGGTACGGGAACAGCCACATCTTCAGCTCCAGATCCCGGGCGGCGGTGCCCATCCGGCGGCGGAGGATCAGCTGCGAGACCGAAATGACGAGCCAGACGAACAGCGCGATGGCGCCGGAGGTGTTGACCAGGAACAGGAAGACGGTGTCCGGGGCGATGTAGTTCAGGCCCACGGTGATGAAGCCGACGACGGTCGAGGCCAGCACCGCGGCGGCCGGGACGCCGCGCTTGGAGATGCGCATCCAGGTGCGGGGCGCGTCGCCGCGGCGGGAGAGCGAGAAGAGCATGCGGCTGGCGGTGTAGAGGCCGGAGTTGAGGCAGGACAGCACCGAGGTCAGCACGACGATGTCCATGATGGTGCCGGCGCCGGGGATGCCGAAGAGTTCGATCACGGCGACGTACGGGCTCTTCGCCACGGAGGCGGAGTTCCAGGGCAGCAGGGTCACGACGATGGCGATGGAGCCGATGTAGAACACCAGGATGCGCCAGACGGTCGATTTGACGGCCTTTTTGACGGCGTCGACCGGGTTCTCGGATTCGCCGGCGGCGATGGTCGCGATTTCGGCGCCGAAGAAGGAGAACACGACCACCAGGATGCCGGCCAGCACCGCGCCGGGACCGTTGGGCATGAAGCCGCCCTTGCCGGTCAGGTTGTCCAGGCCGGGAGCGGGGACGCCGGGGACGAGGCCCAGGATAGCGGCGACGCCGAAGAGCAGGAACAGCACAATCGCGGCGACCTTGATGGAGGCGAACCAGAACTCGAACTCGCCGTACGACTTAACCGAACCCAGGTTGGTCAGTGTGAGGAGCACCATCAGGACCAGCGCCCAGATCCACTGGTCAATGCCGGGAACCCAGCGGTGCATGATCGCGGCGCCGGCCGTGGCTTCGATGCCGAGCACGATGATCCAGAACCAGGCATAGAGCCAGCCGATACTGAAGCCCGCCCAGCGGCCCAGCGCCTTGTCCGCGTAGGTGGAAAACGATCCGGTTTCGGGGTTGGCGGCGGCCATTTCGCCGAGCATGCGCATCACCAGGATGACCACGAGCCCTGCCGCCAGGTAGGCCACCAGAATGCCGGGGCCGGCCTGCTGGATGGCGGCGCCGGAGCCGACGAAGAGGCCGGCACCGATGACGCCGGCGATGGCGATCATGGACAGGTGCCGGGGTTTCAGGGATTTGGAGAGTTGCTGGTCAGCCTGCATGAAGCGCCGTCCTTCGTGGGTGGTGTCGGCCCGCGCCCCAGTGCCGGCGATGCCAGGCAAGGATGTGCGGCGGACCACAATGTCGTTTCACCCTAGACCGCCGCGGAGAGGCTTAGTTCTGTGCAGTCACACAGATTACGCCCCCCAAAATGGGACGGATCTCCAGCCATAGAGCCTCCCAGGCAAAGGATGTTGCCTGGGAGGCAATTCTGAAATGTGCCTGAAACCACTGCTTCGGACTAGATGTCCCGCTTCTTGAGCAGGATGCCGGCCAGCACGATCGGAATGACCACCCACGCGCCAAGGACCAGGGCGGCCTGCCAGCTTTCCAGCGTGTCCGGGACGTGTTCGGCGGCGGTCAACGGTGCCAGCGTGTTCGACGGGATGAATTTGCGCAGTTCCGTAACGAAGTCGCCCTGGATAATTTGCAGCGCGATCGGCAGCACGGAGAAGATTCCCACGAGCGTCATGATGCCGCCGGCGGAGTTCCGGATCAGGGCGCCGAGGGCCATCCCGATCGCAGCGACGGCGGCAACGTAGGCGCTGTTGACCAGCAGCGTCCGGAAGTAGTGCCCGCTGGAGACGTCCAGGGTGTGGCCGTACTGGTCCAGGATCGGCACCGCCACCAGGCCGGCGAGGTAGAGCGAAAGTGCCGTGACCAGGAACGCGGAGACCACAACAACAAGGAGCTTGGCCGCCAAGGCCGGAATCCGCGTCGGGACGGCGGTGAACGTGGACCGCGCCATTCCCGTGGTGAACTCGGAACTGATTATCAGGACGGCCAGTGAGCCAAGGATCAGCTGCGCGAAGGAGATGCCGGCGCTGGGCGCCGACGCGGCGATGTCGCCCTGCGCGGCCAGCGCGGCGGAGCGCTGCGGATCGGAGTTGGAGGCCTGCAGTGCCTGGCCGATGCCCCAGGCGGCAAGGGCTCCCACCCCGATGATGACGGCGATGGTGGCGCCGAGCAGGATCAGGGTGGACAGCAGCGTGCGGAACTTGATGACTTCGGAGTTCAGGACGCGCAGGAAGCTGGGTCCCGGGCCGGTGCTGAGGCTGTCGCCGGTCCGGTCGCCTGCCTGGTTGTTTGCAGCGCCGGAGCGCGGCCCGCGGCTCGAGGGATTGGGTTCAAGGGTGGTCGAGCTCATGGCTTAGTTGCCTCCGGTCTGGGCGGGGGCGTGGCCGCCCGTGGTGATCAGTGAGTGGTATTCGACCTCATCCTTGGTCAGTTCCATATAGGCCTCCTCGAGGCTGGCCCGGAGCGGGGTGAGTTCGTAGATCATGACGTGGTTGTCGAGGGCGGTGCGGGCGATCTGCCGGGGCTCCAGCCCGGTGACCTCGAGGAGTTCGTTGTCCTGCACCTGCACGGTGATGCCGGTGCCTGCCAGCAGGCGCATCAGCTGGTCCGGCTGGTCGGTGCGGACGCGGGTGCGCCCCTGGCCCTTGCCGGTGATGATCTCCTGGATCGGCGCGTCGGCGATGATCCGGCCGCGTCCGATCACGATCAAATGGTCCGCGGTGACCGCCATTTCGCTCATCAGGTGGCTGGACAGGAACACGGTGCGGCCCTCGGAGGCGAGGTATTTGACCAGGTTGCGGACCCAGACGACGCCTTCCGGGTCCAGTCCGTTGACCGGCTCGTCCAGGATGATCGTCTGCGGGTCGCCGAGCAGGGCGGCGGCGATGCCGAGGCGCTGGCCCATGCCGAGGGAAAAGCCGCCCACCTTCTTCCTGGCGACCTCGGCCAGACCCGTCATTTCAATGACGTCGTGCACGCGTTTTTTCGGGATGCTGTGCGTGGCGGCCATGGCCCGCAGGTGGTTGTAGGCCGAGCGGCCGGTGTGGACGGCTTTGGCGTCCAGCAGGGCACCGACGTCCCGCAGCGGCGCGTGGTGCCGGTTGAACGGCACCCCGTTGACCGTGACGGAGCCCGACGTCGGCCGGTCCAGTCCCATGATCATGCGCATCGTGGTGGACTTGCCCGCTCCGTTGGGTCCTAGGAAGCCGGTAACCCGGCCCGCCTCGACGGTGAAATTGACTCCGGCGACGGCGGTTTTTTCGCCGTATACCTTGGTCAGGCCTCGTGCTTCGATCATGGAAGCGTTCCTTTGCGTCGCGTGTGGTTGTGTACCCACCACGCTACCGACGCCGCCGCGCGAATGCGCCGCTTTAAGGGTTGATTCAGGGCTGAATCAGGGTAATCCGGACAATGGCGGCATGGCCGCCGCTCAGCCCTCCGGCTGCGGGGAGTAGTACACCAGCCCGCCGTGCTTGACCGAGAACTCGACGGCGCGGACGCCCGGCATGACTTCGCCGTCCACCGCCAGCACCATGGTCGTGTCGCCCGGTTCCACCCGGATCCGGCTGGCTTCGCGCAGGTGGGTGATCCGGGAGGTCGCCACGGTTCCGGTCAGCACCGACCAGAGCAGGCGCAGCCGGGCAAAGGATTCGTCCGCCGTGATCATGCGCAGGTCCAGCACGCCGTCGTCCAGCACCGGCCGGACCAGCGGGGCATGGTCGCGGGGGTAGTAGCGCCCGCGGCCGACGTAAAGGATCCAGAGCTTGTGCCGCACCCCGTCCACGACCAGGGTGCTCGGGGTGCCCGCGGCGAAGGTCCGGAACATGGCGACGACGCCGGCCAGCGGCTTTCCCAGCGCGGGCTGGAGCTGCTCGCGCCGGCGCACCAGGTTGGGGTACAGGCCGATGCTGGCAGTGTTCAGCATCGACAGCTCCAGCTTCTCCGGACTGTCCGGCAGCCCCCGTTCTACCGACACGTGCCCGATGTCCGCTCGCGCCGCCTCCCCTTTGGCGGCGGCGTCGATGGCGGCCTTCAGGGTGCCGGTGCCCGCGTCACGGGCGAAATGGTTGAGCGTTCCGCCCGGCAGCACCAGCAGCGGCAAGGAATGTTCGACGGCGGCCGCCGCGGCGGTGCCCACCGTCCCGTCTCCGCCCCAGACTCCGAGGGCAACGACGCCGGGACGTGTTGCCACCGCCTCGATTCCGGCCGCCACATCCTCTTCGGGGGCAATTTCCTTTATATACGCCTTAGGGAATACTTTCTGCAGGGCCTCGGCCGTCTCATCGGCGTATGAGCCGCCGAGCGTGTTGACCGCGATGCCCAGCCCCTCGCCGTCGGGCAGTGCGGCAGCTCCGACCGGGGTGCGCCGAACCGCGGGGAACGGGGGACGGACCGGCCACCACTTCCTCGTCACGAGGGCCGCACCCGCCCCGATCGCGGAGCCGAAGAAGACGTCCGAGGGCCAGTGCGCCCCCGTGTGCACCCTGGAGTAGGCGACGCCGGCGGCGACGGGTGCCAGCGCGGTGCCGAGCGCCGGCCGGACCAGCCCCACGCCGAGGGCGAACGCGGCGGCCGACGCGGAGTGCCCGGAAGGCATGGAGGAACTGCTCGGTTGCGGATGAACGAAGCGGAAGACCGGAAGGTGCTCTGGCAGCGGCCGGGCCCGGGGCAGCAGGGTCTTGAAGACAAGGTTGGTAACCGCGGAGGCCACACCCTGCGCCAGCACGCCGTGCAGGGCAGCACGCCGGGTCTTGCCGGGGAAGAGCGCCATCACCGCGGCAATCCCGAACCAGAGCTTGCCCTTATTGGCGGCCGCGGAGAGCCGCCGGAAGAAGTCGTCGTGGCCGCCGCCGGGAACCCGTGAGAGGGACTGGACCAGTCGACGGTCCAGCTTCTCCAGTCGGCGCGGCGTTTTCCCCAGTATGCTTCGCATTTCCCCACCTTACTGCGGGCCCCCTGGATGAGGCGCTGACCCGGGTGCTGGATCCCGGGCCGCTGCTCAGCTGGCGCGCAAGGGCCTCGCGGCGCCGGCGAGCAGCAGAGCAACCAGAATCGGCGCCCCGATAGCCAGCAACGCCAGCCGGATCCCCGTCAGGTCGCCGAGGTAGCCCAGCAGCGGGGGCCCGGCAAGGAACGCGATGTAGCCGAGGGTGGACACGACCGATACCCGGGCCGCGGCGTGCCGGGGGTCGTCGGCCGCGGCGGACATGCCCATCGGAAAGGCGAGGGCTGCTCCCACGCCCCAGAGTGCCGCGCCGGCCGTTGCGAGCCAGATATTGCCGGCGAAGACGAAGAATGCCAGCCCGGCCGCGGCGGCTGCCATGCTGGCCCGCAGCACCGCGACCCGTCCGTAGACGTCGATCGCCCGGCCGCCAAAGAAACGCATGGCCGTCATCGCCAGCACGAAGACGGCGAACAGCAGGGCTCCGGTGGACTGCTCGGCACCCAGGCCGTCCACGGAGGCCTTGGCGATCCAGTCGTTGCCCGCGCCCTCGGTCAGGGTGGCGCCGAGGACGACGACGCCGATCAGCAGGGTGCGGCCGTCCCGCCAGGCGGAAGCGGCCCGCGGCGGCCTGGCCTCGCCGGCAGCAGGTGCCTGCTCCGGTGCGTGCGGCAGGAAGTACCGCGGCGCGATCAGGGTCGCGGCGGCCACCACGGCGGTGATGGCGAGCAGGTGTTCCGGCAGCCCGACGCCGAGCGTCGCCAGACCGGCGCCGACCAGCGCGCCCACGAACGCGCCGCCGCTGAACGCGGCGTGGAACTGCGGCATGATGGTCCGGCCCAGCCGGTGTTCGACGTCGGCCCCTTCGATGTTCTGGGACACGTCCCAGAGTCCGATGCCGATGCCGAGGAAGAAGAGCGAGATGGCCGTACCGGGGACGGCTGCGGCGCCAAGCGAGAGCGCCACCCCTGCGCCCGCCACGGCGGCCAGCAGACCGCCTGCGCGCACGGTGTTGGCGGTTCCGAGCCGGCCTACCACGAGCCCGGCGGTCGGCAGCGCGATCAGCGAGCCGACCGCGACGCACAGCAGCAGGCTTCCCATCTGTCCGGAGGAGATGTGCAGGATCTCGGTCACCGCGGGGATGCGGGCGGCCCAGCTGGCGAATACGAGGCCGTTGATCCCGAAGATCAGGAAGGTCGCTGCGGCCGCCGCCTTCAATTGCGGGGCGGTTGAGGTCCTGGTCATACGATCACTGCTTCCACTGAGTGTTGGGCAAGGAGGGTGAGTTCGTCGGAGCTGAGAGCCTTGTCGGTGACGACGGCGTCCACAGCGTCCAGCGTCGCCACCAGGGCCATGCCACTGGCGTTCCATTTGGATCCGGAGCAGGCAACGATCACCCTGGCTGCCGATTCCAGCCCTGCGCGCTTCACCGCGGCGTCGTCGAGATCATGGGCCAGCAGTCCATCCCGGAGATCCAGCGAACAGGGGGTGACCACGGCTGTGTCGAAGCGCAGTGAGCGGATATTTGCCTCCGTCAGGGGTCCGCGGAAGGACAATTCGCCCGGAACAAGGCTACCGCCGGGCAACAGGAGCTCAGGGCGGCGCCCGGCCGGGACCTGGTCTGCGGCCAGTTCACTGACGGCCCTCAGCGACATTGGCATGATCGTCATGTCGCGCTGCTGGAGCTGTCGGGCGATCTCCGTGGCCGTCGTGCCGCTGTCGAGCCAGATACGGCCACGGTCCTTGAGCATCGCCGCAACCGCGGCGGCAATCCGCACCTTGGCTGCGTGCTCCTCCAGCTCGCGCTGCCCGTACCCGGGGTTCTCGCCCTGCAGCAGCAGACTGACTGCCCCGCCGTGGACCCGGCGCAGGACGCCGTGACCGGCCAGAACGTCCAGATCGCGCCGGATCGTCGCGCCGGAGGCTGCGCAGGCGGCCATTAGCTCATCCACGCTCACGCGTTCCCGGTGGCGAAGGAGCTCGCCGATATAGCGATGCCGCTCATCCGTGTTCATGAGCAAATAATACCAGTCGGTGATCATTTGATCATCAAATGATCACTTCATCGGCTGGCGCTACCTCAGCGGACGCGCTCGACGCGTTTTTCGTCCCACACCGGCTCGGCCGATTCGTAGACCTTGCCGTCCGAGCCGAAAACCAGGAAGCGGTCGAAGGTGCGGGCGAACCAGCGGTCGTGCGTGACGGCCAGGACCGTGCCCTCGAAGTGGTCGATGGCGCGTTCCAGTGCCTCGGCCGAGTGCAGGTCCAGGTTGTCCGTGGGCTCGTCGAGGAGCAGCAGGGTGGCGCCGGAGAGCTGCAGCAGCAGGATCTGGAACCGGGCCTGCTGGCCGCCGGACAGGGATTCGTACTTCTGCTCCGACTGCGACGCCAGGCCGTAGCCGTCCAGCGCCCCGGCCGCCGCCTCGCGTCCCAGCCCGGAGCGGTGTTCGTCGCCGCGGTGCAGGATCTCCAGCAGGGTCTTGCCGAGCAGGTCGGGCCGGACGTGGGTCTGGGCGAAGAACCCGGGCCGGATCCGGGCGCCGAGTTTCACGGCGCCCTCGTGCGGGACCTCGGCGATCTCCACATCGGAGACGGGCAGGTGCTCGCGTTCCGGGTCGGTGCCGCCGGTCGCAAGCAGTCGCAGGAAGTGGCTCTTGCCGGAACCGTTGGAGCCGAGCACCCCGACCCGGTCGCCGAACCAGACCTCGGTGGAGAAGGGCTTCATCAGCCCGGTGAGCTCCAGCTTCTCGGCCACGATGGCGCGCTTGGCCGTGCGGCCGCCCTTGAGCCGCATCTGCACGTTCTGCTCGATCGGCAGCGCCTCGGGCGGGCCGGCCTCGAGGAACTTCGCCAGCCGGGTCTGCGCGGCGTGGTACCGGTTGGCCATGTCGGAGCGGAACGCGGCCTTGTTCTTGTACATGTTGACGAGTTCCTTGAGCTTCACGTGCTCCTCGTCCCAGCGTTTGCGCAGCTCCTCGAAGCGGGCGTTGCGGTCAGCGCGGGCGTCGACGTAGGAGCCGAAGCCGCCGCCGTGGATCCAGGCGCCGGCGCCGTTGATGCCGGGCTCCAGGGTCACGATGCGGCCCGCGGCGTTGTTCAGCAGCTCGCGGTCGTGGCTGATAAAGAAGACGGTCTTCTTGGAATCGTTGAGCTTGGCTTCCAGCCAGCGCTTGCCCGGGACGTCAAGGTAGTTGTCCGGCTCGTCGAGCAGCAGCAGCTCGTCGGGTCCGGCAAACAACGCCTCCAGGACCAGCCGCTTCTGTTCGCCGCCGGACAGGCTCGACGCCGGCCGGTGCTGCGCGCGGTCGAAGGGCAGGCCGAGGGCGGCCATGCAAACCTCGTCCCAGACGGTCTCGACGTCGTAACCGCCGGCGTCGCCCCAGTCCACGATCGCCTGTGCGTATTTCATCTGGGTGGGCTCGTCGTCGTGCTCGATCATCGCCAGTTCCGCCTCGTCGACGGCGCGCGCGGCGGCCGCGAGTGCGGGCGGGGCGGCGGAGACCAGCAGGTCGCGGACCGTGGAGTCGTCCCGCACCTGGCCGACGAACTGGCGCATGATGCCCATGTTTCCGGAGCGGCCGATCACGCCTTCGTCCGGAACGAGGTCGCCGGAAATGATCCGGAACAGCGTCGTCTTGCCAGTTCCGTTCGGCCCGATCAACGCCGTCTTGGTGCCGTCGGGGACCTTGAACGTCACCCCGTTGAGCAGCTGGGTGCCGTCGGAGAGGAAGTAGTCGATGCCGGAAACGTCAATATGAGCCACACAGCAATCTTCCCACGGCCCTTTCGGACCGTCCGCCGTTAGCCGGCGGCGGAAGTCAGGAATTCCTTGAGCAGCGGCCCGGAGGTAGTGGCGCCGAGGCCGCCGTCTTCCACGAACACGGCGACCGCGAGGTCTCCGTGCACGGCGACGATCCAGGCGTGGGTCTTCGGCGGGTTGTCCTTGCCGAATTCGGCGGTCCCGGTCTTGGCGCCGACGGGGGCACCGGGCACCGAGGCGAGGAAGCCGGCGTGGCCCGAGGTCACCACGGCGCGCATCATGTCCGCCAGGGACGCCGCTTCCGCGGCGGTCACCGGTTTGCCGGACGACTTTGCGGGTGCCGGGGCGGACGACGACGGCGCCGCCGTCGGTCCCTCAGAGGGTGCCGGACTTCCCGCGGCCGCCGCGTTCGGGTTGAGCACGAGCTGCGGCGACACCGGCGCGCCCTTGGCGACGGACCCGGCCATGACGGCGGCCGCCAGCGGGGAGAGCAATACCTTGCCCTGCCCGATCATGGAGGCGGCGTGTTCGGTGCCTTCAGCCTCGCCCGGGACCGATCCCAGGAAGGCCGCAGCGCCCAGCGATGGCGCCTCCACGGCGACACCGAGGGAGGTGGCCGCAGACTCGAGCTGGGCCTGGCTGACCTTGCCCCGGGCGTTGATGAAGGCGGTGTTGCAGGAATGCGCGAAGGCGTCGCGCAGGGTTACCGACCCCAGCGAGGAGGCGGGGTAGCCCTCGGCGTTCTTGAAGGTCCGGCCGTCTACGGTGAGGGTGGGCGGGCAGTCCACTTTGGAGTCCGGGGTCATCCCGTTGCGGAACATCGCGAGCGAGTCCACGATTTTGAAGATGGATCCGGGGGCGTACTGGCCGAGCAGGGCGGTGTCGTAGCCGTTGCTGCCGGGGCCGGAGGCGGCGGCCAGGACCGCGCCGCTGGAGGGGCGGAGGGCGACGACGGCGGACGCCGGACCGACGTCGGCCAGCACGTCCTCGGCCAGTTGCTGCAGCCGCGGGTCCAGGGTGGTCTTGAGCGGGGTTCCGGGCTTCATCGGCTCCTGGAACAGGACGCGGCGGCCGTTGTTGAGAAGTTCCTGCCGTTGTTCCGCGGTCAGGCCCTCGGTCTGGGCGAAGACCTGGATGCCGCTGGTACCGCGCAGTTGGGCGTCGTACTGCTGCTGGAGGCCGCCGGTGCCGGTGGTGTCTCCGGCCCGGAGTGCACCGCCGGACTTTTCGATCTGCTCGGCACTGGCCTCACCCACGGTGCCCAGCACGGCGCGGGCGAAGCCGCGCGTGGGCGCGAGTGGCAACGAGTCCGGGATGGCCCGGGCGCCGGGAATCGCGGCGATTTGTTCATCCGTGATGGTCCGGCCGGCCTGGCGCAGCGTGATCGCCGCGACGAAGGCCGACGGTCCGGAGTCCGTGACCTGCTTGGTGTAGGCGGCGGGGTCCACGCCCACCAGCCGCGCCAGTTTGCCCGCGGGGCCGGCCGGATCCGCGGCTTCCAGTTGCGCCTTGTCGATGCCGACGTGGACCACCGGCCGGTAGGTGACCAGCTTTGCGCCGCCGGCGCCGAGGATATCGGCCCGCTGCGGGGAATCGCTGGAGGTTCGGAGGACTTCAGTGTCCGCGAGGCCCGGCACCAGCAGCTCCGGGCTCCACACGGTCTGCCATTTGCCGTCCGCCTTTTTCAGCTGTGCGGACACGGTGTACTTCCACTCGCCTGCGCCGATCTTCCAGCTGTAGTCCAGCGGGACCGTGGCGGTGTCCTTCTCCAGCACCAGGTCCCCGGCGGTAACGGTGGGTTTTGCCGGGTCAAGCGCCTTGAAGACCGCCTTGAGCCGCTCGTTCGCCTGGCCGGAATCCTTGCCGTCGAAGGCCACGGAACCGACGTCGAGCGCCGCGACTGCCGAGGCCAGTTGCTTCGCCGCATCCTGGGCGCCGGAGCGGCCGTCGTCGCACGCCACGAGCGAGGCGCCAAGGACCAGACCGACAAGAGCGAGCGAGAGCTTCTGAATTTTCCCCATGGCGCCATTATGCCCCGCGGCACGGACAGCTCCGTGTCACAGGGACCAGGCCCGCAGGGCAGGCCGCCCACCTGTGGCTAGCCCCGGCGGATGATCCGCCGCTGCGCGGCCACAGCGATGGCGGCCGTTCGGTTGTCCACGCCCAGTTTCCCGTAGATGTGCACCAGGTGCGTCTTCACCGTCGCCTCGGAAATGAACAGCTGCCTGGCGATGGCCCGGTTCCCCAGGCCGGTGGCCAGCAGTTCGAGCAGCTGGATCTCCCGGGCGGAAAGGGCCGGCTCGGGGTTCCGGATCCGCCCCAGCAGCCGCGCGGCTACTTCCGGCGCCAGCGCTGTCTGGCCCGCAGCGGCAGCCAGGACCGCCTGGCGGATCTGCTCCGGCGGCGCGTCCTTGAGCATGTACCCGCTCGCGCCCGCCTCCACGGCAGCAAGGATGTCCGCGTCGGAATCAAAGGTGGTGAGGATCAGCACGGGCGGCCCTGGCGTCCCGGCCTCGCCGGCTTTGATCCTGCCCGTCGCGGTGACCCCGTCCATGCCGGCGCCCATCTGCAGGTCCATGAGTACGACGTCGACCGGCTCGCCCAGGGTGCGCAGGCGCGCCAGCGCAGCCAGGGCGGCGGCTCCGTCCGCCGCTTCCGCGGCGACGGTGATGCCCTCGAAGTCCGTGAGCATGGCCCGCAGGCCGGCGCGGACGACGGGGTGGTCGTCGACGAGGAGAACGCGGATTTGGTTCACGGTTCTTCCTTCCCGAGCGGCAGCCGGATGGCCACTACCGTGCCGTCCCCGGGCGCGGATTCGAGGTCGATGGTCCCGGCCAGCGCTGCAACCCGGTCCCGCAACGATTTCAGCCCGTAGCCGGATCCGTCGGCCCGGTCCGGCACCGCAGAGGGGTCAAAGCCGTCGCCGTCGTCGAATATGTCCATGGCCACTTCGGTGCCCAAAAAGGACAGGGTTACGACGGCGGTGCGGGCGTCTGCGTGGGCCCACACGTTGGCGAGGCTGGCCTGCGCGGCGCGAAGCAGGGTGGTCCGGTACGGGTGGAGGAGTTCCGCAGGGGTTCCGTCGATTTCCAGGCGGCAGCGCAGGGCCTTGCCCCGGGCTGCCGCCTCTGTTTCGGTCTGTTCGCACAGCCGGCGCAGGCTGTCCACGAGCGGGTTTTGTTCAAGCTCGGGGGGCTGCAGGCCGCGGACAAAGTTGCGGGCCTCGGCCAGGTTGGCGGCCGCGGTTTCCTGGACGGTCCGGAGCCGGTTCCGGGCCGTCCCGGTGTCTCCGGCTTCCAGCGCCTGCTCGGCCGAGCGTCCCATCAGGATGATGCTGGAGAAGCCCTGGGCCAGGGTGTCGTGGATTTCGCGGGCCAGGCGGCTCCGTTCAGCCAGGGTTCCGGCGTCGTGCTGGCTGCGGGCAAGCTCCGCGCGGGTGCGGCGCAGTTCCTCAGCCGCGAGACGCTGATTTTCTGCCTCCGAGTACAGCGCACGGTAGGCCAGGCCGGTGACGACGGCGAATGCTGCTCCGAAACCCGGTCCGAGCAGCATCGGCAGCTGCAGGGCGTTCCCCGGACCGCCGTTGTGGAACCAAAGCGACGTGACCACCAGCAGCGTGCTGGCGGCGATTGCGGCCAGAGCCGGACCCCTGGGCAGCAGGTGCAGCTGAAGGAAGAACAGCGGGAAGGCGAGCCAGACGAAGTCTGCGCTGCCCCAGACCAGCAGCAGCCAGAGCAGGCAGACAGCAGCCAGCCACCAGGTGGAATAGGGCCGCGGATCGAAGCGTCCCGGCCGGACCGAGTGGCGTTTCTCCAGCGCCGTGCCCGCAAGGTAAACACCGGCAAGGCACAGGACCAGGCCCAGGCTGAGCCAGCCGGCGCCGTGGATCCCGGCCGCCAGCAGCCTGACCAGCGCCACGAGCAGCAGCACGGCGAATCCCACGTGCAGGCTGACCCGCAGGACCCGCAGGATGACGGCCGCGTCCGTGGGGTTCCCCTCCGCCCCGCTGCTTCTGCCGTCCATGCTTTCAGCCTAGCGCCGGGCGGCCTCCCGTTCCCCGGAAACGGGCCGGAACCGGGGCCCGGCGGGCCAGGATCAACCTTTTGGTTGACTGCCGGACCAACCCGACGGCCGCGGCGGACCATCCCCAGGCCTGATGGCACGGCCGCCCCGCGCCGGGAGAGTGGAAGGGAGGCCAACAACCACCAGAAAGAGGACACCCATGTTTCTCGCCATCCGCGACATCCGCTTCGCCAAGGGCCGCTTCGCCCTGATGGGCGGCGTCGTCGCCCTCATCACCCTGCTGCTGGTGATGCTCTCCGGACTGACCGCCGGGCTCGGCAACCAGTCGACCTCCGCCATCGCGGGGCTGCCCGCGGACCAGCTTGTCTTCGGCGCACCCGCCGGCAGCAGCCCCGAGGCCTCCTTCACCGAATCCGAGGTCACCGGCGCCCAAGTTACCGGCTGGTCCGACCGCGACGGCGTCAGCAAGGCCGAGACCCTGGGCATCAGCCAGGGCCGGCTGCAGGCCCTCGGTGCGGGGGGAGTCCCGACCGGGACGGCGAATGTGGCCGTCTTCGGCACCGGCGCCGGCAGCAGCCTCTCCCCGGCCCCGGCGGCCGAGGGCACCGTGGTGGTCGGGACCGCTCTGGCCAAGGAGCTCGGCCTCACCGTCGGCAGCCGGGTCGCGGTGGGCGGCACCGAACTGTCGGTATCGGCCGTGGTGCCGGAGCAGTGGTACTCGCACACCGGCGTCGTCTGGACCACGCTGGCGGACTGGCGGAAGCTGGCCCACCTTGCCGGGAAAGAAGCCCTCGGCACCGTGATCGCGGTCAGCTTCGACGACGGCGTCGACGTCGATGTCGCCGCAGCCAACCAGGCCGCCGGAACAGTCAGCGCCACCCGGGAGGGCTCCTTCCAGGCGCTTGGCTCCTACCGCAGCGAGAACGGTTCGCTCATGCTCATGCAGGCATTCCTCTACGGCATCTCCGCGCTGGTGATCGTGGCCTTCCTGACCGTGTGGACTGTGCAACGCACGCGGGACATCGCTGTGCTCAAGGCCCTGGGCGGTTCCTCGAACTATGTGCTGAAGGACGCCATGGTGCAGGCCGCGGTCGTCCTCGTGGCCGGGGCAGCCGCCGGAGGCACGGCGGGTGCACTCGGCGGCCTGCTCGCCGCGCGGGCCGCCCCGTTCCTCACCACACCGCAAACCACCTTGCTGCCGATCGCCGGGATCGTCGTCCTGGGCCTCGCGGGCGCCGCGCTGGCGGTGCGGGGCATCACCCGCATCGACCCGCTGCTGGCGCTCGGCGGCAACTGAAAACCCCGGCGCACACCGCCCTTCCCCGAGCACACGAACATTCCTTGAAAGGCATATGTATGGAAACCGCACTGAAGCTCAGCAACGTGACGCTGGAATACCCAGATGGCGAGGGGGTCCTGCGGGCCCTCGACGACGTCAGCCTGGAGGTGCACAGTGGCGAGTTCGTCTCGCTGGTGGGGCCGTCGGGTTCGGGAAAATCGTCGCTGCTGGCCGTGGCCGCCACCCTGGTCCGGCCCACGGCCGGGTCAGTCATCGTGGCGGACCGCGACGCCGGCGCCCTTCCGGACGCGGGGCGGACCGCACTGCGACTGGACAGCATCGGCATCATCTTCCAGCAGCCGAACCTCCTGCCGTCCCTTACCGCGGCCGAACAGCTCGTGATCGCCGCCCACCTGCGGGCCGAGCCGCTCCGCGCTGCGAGGATCAGGGCCGCGGAACTGCTGGGACGGGTAGGCCTCGGATCCGTGCTCGACAGACGCCCGCACCAGCTCTCCGGCGGCCAACGCCAGCGCGTGAACATTGCCCGTGCCCTGATGGCCGACCCCGCGGTGCTGCTGGTCGACGAGCCGACGGCGGCGCTCGACCACGAGCGGAGCGCGGAGATCGTCCGGCTGCTCCGCCAGGTCACGGATGAGTTCGGCGTGGCGACCCTGATGGTCACGCACGACACCGGGATGCTTTCCTACACCGATGCCGTGGCGACGATGCGTGACGGCCGCCTTTCGGCCGCCGGAATGCTCGCGCCGGCACCCTAGGCGGGGTCGGCCGGGCCCTGACTGGCCTCTTGGCGGCCCAGCCCAGGGACCGGCATCCCGAAGATGTCTTTCAAGGCGTGCCTGGCGGCGTGGAGGCCGGGCATGCCGGTCACTCCCGGTCCGGGCGGCGTCGACGAGGAACAGAGGTACAAGCCCGGAACTGGGGTCCGCCACGGCACCGGGCTCAGCACCGGCCGGCGGAACATGCCCCGCAGGTCCATCGCCCCGGCACTGAAATCGCCGCCGACATAGTTCTCGTTGTACTCGGCGAGTCCAGCCGCCGTCGTCACGCGGCAGGCCACCACCAGCTCCCGGAAGCCGGGGGCGAAGCGTTCCAGCTGCGCGGTGACGGCCTCGCCCATGTCCACCGTGGACCCGGCCGGAACGTGGCAGTAGCTCCAGAGGATGTGCCGGCCGGCGGGGGCGCGGCCGGCATCGAAGCGGGAGGGCTGCGAGACCAGGACATACGGCCGTTCCGGGTGCCGGCCGGCGGCCACAAGGTGTTCCGCCTCGGCGGTTTCGGCCCGGGTGCCGCCCACGTGGACGGTGCCGGCGTCGGCGAGTTCCGCAGCGGCCCACGGAACCGGACCGGAGAGGATGAAATCGACCTTGCACGCGGCGTTGCCGAAGCGGAACGACTCAAGGGCGCGGGTATAGCCGGGCGGCAGGCGGTTGCCGGCAATCCGAAGCAGTCCGGGCGGTGCCACGTCCAGCAGGGTGGCCCGGACCGGAGGCAATTCCGCCAACGAGCCGATCCGCACCCCGGTCTGCACCACGCCGCCGTGGGCCTCGATGTCCGCCACCATCGCCCGCGCGATGGCTGCGGATCCGCCTACCGGGATCGGCCAGCCGCCAGCGTGCCCCAGCGCACCCAGCAGCAGGCCTGCGCCGGCCGCGGGCAGCGTCGGCAGGGGGGCCACGGCATGCGCGGCAACCCCGCTGAGCAGGGCCGGAGCCAGCTCATCCCGGAACCTCGCGCCCCACCAGCGGGTACCCTGCTCGAGGGTGCGTAGTCCGAACATGGCGGCCGCCACCGGCTGCCGCGGTATCCGCAACAGCTGGTTCAGCGTCAGATCGGCAACGCCCTCGAGCCGGTCCACCAGCGGGGACATGAGCCGCCGGTAAGCTTCGCCGTCGCGGCCCAGGGCCGCCACCGTCCGCTCCAGCGAGCGGTAACCCAGCGCCGCCCGGCCGCCGTCAAGCGGTGCACCGTGGGAGAGCTCGGGTACCTCCAGCCGGATCCGCCCGGACAGCTCGAACTCACGGAAGAAGGGCGAGGCCAGGGCCATCGGGTGCACCGCCGAGCACACGTCGTGGAAGTGTCCCGGCTCGATGAGTTCCGTGGTCCGGAGGCCGCCGCCAACGGAAGCGGCCGCCTCGTAGACGTGCACCGCGAGCCCCGCCCGGGCCATTGTCACTGCTGCGGCCAGCCCGTTGGGACCGGAACCGACGACGGCGACGTCAGGCACGGGACTCAGCGTCCGCATGGGCGCGCCGCCACGGCAGCACGGACGCTGCGGGGCGCCGCACGTCCAGCCGCAGCCAGTCGGCGGCGCCGTCGAAGGGGCCGCCGTGCGGGTCATCGGTGCCGCCGCGGCGGACGACGTCGTAGCTCGGGTCGAGGATGTCCCACACCACACGCGCCATGAGGTAGCCGGTGGCGAGCATGTGGGCGAGGACGGCAAGGACGTAGTACGGCATGTCGATGTTGTGCTGTGTGGCGCCGCCGCTGGTCACCTGGCCGAGGTACATCCAGATGGCGGCCCAGTGCAGGCCCTCAATGGACTGCCAGATCAGGAAGTCCCGCCATCTGGGCCGTGCCAGCGCCAGCAGCGGGATCAACCAAATCACGAACTGCGGCGAATACACCTTGTTGGTGAGGATGAAGGCGGCCACGATCAGGAACACCAGCTGGGCCAGCCTCGGCCTCCGCGGCGCCGCGAGGGCAAGGGCGGCGATCAGCACGCAGGCGAACAGGAAGAGGTTGAGGGCCAGGCCGTTGATGACCTCGGCTTCCAGCGGCTTCCAGCCCAGGCGTCCGGCCACCAGGTTGTAGGCGAACCAGGGTGAGCTGTAGCCCGCCGGGCGTGATTCGGTGAACTGGTAAAAGTACTTCCAGCCGGCCGGGTCGCCCGCGGCGGCCGGGATGTTAACGGCCAGCCAGGTCGCGACGGCGGCGCCGGCGGTGACCAGGAAGGCGCGAATTTTGCCGGTGCGGAGCGCCAGCAGCAGGACCGCGCCCAGGATCAGCAGCGGGTAGAGCTTGGTCGCGGTGCCCAAGCCAATGAATAGGCCGGCAAGAAGCAGCTTGTTCCTGGAGAAGAAGTACATGCCCAGGGCCAGTAGCGCGACGGCCCACATGTCCCAGTTGATGAAGCCGGCGAGGACGATGCCCGGGGCCAGGGCCACCATGGCGGCGTCCCAGGACCGGCGTCGGGCGGTGCGGGCGGTGGCCAGCACGGTGACGATCCAGACGGCGGCGATCAGGGTCGCGTTGACGTCGAAGTAGGCCAGGACGCGGGAATTGCTGACGCCCTCACCGGGAACCAGGAGTGCAGTGGCGCCGGCGATGAAGCCCATCAGCACGGGATATTCGAAGAAGCTGCCTGCGGTGACAAAAGGGAAAGCCCCGTCGCCCAGACCGCGGTTCTTGAACAGCTCGGGGAAGTCCGAGTAGCAGGTCGCGTAGAACTGGCCGGGGGATTCCCAGCCCTTGCTGCGGCAGTACCCCTTCAGCAGCAGCCCCGCCAGGGCGGCCAGGACGGTGAGCAGGACGAGGACCCGTTCCACGGTGAAGAGCCCGGGGGAGACGACGCCGGGGGCCGTGCGGCGGCCGAGCGGGCCACCGATGAGTTCGGTGAAATTCCGCAGCAGCAGGTCGCTGCGGCTTGGGACTACCAGTCGGGTCCGCTTGCGGTTCTCCGGCGGCATTGTCTCCTGCATGCCTCGAGCTTACCGGGGCCGCCGTACTGTGCGGCGGCAGGACCCGGATGCAAGTCCGCGGATGGCCACGGCGGCAAGAACGGCGGTTAAATGGGGGAGCCCACGCGTCGCCGCGTGAGCTCCTTGCGGATCGGTTCCGATGCTTGTCATCAGCGGATCAGTCCCATCTGGTGCATGGCGAGGAAGATGTCTTCGCGCCGCTGCTCAAGCAGCTGGGCGTTGAACTGCGTCTTGTCCTTGCGCACCGGGTGCGAGTTGAAGATCAGTACGTCCTGCAGTTTTCGGATCATGGTGGTCACCTCCCCTCGGAAGTCATGGTGGAGACGTTGGTTCCGCGGGCCCCGACGGGTGGCGGCGCGGGCGGTGGAGCTCGTTGCGATAGTCACGGTTGACCTTTCGTTGCTTTCGGAAATGGAAAGTAATTGGGCATGACAATTAAGGCCCCTGGAAATGGAAGAATAAGACCCTAATTAGGCAAAGAAATGCCCGGTATTAATTGAGGGATTCCGCAAAGCGGAAGAATGGCCCCTGGACGCATGGCGCCGCAACCCCAACAAGAAGCTGGGTTCCGAACTATGGGGATGTTGCGCAACCGCGTGGTTCCGCTGGGTCAGACCGTTCCGTACAGGCCACCCCGGAGGGATGGACCTGGCAATCCTTCTGCGCCGGCTTCAGGCCGGGAGCGCGGAAATCAGCAGGCGGGCAGTCCGACTTTCGGGCGCGCGGCAACGACAGAGGCCGGGGTGGCGGTGAAGGTGTACATCCATCCGCTAGTCAAAGTAATCATTTTCCCAACCTCCTTTTCTGTTCTGCCGTGGCTCCGGCTGACTGGCCGGGCGACGCGCGCCGTGACCCCGGCAAGTCGCTCTGGGGTCAGGAATAAAAATACATCATGAATGTGCCCGTTGGCCACAGAATTCATAAAGATTCTGCAAAAACTTTTCCAAGCGGGGTTTTATAGTCCCCATCTGACGACGGCAGGTGTCTTTTTGTCCCAGCCAAGCGTGCAGACTTTCGCGGTTCCAAGCACAAAGTGCCGGCCCTCGTGGGCGTCGAGTCCCAGCCAGCGGGCGGTAAGGATCCGGGAGAAGTGTCCGTGCGCCACGATCAGCACATTGTCCAGGCCGGACTCGAGCACGCGGGCCACGATCTTGTCAGCGCGGGCGGCTACGTCGTCGAGGGACTCCCCGTTGGGAACCCCGTGGGTCCAGATCAGGTAGTCGGGATTGTCCTTGCGGATCAGGTCGGAACTGATGCCCTCGTACTCGCCGTAGTCCCACTCCACGGCCAGTGGCTCCTGCTGGGCATCCGGGAATCCCGCGAGTTCCGCGGTCCGTCGTGCCCGGCGCAGCGGCGAGGTCAGGACGAGGTCGAAGTCGACGGCGTCGAGCACCTTCCGCGCCTCCACGGCCTGTTGCTCGCCTTCCACCGTGAGCGGAAGGTCGGTCAGGCCGGTGTACTGCCCGCTCTTGGACCACTCCGTTTCGCCGTGGCGCAGGATCCAGAGCTGCGGGCGGGGGGCGTTGGAAGGTGCAATCACTTAGGACTCCTCTGTTGGGGAAACGTCGACGGCGGCAGCTTCCGGCTGCGCCGCCCACCATTCGTGCAGCTTGGCTTCGGCCACGGCTGGCTCCAGCGGTCCGTGTTCCATCCGTTCCTCCAGCAGGAACTTGTAGGCCCGCCCCACCACGGGCCCCGGTTTGAGCCCCAGCAGCGCCATGATCCGGCCGCCGTCGAGGTCGGGGCGGACGGCCTCGAGGGACTCCTGCTCGCGCAGGGCGGCGATGCGCGCCTCAAGGTCGTCGTAGGCGAAGGCGAGCCTCTCGGCCTTGCGCTGGTTGCGGGTGGTCACGTCCGAGCGGGTCAGCCGGTGCAGGCGCTCCAGCAGCGGGCCGGCGTCGGTGACGTAGCGGCGGACCGCCGAGTCGCTCCAGCCCGCATCGCCGTAGCCGTAGAAGCGCATGTGCAACTCCACCAGCTTGGCCACAGCCTTGATGGTGTCGTTGTCGAAGCGGAGCGCCTTCATCCGCTTCGAGGTGAGTTTGGACCCCACCATGTCGTGATGGCGGAAGCTCACCGCCCCGCCGGGCTCGAAGCGGCGCGTGGCGGGCTTCCCGACGTCGTGCATGAGGGCAGCGAACCGCAACACGAAGTCAGGGCCGGGCACCGGCCCGTCAGCCTCCGATTCCAGCGCCGCGGCCTGTTCCAGGACCTGCAGGGAGTGTTGGTACACGTCCTTGTGGCGGTGGTGCTCATCGGATTCGAGGCGCAGGGCGGAGACCTCGGGCAGCACGAATTCCGCCAGCCCCGTCTCCACCAGCAGGTCCACGCCGGTCCGGGGCCGGGCGGCGCAGATGAGCTTGACCAGTTCGTCCCGCACGCGCTCGGCGGAGATGATCTTGATCCGCTCGGCCATTTTCGTCATCGCCTGGCGCACGTCCGGGTGCACGCTCACGCCCAACTGGGCGGCGAAGCGGGCGGCGCGCATCATCCGCAGCGGGTCATCGGAGAAGGAGTCCTCCGGCGAGCCGGGAGTCGCGAGCGTGGAGGAGTGCAGGTCCCGGACGCCGCCGAACGGATCCACCAGCTCCAGCGTCGGCAGCCGCAGGGCCATGGCGTTGATGGTGAAGTCGCGGCGCAGCAGGTCATCGGTGAGCGAGGATCCAAACGCCACCACGGGCTTGCGCGATTCCGGATCGTAGGCCTCCGCGCGGTAGGTGGTGATCTCGATCTGGAACCCGGCTTTGCGCATGCCGATCGTCCCGAAGGCGCGCCCGATCTCCCAGTAGTTGTCCGCCCACTTCTTGATCAGCGCAACCGTCTGGTCCGGCGTCGCGTCCGTCGTGAAGTCCAGGTCCGGCGAGACCCGGCCCAGGAAGAGATCGCGGACGGGTCCGCCCACCAGGGAGAGTTCGTGACCGGCGTCGACAAAGCGCTGCCCAAGCTCGAGGACCACCGGATCTACCTGGAAATCGACAGTGTGGGAGTCAGTCTGGTGATGTGCGTGCGCCATAGTCTCTTAAGCTTGTCAGAAATCCCGGCCAGCACCACACCATGGCGGTCCTCGATCCGCCGGTGGCCACGGTGCGAAGAGACGGATGCGTCAATCCAGTTTTCCGCCCGGCCACTTTCCTGTCATGTTTAGGTCATCAAGTCCGGGCAAGAGTCGTTAGAGTGGACTTCATGGCCCATCCCGTACCGAGCGCTCCCGGCAGGAGGACAAACGCACCGTTGCCATCGGCAATCGGTGCCAACGTCGCGCCTGCGCAGCACCCGGGACAGGCTTCCCTGCCGACCGTCGAGGAAATCTCCGCCGGCGGCGTCGTGGTGGACACCTCCGACGCCGAGTTGCGGGTCGCCATCATCGCGCGCCTCAACCGGGGCGGCCGCCTCGAATGGTGCCTGCCGAAGGGCCACCCGGAGGGCAAGGAAAGCAACGAGGAAGCCGCGGTCCGCGAAATTGCGGAGGAAACCGGGATCGAGGGCAAGATCCTCGCACCGCTCGGCAGCATCGATTACTGGTTTACCGTCAGCGGGCACCGCGTCCACAAGACCGTCCATCACTATCTGCTGCAGTCCACCGGCGGGGAACTGACGATCGAGAACGATCCGGACCAGGAAGCGGTGGACGTCGCTTGGGTCCCCATCCACGAGCTCGCCCGCAAGCTCTCCTTTCCGAATGAGCGCCGCATCGCGGACCTCGCCCGGGAAGTCCTGCCCGAACACCGCTAAGGCTTCCGGCTGCGGCCTCTCCGCGCCGGACCACCGGCGGCCGGACGGCCGGCAACCCGCGCCGCCCGGGAGTCCGGATTACGCACAAAGGCGCGCCCGGGTGAGACGATGAAGATAATGTCTGCCGCCAAGCCCCATTCCGAAAAGTCCGTCACCTCCGGTACTGCCGCCCCTCAGGCCGCCCACGCCGGAGAGGCGCGGTCCAGCGCCGTCATGGCCGCCGGAACCTTGGTTTCGCGTTTCCTGGGCTTCGGCAAGACCTGGATGCTGGGAGCCGCCCTGGGCCTCGGCTCCACGGTCACCGACACCTTCATCAACGCCAACAACCTGCCAAACCTGATCTTCCTGCTGGTGGCCGGCGGGGTGTTCAATGCCGTCCTGGTGCCGCAGATCATCAAGGCCAGCAAGGCGCCGGACCGCGGGGCGGACTACATCAGCCGCCTGCTGACCCTGGCCGTTGTCGTGCTGCTTTCCCTGACGCTGCTGGTGACCCTCCTTGCGCCGTGGGTGATTGAACTGACCACACAGGGCTATTCGCCGCAGCAGAAGTCGCTGGCTGTGGCCTTTGCGTTCTGGTGCCTTCCGCAGATCTTCTTCTACGGCCTGTACGCCCTGCTCACCCAGGTACTCAACGCCAACGGCGCCTTCGGTCCGGCCATGTGGGCGCCGATCCTGAACAATATTGTCGCGATTGCCGGCCTGGGCATGTTCATCGGAATCCTTGGCGCCAACGAAATAAATCCGCACACGCTCGACAACTGGGGCTCTTTCCAGACCTTCCTGGTGGCGGGGTTCTCCACGATTGGCGTGGTGGCGCAGACCGCTATCCTGCTGGTCCCGGTCTTCCGGCTGCGGCTGGGCCTGCGGCCGCGTTTCGGCTGGCGCGGGGTGGGCCTGGGCCAGGCAGCGAAACTGAGTGTGTGGACGCTGGCCACCGCGGCCGCGGGGCAGCTGGCGTTCCTCTATGTCATGCGCATCGCCACGATCCCGGGTGCCGAGCGGCTCCGGCTGGAACGCGCGGGGGACCACGCCACGGCGGCAACCCTGCCCGGCAACGCCGTGCTCGAAGTGGCCAGCCAGCTTTACCTGCTCCCGCACTCCATCATTGCGCTCTCGCTGGCCACGGTGCTGTTCAACCGCATGACCCGCGCCTCCCAGGACGGCAACCGGGCCGAGCTCCGGCGGGCCCTGTCCCATGGCCTGCGCACCATGGCCGTCGCCACGGTCTTCGGCGCACTGGCGCTCTTCGCCCTCGCGGGACCGCTGGGCATGTTCTTCTCGGGCGGCCACAAACAGGACGGCGTCATGCTGGCCCAGACGCTCACCATCCTGGCGCTCAGCACCCCGTTCATGAGCGCGAACTTCATGATGTCCAGGGTGTTCTACGCGAACGAGGATGCGCGGACCCCGTTCTTCATCCAGCTGGTGCTGGCCCTGGTCAACGTGGTGTCGGCGTTCTTCATCCAGTTCCTGCCCTTTGACCAGATCATCTTCGCGATCGCGATTCTCTACACCGGCGGCAACATCCTCTCGGTCATGGTCAGCGCCTTCTTCCTGCGCCGGCTCCTCGGGCACCTCGACGGTCCGCGTGTGGCCAGCTCCTATATCCGCATGGGCTACGCCGCGCTCGGCTCGGCCATCGCCGGCGCTGGCGCCCTGTGGCTGATGGGCAGCTACCAGGCCGACGGCTTCGCCTGGAGCAGCCGGCCCGCAGCCCTGGTGACGGTCGTCGTCGTCGGGCCCGTCATGCTGGCCGTCTACTTTGTCCTGCTGAAAGTCCTCCGGGTTACGGAACTGCAGGACCTGCTGCAGCCGCTGCTGGGCCGCCTGCGGCGCACTCCCGCCGCCCCCGGCCCGGAAACCGCGCCGGAGCTTGGAGCCGAACCGGGCGCCGCTGAAGCCGTCGCGCGCGAAGTTCCGGCACCGCCCCGCCCGGCGCCGGAACGAGCCACCACGTCGGTGGATACCGGCCTGATTCCCCGGATCTCGGGCGAATTCGACGCCGCCTCCTTCCGTGCCGGCCCCGACCTGGGTAGCGGGGACGGCCGGGGCTGGGCGGCCGACGGCGGTTACCTTCCCGAGGAGGAACTCCCCGGCACCGCCCAGGGCAGCCAGGGCCGTGCCGAAATTCCGCTGCCGGGGCGCCGGACCTACCAGGGCCAGGCCGGTCACAACCCCTACTTCCCGTTCGACCGGCGAAGGAAGAAATAACGCCTTTCATGCGCCCGGCGCCGGGATCACGCGGCGCGGACACTGCATCGGCTAGGATCGAAGACTAACAAGGGGAGTTGCAGACCAAGGGTCAACCGGCTTTACCGGGGGCCTTAGGTGACTGACGAAGTCGCCGAGGCCGGCAGTTCCCGGACAGTCTAGGAGGAGCCCGTGTCCCACCCGATCGATGTCGGATCAGTACTTGGCGGCCGCTACAAGGTCACTGCCATGGTTCTGACCTCGCATGACCAGGATCTGGTGCTGGACGGAGTGGATCAGGTACTGAATCGGCCGGTGAGCATCCTCGTAGCCGGCCCGGGCAACGCCGACCAGGTCGCCCAGAGCGCCCGCGAAGTGGCGACCGGCGAGCGGCCCGGCCACGTCCAGATCCTTGACCTTGGAGTCAGCGACGCTGCCACCTACCTGATCACCAACCACACTTCGGCCGCGGACCTGCTGGACCTCGTGGTGAGTTCCAACCCGCCCTACGTCGAGCCTTTCTTCACCGACACGCTGGGCAGCGAAATCTTCGGCCAGCCACGCTCCAACGAACCTGAGACCTACGACGGACTCTACGACGACGAGGAAGTCGACGCCGGGTACATCAACTACGGAGAGCAGCAGCGCCAGGCCGGGCAGCTGCCCCCGACGTCGGCGGCGCCCGCGCAGCGCGTTCCTGCTCCGCCGACGGCCTCGCCGGCCGCCGGCGCCCGTGGTGCCGGAGCGGCAGCTGCCGGGGCCGCCGCCGGGGCCGCCGGGGCCGCCGGTGCTGCCGCGGCCAACGCTTCGAGCTCCCCGAAGACTGCGCCGCAGGAAGCTACCGCGCAGCCAACGGCCGCCCAGCCCGTTCAGGCCGCACAGCCCGTCCCGAGCGAGGCCGCCCCCGAGGCGCCGAAGGTCTCCCGCTGGGAGGACGACGACTACGACGACGCCCAGCCTGATCAGCGGACGATGGCGATGCAGGCAGCCAGTGCGAAGGGCGCCGGCGAAGGTCGCGCGGCGGGAAGCTTCCCGGCTTTCGCGAAGAAGAGTGCCTCCGAGGACCGCTACGACGACTACGACAACGATGATGACGACGACGCACCCCGGCGCGAACCGCGGTCCCTGCGCTGGCTCGTCGGCGCCCTGCTGGCCGCCGTGCTGGTCATTGGCTTGATCTTCGCCGTCACCAACCTTGGCGGCCTCTTCAAGGGCAGCACGCCCCAGGCCGCCAAGACCACGGCGTCCACCAGCGCGCCTACGAAGTCGGACACGCCCTCCGCTACCCAGAGCGCGCCGCCGGCCGCGGTTCCCCCCGCTATCGAGTCAGTCACCCGGCAGGGCAACTTCGACTTCGCCGCTACCTACGACGGCGACCTGGTCAAGACCTACGACGGCAACGCCGCCAGCTACTGGTCCGACATGGAATTTGCCACCGACGGCTGGGGCGGCTTCGCTCCCGACGGCGTGCCGCTCGTCGTCAAGCTGAAGGGCCCGGCCCAGATCTCCTCGGTGACCTTGAGCCAGCTCGGCGCGTCCGGCGGCAACATCAGCATCTTTACCAACGACCGTCCCACGCTCGACGGCGCCAAGCAGGTGGGCAGCAACAGCTTCACGTCCCCGGAGCTCACCATGCCGCTGCAGGAACCGGTCAAGGCACAGTACGTGATCGTTGCCATCAAGAGCCTGCCCAAGCTGGCCGCACCCAAGACCCGCTACGGCTACGGCCTGCGCCTGGCCGAGATCAAGATCCAGTAACTGCCCCACGTTCCAGGCCGTAACCGCAGGAAAGCAAACGGTCCAAACCCGTGGCTACCGGTACCCTGAGTGGTGGGCGCGGCTGTGCCGCGCCCGGTGTGGGTGGAATATTCAGCTGCCCACATCAGTTGTGCCATGTGGCCGGCCACCCAGGCGGGCGCATCGACAAAGGAAGAGGTTCACCGTTTAGTGAGCAACGCAGAAAACACCGCGTCCGAAGTACGTGATGTCATCATCGTCGGCTCCGGGCCCGCAGGCTACACCGCCGCGGTCTACACGGCGCGCGCCAACCTGAAGCCGCTGCTCCTGGCAGGTTCCGTCACCGCCGGTGGAGAGCTGATGAACACCACCGACGTCGAGAACTACCCCGGCTTCCCGGATGGCATCATGGGCCCGGACCTCATGGAAAACTTCGAAAAGCAGGCCGAGCGCTTTGGCACGGAAATCCAGTTTGAGGACGTCACCGAACTGGATCTCGAGGGCGACATCAAAACCGTCACCATCGGCACGGGGGAGACCTTCCAGGCGCGGTCCATCATTCTGTCGACCGGCTCTGCCTACCGCGAGCTTGGCCTTCCGAACGAAAAACGACTCTCGGGCCACGGCGTGAGCTGGTGCGCAACCTGCGACGGTTTCTTCTTCAAGGATCAGGACATTGCCGTCATCGGCGGCGGTGACTCGGCAATGGAAGAGGCCCTGTTCCTGACAAAGTTCGCGAAGTCCGTCACTGTGGTTCACCGCCGCGACACCCTCCGCGCTTCGAAGATCATGGCCGACCGCGCCCTCGCCCACGAGAAGATCAACTTCATCTGGAACAGCGGCGTAGAAGACGTGTTGGGAGGCGACAAGGTCACCGGCCTGCGGTTGAAGAACCTCATTGACGGCACCGAAACCGAGCTCGCCGTGACTGGAGTCTTCGTTGCGATCGGGAATGATCCCCGCACTGACCTCGTCAAAGGCAAACTGGATCTTTCACCCGAAGGCACCATTGCCGTCCAGGGCCGTACTTCCAAGACGAGCGTCAAGGGGGTCTTCGCTGCCGGTGACGTCATCGACCCGACCTACCGCCAGGCCATCACCGCTTCGGGTTCGGGCTGTGTCGCCGCGCTCGACGTCGAACACTACCTCGCAGACCTCCCCGCCTGATCGGCGAACGGCAAGCATCTAAGAGAAAGACAAGGTTATGAGCAACGCTAAAGATGTAACAGACGCTAGCTTCAGCACCGACGTGCTGGGAGCCGACAAGCCCGTCATCGTGGACTTCTGGGCCGAATGGTGCGGTCCCTGCCGCAAGCTTGGGCCGATCCTCGACGAGATCTCGGTCGAGTACAGCGAGAAGGTCAACGTCGTCAAGGTGAACGTCGATGACAACCCGGCCATCGCTGCTGAGTACGGCATCACCTCCATCCCGGCCGTGTACCTGTTCCAGGGTGGGGAAGTGAAGAGCACAGTCATCGGCGCCAGGCCGAAGCAGTTCTTTGAAAAGGAATTCGCAGACGTGCTGTCCTAGCCTGTAACGAACTTCCGGCCGGCCCGATTATGGGGCCGGCCGTAACGCTGGCCTCCACTCACTGAGTAGGGGCCAGCGTTTTTTGGTTCCCGGCACTGCGGGGCTCCGCACTGTCCTGTGCCGGCCAGCCGGATTGAAGGGCCGAAGCTCGGGACGCCGCGTCTGACGGGGTAACCCACTCTGCGGCTGAGTGCCGGAGGGAGCAATTACTTGGGTGCGTGCGGCGATCAAGATCCTGGGCTTATGCCACGGAGTCTTGGCGGCAGGTAGATGCCCGGGCGGGCGGGGATTGGGCGGACAGAGGACCAGGTCGGCCGTTGGATGGCCGGGCCGAGTCTGCATCAGGCCTAGTCCGTCGGGCTGACTAGGCGGCCAGGCGGACTAGGCCGCCGGGCGGACTAGACCGCCGGGTGCATGCCGGAGTTGGGCAGGGTTTGCCTGCCGCCGCCGGAGCTGCCCCTCTTGAGGAGTTCGCCCGTATACCTCCGGACCGCCCCGGGCCTGTCCCACGCCACCTCCGTGCCGATCTTTGCGCCTACTGCTGGAAAGCAACATTATCCCGTTGATTGATGCGGTGGTTTTAGCCTAAACAGCACGCGAATCTGTGCACGTGCCGGCCCAACCAGGGGTAGGCGCGATATTGCTGTTCGAATGGTTCATCCGGGGGGCCGGCAGTGGCTGGCCGACCGCGCGGGCTCGGAATCCCAATGTTGTGTCGGCGCCTCCGACCCCGAGCTGCGCGACGTCAAGCTGCGGCATCCTCCGGCTAGATCAGCAGTGTGCTTGGTGACTCGTGTGAATGGAGCGCTTCCCGCATTGCGCGGTACGAATTCGTGCGCCGTGGGCAATGTTTCACGTGAAACACGACCTTCACGTGCCGGTGGGGCGGGTGTGGTGCAAAAGAAACCAATCCGGGTCGGGATTGGCCCACTGACCGACCCTTCCAACTTCATTTTGATCGGAGCCAAGATTACGCAGCCCCGTACTCTACACGAAATGCCACCGCCGCCGAACATGGGTATGTTTCACGTGAAACCGACGCTCAGCTGCTGGTTCCAAGATGTGTCACGTTTTGCGCCTCTTCGTCGCGCCACCCGCGAATCCCTGCGCTGCAGGGTCTCTATTGCACCGGACGCCAGGACGTTGGAGAAGGACAGAGATGCTGTCCAAAATTGGCGCTCCCGCATCTCAACAAACTGTCACCGCACGCAGCCCTTCCGCCGGTCGTAGCGCGGAAACGGCGATCTGTCTCCCTGATGAAGGTGTTGCTAGCCGATGGCACAGGGCCGAAAACCTCGTGACGGGCCCCATGTACCGCATCAATGCACGTTCCACGCCGCCGGATCATGTTTCACGTGAAACATGATCCTCCGGACACGTCGAACAATCTATTTCCGCTACCCCAGGAGACCAGAAGAAGAACAAACTTACATCCTTCCGCTCTTCTATTGGAGCTGTAACGGTAGTTCACTATCGATACCTAGCTATGGGTTCTCGGGCGCGTAGTGGCACCGTGCGCTCACCCGCAATGCAGCTCCTAGCCGGCCGCCGGATCGCGGTCCCATCCCACGCGATGCGGCCAACCGCCAGCGAAAGCGAAACAAGCAACACCCAGCGTAGTGACCCGTCTACGCAGCAAATTGCCCACTGAGCTTCCTTCCCTCCGCGTTGCGGATGTACCTCAGCGCCGATCACAGGCATCCCACCGCTTCGCAACCCTAGGCCCATCCGACGATGTTTCACGTGAAACGCCCGCTCGCCCACCCCCACTACCACCGCCTAGGAACCCCTTGGCAGTTCTCTTCCGCCCATTGGGTCTCCGCCAGGGCAGCAACGAGCAGCCGCCATGGGTCGGCCAGCAAACGCATTCCACGACGCACAGCCTCTAGGATGAATCGCCGAAGAGACCTTCCGGCTACCGGTCAGCTTCGGGGTGGTAGCGCTCAAGCGACCGCCCTACGTTCGACACCTCCTAGGCTCCTTGGATAGGCGGATGAATATCTTGCTGGGAAGACACCTGCCCTCGGCGCCAGGGGACTACGGTCCGTTCGGTCCCATTCCTGCGCAGCACCATCCGCACCCTGGCAGGCGCTATGTTCACCGCAAGGCTATCGATGGGGATATGACGCGCTGGCCTGCCACTCGGGCAGGAAACTCTGGGGAGGGCCCGCTGACAGGACGGACATGATCGGAAGGCGGGGCGCGCAATGATTTCCGGCGACACTCCGGAGAGCGGGCCGTGGTGGCTGCGGAAGGCATCTTCGGCGCTTGGCTACCTGCGTTCGCAAGCACCGTGAGGGATCCGCGGTCTGACTCAAACCAATCGACCGGCCGTTATAGTCCGACGATCTATACCAAATCTCGCAGCCAGAATCTGGACTCAACGAAGAAGACTATGGCCACTACCGGGAGCCAGGCCCGAAAGCTCACCAGGACAAGTGCAAGCTCGGATCGCTCTGGTCAGCTGGGCGACTGCGGCCCTCCGGCACGGGCCCGGACGCCAGCCCGA
Source organism: Arthrobacter sp. 10T44 (assembly GCF_056393885.1). Taxonomy (NCBI): domain Bacteria; kingdom Bacillati; phylum Actinomycetota; class Actinomycetes; order Micrococcales; family Micrococcaceae; genus Arthrobacter; species Arthrobacter sp. 10T44. The sequence goes on along the minus strand of NZ_JBFTGT010000009.1, from coordinate 97,430 downwards.
TGACGTGCATTGAATTGCTCCCGGAGGACTTCTGTACGGCGAAGCAACAGCGCAGGCATCGCCCAGTGCGCCCTCGCGTACGCGGCCGGCACGGGGCTCACATGCTCGTCGGGAAGCAAGTATACGACGCCAGACACTGGGGACGTCATCCTTGGGCGGAAGCCGGAGCAACCCCTCCGTCAAATGGCCAGCCCAGAGAGGTACGAGCGCAGGAACCGTGCTAGAGGTCTGGAGTGTCCGTGTGCAGTAGGACCTATGGCGAAGCGACCGTTCCTGCCGGGCGGGGTCCCACGATCTGTCATAGCCCCTACGGGACCGAGAGCGTCCCTACGATCGAATTGGGACAGCAGCTGCGGACGCTGTCCTACCTGGCTGGGCGTGCCCGTGATCTTGAAATCCCGATCGCTGTACTACTGACCGGGTGTTGAGAGAGGGCGAGCGAGGGAGTTCACAGCTTCTTCCCCACAGAAGTTATGCACACAGTTATCCACAGGGCACTGAGACATTACGCACAGCGCTATCCACAGGGCCTTGGGCACCAGCCTCTGGGCTGTCAAGGCTCACATGTAGGCGTCGACAGGCACCCTGCCTTCAGCACGCCAGATCCGCAGACGTCGGGCAGCCTGCTTCACGACTCAGCGTTGCGTGGGACGGCCGTAAATTTAACCGGACTATGTGGATTTTGTAAGCATTCTCGGTCTTCATCCGTGGCGGCCGCATGTGGAGCGCCGTGTTTCACGTGAAACAATATGGCCAAACACGGTGGGCCATCGACCGGCGCATTATGTGGCCAAGACGCAGACCTGCCTCCAGGTCCCACCGTCCACTGGCGCCGGGGTCTAATCCACAAAGTTATCCACAGCGATATCCACCGCTCCAGTTACAGCGTGCGACGACTGCCAGTGCACCGCCAGCAGTGGAAACGCCGACCGGAGAACCATCAATTAGAGCACTAGCCCTGCCGGGAACGGCATTGGGGAGATTGGACCTACGATGGCTTCGCAGCCCGCATCGAGGAATGCCGACCGACTCACAGCGGATATACGCGATCCAGGAATATGCCCGGCCGTGCCAAGAGGGTGTCTAAGAGATGCATTGCTCCCGCTCCAGCCGGACGCGACATTGGCTTTCGACCCGGCCTCGCGGCTGTCCGACGGGACAGACCACGGTGCGATGGGGAGGACGGGGGAGTCAATAGCTACTGCCCGCACACCGCGCAGTATCGTCCCACACGTCCAGGCGGTGCCGTCACCACAGGTCGCCACCGCACCTGGGAAGCCTAGCGGCTGCCTGAATCCGGGGCATCTCCGCCTGCCGTACTGGACGATCCAGCGAAGACAGCAGCCACCTGCCGTCTACCGGCGGAGTGGGGAGCTTCGTCATGGCCAGGAAGAACACGCGGTAGGGCCGGTGAGGTCTCACGACACGCTCGACCCCATACCGCCGAAAAAGCATTTCCTGCGGCGGGGTTCGTTCGGCGGCACACACGCACCTCCTACGACGGGATCCTTGGGCCGGCGCAAATGCATATACCACGGCCGGGTCCGCGGGTTGGCGCATGTCTAATGCGGCCAGCCAGGAGCTCCCAGCCCAGGCGCTTGGGCGCCACCTCGACGGTTTGCGCCATGCTCACCGACATTCGAGGGGCACTAACGTATACCCAGGTTCCGGTACGGGAGGGGGAGTGCAGACGTGATTGAGCACGGTACCCGGCCCCAATGTGCCATCGGGGCCATTTCTCGGCTGAGCTCGGGCCGCGTTACGTCCAGGCCGCCCTCAAAAGTGATGCCACCCGGACGTGGGGGTAGTTGCCGTCGGTGTGATTCCATCAACTGACACTATGTCGTCCGCGAAGCTGATCGAGCCTTCGGTATGAGGAGTCCGCATCATCGGAATGTTTCACGTGAAACACCCGAAGATAATGGAGCGACGGCGGCCAACGTCCGATCCCTCTGTGGCGCTCCTACCGTGAGCTGTGACTGCCGGCGAGAGCGACCGCGGCTCACTACTACTGCGGTTAGGAGGCTGCGCCAACCGCCCAACGTGGACCGAGCAGCGCAACGGAGATGCCCACGTTGGGCTGCTAGGGGAACAACAGCAAGACAATCAAACAGGCAAGCCACTGCGGTTGAGCCCCCATCATGGCATCCATCGGGAGGCCAAAACAAGCTCGTAAGGACGGCAGGACGCCGATCCGGCCATGTGATCGGCTCGTAGCGACCACACCGGGGCCGTTGGTCCGACTTGGGCGTATCCAACTATTGCCACCCGCCCACACAGGACTTGCTAGCGTCGCGACATACTGCCGAAAGTGCCGCCAACGCGGTACTTTTGGTGGTCCGCCTTGCCCCGTTCGTCCCACACTGCTGGACTGCGTGCATCGCTACTACATTGCCCGTCTCGTCCCACGTGGTTTCACGTGAAACATTCTGTATGGGCCCGCGAAAATATGTAAACCCTCCGTCTGCCAGCCGAGGTCACTGCCGCGCGTTGCGGTGCATGCAAGTTCACAGCCTCCTGGTCGGCGCGCTCGACAACCGCGCCCGACTAACGACCGAAGGCGCTATGGGGACCATCACTCCCGCCCCGCACGGGCCTTACGTACGTTGCTCCGCTCTGCAGAGTGTTCCTGCGTTCTGCAGCACCTTGGTCCGTACTCGAGACCATCCCAGAGCACAGGCCGACCCGGAGCACCCTTTAGGGCAATGGGGACGTCCCAGCTGCCGCCAAGCACACGCGGAGCGCCACAAACGGCACCGACGGGCCCTACGGGCCCACGGGAGGGCCAAGAGGGGTCAGCGGGCCGGCCCCGCCAGCGTTGGTAGGTATCTGTGGGTGGATGATCCGTACCTCGAACACCGAGTGCGCACAAAACGAACGGTTGCCCCGAAAGGAGTCTCGGGCAACTAGATGCCGGCAAACACACAAAAAAGGGCCTGTTTCATGTGAAACAGGCCCCATCTTGAGCAAATGTGTTGAGAGTTAGCTCGGTGCACCGGGTGTAAGGACGTCCATGATCCGGTTCAGATCCTCTACGCTGGCGAATTCGATGCTGACGCGGCCCTTACGGGCCCCCAGTGAGATCTTCACATTGGTGTCCAGTCGGTCGGACAACGACGACGCCAGGTAATCGAGCCGTTCGTGGCGTGCACCCGGACGGGGAACGTTGTTCTTCGTCGGCGCAGCGGGGCTCTGGTACAGCGTCACAGCCTCTTCCGTGGCGCGGACCGACATACCCTCTGCCACGATCTTCTGGGCAAGACGCTCCATCGCAGCGGCGTCGGGAAGAGCAAGGAGGGCACGAGCGTGGCCGGCCGAAATCACGCCGGCGCCTACACGACGCTGAACAAGCGGCGGGAGTTTCAGCAGGCGGAGGGTGTTCGAGACCTGGGGCCGGGAGCGGCCGATCCGATCGGCAAGCTGCTCATGGGTGGTTCCAAAGTCCTCCAGCAGCTGCTGGTACGCCGCAGCCTCTTCCAAGGGATTCAGCTGGCTGCGGTGGAGGTTCTCGAGCAGGGCGTCACGAAGCAGGTCATCATCAGTGGTGTCGCGGACAATCGCCGGGATGGTGTCGAGTCCGGCGGCCTGTACGGCACGCCAGCGGCGCTCACCCATGACGAGCTCGTAGGGTTCGCCACCTTCTTCGGTTGAGGTACGTACCACAATTGGCTGGAGCACGCCGATTTCACGAACCGAGTGCACCAGCTCCGCCATATCGTCCTCATCGAAGACGGAGCGCGGCTGTTTGCGGTTGGGGTGGATGTCCGAAACAGGGATTTCCGCGAAACGGACGCCAGGAACTTCAATCAGATCAACGCCGTTGTCCTCGGCAACCGCGTCCGCCGCGGGCATCGGCCGGGAGTCGGTCTTACCCGCATTCGGGGAGTCGTTCCGGGCTGCGGAGTCCTTGGGCGCTGCGGCCTTCTTCGCAGCCGCGCCGCCGGTCTGGGCCGGGCCAGGCTGGTTCTTTGTCGCAGCCTTTGTCGCAGGCTTCGTCGCAGTCTTCGTCCCGGAGCGAACCGGCTCAGGCTTTCCAGCCGGCGCAGCGGTTTCGTCCGTGCCGGCAGTTTCGTCCGGGGCAGCCGTAGCCGCGGCAGCGGTCGCAGAAGAAGACGCCGTCGTCTTGTCTGCAGCGGCTTCCGTCGCTTCCGGGGTCTCTTCCGTCAGCATTGCGTCGGGGGTCCGCTTCCTGGCCTCAGGAAAAAACAGATCCACCGGCCGGGACGGGGCAGAACCGCTTCCGGAGGCGTTAGCCGAGGCGGAACTTGGAATCAGTGCGCCAAGTCCACGGCCAAGGCCGCGTCGCTTATCGCTCATGGATAAATCCCTCCAGTGGAAGAGCCCGGCTCAACCCGGCTCTGGCTAGTGCAATGTTGAGAAGATTCTAACGTTCAGCAATTTCCGCTGCGGCTTCCAAATAGGAAAGAGCGCCGCTGGAGGAAGGATCATAGGTCATCACGGTCTGCTGATAGCTCGGCGCCTCGGAAATTCGCACCGACCGAGGAACCACAGCTCCGAGCACCTGCTCCGGGAAGTGTTCACGGACTTCCGCTGCCACTTGGGCCGCGAGGTTGGTACGCCCGTCGTACATCGTCAGCAGGATGGTGGAGACCACCAGATCGGCATTGAGGTGTTTCTGGATCATTTCAATGTTCTTGAGCAGCTGGCTCAGTCCCTCAAGGGCGTAGTACTCGCACTGGATCGGGATGAGGACCTCACCGGCCGCGCAGAAGGCGTTGACTGTCAGAAGTCCCAGGCTCGGCGGGCAATCAATAAAGATGTAGTCGAGGCGTTCCTCGCCGTTCTTGGCGCGTTCCTTGGCGTAGACATCGATGGCCCGCCGGAGGCGCTGCTCACGGGCGACCAGGCTGACGAGCTCGATCTCAGCGCCGGCAAGGTGGATGGTGGCCGGCGCGCAAATTAGTTTGTCGATGTCCGGGCACGGTGCCACGACGTCCTGCAGCGGCACATCGTTGATGAGGACGTCATAGATGCTGTCGACGTCGGCGTGGTGTTCTATACCCAAGGCGGTAGAGGCGTTGCCCTGCGGATCGATGTCGATGACCAGCACATTCAGGCCAGCGGCAGCCAAGGCAGCGGCGATGTTGACCGTGGTGGTTGTCTTACCCACCCCGCCCTTCTGATTGGAGACGGTGAAGATGCGGGTCTTCTCCGGCTTCGGCAGTTCACGGCCCAGTAGCCGTTCCCGACGCTTGTTCTCATGCGCAAGCTCGCGGGCAATCGGGCTGGAATCGTCGATCGAGTCCAAGACGTTGCCGACGGAAGCGACGGAGGTTTCACGTGAAACGCCGGCGGCGACAGTGACGTCCGCAACCGATTTAGCTTGTTTGGACGAGATATTGTGAGCGACCGCGGGCGCGGAAAAGGCCCGTGCTGACCCCAGGGACACAAACGGGGGGATCCGTTGTGTGGAGGCTTCGCTACTGCTCACTTGACACTCTCGCTCTCATTCGGCTTTTGCTGCCGGTTACTAGCCTAACCTCTTCCTAAACAAGACCGAGGGCACCGGGCGGGTGCTACGCAATCTTTCGAGGCTTGTTCACAACGATTCGGACTACGGTCGTGGGTTCCTCGAGGAGGTCTTCGCCGACGACCACAACAGAGGTCTCCACCCCGCCGAGTTTCCGGATGACCTTGGCGGCCTTCTCGATCTCTTCGCCGGCGCTACGCCCCTTGATGGCGACGACCTCGCCCTTGCCTCCGAGCAGCGGAATGGTGAGCCCGGCGAGGTTGGAGAGGGCAGAAACAGCCCGGGCAGTGACGACGTCGGCGCTCACGTGGCCCACGGCCAGTTCCGCACGGGTCCGCATCACGGTGACGTTTTCGAGCCCCAGGTCATCGACGACTTCCTGCAGCCAGATCACCCGCCGCTCCAGCGGTTCGATCAGCGTTAGTTCCAGGTCCGGCCGCGCAATGGCCAGGCAAAGACCCGGGAGCCCGGCCCCGCTGCCGACGTCGGCAACGTGGCTTCCCTGGGCAATCTCGCGTTCAATAACGGCACAGTTAAGCACGTGCCTGCTCCACAACCTGGGCACTTCGCGGGGCCCGATCAGCCCGCGTTCGGTGCCGGACGTGGCCAGGTGCTCAACGTAGCGTTTTGCCAGTTCAAGCCGGTCGCCAAAAATAGCCTCTGCGGCCTTCAGTTCGGCCGCGGTAATTTCCACCATCAAGCTACCCCGCGGATTCAGTCTGCGGAGACAACGATGTGCCGGTCGGCGCCTTCGCCTTCGGATTCGCTGACGAATCCGAGATCGGCAACGGCGTCGTGCACAATCTTGCGCTCGTACGCGCTCATCGGTGCCAGCGCGACGGACTTGCCAGTTTCCTTGACCGAAGCGATGGCGTCTTCGGCGATCTGCTGCAAATCACCGGCGCGGTCGGCACGGTAGCCATTGATGTCCAGCACGAGGCGGGAGCGGTTCTCCGTGGCGGAGAGCACCGCAAGGCGGGTGAGTTCCTGAAGGGCTTCGAGCACCTCGCCGTCGGCACCAACGAGGCTCTCCAGTCCCGAGGAGTCTTCCTCGGCAACGATGGAGATATAGGTGCGGCCGTTTCGGACCTCAATATCGATGTCGCCGTCGATGTCGGCGATGTCCAGGAGCTCCTCGAGGTAGTCCGCGGCGACGTCGCCCTCTTCCTCCAGGCGGCTTGCCGAGGTGCCCTTTCCGGAACCGGCAGCGGCGTCCTGGGACTCGTCCCCGGCTTCCTGGGTGCTGTCTACCTGCACGTCGTCCTGGAAAGTGTCCTGATCGGGGGCTTCGGCGGAAATAGCGTGTTCGGTGCTCTCGGCAGACATTACTTCCTCTTCCTGTTCTTGCGCTGGGGCTGGATGCGCTGGCTCTTCGCGGCGACGGCGGCCGCCGCGGCGGCCGCTTCAGCCTCGGCGTCGGCCTTCTTGGCACCCATCAGGGGCAGGGACGGCAGTCCCTTGGCGGCACGGCGCTCGGCCAGGGCCTTCGCGGCGGGCGAGCCCGGCGTCGGCATCCGGCGGATCACGAAGAACTGCTGGCCCATGGTCCAAAGGTTCGTGGTGGTCCAGTAGATCAGGACACCGATGGGGAAGTTGATGCCGCCGACGCCGAAGACGAGCGGCAGGACGTACAGCATCATCTTCTGCTGCTTCATGAACGGGCTCGCCATGGCCTCTTCGGACATGTTCTTCGCCATGATCTGCTTCTGGGTGATGAACTGCGAGGCTGTCATCGCCAGGATCATCACGATCGAGAGGATCCAGACCGCCATCTGGTTGCCGCCACCGCCGTGCAGCAGGGATGCCGAAAGCGGAGCGCCGAAAATGCTGGATTCGTCGAATTGCACCACCTGGTCGTGGCTCAGCGCGCCGATGCCCTTGCCGGTGGTCTTGGCGTTGCTGATGCCCGACAGCACCTGGAAAAGAGCAAAGAAGAACGGCATCTGGATCAGCATGGGCAGGCACGCCGAGAACGGGTTGGTGCCGTGCTTCTTGTACATGGCCATCTGTTCTTGCGCCATGGCCTGGCGGGACAGCTGGTCGGTCTTGCCCTTGTACTTGTCCTGGAGCTTCTTCAGGTCAGGCTGCAGGAGCTGCATGCCGCGCTGGGCCTTGATCTGCTTGACGAACACCGGAATCAGGGCGGCGCGGATAACCAGCACCAGCCCGATGATGGACAGCGTCCAGGTCCAGCCGTTGGCGGCCGGGAGGCCGATGGCGCTCAGTCCGTCGTGGAAGCCCACCATGATGATGGAAACCAGCCACTTGAACGGAAACATGATTGTTTCAAAGAAGTCCATACGATATCCCTATTCGTCAGGCCGCCGAGCGGCCTTCTCCATCAGACTGAGCAGCCAGGTATTTGTCCGGGTTGTTCAGCACAACAATTCTGGGGGTGTGGCCATCGGGCCACTCCCGATGCCCGGCGGGGACATGGTCCACACCGCCGGAATTCCATGGGTGGCAGCGCGCGAGGCGCCGGGCGGCGAGCCAGCTTCCCTTGACGGCGCCATGCACCGTGACCGCTTCCAGCGCGTACGCCGAGCAGCTGGGGAAGAAACGGCAAACCTGCCCGTACAGCGGGGAGATTACCTTGCGGTAGCCCATCAGCAGCAGGATCAAGATGTTGCGGGGCAGGTTCCAGACCGCAAGGCCGAGCCAGGCTACGGCCGCTTTGACGCGGGATTCAGAAACAGGGACGACGGCGGCAGTCGAGTTACGCACGCGGGGTCCCTTCCTGTGTTATCTCGTAAGAAACTGTAGAAGCGGCCTGTGGAAGGCGGCTGCCCAAGCGTTTCATGGTCGTCTCCAAAGCGGCGTCATAGTCGCTGCACAGATCATCCCAGCCGGCGGCCGCAGAGGCGGGCAGTGCCCGGACCACGATAGCGAACCCGCTGGGATATTTCTGCAGCGACAAGGCGCCGGCTTCTCTTAGTCTCCTCTTAACGAGGTTCCTGACAACAGCGTTCCCAACGCTCTTGGAAACGATGAAACCGATCCGGCTTGGTTCATCGGCAGCGAGAGCTGCCGTATATAACACTAAGTTCCGGCGTCCATTGCGGACGCCGGAACGTACAGTTGTTGAAAAATCGGTAGGGGTCCTCAGACGGTTCCGGGTGGCTAGCACCGTTCAACTCGCATAGGGATGGTGACCGACGAGTCAGTTATTTAGGCCGACAGCTCGGTGCGGCCCTTGCCACGACGGGCTGCCAGGATGGCACGGCCGGCACGGGTACGCATACGAAGGCGGAAGCCGTGCTTCTTGGCTCGACGGCGGTTATTCGGCTGAAAAGTCCGCTTGCTCACGTTAGTTACTCCAGTGGATCAAAGGTGCGCCCACCCGATCAAAAAAGGGGAAGAACTGGCCGACGCTAAGTTTTGTATGTGCCGCTACCCTCGACTCGCAAGACGCAGGCGTCGGGGAGAGATTCAAATGAGGCGAAAAGCGGACACAAAGGACTTCACAACGTTAGGGGAAAAGCGCCCCCAGAGTCAAACCGGGAGGTGTTCAGCCGCCTGTCCCCAGCTGTGGTTAACCCGGTCGCCAGCCTGTGGATGAAGTGGGTCACGCCCCCGCATTTGGAACCACACCAGTGTAATTATCCACAGGGTTGATCCCAGCTATCTTCTAGTCTTTTCATCCCCTAGAGTGTCCCAGTAGCCGATTATCCACGGACTGTGCACAACCCTGTGGATTAAGCCGGGGCCAGCAGTCTGGTTCAGGCCTCGTGGCTGCAGGTAACGCAGGCAAGCAAGGTTTGAGGAACTGATTGATGACGGTAGACGAAGCCAACCAAGCAAACACCGTCGGAAGTTCCTGGCGGCGGGTTGTCAGCCTTCTTGAGAACGACCACCGGGTCACTCCCCGGCAGCGTGGCTTCGTGATCCTCGCCCAGGCCCAGGGGCTGATCGGCTCAACCTTGCTGGTGGCCGTACCCAACGAACTCACCCGCGAGGTGCTCCAGACCCAGGTCAAGGAAGCCCTCGACGACGCCCTGCGGGATGTCTTTTCCGACGAAATCCGCTGCGCGATCGACGTCGACACCGATCTGGTGCCACTGCATGTCGAGCCCGAACCAACGGCCGAACTGTCCCTGGTCGCCGACCCCATTGTGGAACTGAAGCCGCAGCCAATGCTGCCGAGCACTTCCCACGAATTCGGTCGGCTCAATCCGAAGTACGTCTTCGACACCTTCGTGATCGGTTCCTCCAACCGCTTTGCCCACGCGGCCGCCGTCGCCGTCGCCGAAGCGCCTGCCAAGGCGTACAACCCGCTGTTCATCTACGGGGACTCAGGTCTGGGCAAAACCCACCTGCTGCACGCGATCGGCCACTACGCCCGCCGGCTCTACAGCGGCATCCGGGTCCGCTATGTGAACTCCGAGGAATTCACGAACGACTTCATCAACTCCATCCGCGACGATGAAGGCACCAGCTTCAAGACCACCTACCGCAACGTGGACGTTCTGCTGATCGATGACATCCAGTTCCTGGCCGGCAAGGACCGGACGCTGGAGGAGTTCTTCCACACTTTCAACGCCCTGCACAACAACAACAAGCAGGTCGTCATCACCTCCGACCAGCCGCCCAAGCTGCTCGCCGGCTTCGAAGACCGCATGAAGTCCCGCTTCGAGTGGGGCCTGCTGACCGACATCCAGCCGCCGGAACTGGAAACGCGCATCGCTATCCTGCGCAAGAAGGCGCTGAGCGAAGGCCTGTCCGCCCCGGACGACGCACTGGAGTACATCGCTTCGAAGATCTCCAGCAACATCCGCGAACTTGAGGGTGCGCTGATCCGGGTCACGGCGTTCGCGAGCCTGAACCGGCAGCCGGTGGATGTGGCCCTGGCCGAAATGGTGCTCAAGGACCTGATCACCGACGACGGCGCCCAGGAGATCACCTCTGCGCAGATCCTCACCCAGACGGCCGACTACTTCAAGCTCAGCATGGAAGAACTCTGCAGCAAGTCCCGCACGCGGACCCTGGTCACCGCGCGGCAGATCGCGATGTACCTGTGCCGGGAGCTCACCGACATGTCCCTGCCCAAGATTGGCCAGGAGCTCGGCGGCCGCGACCACACCACGGTCATCCACGCGGACCGGAAGATCCGCGAACTGATGGCGGAGCGCCGCGTGATCTACAACCAGGTGACTGAACTGACCAACCGGATCAAGCAGCAGCAGCGCAATTCCTGAGTATCGGCGCCGCGCACTCTTACCTTATTAACAGGGGCCTGTGGACAACCCTGTGGATACTTAAGGGGACAACCGCGGTTAATGGGCTTAAAACCCTTAAGGCGCCTGTGGATCGGCGCAACGCCCGAAAATGTTGTCCCCATCCACACCCTGTTTAAAACCTGCTCCACCCACAGTCCATGAACAGGGCTTAACCCCGGAAACGCACGGCCAGACCGAGTTATCCACAGTTTCCACAGCAGTTATTAACACTACTAATCCCAAGAAAATGAAATTCCCTCAAACAACAGTTTCCTTCCGACCCCCCACCTGCCAGCACAGGCCCTCCGGAAGCCCGGCCCGGAAGCCCGCTCCGGAACCACACTGGTGTAACCCGGGGATGGGAGAACTAGGATCTTGGGGCTAAGCTGTCTGCAGTGCGTCCGTCCCGGACACTCTCTTGTCATTCGCAACCCGGAAACGGACAGCGGCGGAGAAAGACCTGGAGTGCATGCACTTACCTTTTTGGCGGATCCGGCAGCGCGCCGGGGTCGCCATGGCCCTGTGAGTTTTAGCTTTTGTCAGCAGCAATGAAAGGCGGCACCCTTCCGTGAAGTTCAGAGTCGAACGGGACGTCCTGGCCGAAGCCGTGACCTGGACCGCCCGGTCGTTGTCTCCGCGGCCGCCTGTTCCCGTGCTTTCCGGTTTGCTCCTCAAGGCAGAAGCCGGCACTGTCAGCCTCTCCAGCTTTGACTACGAGACCTCGGCACGCCTGGAAATCCCCGCTGACATCACCACCGAGGGCACGATCCTGGTCTCCGGCCGCCTGCTCGCGGACATTTGCCGCAGCCTGCCCTCCGCCCCGGTCGAAATCGAAACCGACGGCAACAAAGTCACCCTGACCTGCCGCCGGAGCAGCTTCCACCTGGCCACGATGCCGGAGGCGGAATACCCGCCGCTGCCCGCGCTGCCCCCGATCAGTGGCACCGTGCCAGGCGATTCGTTCGCGCAGGCCGTTTCCCAGGTGATTATCGCGGCCAGCAAGGACGACACGCTGCCCATTCTCACCGGCGTCCGGATGGAGATCGAGGACGACCTCATCACGCTGCTCGCCACCGACCGCTACCGCCTCGCCATGCGCGAAGTGCCCTGGAAGCCCGCAACTCCGGGCATCTCCACCAGCGCCCTGGTGAAAGCCAAGACCCTCAACGAAGTGGCCAAGACACTCGGCGGCAGCGGCGATATCAACCTCGCCCTCGCCGATGACGACAGCCGGCTGATCGGTTTCGAGAGCGGCGGCCGCACCACGACGTCGCTCCTGGTCGATGGCGACTATCCGAAAATCCGGTCGCTGTTCCCGGATTCCACCCCGATCCACGCCACCGTGCAGACCCAGGAACTGGTCGAAGCCGTCCGCCGCGTCTCGCTTGTGGCCGAACGCAACACCCCGGTCCGGCTTGCCTTCACCCAGGGACAGCTGCACCTTGACGCCGGAACCGGTGAAGACGCGCAGGCCTCAGAAGAGCTCGAAGCCCAGCTGACCGGCGAAGACATCACCGTGGCCTTCAACCCCCACTACCTCATCGAGGGCCTGAGCGTCATCGAGACCAAGTTTGTGCGGTTCTCCTTCACCACGGCGCCAAAGCCGGCGATGATCACCGCCCAGCAGGACGCCGACGGCGAGGACCAGGACGACTACCGCTACCTGGTCATGCCGGTCCGTCTGCCCAACTAGCCCCCACCGCCACCCTCGCCTCGCAAGCTCGGCCAGGGAACCCTGGCGGCGTGGGCCCAGGCAGTTGTTGTCGTTCTGGGCCCCAAATCGACAACCGACACCCAATGCAGAAAGAGAACCCGCACTATGCACATTGGACTGATCGGCCTTGGAAAAATGGGTTTCAACATGCGCGAACGCCTGCGCAAGGGTGGAATCCAGGTCACCGGTTTCGACCGCAATCCGGATGTCACCGACGTGGCCACCGTTGACGAGCTGATTGCCGCACTGCCGGCGCCGCGTCTGATCTGGGTCATGGTTCCCGCCGGCGAGATCACCGACGCCGTCATCAGCGAACTCGGCAACAAGCTCGACGCCGGTGACCTGGTGATCGACGGAGGCAACTCCCGCTTCACCGAGGACCAGAAGCACGCGGCTGCGCTGGCCGAAAAGGGCGTCCGTTTTGCGGACTGCGGGGTGTCCGGCGGGGTCTGGGGCCTGCAGAACGGCTACGGACTGATGGCCGGCGGTGATCCTGCCGACATCGAACGGGCACTCCCGGTCTTTGACGCACTCCGCCCGGAAGGCGACCGCGCGGACAGCTTCGTGCACGTGGGCGGCGTCGGCGCCGGACACTACGCCAAGATGGTGCACAACGGCATCGAATACGGCCTGATGCAGGCCTATGCGGAAGGCTACGAACTCCTTGCGGCGAAGGACATCGTGACCGACCTGCCCGGCACCTTCCGGGCCTGGCAGAAGGGCACCGTTGTCCGCTCCTGGCTGCTGGACCTCATGGTCAAAGCCCTGGACGAGGATCCCGGACTGGAATCCATTGACGACTACGTCGAGGACTCGGGCGAGGGACGGTGGACGGTGGAGGAAGCCATTGCCAACGCGGTGCCAGCCCCGGCCATCACGGCGGCGCTGTTCGCACGCTTCTCCTCCCGCGAAGACAGCTCGCCTGCCATGAAGATGGTGTCCGCCCTGCGCCACCAGTTCGGCGGCCACGCGACCCGGCCGGCCAAGTAGTCCCTGGAATCCTGCAACCGGCGTGTACCTCGAACAACTTTCGCTGACAGACTTCCGCAGTTATGCCCAGGTTGACCTCAGCCTGGAACCCGGTGTCACGGTGCTTGTGGGCTCCAACGGCATCGGCAAGACCAACCTGATGGAAGCCATCGGCTACTTGGCCACGCTGAGCTCGCACCGGGTCAGCACCGATGCCCCGCTGCTGCGGTTCGGCACCGAGCGTGCAATGATCCGCGCCAAACTGGTCCGCGGCGAACAGTCCACCGTGCTGGAGCTGGAAATCAACGGCGGCCGCGCCAACCGGGCACGCATCAACCGAAGCAACCCGGTCCGGGCCAGGGACATCCTGGGGATCTGCCAGACGGTTCTCTTTGCCCCGGAAGACCTCGCCCTAGTCAAGGGCGATCCGTCCAACCGGCGCCGTTTCCTGGATGAGCTCCTGGTCAGTCTCGTTCCCCGGCACGCCGCCACGCGCGGCGACTACGACCGGGTGCTGAAACAGCGCAACGCGCTGCTCAAATCCGGCCGTTCCGGCAAGTTCACCGCCGGCCACGAGGCAACGCTTGATGTCTGGGACCAGCACATGGCTCGGGCCGGAGCGGAACTCCTGCACGCCCGGCTTGAGCTGGTGGAACTGCTGCAGCCGCATCTTAAGAACGCCTACGCCCAGCTCACTGACGGGTCCAAGGAGGCCGGAGCGGTCTACCGCTCCACCTTGCAGGGGGTGCTCGACGACGACGGCGAAGCGTCAGCGGGCGGAGCCGCTGACGCCCCGGCCAGCCTCGAGGACCTCCGCCGGCTGAGTGTGGAGGAACTCACCGAACGCTACATCCAAGCGTTCGCGGCCTCGCGCCGCAAGGAACTGGAACGCGGAATCTCGCTCGTGGGCCCGCACCGCGACGAGCTGGAACTGGTCCTGGGGCAGGCACCCGCCAAGGGGTATGCCTCGCACGGGGAAACGTGGTCCATGTGCCTGTCCCTGCGCCTCGCCTCGTACTATGTGATGCTGGACGACGCACGCACCGGCGGCTCCGCGCCGATCCTGATCCTTGATGACGTTTTTGCCGAACTGGACGTCCAGCGGCGGCGTAAACTGGCGGCAATAGTATCCGGCGCGGAACAGGTCCTGGTGACCGCCGCCGTCGAGGAGGACATCCCGGCAGAATTGGCCGGACGGCGGGTGAAGGTCATTCCGGGAGGAATCGATGAGCCGGACAAGCGATGAATAAGGATACCGACGGAGGCCTGCAGCCGGGCCGCGACCCCGATGACATCGACGCCGCCCAGGCAGCTTTGAACCGGATGCGCGATGCCGCGGCAGCCCGGGGAGAAATCCGCCGGAAGGCGCCCCCAAGGCCGGGCAGCACCCAAAAGCCGGCCCGCAGTGCCGGCACCCGCGGATTCAGCCAGTTCCACGGCACCGGACGGGACCCGCTGGGGCTCGGCAAGGTGGTGGGACGGCTCGTCGCGGAACGGGGCTGGAGCTCACCTGTGGCTGTCGGTTCCGTAATGGCGCAATGGCCGGCCCTGGTGGGACCGGAAATTTCCGCACACTGCACACCGGAGAGCTTTACCGACACGACCCTCCACGTGCGCTGCGATTCCACGGCCTGGGCCACCCAGCTGCGCCTGCTCAGTTTGAGTCTGCTGGAAAAATTCCGCATAGAACTGGGTGAGGGCGTCGTGACCAGCATTCAGGTGCTCGGTCCCGCGGCGCCAAGCTGGCGCAAGGGTGCCCGGACGGTCAACGGCCGCGGCCCGCGCGACACCTACGGATAGCCCGCGGCGCGGTCCGCGGTCCAGTCAGCACCGCCGGGTATGAAGCACTTCTTCCAAGACTATTGAAAAATCCGCAAGCGCCGTGTAGGGCGCTCCAACGCCCCAGACGCGTATAGGAACCCAACCGGAGGACCCCGGGAGCCGTGCAGCCGGAGCCAACGGCCTCTCAGCGGCACTTTAGCTGCCGTTTGGGCCTCTGGAATGCGGGAATCCGTCCTATAACACGGTAGAATCGTGGTAGATAACTGGGCGCCGGTGAAACGTCGACTGAGTCCGTTTCCGACGCAATTTCTTTGCGCGGAATTGGCTGAGGCGATCCATGCAGCGGTGCCAACAGTGACGTGCCTGTTGGCGGTAACCGTTCCTCTTCGGAAGCGGCGACGGCCGGCCTTCAACGAACATAGAGGAGTCGAAAGCGCCTGTGGCTAACGACAATACAGATTTCCCGGCAGCGGACCCAGCGGCGGAAGGTGCTTCAGCGGCCACCCCTGCGGAGGCGGTGACCCCCCGCGAGTACGGCGCCAGCGACATCACGGTGCTTGAGGGCCTGGAGGCGGTTCGGAAACGCCCCGGCATGTACATCGGTTCCACCGGTCCGCGCGGCCTGCACCACCTGGTCTATGAAGTCGTGGACAACTCGGTCGATGAAGCGCTGGCCGGGTACTGCACGCACATCGAGATCGTCCTGCAGGCCGACGGCGGCGTCAAGGTCGTCGACAACGGCCGCGGCATCCCCGTGGACATGCACCCCACCGAGCACAAGCCCACGGTGGAGGTTGTCATGACCATCCTGCACGCCGGCGGAAAGTTCGGCGGCGGCGGATACGCGGTCTCCGGCGGCCTGCACGGCGTCGGTATTTCGGTGGTGAACGCGCTCTCCAGCCGCGTTGACACTGAGGTGCGCCGGCAGGGCCACGTCTGGCGGATGTCCTTCGCCGACGGCGGCAAGCCCCAGGGCAGCCTGGTCAAGGGCGAGGAAACCCAGGAAACCGGAACCACCCAGACGTTCTACCCGGACGGCACCATCTTCGAATCCACCGAGTTCGATTTTGAGACCCTGCGGGCCCGCTTCCAACAGATGGCGTTCCTGAACAAGGGACTGCGCATCACGTTGACCGACGAGCGCCGCGCGGCCGCGGAGCCGTCCGACGATGACGACCTGGATCTCGACGTCGTCGAGACCGAAGGTGAAGTCCCCGCGGAGTTCCACACCGTGGTGTACCAGTACGACGACGGCTTGCTGGACTACGTGAAGCACCTGAACTCCGGCAAAAAGGTCGACGTCGTCCACGAGGACGTCATCGCCTTCGAAACCGAGGACACGGAACGGCACATCGCCCTGGAAATGGCGATGCAGTGGACCAACGCCTATTCCGAGAGCGTCCACACCTACGCCAACACCATCAACACCCACGAGGGCGGAACCCACGAAGAGGGTTTCCGCGCCGCGATGACCTCGCTCATCAACCGCTACGCGCGGGAGAAGAGCATCATCAAGGAAAAGGACGACAACCTCACCGGCGACGACATCCGCGAAGGCCTGACCGCAGTCATCTCGGTCAAGCTCGCCGAACCGCAGTTCGAGGGTCAGACCAAGACCAAGCTCGGCAACTCCGAGGTCAAGGGCTTCGTGCAGCGCGTCGTCACCGACGGTCTCGGCGACTGGCTGGAACGCAACCCCGGCCCGGCCCGCGACGTGATCCGCAAGGCCATCTCCGCGGCCCAGGCCCGGATGGCCGCCCGCAAGGCGCGCGACAACGCGCGCCGCAAGAGCCCGCTGGAATCGTTCGGCATGCCCGGCAAGCTGTCCGACTGCTCCTCCAAGGACCCGCAGAAGTGCGAGGTCTACCTCGTGGAGGGTGACTCGGCCGGCGGGTCGGCCAAGCGCGGGCGCAACCCCGAGACCCAGGCCATCCTGCCGCTGCGCGGCAAGATCCTGAACGTCGAGCGTGCCCGGCTCGACAAAGCCCTCGGCAATGCCGAAGTCCAGTCCATGATCACCGCGTTCGGCACCGGCATCGGCGAGGACTTCGACCTGGCCAAGCTCCGGTACCACAAGATCGTCCTGATGGCCGATGCCGACGTCGACGGCCAGCACATCACCACGCTGCTGATGACGCTGCTGTTCCGCTACATGCGCCCGCTGATCGAGAACGGCTACGTCTATCTGGCCCAGCCGCCGCTGTACCGGATCAAGTGGTCCAACGCCCCGCACGACTACGTCTACAGCGACCGGGAACGCGACGCGAAGCTGGTCTCCGGCCAAGCCGCCGGCCGCCGTATCCCCAAGGACAACGGCATCCAGCGCTACAAGGGCCTCGGCGAGATGGACTACACGGAACTCTGGGACACCACCATGGACCCGGACCACCGCACCCTCCTGCAGGTCACCATGGACGACGCCCTGGCGGCGGACCAGACCTTCTCCGTCCTGATGGGCGAGGACGTCGAATCCCGCCGAAACTTCATTCAGCAGAACGCCAAGGACGTTCGGTTCCTCGATATCTAGCGGCCAAGGCCCTAAATATTCCAGAACCGATATATACCTGAAACGGAAAATATAGACTATGAGTGACGAAACACCCGAGGTTCCAGCCGCATCCGGCGCGGAACCCGTGCTCGAAGGCACCGTTCTTGACACCGATGTGCTGACCGACCGCGTCGAACAGGTTGACCTGCAGACCGAAATGCAGCGCTCCTACCTCGACTACGCCATGGCCGTCATCGTCGGACGAGCGCTGCCGGACGTCCGCGACGGACTCAAGCCCGTCCACCGCCGCGTGCTGTACGCGATGTTCGACGGCGGCTACCGCCCCGACCGGTCCTTCAACAAGTGTGCCCGCGTGGTCGGCGAGGTCATGGGCCAGTACCACCCGCACGGCGACACCGCGATCTACGACGCCCTGGTCCGCCTGATCCAGGACTGGACCATGCGCTACCCGCTGGCACTCGGCCAGGGCAACTTCGGTTCGCCCGGCAACGACGGCGCCGCGGCTCCCCGGTACACCGAAACCAAGATGGCACCGCTGGCCATGGAAATGGTCCGGGACATTGATGAGGAAACCGTTGATTTCCAGGACAACTACGACGGCAAGAACCAGGAACCGACCATTCTGCCGGCGCGTTTCCCGAACCTGCTGGTTAACGGTTCGTCCGGCATCGCCGTCGGCATGGCCACCAACATTCCGCCGCACAACCTCCGTGAGGTTGCCGACGGCGTCCAGTGGTACCTGGCCAACCCGACCGCCAGCCGCGAAGAGCTGCTCGAAGAACTGATCCAGCGGATCAAGGGTCCCGACTTCCCGACCGGCGCCACGATCCTGGGCCACAAGGGCATCGAGGACGCTTACCGGACCGGCCGCGGCTCCATCACCATGCGCGCCGTCGTCAACGTCGAGGAACTCCAGGGCCGCACCTGCCTCGTGGTCACCGAGCTGCCGTACCAAGCCAACCCGGACAACCTGGCGATCAAGATTGCCGAACTCGTCAAGGACGGCAAGATTTCCGGCATCGCCGACCTCCGCGACGAGACCTCGGGCCGCACCGGCCAGCGCCTCGTCATTGTGCTCAAGCGCGACGCCGTCGCCAAGGTGGTGCTGAACAACCTCTACAAGCACACCCAGCTGCAGGACAACTTCGCGGCGAACATGCTTGCAATCGTCGACGGGGTTCCGCGCACGCTCAGCCTCGACGCGTTTATCCGGCACTGGGTCACGCACCAGATGGACGTCATCGCCCGGCGCACCCGGTACCGCCTGCGCAAGGCGGAGGAGGAAGCGCACATCCTGCGCGCCCTCCTCAAAGCGCTGGACGCGCTGGACGAGGTCATCGCCCTGATCCGTGCCTCCACCACCACCGAAGCGGCCCGCGACGGCCTGATGGAACTGCTGGACATCGACGAACTGCAGGCCCGGGCCATCCTGGATATGCAGCTGCGCCGGCTTGCCGCCCTGGAGCGGCAGAAGATCCAGGACCGCCACTCGGAACTCGAAGCCCTGATCGCCGAATACAACTCGATCCTTGCCTCCGAGGAGCGCCAGCGCGAGATCATCAGCACCGAGCTGGCCGAAATTGTGGCCAAGCACGGCGACGACCGCAAGACCAAGGTCCTGATGGGCTACGACGGCGACATGTCGATCGAGGATCTGATCCCCGAAGAGGAAATGGTCGTCACGATCACCCGGGGCGGCTACGTCAAGCGCACCCGCAGCGACAACTACCGGTCGCAGCAGCGCGGCGGCAAGGGCATCAAGGGCGCCCAGCTGCGCGGCGACGACGTCGTGGAGCACTTCTTCGTCACCACCACGCACCACTGGCTGCTGTTCTTCACGAACCTGGGCCGCGTGTACCGTGCCAAGGCGTACGAACTGGTGGAAGCGGCCCGCGACGCCAAGGGCCAGCACGTGGCGAACCTGTTGGCCTTCCAGCCGGACGAGCACATCGCCCAGGTGCTGGACCTGCGCGACTACCAGCACGCCCCGTACCTGGTGCTCGCCACCAAGCGCGGCCTGGTCAAGAAGACGCGGCTGGAGGACTACGACACCAACCGCTCCGCCGGCGTGATCGCCATCAACCTGCGCGACGGCGATGAGCTGGTCTCGGCACAGCTGGTGTCCGAAACGGATGACCTGATGCTGGTCTCCCGCAAGGGCCAGTCGATCCGCTTCACGGCCACGGATGAGGCACTGCGCCCGATGGGCCGGGCAACGTCCGGCGTCACCGGAATGAAGTTCCGCGAGGACGACGAACTGCTGGCGGCCGACGTCGTACAGGACGGATCGTTCGTCTTCATCGTCACCGAAGGCGGCTTCGCCAAGCGGACCGCGGTGGAGGAATACCGTCTCCAGGGCCGCGGTGGACTCGGCATCAAGGTCGGCAAGTACCAGGAAGAACGCGGACACCTCGTCGGTGCCCTGATCGTCAACGAGGAAGACGAAGTCCTGGTGGTCATGGAAGGAGGCAAGGTGGTCCGCTCCTCCGTGACCGGGGTCCCCGCAAAGGGCCGCGACACCATGGGCGTGATCTTTGCCAAACCGGACAAGAACGACCGCATCATCGCGGTGGCCCGCAACAGCGAACGCGGCCTCGAGACCGACGAAACAGCCCTCGAAAGCGGCGATGAAAGTCGGGCTACGGAGCAGGATGACGTAACGTTGGCTGGAGAGACCGGATCACACGAGGGGTCCGCAGAGACAGAATCAGTACCGGCCCCGGAGTCAGATGAGTCATCAGGCCATGCCGAGCTGGACGAAGACAATACCGGAGGTAACGCGTGAGCAATTCCGACTCATATCCCAAGTCGAGCAGCGGCCCCGGCGGGATGCGGCAGCCGGCTGCCGCCCCGCGGGTGAACGCCCCGTCGCGTCCGCAGCAGCGACCGGCCGGCGCCGTCCCCGGCCAGCGTCCCGCTGTCCCAGGACAGCGGCCGGCCGCTCCGGGCCAGCGTCCCGCAGCAGCCGGACAGCGACCGGAAGCCTCCGGCCAGCGCCCTGCCCAGGGAACTCCGGGACTGGTTAAGCCGGCGCCGAAGGCGAAAGTCCGCCGCGCGCGCCTGCTGATCAGCAAGGTCGACCCCTGGTCCGTGCTCAAGATGGCTTTCCTGCTCTCGGTGGCGCTCGGCATCGTGACCGTCGTCGCCGCGATCGTGCTCTGGACCGTCCTGGACCTGACCGGCATTTTCGACCAGGTGGACGGGCTCCTCGGAACCCTGGCCGGCTCCGAAAGCGGCGGCTTCGAACTGAAGAAGGTCGCCTCCCTCGGCCAGGTTGCCTCCTTCGCGGTGATCATCGCGGTGATCAACGTGGTGCTGCTGACGGCCCTGTCGATGCTTTCGGCGGTGCTGTACAACATCGCTGCCACCCTCGTGGGCGGCATCGGCGTCACCCTTACGGACGACTAGAACCCGTAGTTTTCCCGGATATTCTCCGGGGAAATGCCTCGATTTGAGATCGGGCCGGGATGTGCTGTAAAGTCATATCTCGGCCCGATGAGGCATCGGGGCGTATAGCTCAGGCGGTTAGAGCGCTTCGCTGATAACGAAGAGGTCCCAGGTTCAAGTCCTGGTACGCCCACGGAACCTGTACTGGTTCCTGTAAAGGTCCACGTGAAACTGGACCGGAACGGGGTGCATGTGAAGAAGTTGCTGGTTGTTGCAGCCACGATCGCAGGCGTCCTGCTCTACAGGAAGGTGCAGGAATCCGAAGCCCGGAAGGCAGTCTGGAGCGAGTCGACCGACACGGTTGATTAGCCCGGAACCCCGGCAGGAAAGCTGGCAACGGCTCTCCGGCAGCGGGGTATGATTGACGGGTTGCTTCTTATGGGGGCATGGCGCAATTGGTAGCGCACCTGCTTTGCAAGCAGGGGGTTCGGGGTTCGAGTCCCCGTGCCTCCACCATAGGAAAGGTCCCGGCCAGCGGAAACGCTGGCCGGGACCTTTTGCGTTAAGCCCTCGAGGCTTCCCGTAACGGGCCGGCGCGGAACCTGGACGCCCCCGCCGGCACACTACTGTTGGAGCGTGAACTTCTTCCTCGCCGCCCTCGGCGTGCTGGGTGTCGCCTCCTCCGGCCCGTTGATCGCCGCCACCCTGGGCGCCACGTCCGTCAGCGCCCTCGCAATCGCTTTCTGGCGCAACGCCATCGGAGCGGCCGTGATGGCCGGGCCCGTGCTGGTTCGCCAGCCCCGCCAGTTCGGCCGGGTCACGGGCAGCGAGTTCCGCTGGTCGCTGGCGGCCGCGGTGGCACTGGCACTGCACTTCGCCTGCTTCATCACGTCCCTGCAGCTCACGTCGGTGGCGGCAGCGACCGCCCTGGTCTGCCTGCAGTCGGGCTGGATCGCCGTGTTCCAGCTCTTCCGCGGGGTCCGGCACCGCTGGCAGGTCCTCGCCGGCCTCGGCCTCGCTTTCGGCGGTGTTGTGGCCATCACCGGCTTTGACATGGGCAGCTCGCCGCAAGCCCTGGTTGGGGATCTTCTCGCCGTTGCCGGGGGCGTGCTGGCGGGCATCTACACGCTGGCCGGCGGCAAGGCCCGCCAGACCATGGGCACCGGCGTCTACACCACGCTTTGCTACGGCATGTGTGCCGCCGTCGTGGCGGTGCTGGCCCTGGCCACCGGGCAGCCGCTCGCGGGCTTCGACGCGACCGGCTGGTTGGGCATCCTGGCCATCACTGTCTGCGCGCAGCTGGTGGGCCACACGGCGTTCAACCACCTGCTCGCCACGATGAGCCCGTTGCTGGTTTCAATGATCATCCTGCTGGAGATCCCGGGGGCGGCGCTGCTGGCGGCGGCCTTCCTGGGCGAGACGCTGCCGGCCGGAACCTATGCCGGCCTGGGCATGATCCTGGTGGGACTCGCCGTCGTCGTGATGGGCCAGCGACGCTCCCGCGCGGTGCGGCGTGCTGCCGCCCGGCTGGCGGAGCTGGGGACGGACTGACGACGGCGGCGGCCGCGGGTGCGCCGGCGGGCCTTAGGGGCCTTACTGGCCGCCGCGGCGGGCCGGCTGGGCGGTGTTGACGGTGTGGATGGCGCGCAGCAGCTTCGCCGGGAAGTACACCGAGAAGAAGACCACCATGGGCGCTTTCAGAGCCATTTTCTTGACGTTGTGCGCCTTGTAGGTGCGGTCGAAGCGTGTGACGTAGTAACGGTAGTCGCGGGGCGAATCCTCGAGCCGGCGCGCTGACATCCCGGACACCATCTGCGGCCAGTACTGGATCCGCAGCTCGTGGTCGGCAAGGTGAAGGGAGAGATCGATGTCCTCATGCATCTCATCCTTCTCATCGCGGCAGGTCTCCAGCCGAATGGTCTCCCACGCGGAACGGCGCAGGGCCATGTTGGAGCCGAACAGGAAGTGGTACTGGTGTTTGGCCAGCTTGAGCATGAGCTGGCGCATCTTGTCGTCGGCCTTAAGGCCGAAGCGTCGCATTGGCATGTCGTAGTAGACAACGGGCCCGGTGGCGGCATGCACTGACGCGTCCGCGAAGGCCTGCTGGACCTGTTCCACCCAGTCCGGTTCCAGCACCGAGTCGGCGTCGATCCTGCCCAGGACATCCCCGCTGGCGTGGTCCAGGCCGAAGTTCCGGGTCGGGATGAGGCCCTGGTCTGTGTCCTGGCTGAGAAGGATGATCGGGCTCTCCGGGTACTCCAGCTGCATCTGGCGGACGATCTCCGCGGTGCGGTCCTTAGACATGTTGTCCACCACGATGATCTCGTGCGCCGGGACGGACTGGTAGACGGCGGCAATCAGGCACTGCCGGATGACGCTTTCCTCGTTGTACGCCGGAATAACGATGGAGACAGCCGGGGGCTGCTCAGCATCGTGTGGGGCATCCACAGAGGGTTCATCGGGTGACATCCCCCCAAATTTAGCACCTGCACCGTTCTTGCGGCCTGTTGACGGGCATCCCGGGCCGCTAAAGGCAAACCAAAAGGAGGGACCCCGCCGGCGGCGGAACCCCTCCTTGAAGTGCAGTCCTCAGGCTGCCGGCTGGTTCACCGGCAGCCCAGGAGCTACTTGCTCTTGTCGTCGCCGTTCAGGCTCGCTGCGATATTGCGAACCGCGGTCTTGGCGTCGGTCGCAACCTTCGCGGAGGAATCCCCCGACTTGGCTGCAGCGGCGTCAGCGGCATCCGCCGAAGCCTCGGCCGCCTTGTCGGCTGCGGCAACCGTCGCGTCGGCGGCGTCGCTGACGCTTTCCTTCACGGTCTCCTTGACGTCGCTGACCGTAGTGGCCGGAACCGGGGCCGGAGTCACGGGCGTGACCGGGGCCGGCGTCTTCCACGGGTCCTCGATCGGCTTGGATGCCTTCCAGGCGGCGACGCCGGCGGCCACGGCCGCGGCGATGACGCCGAAGATAAGGAAGCCGCGGTGCTTGGGCTTCTGCGGCTTGCCAAGCTCACCGGTGACGGCACGGCTGGCTTCGGCGGCGGCGGCCTTGATCTGCTGGCCGGCGGACTGCGCCTGCCCCTGGATGTTGTGGACAACACCGGAGTCAACCAGCCGCTGTGCCACAGCGTCCACGTGCGCCGGTGCGCCTTCCAGGGTGCGGTGCACGGCGTCGGAGGCGTGGCCGATCTGGTCCGAAAGCTTGGGCAGGTATTCGACGACGACGCGGTCACGGGCGTTGGCGATCACCGGGGTGGCCTTGTCCAGGGCATCGTGCAGCCGGGGGGTGGCGCTTTCGACGGCATCGTGGATCTTCGGCGCCAACTGGGCCAGCCCGTCCTGAATGCGGGGGGTCACAGTGGCCACGCCGTCGGCCAGGTTGTGGGCCGCCGACTTGAGGCCCTCCTGGATCTTGGGAGAAGCGGTGTCCAGGCCCTGCTGCAGACGCGGAACAGCCCAGTCGACTGCTGCTTCGACCCGCGGGCCTGCCCAGTCCTTGGCGTTTTCTACTGCGGTGCTGACTGACTGCTCCAGCTCACGGGCAATACGATCCGTTTTCTTCACAACTACCTCCCGATTAATGTGACGGTTCTGCAGTTAGCCTACGTGTCCGGGACCCCACCGGCTATTCTCAGGCCCGATTTCGGCTGGATTTCACCCAGCGCGGAACTGACTCTGCGGCCCTGTGCGCGAACCCCTGCCGTGGAAGAATAGGGCCATGACTGCCATCGCAACCGCAAAAGCAACCATTCACACGAGCCTGGGCGACATCGTCGTCAACCTCTTCGGTAACCACGCGCCCAAGACCGTCAAGAACTTCGTCGGCCTGGCCACCGGTGAGCAGGCCTGGACCCACCCGGAAACCGGTGAGGACAAGACCGGCACGCCGCTCTACAACGGCACCATCTTCCACCGCATCATCAAGGACTTCATGATCCAGGCCGGCGACCCGCTGGGCCGTGGCGTCGGCGGGCCGGGCTACAAGTTCGACGACGAAATCCACCCGGAGCTGACCTTCAACGAGCCCTACAAGCTGGCCATGGCCAACGCGGGCATCCAGATGGGCCGCGGCACGAACGGATCCCAGTTCTTCATCACCACCATCCCGACCGGCTGGCTGCAGGGCAAGCACAGCATCTTCGGCGAGGTCGCGGACGATGAGTCCAAGAAGGTCGTCGACGCCATCGAAGGTGTCCGCACGGGCATGGGCGACCGCCCGGTCGAGGACGTCGTCATCAACAGCATTGACGTAGAACAGCTCTAGCCCACGCCATGAGCTACGGAATTCCGGCGGCAGAGCCGTCCGCGCAGATCCCGGTGTGCCCCCGGCACCCGGACCGGCCCGCCTACGTGCGGTGCCAGCGGTGCGGGCGCCCTGCGTGCCCCGACTGCCAGCGGGCGGCCGCCGTCGGATTCCAGTGTGTTGACTGTGTCAACGAAACCAAACGTACGACGCCGACGGCCCGCTCGGTCTACGGCGGCGCCGCCGCCCTGGGGAAGCCGCTGGCCACCTTAGGGATCATCGCAGCCTGTGTCCTCGTCTACGTGCTGCAGTGGATAGTTCCCAACGACGGGATCTACCAGAACTTCGCCTTCGCCACGGTCTACGCCAACCCCGCCTACGGCGCCTTCGAACCTTGGCGGATGCTGACCTCGGCCTTCCTTCACTCGCAAGGCTTCATCCTCCACATCGTGCTCAACATGTACATGCTGTGGATGTTCGGCCAGGCGCTGGAACCCCTCCTCGGGCGTGTCCGCTTCCTGGCGCTCTATCTCTTGTCAGCCGTTGGCGGATCCGTAGGCTATCTGCTGCTGACACCGGCCTACGCACCGGGCCAGGCCCTCACCGGCGTTGTCGGTGCCTCCGGCGCCATCTTCGGCCTTTTCGGCGCCATGCTGGTGGTCCAGCGCCACCGCGGCGGCGACACCAGGCAACTATGGGTCCTGATCGCCATCAACGGCGTCATTGGCTTTGTCATCCCCCAGATCGCCTGGCAGGCCCACCTTGGCGGCCTCATCACTGGAGCGCTGAGCGCCGCGGTGATCGCCTACGTTCCGCGGGGCCGTCGCCAAGGGCTCCTTCAGGCCGCCGGACTTGCCGTGGTGCTGTGCCTGCTCGTCGCAGCCACCGCCCTGCACGCCGCGGCCACCTCGCTGCCGGCCTAGGCGACCCGCTCTGCGCTAGGGCCGTGGGTTTCCGCTACGGTTCCGGACGGAGGCGCCCCGGGTCCGGGATGCGCCGGTCCAAAACCGCCGCGCTTTTCCGTAAGCCCTGCCCCCGTATGTTACGCGCCATCTCCGGCGTGAAACTTTTCCACAGGGGTTATCCACATTGTTGGTAACTTACATGCCTGTAGTTCAACCGACGATGCCGGATCTGACCGCCACAGCTGGCAAATCCCGCGCAGCCCACCCGCCACTCTCCACACCTGTGGATAACTTGCTGGGGACCGCCTGTGGTTAAGTGGACAACCTCCGGCCGGACCCAGCGCGCCCGGGGACTCTCCGCGCGGACCCGCCACAACCGTCAGCCCAGGCGGACCCGTCTCCCCCGGCCAGCCCCTGCTCCAGCCGCTGCTGCCGCCGTCAGCCGCCAGGGCCGGAAACACCCTTCCAGGCCCTCCCAGTCCTGCACGCCAGGGGAGCCTAAGCGACTGCGATCGCGGGAGGGGTCCTATTTATCTGATTTATAGGCCGTTATTCACAGGGTTGTTCACATTGTTAATAACTTGATCCTCTGAGTTTCGCCGTGGAAAACGCGCCATTCCGGGCTTTTCCGGGGCTGCCGGGCGACGGCCAGCGGCCACTTATCCCCAGCTGTGGATAAGTTGTGGGTAGCGGCCTGTTATTAAGTGGACAAGTATCCCAAGGCACACCCGATGCAACCCGGTGCACAGAGTGGAGAGCTGGGCGACGGCGCAACCGGCCTGGCAATGGGTCGAAGGCGGCCACACTCGGCTCCGACTGCGGTTATCCACAGACCGTCCACAGTGTTAATAACTTACAGGTCTGTGATTCAGCGGAGGGACCGGGTCTCTATCCCCTGATTTGGGTGCGCGGGCGGGCCAGCGCGGACCGTTTTCCCCGGGCCGCGATCCGCCCGGGGTATCAACAGGCTGTGGATAACTTTGGGCTGCTTGTGCACAGCTGTGGACCCGGTGGGCTGCGACTAGCGGAGCCAGACGCCCGAGGTGCCGCGCCGGTGGCTGTCGAGCAGATGGGTGTCGACCATCCCGATGGCCTCCATCAGGGCGTACATCGTGGTGGGGCCGACAAACACGAAGCCGCGCTTGCGCAGGGCCTTGGACAACGCGACCGACTCCGGGGAGCTCGTGGGAATCTCTGTCAGGGCCGTCGGCTCCGGGGTGCTGTCAGGCTGGAAGCCCCAGACGAAGTCCACCAGCCCCCCGTCGTCCCTGAGGTCCACAGTGGCCTGGGCATTGGTGATCGTTGCCCGGATCTTGAGCCGGTTGCGGACAATGCCGGCGTCCTGCAGCAGGCGCTCGACGTCGTCCTCGGTAAAGGCGGCCACTGTCTCAGGGTGGAAGTCGGCGAACGCGGCGCGGAAGGCGGGGCGCTTGCGGAGGATCGTCGCCCAGGACAGGCCGGCCTGGAACGCCTCGAGGCTGATCCGTTCGTAGAGCCCCTGTTCGTCCCGGACCGGGAGCCCCCACTCGCTGTCGTAGTAGTCGCGCAGGAGCGGGTCTGTGGCTGCCCAGGCCGGCCGGGTCAATCCATCGTCGCCGATGATGCAGCCACTGACGTCGGGGGTCATCTGGAATCCTTTGCTGGAGAGTTTGCCTTCCAGCATTATCGCCCGACCAGCCGACGCTAACGGCGCGGGCTTAACGCAGCAGGCCGGCACACTCTGTGTGCCGGCCTGCTGCGAAGGGGAATGCGGGGTTCAGGAACGCCAACGCGTGGTCATCAGGAAGCCGACGATGGCGATGCCGAATCCGGCGACGATGTTCCACGACGCCCACTCCCTGACCGGGAGGGTGCCTTCGCTGATGTAGAAGGTGATGATCCACAGCAGTCCGATGATCATCAGGCCGAACATCACCGGCTTGAACCAGACGGGGTTGGGCTTATAGGCCTGCGTCGCAGAAGTCTGCTGCGCGACGCTGGCAGTCCTCTTTCGCGGCTTCGACTCGGGCACGGGTCCTCCTTGGCGGGCTGGATGAGGAGCGGGTGCCTCGGCTTGATATCCTGCAAGAAAAGGAACAGCCGGCGGTCAACGCGCTCTTGGTGGAGTTTGAAATCCTAATCGCAGCCAATTCTAGCTGTAGTTAAGGCCACACTCCGCCCGCTGCGAACGCCCAGAGGAGAGGCCACGGTGCTGCAGGAGAAGGCGGAATCCCTGGCCGCGCCTGCGCGGGGCGGCGGCGAAGTTCCGCGGAGCGCGGTGTCCCGCGCCCTTCAAGTTGCCGGGGAGTTGCTCCTGACGGCAGGGGTGGTCCTGCTGCTGTTTGTCGCCTGGCAGCTTTGGTGGACCAACCTCGACGCCGATGCCCGGCAACGCGAGGTCGTCAAGGATTTCGCGCGGGAGCTAAACGGACCGGGCGCCCCCCGGCCCAGTGGCGCGAGCACCGGCGTGGACGGTTCGGCCGGCCCTGCCTCCGCCGGCCCGGGTCCAGCCCCTGTCGCTTCCGAGCCGGCAGCCGGCACTACGATCGGCGTCGTTTACGTGCCGCGCTTCGGCGCCGGGTACACGCGGCCCGTCGTGCAGGGAACCACGCCCGAGGTACTGGACTCGCTGGGGCTCGGACACTACGACGGCACCGCGATGCCCGGCGCGGCGGGAAACTTTGCGCTGGCGGGGCACCGGCAGACCCATGGAGCTGTCCTGGACAATATCGACTCCTTGGTCCCGGGCGACAGGATCTACGTGCAGACCCGGGAGGGCTACTACGTCTACCGGTTCCGCAACAGCGAGATCGTTCTGCCTTCCGCCACGGACGTCCTGCTGCCTGTCCCGGCGCAGCCCTCGGCCAAACCGACGGAAAGCTACCTCACCATGACCAGCTGCAACCCGCGCTTCGGTTCGCAGGAGCGGATCATCGCCTATTCCCTGCTGGAGCGCTGGCAGCCCGCTTCCGCGGGGCCACCGGCCGAAATAGCAGCCCAGGTGGCCCGCACCCTCGGGGAGGGTTAGACGATGTACGGATGGATCTTCCGCGGGCTTCCCGGACCGCTATGGCTGCGTATCGTCACATCGCTGGTGTTGCTGGCCGGCGTGCTGGTATTGATGGTTCAGTTCCTTTTTCCCTGGATGGCGCAATTCAGCCCGTTCACTGATTCGACGATTGGCTTAGCAAGGCACCCATGAGCACAACCAAAATCTTGGTCGTAGACAACTACGACAGCTTTGTCTACACCCTGGTCGGCTACCTCCAGGAGCTCGGCGCGGAGACAACCGTGGTCCGCAACGACGACGTGACGCTTGCCGAGGCGATCGAGATGGCCGAAGCCCGCGACGGCGTCCTGGTCTCGCCCGGACCCGGTGCGCCGGCCGACGCAGGTGTCTGCATCGAGCTGATCAAGTGGTGCGGCAGCCACAACAAGCCCATGCTGGGCGTCTGCCTCGGACACCAGGCGCTGGCGGAGGCCTACGGCGGGCGCGTTACGCACGCCCCCGAACTGATGCACGGCAAGACCTCGCTCGTCGAACACCACGGGACCAGCGTCTTCAGCGGCCTGCCGTCGCCGTTCACGGCGACGCGGTATCACTCCCTCGCCGCCGTGCGGGAAAGCATCCCGGAGATCCTGGAGATCACCGCTGAGACGGCCACCGGCGTCGTGATGGGACTGCAGCACCGCGCGGCACCGCTCTGCGGCGTCCAGTTCCACCCCGAGTCGGTGCTCACCGAGGGCGGCTACCTGATGCTCGGGAACTGGCTTGAGTCACTGGGCATGGCGGGGGCCGCGGCGCGGGCCGCGGCCCTGAGCCCGCTCATCCAGCACTGAACCCGGCGCGCTGCTAGGCGCCGGGCCCCAGCAGCTTGCCGACGCCTTCCGTGACGTCCGTCTGGGTCGGCGAAGGTGTGGGCGAAGGGGTCGGCGTCGGCGGGGGCGGAGGCGGCGGGGCCTTTGCCACGGTTACGGTAATCGCCTTGCCCTGCTCGACGGCGGCTTGCGCGGCGTCGCTTTGCGCCGTCACCTTGCCCGGCTGGACCTGCGTGTTTTCGACTTCCTTGATGATGGCGAGGAGGCCGACTTTCTTCAGTGCAGCCTGCGCCTCCGCCTTCGGAAGGCCGATGAGCTGCGGCACCGCAACCTTGCCGGTGGACACGATGAGTTCCACCGTGCTGTCCACGGCCACGGTCTGCGCCGGCGCCGGGTTGGTCGTGATGACGATGCCCGCCGGCACATTGGGGCTGTTGTCCAGGGTGGTTTTCGGGGCACCGGTCAGCCCTATCCGGCGCAGCTCGTCCCGGGCATCCGCCTCGGTCCGGCCCGGCAGGTCCGCGGGGATGGTGATCACACTGGGGCCCTCGGAGATATTGAGGGTGATCTCGGAATTGCTTTCCAGCGAGCTCCCGGCCGTGGGCACGGTGCCGACGGCGATGCCCTTGGGGACGGTCTCGTGCTGGATGCGCTTCAACTGGGGCTTGAGCCCGGCGTTGTAGAGCCTTTGCAGCGCCTCGGATTCGGTCAGCGACGTCACCGCGGGGACGTCCACCTTGGCTATGGGCGCAGGCCGCTGGTTGACCATGTTGTAGAGCCACAGGCCGCCTCCGGCCAATACCAGCAGCGTGAAGATCAGCAGCGTCGCCGTCCACATCCGGCGGCGGGACTTTTGCCGGGGGGTGGGTTCGCGTTCGGCCGGAAGGCTCAGCTCGAGACTGTCGGTGTCGGGGTGACCGTGCGGGGCCGAGCCGGACTGGGCGAGTGCCTCGTCCTCCGCGGCGGTCTGTTGCGGCGTGATGCGGCCGGAAGGGACGTCATCGAGGAACTTGGCCCCGGTCAAGGCGAAGGCGGCCGTGGGCGGCGCCTGCTCCGTGCCCGCGACCGTGTTGTTCGGGTCTGTCGGCGCCTCACTGGCCGGCAGGGCCGCCACGGCGACGCCGCTGCGGGCCGCCCGGAGCGCGCGCCGGAATGCAGCCGCGTCCTGGAACCGGTCGGCCCGGTTCTTTTGCAGGGCTTTGGCCAGCACGCTGTCCAGCGCCGCGGAAACCTCAGGGTTCAGGCTGCTGGCCGGTTCCGGAATCTCACGCACATGCTGGTAAGCGACCGAGACCGGGCTGTCGCCGACGAACGGCGGGCGTCCGGTCAGCATCTCGTAGAGCAGGCAACCGGCCGAGTACAGGTCGCTGCGCGCGTCGACTGTTTCGCCGCGTGCCTGTTCGGGAGAGAGGTACTGGGCCGTTCCCACCACGGCCTGCGTCTGCGTCATGGTCGCAGAGGAGTCGGCCATGGCGCGGGCAATCCCGAAGTCCATCACCTTCACGCTGTTCGAATCCGGGCAGAACATGACGTTGGCCGGTTTGATGTCGCGGTGCACGATCCCGGCCTTGTGGCTGTAATCGAGGGCGGCCAAAACCCCCAGCGAGAAGTCTATGGCCTGGTCGATCGTGACTTCCTTGGCCCTGATCAGGTCGCGGATGGTCTTGCCCGAGACGTACTCCATCACGATGTACGGCACCCGCACGGTGTCGTCGTGGCCACCGGGGACGGCATGGTCCCCGGTGTCGAAGACGGCGACGATGGAAGGGTGGTTCAGCGCCGCGACGGCCTGGGCCTCACGCTTGAACCGGGCCTGGAACTGCGGGTCCCGCGCCAGGTCCGGGCGGAGCAGCTTGATGGCCACGGTTCGTCCCAGCCGGGTATCAATCCCGCGGAACACGTCTGCCATCCCGCCGCGGCCAATCAGCTCACCCAGCTCATAGCGCCCGCTGAGGACGCGCTGGGCCGACGCCGGGCTGCTGTCCTCCCGGTGCGATGGAGTGCGGGGTGAAGTGGACACGGGCGCCTACTTGGTGGTGCTGACGCTCGGCGAGGGAGAGTCCGAGACGGGCGCCGGCGCGGTGGCAAGGTGATAGGTGACCACGGAACCGGCGGGGACCTTCTCGCCTGATCCCGGCTCGGAACTGACAAAGGTGCCCTCCTGCTGCGTTCCGTCGCCTTCGACCGGAGCACCCTTCTGCCAGCGCAGCCCGGCCCCCTCGATCGCGCGCTGGACGGCTGCCTCGCTGGCCCCCGTTTCCAGCGTCGGAACGGTAACCTTCTCCGGTCCCTTGGAGTAGCTCACCGTGATGGTTTCACCCGGCTGTACGGGGCCGGAGGGATCGATGTCGATCACCGTGTCGGGGGCGGAGGGGTCCGCGATGGGGTTGCCCTTGACCTGAAGGCCCAGGCCGTTCAGCTCCGCCCGGACATCGTTATAGGGGCGGCCCTTGTATGCATCCGGAATCAGGTTGATGGCGGCCGGCGTCGACTCGGTTGGCGTGGCCGAGCTGCTGGAGGGGCTGGGGCTCGGGCTCTTGGACGTCGGCGCGGCGCTTGTCGTACTGGCCTTGGCGCTGGAGCTGGTGGCGGCCGGGGACGAGGGGAACAGGATCCCGGCCTGCGACAGGACCACTCCCACCAAGGCAAACAGAACGAGCAGGATCAGGGCGATCAGCGGCCAGGTCCAGGGGCTGCGGCCTTTCCGCCGTGGCTCTTCCTCTTCCGGTTCGTAGCCGTCATAGTCCTCTTCCTCAGGTATCCAGCTGCGTTCCGCGGCCAGCGCATCCGCGCGGGACAGGGCACTGCGTGCGCCGTGTCCGCTTGCCGCGGCGGCCCCGGCCGCCAGCCCGGCTGCGGCACCCGCGCCGGCGGCGCCGATCACCGGCAGCGCCGACGTCGACTTGTCCTCAGCCGCGCTGGCGCCGATGACACCCGTCGCTGCGGTGGGGACGTTCACCGGTGCGGTAATGGGGCCGGTGGCTGCTTCGAAGAGGAGCATGCCCGGAACGGCCGCGTGCGCGGCCGCGATGTCGCCGTTGCGGATGGCATCGGACGCTTCGGCGAGCTTGATCGCATCGGCCGGGCGATTCTTGGGGTCCTTGGCCAGCATCGACATCAGGAGCGCGCGGACCGGCCTGGGCAGGCTGTCCGGCAATGGCGGCGGGGCGTCGTTGACCTGGGCCAGCGCAATCGCAATCTGGGATTCGCCGGAGAACGGACGGTGCCCCGTGAGGCATTCGTAGCCGATCACGCCGAGCGAGTAGATGTCGGAGGCGCCGGTCGCGGTCTGCCCGGTGGCCTGTTCCGGGGCGAGGTACTGGGCCGTGCCCATCACCTGGCCCGTCTGCGTCAGCGGAACCTGGTCGGCCAGCCGCGCGATGCCGAAGTCGGTGACCTTGACCCGGCCGTCCGGGGTGATGAGCAGGTTGCCTGGCTTGATGTCCCGGTGCACCAGGCCCTGGGCGTGGGCGACGGACAAGGCCCGTGCCGTCTGGGAGATCATCGACAGGGTGCGGTCCGGTGAGAGCACCTGCTCATGCTCGATGATGCTGCTGAGCGGCTGTCCGGGAACGAGTTCCATGACGAGATAGGCGGAGCCTTCTTCCTCGCCGTAGTCAAAAACGTTGGCGATGCCCACGTGGTTCAGCAGGGCGGTGTGCCGCGCTTCGGCCCGGAAACGCTGGAGGAAACCCGGGTCGCCGGTGTATTCCTCCTTGAGGACCTTGATCGCGACGATCCGGCCAAGGATCAGGTCCTTGGCCTTCCAGACTTCTCCCATGCCGCCGATCGCAATGCGTGTGGTCAGCTGGAATCTGCCGCCGAGGGTGATTCCCGATGTAGGCCTCACTTATTCAACACCGCCTCAAAAATCTTCTTCGCGTTCGGACTGGTTAGATTTGCGCCGGTGGTGATGTCCACGCCCTGCATGACAATCGTGACGGCCACTTGCGGGTCATTCGCCGGGGCGAACCCGGTAAACCATGAATTGTTCAGGCCCGTGCCGAGCTCGGCCGTGCCGGTCTTGCCTGCCACCTCGACGCCGGGCACCGCGGCGCCGCGGGCGATGCCTTCGCTGACGACGCTGGTCATCCATTCGCTGATCTGGCGGGCGATTTCCGGGCTCGTGGAGGTCCGGAGTGCCTCGGGCTTGGGCTCGTTGAGAATCCGCAGATCGGGGGACCGCAGGGCCTTGATCAGGTTGGGCTTCATCTGAACGCCGCCGTTCGCGATGGCCGCGGTCATCATGTTGATCTGCAGCGGCGTGGCACGGACATCCCGCTGGCCGATGGCCGACTGCGCCAGCCCGGCGTCGTCCAGCGGCTCGCTCGGGAAAGTGCTCTTTGCCATCTGGAGCTTCAGCTGGTCGCCGAAGTCCTGCCCGAAGCCGAACTTGCTGGCTTGTTCTTCGATCGCCTTCTGGCCCAGGTCGATAGCGATGCTGGCGAACGGGGTGTTGCAGGACTGCTGGAGGGCGAACGCGAACGAGGCGGTGTTCCGGGTGTAGCAGTTGCCGCCGGCGTAGTTCGGCAGCTTGTACTGGATCCCCGGGAACGGCATCTCGGCCGGGTTGGGCAGCACGCTGTCCTTGTTGTACTTGCCGGAACCCAGGGCCGCCGCCGTGTCGATGATCTTGAAAACGGACCCCGGAGCCAGCAGCGCGCCGGTGGGACCGCTCACTGACTGGTTCAGGTTGATGCCCGGGATCTTGTTCAGCTTGGTGATGTTCGCCGCTTCGGCGTCGGAATCCTGGGTGGCCACCAGATTGGGGTCATACGAGGGCTTGGACACCATGGCCAGGATCGCACCGGTCTTCGGGTTGGACACCACGATCGATCCGCGCTGGCCCTCGGGGATCAGGTCATAGGCAAGCTTCTGGATTTTCGGATCCAGGGTCAGCTCGACTGAGGCGCCCTTGGGCTGGTTGCCGAGGAACAGCTGGCCGACCCGGTCCAGGAACAACTGGTCCGAGCTGCCGGCGAGCTGTTCGTTCATGGCCAGTTCCATGCCCGTCAGGCCGTAGTTCTTCGAAAAATAGCCGGTGATGCCGGCGTAGAGCTCCGGCTGCGCGTAGCTGCGCTGGAACTGGCAGCTCTCGCTGCCCGCCACGGACTGCGCCACCGGCTTGCCGCCGACGATGATGGCACCGCGGTCGTTGCAGTAGTTCTGCAGCAAGGTGCGCTTGTTCCACGCGTTGGCTTTGAGTTCATCGGCGCCCACCACCTGGACATAGCTGAGCGCACCGAAGATCAGCGCGAACATCGCGATCGCGGCGATCCAGGAGTTGCGAATGGCCTGGTTCACGGGAGTTTCACCGCCTCGGTGGGAGCGTCTGGACTGGTGCTGGTGCCGCGGGCCGGTGCCGTGGCAGGCTTCGGCGGCATGGCCGGAGTCTCATTCTGCAGCCCAGGATCCTGGCCCGGCGGGAGGGGCGTGGTGTCCACCGGCCCGCGTGCGGTGTGCGAGATCATCAGCAGCAGGCCAACGATGATCCAGTTCGCCAGCAGGGAGGAGCCGCCGGCCGCCAGGAAAGGCGTCGTCAGGCCGGTCAGCGGGATCAGGCGCGTGACGCCGCCGATCACCACGAAGCACTGCAGGGCGATGGCGAAGGACAATCCGGTGGCGAGCAGTTTGCCGAACGCGTCCCGGGTTCCGAGCGCGGCGCGGAAACCGCGGGTGAAGAGCAGCAGATACATCAGCACGATCGCAAAGACGCCGATCAGCCCGAGTTCCTCGCCGAAGGAGGCGACGATCATGTCGCTGTTGGCGAACGGGACGAGGTTGGGGCGGCCCTGGCCGAGGCCGGTGCCGACGAGGCCGCCGTTGGCCATGCCGAAGAGCCCTTCGACGATCTGCCGGCTGCCGCCGAATTCCCGCCCGTAGACCTCCTCGGTGAACGCATTGAGCCAGCCGTCGATCCGCAGTGCCACGTGCGAGAAGACCTTGGACGCCACGAAGCCGCCGGCCACCATCAGGACGACGCCGATGATCACCCAGCTGATCCTGCTGGTGGCGACGTAGATCATCACCAGGAACAGGCCGAAGAACAGGATCGAGGTGCCGAGGTCGCGCTGGAAGATCAGCACGCCAATGCTGACCAGCCAGGCGGTGATCATGGGGCCCATGTCCTTGAACCGGGGGAACTGAAGGGGCCCGATCTTGCGTCCGGCCAGCAGGATGAGGTCCCGGTTGGAGGAAAGGTAGCCGGCGAAGAAGATGGCAAGGGTGATCTTCGCTATTTCGCCGGGCTGGAAGGTCATGGACCCGAGTTTGATCCAGACACTCGCGCCCAGAACCTCGCCGGCGGAGATCCCCGGGACCAGCGGCAGGATCAGCAGCACCGCGCTGACCGCGAGGGAAATGTACGTGAAGCGGCGCAGGATCCGGTGGTCCTTCAGGAACCAGATGACGGCGATGGCCACGGCCATCGCCACCAGGGTCCAGCGCAGCTGGTTATTGCCGGTGTCTTCCCCGACGCGGTCGAGGCGGTGGATCATTGCCAGGCCAAGGCCGTTAAGCGCGACGACCAGGGGAAGTATTACCGGATCGGCGTATTTTGCGCGGATGCGGAGCACCAGATGGAAGGCCAGCGCCGCGGCCGTGAGCAGGCCGGACTGGAACCAGAAATCGGTGTCGAAGGCCTTCTGCCGGTCGACGCCGACGAGGGCGTTGGCACCGATCCCCACCGCGAGGGCAAGGACCAGCAGCACCAGCTCGGCGTTGCGGCGCGGCTTGGGCGTGGGATCGATCGGCGTCATTTGCCCCCCTCGCAGTAACTCGGCGACGGCGAGGGCGTCGGGGTCGGGGAAGCCGATTTGGAACGGGCGGCCGCGCCGGATGTGGCCCGCCCGGTCGCGCTGGCGCTCGGCGTGGGGGAGGGGGTCAGGCACTCGTCGGCCGGCGCCGTCGTGCCGGTGCGCTCAAGGTTCTTGACGATCCGTTGCGCGTCGTAGAGGTCCCGCGCGGGAACGGTCTGGCGTACACGCTGCTGCGAGAACTCTGGCAGGTCAGACATCCGGATATCGGTCACCGTCTCGAGGGTGGAAAGCGGAATGGGGCCCAAGCGCTGGGAAACCCCGTTGAAAATGGCAACTCGCTGATCGTGCTCCCCGATGTAGTACCGGGTCTGCGTCCAGGCGTAACCAAGCCAGAGGCCGATACCCAGCACGGCCACGATCGCCGCGGCGATGGAGATTGTCAGCCAGCGCCGGCGCCTGACCGGCGGTTTGTACTCGTCGGCGTCTTCCCTGTCCGGCTCCGCCTTGTGCGTTAACACCGTTGCGGCCCGGCGGGCCACCGTGCGGCCAGCGATGGAGGGGATGGAGCCGGAGGCCGCGGCGGAGGCCGCCGCGCCGACGAGTTCATGCGGACGGGTTGAGAGTTCCTCACGCAGGACTTCGGCGGACAGGTGCTCGCCGAGATGCGGATCGGTGGAGGGCTCTGGCTCCTTGGCCGGGCCGGCGGCCTCCTCCGGGGTTTTGTCTGATCTGCCGGCCGAGTAGTCGTCTTTGGCGTTCTCGGAAGCCTTGCCGGCATAGGTGCTGCCGGCACTGCCGGCCGGTGGTGCGGCCGGTGGTGCGGTCTTCGATGCCAGTGCTGTCGCGGCGACAATTGCCGGGACGACCTGGACGGCGGCGGTGTTCACGTCGTCCGGCGTCTGTTCCGCGATGTCCACCATGACGACTGTCACGTTGTCCGGGGAGCCGGCCTCCAGGGTGAGGTCAACAAGCTTTTCGGCGCACTCGCGCAGGCTCTTGGTCTCCCGGACCGTGCGCTCAACGACGTGGCCGGCAACGTAGTTCAGCCCGTCGGAGCAGAGCAGCCAGCGTTCCCCGGGTTCGACGTCGAGGACGTCCAGATCGAGTTCCGGGCTGGCGTCGACGTCGCCGAGGACACGCATGAGCACGTTCTTGTGCGGGTGCGTCTCGGCCTCTTCGGGGCGCAGCCGGCCCTCGTCGATGAGCCGCTGGACGAAGGTGTGGTCCACGCTGACCTGCTCGAACTTGCCGTTGCGCAGCCGGTAGGCGCGCGAATCGCCGATGTGCGCGAAGTGGAGCTTGCCCCCGGCCAGCAGCAGCGCGGTCACGGTGGTCCCCATGCCGGCGAGTTTCGGGTTCATGTGGACCAGCTCGGAGAGGAGCGAGTTGGCGGTCTGGATCTCGTCAGCCAGGACGGTGTCGGCCTCGCCGGCCTCCGCGTCGTAGTCATCGCGGTCCAAATGGATCATGTCCAGGACGGTGGCGGCGGATGCCACGTCACCGCCGGCGTGCCCGCCCATGCCGTCCGCGACGACGGCGAGGTGGCGGCCGACGTAGGCGGAGTCATCGTTTTTCGCGCGCACGCGGCCGACGTCGGAGCGCGCGGCGTAGCGCATGATGAGCGGCCGCTTCAGGGCAGTTGCTGCCTTGTCTGCGGGGGATTCGGGGGCAGCCATGGCTACGGCCTCAATTCAATGACCGTCTTGCCGATTCTCACGGGGACACCCAGCTCCACCGGAAGTGCCCGGGTCAGCTCTTGATCTGCCAGATACGTGCCGTTGGTGGAACCGAGGTCCTCGATGAACCAGCGGCTGCCCTGCGGGAACAGGCGTGCGTGCCGGCCGGAGGCGTAGTCGTCCTCCAGGACCAGGGTGGCTTCCTGTGCCCGGCCCAGCAGGATGGGGCTCCCGGCCAACGGAAGGGTGGTGCCTTTCAGCGGGCCTTCGGTGACGACGAGCTGGCGGGCCTGCTGCTTCACCGGGGCCGGGGCAGGTTCGGCCAGTGCAGGGTTCCGGCGCACCTGCCGTGCGGTGGGGGCACCGGCGGCGGCTTTGCGGCCGATCATGAGGTCGCGGCGCATGGCTGAGACGATGCTGAAGATGAGCACCCAGAGCAGGATCAGGAAACCAAAGCGCAGGGCGGTGATGGTCAGTTCACTCACGGGCGGCCGCCCGGGTTGGCGGGCATCAGGCGGAAAATGATTTTGGTCCGTCCCATCGTGATCGTGGCGCCGTCGGTGAGTTCCGAACTGCCCACCACTTTGTGGCCGTTCACGTAGCTGCCGTTCGTTGAGCCCAGGTCGATGGCCTGCGCTGCGCCCTGGCCGGTACGGATCTCCAGGTGTCGGCGCGACACTCCAGTGTCGTCGATCAGGATGTCCGCTTCGGAGGAGCGGCCCAGGACCACCGAGGGTGCATTCAGCGAATACCGCTGGCCGTCGATGTCAAGCACCGGCTGGAGGCGGCCGGGCTGCCGGGTCGGGGCTGCGGGCATGGTGCCCTGGCCGCCGGGCTGGGCGGGGGCTCCACCGGCCTTTTCGGTCCGGGACGTGATTTCGAAATCGCCGGCCCGGCGGTCCTCGTCGCGGCGGAAGCTGATCCGCACCGGACCCTGGAGGGTGTATCCCTGGCTGCGGACGTGGTTGATGACGACGTCGCACAGTTCTTCCGCGAGCGGGGTTCCCCACTCCTGGGCCCGCTGGAAATCGTCGCCGCTGAGCAGGACATCGAAAACGTTGGGTGCAAGGGTGCGTCCCGCGGCGACGGTGAGGGCCTTGTTGTCCACTTCGCGGCGGAGGTGGCTGGCGATCTCGACCGGCTCAACCTGGGCGCGGGAACCGGTGGAGAAGACTCCGCGGACGGCCTTTTCGATGCCGCGCTCGACTTTGTCCAGCAAGCCCATGGTCCTTCTCCTTTCCTGGCAGCTGCGGGGCAGCGTTTGTTCCGGAACTCGGTTTCCAACATTCGCAGGAGTCCGCCGTAACCGGGCACTCCTACATCAGATACTACTGGGCAAGGCTGGGAATGGCCTTAATGCGGCCCGCCGCTGCGGTCGGGATATTTGCGTCTGACCGGCCCTGACGTGCGCGGATGTCCGGGAGCCCACTGCGGGTGGGCTGGCGCCGCGGGGGACTGGGCAGGCGGGTTCCGGGTGCCTTCGTTGCGGCGGTTTGGCGCCCCCGGAGTCCCGATTGGTGTTTTCCCGCAGTTGTCCGTTATGCTTGATCTCGCTGCTTTTACGAGGTTGCTGGTCCGGATTCCGGGCCTCTGCCGGGTGAAAGAAGTTGCGCGCGAGTGGCGGAACGGCAGACGCGCTGGCTTCAGGTGCCAGTGTCCGAAAGGGCGTGGGGGTTCAAATCCCCCCTCGCGCACGCAAATGAAAGAACCCCGGTCTTCGGACCGGGGTTCTTTTTTGTTTGATGCCGCGTCTCAGTCAGATTCCGGGCTTCGTTGGGCCGCCCGGCCGGTCCGGCGCCACCGTCCTACCCCCGCAGCGCCCCGAAGCCCTCGATCAGCGCTTCGAGTCCCAGGCCGAAGGCCACGTCCGCCTGGTTCGCGTAGCCCTGCTCGCCCAGGCTGGCGACGGCGGCGGAGAAGTTCGGCGTCTCGGCCGCCAGGCTGCCGGAATCAAAGATGTCCGCCGGTGCCGTCACGTCGTAGGCGGAACCGAAGATGAAGGACTCCAGGGCCACGATTGCCGAGATGATGCGTTCCTGCGGGAACCCTGCCCGGCGGAACCCCGCGCTGACGGCCTCGTACATGGCGAGGGTCTTCGGGGCGTCGGCCACCGGAAGCACCGCAATAACCGGGATCAGCGGGGTGTGCCGCGAGAAGACGTCGCGGTAGCTCCAGGCCCAATCGCGCACCGCCTGGTCCCAAGGCTCGGTCTCGAAGGCCGACACGTCCACGAATGACGTCAGGTGGTCCTGGATGAGGACCAGCACCTCCCGTTTTGAGGACACGTGGTTGTACAGCGCCGACGGCGCCACGTTCAGCGAGCGGGCCAGGGCTGCCATGGTGAAGCCGTCGTAGCCGCTTTTGCGCACCAGTTGCAGGCCGGCCGCGGTGATGCCGTCCTGGTCGAGGACGGCCGAGGGGGGCCTGCCCACCCGGCGGCGCGGTTTGGCGTCGGGTCGGTGCGGATCCGCGGTGGCGCTTTTGGCTGCCGGCATTGCGGGCCTTTCTACTGGGCTGTCCTCTGGACTATTCCACGGATTATTCCACCGGATGCGATCTTGCGCCGGGGTCTTCCCTCTTTCCAACGTTACCGCTATAGTCGTACTAAATGAATGGCATTCATTTAGTGGTTCGCATCACTTCGCGGCCACAGAGAGGACATCATGCTGGAACTTGACCGCGACGTCGTCATCGTTGGAGCCGG
This sequence comes from Arthrobacter sp. 10T44, assembly GCF_056393885.1. NCBI lineage: Bacteria > Bacillati > Actinomycetota > Actinomycetes > Micrococcales > Micrococcaceae > Arthrobacter > Arthrobacter sp. 10T44. Next base: position 56,279 of record NZ_JBFTGT010000009.1, on the reverse strand, counting down.
GCCGGCCGGGCTGACCGCAGCACGGGAGCTGCAGAAGGCCGGCCTGAGCGTTGCCGTGCTGGAAGCCCGCGACCGGGTGGGCGGCCGCACCTGGACGGACACGATTGACGGCGCCATGCTGGAGATCGGCGGACAGTGGGTTTCGCCGGACCAGACGGCGCTGCTTGAGCTCCTCGATGAGCTCGGCCTGAAGACCTACGACCGCTACCGTGACGGCCAGTCCGTCTACATCGGTGCCGACGGCAAGCGCACGCTGTACACCGGGGACTCCTTCCCGGTCAGTGACACCACTGCCGCTGAGATGGACAAACTGACCGCGCTGCTGGACTCGCTCGCCGCGGAAATCGGCGCCACCGAGCCGTGGGCGCACCCCAAGGCCCGTGAACTGGACACCATCTCCTTCCACCACTGGCTGCGCCAGAACTCCTCCGACGAGGAAGCCTGCAACAACATCGGCCTGTTCATCGCCGGCGGCATGCTGACCAAGCCCGCGCACGCTTTCTCCGCCCTGCAGGCCGTCCTGATGGCGGCTTCGGCGGGTTCCTTCACCCACCTCACCGATGAGGACTTCATCCTGGACAAGCGCGTCGTCGGCGGCATGCAGCAGGTCTCGCTGCTGCAGGCGGCGGAACTGGGCGACGACGTCGTCCTCTCCAGCCCGGTGCGCACGATCAACTGGGAGGAGAGTGGCACCGGACACCGGGTGACCGTGGTGTCGGACCGCGCCACCGTGAACGCCCGCTTCGTGGTCATGGCTGTGCCGCCGAACCTCTACTCCCGGGTCTCCTACAACCCGCCGCTGCCCCGCCGCCAGCACCAGATGCACCAGCACCAGTCCCTCGGCCTGGTCATCAAGGTGCACGCCGTCTACAGCACCCCGTTCTGGCGCGAGGACGGACTGTCCGGCACCTGCTTCGGGGCGGACGCGCTGGTCCAGGAGGTCTACGACAACACCAACCACGAGGACCCCCGCGGCACCCTGGTGGGCTTCGTCTCGGACGAAAAGGCCGACGCCATGTTCGAGCTCAGCGCGGCGGAGCGACGCCGCGCCATCCTTGAATCAATCGCCGGCTTCCTGGGCGAGAAGGCCCTCGAGCCGGAGGTCTACTACGAGTCCGACTGGGGTTCGGAGGAATGGACCCGAGGCGCCTACGCCGCCAGTTATGACCTGGGCGGCCTGCACCGCTACGGCAAGGACCAGCACGCGCCGGTGGGTCCGATCTACTGGGCTTCCTCCGACCTCGCGGCCGAGGGGTACCAGCACGTGGACGGCGCAGTGCGGATGGGGCGCCGGATAGCCGCCCGGATCACCGCCGCGGCCGACCGCATGCCGGCCGCCCGCTAGCCCCCGAATAGCACGTCCCTTCAAATCAATCCTTGTCCCAGAACCCTATCCAAGAAGTCAGAGAGGTCGGCCAGATGCGTTACGTAGTGGGGTATTCCGCCAATGCCAGAGGCCGTGATGCCGTCAATCTGGCCGTCTCCCTGGCCCGCGGCCGTGGAGCGAGCCTGGACCTGGTGGTGGCCATCCCGGATGCCGGAGTGTTCAACGCGGCCCACGCGCCCGCCGCGGGCTATGACAGCTACCTGCACCAGCAGGCGGGGGAATGGCTCGACGAAGCCCTCTCCCTCATCCCGGCGGACGTCCCCGCCAAGGCCCATGTGCGCAGCGGGGAATCCGACGCACAGACCCTCATCGAGGCCTGCGACGAGTTCCAGGCCGACATGCTTATCATCGGGGCCACCAGCAGCGGGCTGTTCAAGCGCTTCACCGTCGGCTCCGTGGCCAGTGCGCTGCTGCACGCTGCAACGGTCCCGGTGGCCCTGGCTCCGCACGGCTACCACCGCCGGGACGCGCTTACCCGCGTCAGCTGCGGGCTCGGCAGCCGTGCCGGCGCCGAGAAGCTGCTGGATTTCGCCGTCTCCATGGCAGTGAACCGGGAGGTGCCGTTGCGCGTCGTGTCGCTGCTGACCCTGGATGCCGGTGACTCGGACGAGGCGGCAGATGCCGCCCGCGAGTACGCCAACAAGCACCTCGCGGCGGCCCTCCCGGCCGATTCGTCGGGCGCCGCGCCGGCCGCGAAGGCCGACGTCGTGGTGGCCCAGGGCCGCAGCGTCGAAGAGGCCGTGGACCGGCTGGACTGGGAAGACGGCGAGATCCTGCTGATCGGATCAAGCCGCCTCGCCCGGAGCCGCTCCATCTTCCTGGGCAGCACGGCCAACCGCATCCTGCGCGCCCTGCCGGTGCCGATGATCGTGGTCCCCAGCGACTACGAGCTCAAGCACCAGAACCAATCACCGTCGATTGACACCTCCCGAGAGGCACAAGCATGAGCACTGAACACGCGACCGCCAAGGCCGCAGCACACAGCAAGCAGGACCACGGCCTGAGCGAGAAGGGACTGAAGGCCGGATCGGTGGGGCTGATTGGCGCCGTCGTCATCGGCGTCTCCTGCATCGCACCGGCGTACACCCTGACCGCGGCCCTGGGCCCGACGGTTTCCGAGGTCGGCGTCCACCTTCCGGCGATCTTCCTGGTGGGCTTCCTTCCCATGCTGCTGGTGGCCTTCGGGTACCGCGAACTGAACAACGCCATGCCCGACGCCGGCACCTCGTTCACCTGGGCCTCGCGGGCTTTCGGCCCGTGGATCGGCTGGATGGGCGGCTGGGGGCTGATCGCGGCGACCATCATCGTGCTGTCCAATCTGGCCGCCGTCGCCGTGGACTTCTTCTACCTCATGCTGGCCCAGCTTTTCGGCAACCCGGAGCTGGCGGACCTGACCACCAACCTGCCGCTCAACATCGCCACGACGCTGGTCTTCATTGCCCTGGCGTGCTGGATTTCCTACCGGGGCATGGAAACCACCAAGACCGTCCAGTACGTCCTGGTCGCCTTCCAGCTGCTCGTGCTGGGCTGGTTCGCCGTTGCGGCCTTCAGCCACGTGGCGAACGGCACGGCTTTTGACGCCACCGCCATCGCGCCGGACTGGTTCAACCCCTTCGCCGTCGAATCCTTCTCCGCCTTCGCGGCCGGCGTCTCGCTGTCCATCTTCATCTACTGGGGCTGGGACGTCACCCTGACCATGAACGAGGAGACCCGGAACCCGGAGAAGACCCCGGGCCGCGCGGCCACCGTGACGGTGCTGGTCATCGTGATCATCTACATGACCGTCGCGCTGTCCACCCTGGCCTTCGCCGGCGTCGGGACCGAGGGCCTCGGCACCGGCAACCCGGAGAACCAGGGCAGTATCTTCGCCGTCCTCGCCGGACCCGTGATGGGCCCCTTCGCGATCCTGATGTCACTGGCCATCCTGAGCAGCTCGGCCGCATCGCTGCAGTCCACCTTCGTTTCCCCGGCCCGCACCCTCCTGTCGATGGGCCACTACAAGGCGCTGCCGCACAAATTCGGCAAGATCAGCCCCAGCTACAAGTCCCCGAGCTACGCCACCATCGCCTCGGCCGTGGCCGCCGCCGTGTTCTACGTCGTCACCCGGACCCTTTCCGAAAATGCGCTGTGGGACACCATCACGGCCCTCGGCATGATGATCTGCTTCTACTACGGCATCACCGCCCTGGCCTGCGTCTGGTTCTTCCGCGCCCAGGCCTTCAGCGGAGCGCACTCCTTCTTCTTCAAGTTCCTCGCTCCGCTGCTGGGCGGCGTCATCCTGCTGGTGATGTTCTTCAAGACCGCCTACGACTCGATGGACCCGGAGTACGGCTCCGGTTCATCCGTCGGCGGCCTGGGCCTGGTGTTCATCCTCGGGATGGGCGTCATCCTGCTGGGTGCGGTGCTCATGCTGGTGATGGCCAAACTCCGCCCCGAGTTCTTCAAGGGACAGGTCCTGACCCGCGGCAACTGACCAGAAGTAAGCCGGAATCCGGACAGTCGAAGGTCCTCCTTCCACCAGCCCTGCGTGTGCGCCTTGAAAAGTAAGCACACTTATCAATAGGCTGGCGGCAGGAGGACCTTCCTCCGTTGGATCAAGGACGAGGTGAGCGCATGTCGGACGCACAGGACATCAGCAAGGTGACGGACATCATTAACGATTCGCGGATCGGGATGTTCACCACTATCAACGAGCAGGGCGCCCTTGTCAGCCGCCCGCTGGCCGTCCAGGACGTCCAGGACGACGGCGACATGTGGTTCTTCACCTCGGAGGGCACCTCGCAGGTGGCACACGTCAAGGCCAACCCCGCGGTCAATGTGTCCTTCGGCAAGGGCACCGAGTGGGTGTCGGTGGCCGGTACGGCGGAAGTGGTCACGGACCGGCAGGCCATCCGCGACCGGTGGAACCAGGCTGTCGAGGCATGGTTCCCGGACGGGCCGGACACCCCCGAGGTGGTACTGCTGCGCGTGGACTCCGATTCGGCCGAGTACTGGACCAGCCCGGGCGGAACGGCCGCGACTGTGCTGCAGTGGGTGAAGTCGAAGGTCACCAACAGCCGGATGAGCGTCGGCGAAAGCGGTACGGTCGAACTCTAGGCCGGCCCGGCCGGCGGCGCTGCTCAGCCGATCATCTCAGTCGATGATCTTGAGCGCCGTCCCCCAATTGAAGGATTCATAGGCCGGGTTCAGCTGCAGGCCGATCACCAGCAGCTGCATCCCCTCCAGTTCGCGGGCGTGCCGCAACGCCCCGACCTGGAGGGGCCGGAGTCCTGCCGCGGCGACAAAGGCCGCCACCTCATTGCGGGCCGCCTCTGAGTCGGAGGCGATAAAGACATCCAGCGCCATGCCCTTCGCCGAGCCCTCCGCCAAGGTGCCCGCGAACGTCGTGTTGAAGGCCTTCACCACCCGGGCTCCGGGCAGCAGCCGGGCGATCTCTTCCGCCGCCGAGGTCCCCGGTTCCACCTCCAGCGAGTCCCCGGTTTCCATATTGACCGGGTTGCTGATCTCGATCACCGTCTTGCCGCTGAGCGTGTCGCCGTAGTGGGTTGCGACTTCCTTGGCCGGTTCGAAGTAGAGGGCCAGGACCACAATGTCGCCCTCGGGCACATCGCCGAGGCCGCCCGACGTCGTAGCCGGACCCAGCTCCGCCGCAAGCTTGGCGGCGTTGTCCGGACTCCGGTCCAGGACCTGGACGGAGCGTCCGGCCGCGACCGCCCTCAGGCCAATCGCCCGGGCCATGTTGCCGCTGCCGATAATCGTGACGTCAGTCATCGTGCCCCTTCAGTGGAAACCCGCAACGCGCCGGCGGCGCGCTCTGCCTCCGCCAGTGCCTGTTCCAGCCGGTCGACGGCGGTGCTGTAGCCGCCGGGTGCCTGGCCGTCCGGGCCGGATCCGTGGCGTAGCCGTTCGGCCGCCTTCATCGCCTTCAGCATCGCGGCGGTTTCCGGCCGGGCCGGATCGCTCATGGCCGGGAAATCGATGCAGAATGCGGGATCCAGTTCGTAGCGCTGCCACCGTGCGAGGACCGCGCGGTGCCGGATGGCCGCGGCTGCATCGGCGGCTGCGGCGCCCCGGGCGGTACGCCTTGCTTCCTGCCAGCGGAACAGCCTAGGCGTCCAGCGGTAGCTGGCAGCAGCCGTCATAACGGCCACGGCTGCGAGCATGAGCCCGGTCCACGGGGAAACCAGCGATGGCAGGAGCACAGCGGGGGCGACGATCGCGATCCCTGCGAAACCGTCCCAGAACACAGCGTCCGGTAGCCCGCCGTCGGACGTCCGGTGCTTCCGGACGAGGTAGACCGTGCCGGCCACCGCGGCCGCGACGAGGAAGGCAAGGGACGCGAACTGCCACGCCCCCAGCGGGGCGGAGCCTGATAGTGACGGCATGGCGCACCTCCTGCGGAACCCGTCCCGGGCGGGTGCAGTTCCGCTGCTTCCATTGGAATCCATCCCGCGCAGGCCGTCAATGGCCGGTTCCCACGCGGTTCCCACCGGGGTGCGTCCCGGGTAGCCTAGGGCCCATGCGACTGAAGATGTGCAGTATCCACGTCAAGGACCCGGCGGCGGCCCACGAGTTCTATACCGGAATCCTGGGGTTCGAAACGCTCATGGCGCTGCCGGAACAGAACCTTTACATCATCAAGGACCCCGGCGGCGGAGAGTCCGCCGGGCTGTTGCTGGAGCCCAGCGACAACCCTATCGGCGCCGCATACATGAATGCGGTTCACGACGCCGGTCTGCCCGCGATCGTGCTCGGCGTACCGGACGTGCGGGCGGAGTACGAGCGGCTGACGGCCAAGGGTGTCATCTTCCAGGCGGAACCTTCAGACGGACCCTGGGGTACGAGCGTGGTGCTCGACGACGGCTGCGGGAACTACGTCCAGCTGCACCAGGACTAAGCGACGGCAGCGCCGTTTCGACGGTTGTCTGCCGGCAGCGCGGTTAGCGGCGTCGAGTGGGCGCGGAACCGTCGAAACGGCAGCGGCTACTCGGCCTTGGCGCGGGCCTTCTTGGCGTCCTTCTTGGCAGCCTCGTCCTTGACGCGCTGGGCTTCGGCGCGGACCGCGGCGTGGGTGGCGCGCTCGGCGACCAGCCAGGCCGGGGGGGCCTGCAGCAGCGCGGTGATTTCCGCCGTCGTCAGCGCCTCCTCGACGCCGCCGCGGGCGAGGCCGCTGATGGAGACGTTGAGCTTCTGCGCGACAACCGGGCGCGGGTGCGGACCGGTGCGGCGCAGTTCGGCGAGCCACTCCGGCGGATTGGCCTGGAGCTCGGCGAAATCAGCGCGGGTGATAACCGAATCCTGGAACTCCTGGGGTGTAGCGGGCAGGTAGATGCCAAGCTTCTTGGCAACGGTGGCCGGCTTCATGGACTGGGAGTTTGCAGAGGTCATGCTTCAAGGGTATCCGGCGGGGCGCCCGCAGGGCACCAACGCAGCATCAAAGCAGGACCAAAGCGGCACCAATGCAGCAACCAGCGGCCGCCGGGGCGGGAGCATCCTGCGGCACTGACGGTACTGTGAACCTGTGCCCGCAGAAGAAGAAACAGCCCAGCCCCACGACGAATCGGTACCCGAGAGCCGGGAACTGAGGTTCGCGTATGTTGCCGGCGTGACTCCCGGTAAATGGATCCGACGGTGGGAAGAGCGGATGCCCGATGTTCCGCTGCACTCGTTCATGTCCGACGACGGCGCCCAGCTCGCGGTGCTGCGCGACGGCTCGGCGGACCTGAGCTTCGTCCGCCTGCCGGTGGAGCGCGAGGGCCTGAGCGTCATCCCGCTCTACGAAGAGCAACCCGTGGTGGTGGCGCCGAAGGGCCATGAGATCTCCGTGTTCGAGGAGGTCGCGCTGGCTGACCTGGCCGCCGAGACGTTCCTCGATGTGGCTGCCCTTGGCGGACCCGAACAGGCGCTGCAGGTGGTGGCCACCGGGGCCGGGCTGGCCATCCTGCCGATGTCTGTGGCGCGGCACTTCAACGTCAAGGACACCGTGGCCCGGAAGCTTACCGGCGCGCCAACGACCGAGATCGCCCTGGCCTGGCCCAGCGATTCAACGGATGCGGTGATCGAGGAGTTCATCGGGATCGTCCGCGGCCGCACTGCGGCCAGCTCCCGGCAGCCCTCGGCCCAGCAGGAGAAACCCAAGCGCGAGCCGAAGCCGGACCGGCGCGGGCCCGCCGTCAAGAAACCCAAGGTGGCGCAACGGTACGCGCCGAACCCGGACAAGGGCCGCGGCAAAGGGTCCCGGAAAAAGGGAAAGCGCTAGCCAGTCCACCCAGCTGGCTCGCAACAACTGCCAGCTACTCGGCGCAGGCGTCCTGTAGGGCCTTGACCGAATCGGCCGGCACCTGGTCGCCCGAATCCGCGATCTGCTTCAGCGGGGTGGTGATCTCCGCAGGCACTCCGGCGCCCTGGGCACCGGCCACCAGGCCGCCAAGGGCCTTCTTGTCTTGGACGCTGACCAGGCCGTCCGCCACGAGGGAGCAGGCCTGCTTCTTGATCTCGCTGCCGGCCGCGGTCGCGACCTGGGAAGCGCCGTCGTTGACGGCCTTCTCGGCGGCCTGCTGCACCTGGCCGCAGCCGGTCAGGACAACCACGAGGACGGCAAGGGAAACAGCGGCGAGGGGACGTTTCATGTTTTCAGCCTAGCAAGCCGCCGGTGCCGGACCTGGTGACCGGCATTCGTCCGTGAAGATCGGCCCGCGACGCGGAAAATTCCTGCCGACCCCGGAATTCGGGGGTCGCCAGGAATTTTGCGCGACGACGGATCAGGGGGTGGGGACGGTCGCGGTCCGGGCAGGTTCCTCAGCGGCGCCGGCGGGACGTGCCGCGGGGGGAGCGGCAGTCTCGGTGGCCGGGGGAGTGGTGTTGCGCTTGAAGCGGTTCCCCAGGACGCTGCCCCCGCCGCCGCGGTTCTTGTTGAAGATGTCGAAGCCGACGGCGATCAGCAGCACCAGGCCCTTGATGAGCTGCTGGTAGTCGGTGCCGAGGCCCAGGATGGACATGCCGTTGTTGAGCACACCCATGATGAGGCCACCGATCATGGCGCCCGCCACGGTGCCGATGCCGCCCGTGACCGCGGCGCCGCCGATGAAGGCCGCCGCGATGGAATCCAGCTCGAAGCCGGTGCCGCCGGCAGGCTGCGCGGAGTTGAGCCGCGCGGTGAACACCAGGCCGGCCAGCGCGGCGAGGACGCCCATGTTCACGAACAGGCGGAAGGTGACGGCCTTGGTCTTGATGCCGGACAGCTCCGCGGCGTGCAGGTTCCCGCCGATCGCGTAGGTGTGGCGGCCGAAAACGCTGTTGTTCATCAGGGCGCTGTAGACGATCACGAGGACCGCGAGCACGATCAGGACAATCGGGGTGCCGCGGTAGCTGGCCAGCAGGAAGGTGATGACCAGCATGAGCAGCGCAATGAACGCGGTCTTAATCACGAACCAGGTCATGGGCTCGTTCTCCAGCTCAAACTTCGCGCGGATCCTGCGTTCCTTGATGGACTGGATCAACAGGGCCAGCGTGGCTCCGACGCCCAGGATGACGGTGAGCCATTCCAGCACCGAGGTCCCGCCGGAGATGTCGGGAAGGAATCCGCCGCCGAGGGCGCGCAGCTCCGCCGGGAACGGGGTGATCTGCTGGTTCTTGAGCGTGATCAGGGTCAGGCCGCGGAAGATCAGCATGCCGGCGAGGGTGACGATGAATGCGGGGATGCCGACGTAGGCAATCCAATAGCCCTGCCACGCGCCGACCAGCGCGCCGACCAGGAGGCAGGCCGGGATGGCCGCCCACCAGGGCCAGCCCCAGTGCACGATCATGACGCCGGCGACGGCGCCGATGAAGCCGGCGACGGAGCCCACGGACAGGTCGATGTGGCCGGCGATGATGACCATCACCATGCCGATCGCGAGGATCAGGATGTAGCTGTTTTGAACGACGAGGTTGGTGACGTTTTGGGGCTCCAGCAGGATGCCGTCGGTCAGGACCTGGAACAGCAGGACGATCAGGATCAGGGCGACGAAGATGCCAACCTGGCGGAGGCGGCTGGTCAGGAAGCCGAGGGATTCTCGTAGGGCGGACATGTTCGCTATTCCTTCTCTTGGGTCATGTAGTGCATGAGGGTTTCCTGGGATGCCTCGGCGATGGGCACCTCGCCGGTGACATGGCCCGCGGACAGGGTGTAGATCCTGTCGCAGATGCCCAGCAGCTCCGGCAGCTCGGAGGAGATGACGATGACCGCCTTACCCTCGGCGGCCAGCTTGGCGATGATCGTGTAGATCTCGAACTTGGCGCCCACGTCGATTCCGCGGGTGGGCTCGTCGAGGATGAGCACATCCGGATCGGAAAACATCCACTTGCTCAGCACGACCTTCTGCTGGTTGCCACCGGAAAGCTTCCCGGTGATGGCCGCCACGGAAGGGGCCTTGATGTTCATGCTCTTCCGGTAGCCGTTGGCCACCAGGGTTTCCTTGTTCTTGTCCACCCAGCCGCCCTTGGCAAGCTTGCGCAGCGCGGCCATGGAAATGTTGCGCTTGATGTCCTCGATGAGGTTCAGGCCATAGAGCTTGCGGTCCTCGGTGGCGTAGGCGAGGCCGTGTTTGATGGCCTCGGCAACGGTGGAGGTGTTGATCTCCTTGCCGTGCTTGAACACCTTCCCGGACGTCGCGGTGCCGTAGGAGCGGCCGAAGACGCTCATGGCCAGCTCCGTCCGGCCGGCACCCATGAGGCCGGCCAGTCCCACCACTTCACCCCTGCGGACATTGAGGCTGGCGTTGTTGACCACCATGCGGCTGTGGTCCTGCGGGTGCCGGACAGACCAGTCTTCGATCCGGAGGACTTCCTCGCCGATCACGGGCTCACGCTCCGGGTACAGGCTTTCCAGGTCGCGGCCCACCATCCCGCGGATAATGCGCTCCTGGGTGACGCTGCCTTCGTCGAGGCGGAGGGTCTCGATGGTCTTGCCGTCCCGGATGATCGTGACGGCGTCCGCAACCTTGCGGATCTCGTTGAGCTTGTGGCTGATGATGATGCTGGTGACGCCCTGGCCCTTGAGGTGCAGGATCAGGTCCAGCAGGTGGCCCGAATCTTCGTCGTTTAGGGCCGCCGTCGGCTCATCGAGGATGAGGAGCTTGACCTTCTTGGAGAGCGCCTTGGCGATTTCGACCAGCTGCTGCTTGCCGACGCTGATCTGCTGGACCGGGGTGACGGGATTCTCGCTCAGGCCCACCCGGGCCAGCAGCTTGGCGGCCTCGAGGTTGGTCTTGCGCCAGTCCACCCAGCCGTTCGTGGCCTGTTCGTTGCCGAGGTAGATGTTCTCGGCGATGGACAGGTACGGGCTGAGCGCCAATTCCTGGTGGATGATGACGATGCCGCGCTCTTCGCTGTCCGAGATGTCGGAGAAATTGCAGGGTTCGTTTTCGAAGAGGATCTCACCGTCGAAGGAGCTGTGCGGGTAGACGCCGGACAGCACCTTCATGAGGGTGGACTTGCCGGCGCCGTTTTCGCCGCAAATCGCGTGGACCTCGCCGCGGTTCACCTCCAGGGTGACGTCCTGCAGGGCCTTCACGCCCGGGAAGGTCTTGGTGATTCCTCGCATTTGAAGAATGGGTGTTTTCATCGTCAATTCCCACTGACTGGTCGAAACTGGACCGCTCTGCGGTTAATAAGGGGCCTCTGCACAGCGGGTGCGGCCGGTGGCCCGGCCGCACCCGCTGGTTCGGCTATTTGACGTCGGCGTCGGTGTAGTAGCCGGAGTCGATGAGTTCCTTCTTGTAGTTGTCCTTGGTGATGATCACGGACTTGAGCAGGTAGGCCGGAACAACCTTGACCTTGTTGTTGTAGGTCTTGGTGTCGTTGGTCTCCGGCTCCTGGCCCTTGAGTACGGCGTCGACCATCTTTACGGCCTGGGCGCCAAGCTGGCGGGTGTCCTTGAAGATGGTGGAATACTGCTCGCCGGCGATGATGGACTTCACGGAGCCCTTCTCGGCATCCTGCCCGGTGACGATCGGCAGGCTGCCCTTGGCGTAGCCGCCGGTGCTGGTCAGTGCCGAGATGATGCCGATGGACAGGCCGTCATACGGGGAGAGCACGCCGTCGAGCTTCTTGCCGGAGCTGTAGGCCGCGGTCAGGATGTCCTCCATCCGCTTCTGGGCCACGGGAGCCTGCCAGCGGAGGATGGCGGCCTGCTCGAACTTGGTCTGGCCGCTCGGAACGTTCAGGGTGCCTGCATCGAGGTACGGCTTGAGCGTGTCCATGGCGCCGCTCCAGAAGAAGTTGGCGTTGTTGTCATCCGGGCTGCCGGCGAAGAGCTCCACGTTGAAGGGACCCTTGCCGTCCACCTTCTTGCCGCTCGCGTCGACCAGCCCCAGGCCGGTCAGCAGCGACGTGGCCTGCTGGACGCCCACCGTGTAGTTGTCAAAAGTGGTGTAGTAGTCCACGTTGGGGGAGCCGTTGATGAGCCGGTCGTAGGCGATGACCTTGACGTTCTGCTCCTTCGCCTTGGCGAGGACATCGGTCAGCGTGGTGCCGTCGATCGCGGCGATGATCAGGGCCTTGGCGCCCTTGGTGAGCATGTTCTCGATCTGCGAGACCTGCGTCGGGATGTCGTCGTTGGCGAACTGCAGGTCCGCCTTGTAGCCGAGCTTCGTGACGGATTCGGAGACGTTCTTACCGTCCGCGATCCACCGCTCGGAAGTCTGGGTGGGCATCGAGATGCCGACCAGGGCGCCGGCGGCATCCGAGGCCGCAGCCGACGACGGGGCGGCGGCGCCGCCGCGGCTCCCGCAGCCGGTGGCCCCGGCGGTGATGGCCAGGACGACGGCGAACGCGCCCAGGAGTTTCTTCATTCTCACGATATTCTCCTTCCGCGGACAGCACAGTCCGCGAACTGATACGGGCTCTGGAAGCGCCTGCGCAACTAGAGAGCCCAGTATGGATGAGGTCCGGTTAGCCATGTCCCGACGAGCCTAGATTATGCCCGCTTGTGTTAGCGCTAACAAGTCTGTTTGATGAACGTAGCACCGGCCCGGCTTGTGAGTCAAGTCACAGAATAGGCGCGGCCGAGGGAGCTTCGGCTCCGGCCGTAGGATGTTGACAACACATTGCACAGGGAGTGGAAGATGCCTCAGCCGGGGAACGCTAACGAACGACGTCCGCCACGACTTGAGGACGTGGCCTCGCGGGCCGGCGTGTCCCACCAGACGGTGTCGCGGGTGGTCAACAACCACCCCAACGTCAGCAAGGCCACCCGGGACCGGGTCGAGGCAGCCATCGCCGAGCTCGGGTACCGGCGCAACACTGCGGCCCGGAGCCTGGTCACCCGCCGCTCCCAGACCATCGGGGTCCTCGGCGTCGAGCTCGCGCAGTACGGCCCGGCAAACACCCTGGTGGGGGTCCAGCAGGCCGCCCGGGAGGCCGGGTACTTTGTCAGCATTGCGGCCCTCAAGGACTCCAGCGCGGATTCCATCGCCGACGCCGTCCGGCATTTCACCGACCAGGGCGCCGACGGCATCATCGTGATCGTCCCGCACGGCGGAACAGTCCAGACCCTCGAGAGCCTCAACCTCCAGGTGCCCGTCGTCGTCGTGGGCGCCGGCAGCCCCGGCCGGTTCAGCGGCGCCATGGTGGACCAGAAGCTCGGCGCCCGCATGGCGGTGGCGCACCTGATCAGCGAGGGGCACCGCCGGATCGGGCACATTTCCGGACCGCGGGACTGGATGGATGCCCACGCGCGCGCCCAGGGCTGGCGCGAGCAGCTGGCGGAGATGGGACTCGAACCGGACCTTGAACTGGAGGGCGACTGGAGTGCCGGCAGCGGGTACCGGCTTGGCCGCAAGCTCGCCGCCGACCGCACCGCCACTGCGGTCCTGGTGGGCAACGACCAGATGGCACTGGGCCTGCTGCGGGCCTTCACGGAGGCCGGTGTCAGGGTGCCGCAGGATGTCTCGGTGGTCGGCTTCGACGACCAGCCCGAGGCCGCGTACTTCACCCCGCCCCTGACCACCGTCCGGCAGGACTTCCGGGAGCTGGGGCGGCGCTGCGTGGACGTGATTCTGGCCCAGATCGAGCACGGTGCGCCGAGCGGGAATACCGTAGTGGCGCCCGAGCTGGTAGTCCGCGCGAGCACCGCCAGCATCGCCTAGTCCGCCCCGCCCGCAATCCCCGACTGCCGCCGCCGGCTGCGCACCCAAGCCGGCGCACTCCTTGACAGCCAAAGTGTTAGCGCTCACAATTGAGCTCAGCCCGCGGTCTGGCGGGCACGTAACTGGAGGATTTCATGGACGTCACAGCTGACGGCACCGAAAACTATGTCATCGGGGTGGACTACGGCACCCTCTCCGGCCGGGCCGTGGTGGTGCGGGTGCGCGACGGCAAGGAACTCGGCAGCGGCGTCTTCGACTACCCGCACGCCGTCCTGACCGACACCCTCCCCGCCGAGTTGGCCGGCGCTGACGCCGCCCGTCTGCCGGGGGACTGGGCGCTGCAGGTTCCCGACGACTACCGTGACGTCCTCCGGCACGCGGTCCCCGCTGCCGTCGCCGACGCCGGGATCGATCCGGCCGCCGTCGTCGGGATCGCCACCGACTTCACCGCCTGCACCATGGTGCCGGTCAAGGCCGACGGGACGCCGCTGAACGAACTGCCGGAGTTCGCGAACAGCCCGCACGCCTACGTCAAGCTCTGGCGTCACCACGCGGCGCAGCCGCAAGCGGACCGGATCAACGCCCTCGGCCGGGAGCGCGGCGAGGAATGGCTGCCGCGCTACGGCGGCCTGATCTCCTCCGAATGGGAGTTCGCCAAGGGCCTCCAGCTCCTGGAGGAAGCCCCCGAGGTCTACGCGGCCATGGACCGGTGGGTCGAGGCGGCGGACTGGATCGTCTGGCAGCTCTGCGGAAGCTACGTCCGGAACGCCTGCACGGCCGGCTACAAGGGCATCTACCAGGACGGCAAATACCCCTCGGAGGACTACCTGGCTGCGCTCAACCCGGACTTCAAGGATTTCGTCAGCAGCAAGCTGGAGCACACGATCGGCCGGCTCGGCGACGCAGCCGGCTACCTCACGGCCGAGGCCGCCGCCTGGACCGGGCTGCCGGCGGGGATCGCCGTCGCCGTCGGCAACGTGGACGCCCATGTCACCGCCCCGGCAGCCCGCGCAGTCGAGCCCGGACAGCTCGTCGCGATCATGGGCACCTCCACCTGCCACGTCATGAACGGGACCGAGCTGAGCGAGGTGCCGGGCATGTGTGGTGCGGTCGACGGCGGGATCGTGGACGGACTCTGGGGCTACGAGGCGGGCCAGAGCGGTGTGGGCGACATCTTCGGGTGGTTCACGGGCAACGGCGTTCCGCCCGAATACCACGCAGCGGCAGCCGGACGGGGGCTCGGCATCCACGAGTACCTCACCGAACTCGCCTCGCGCCAGGCGATCGGCGAACACGGCCTGATCGCCCTGGACTGGCACTCGGGCAACCGTTCCGTCCTGGTCGACCACGAGCTCTCCGGCGTCATTGTCGGCCAGACGCTGGCCACCCGCCCCGAAGACACCTACCGGGCCCTGCTGGAGGCGACGGCGTTCGGTACCCGCACGATCGTGGACGCTTTCCGGGACTCCGGGGTTCCGGTCCGCGAGTTCATTGTGGCCGGGGGACTGATCAAGAACCAGCTGCTGATGCAGATCTACGCCGATGTAACGGGGCTGCGGCTCTCCACGATCGGGTCCACGCAGGGCCCGGCGCTCGGTGCGGCGATCCATGCGGCCGTCGCCGCGGGCCGCTACCCCGACGTCCGGTCCGCGGCCGAAGCCATGGGCGCCGAACCGGGAGCGGTCTACACGCCGATCCCGGAAAACGTGGCAGCCTACGAGGAACTGTTCCACGAATACCGGGCCCTGCACGACTACTTCGGCAGGGGAGCCAACGAGGTCATGCACCGGCTCAAGGCGATCCAGCGCAAAGCCGCCGCCCCGCTGCTGTCCGCGGGGGTCCCGGCATGAGCTCCGGAGCGGAAGATCTGCCGGAAACCATCGCCCGGCTCCGCCGGGAAGTCTGCTCCCTGCACGCCGAACTGACCCGGTACGAACTGGTCGTCTGGACCGCCGGCAACGTCTCGGCCAGGGTCCCCGGCCACGACCTGATGGTGATCAAGCCCTCGGGCGTCTCCTACGACGAGCTCTCCCCTGACCTCATGGTGGTCACGGACCTGCACGGCAACCCCGTAACCGCGGCCGCGGGTTCCCCGGCGCAGTGGCAAAACCCGGAGCTCACGCCGTCGTCGGACACCGCCGCGCATGCATACGTCTACCGGCATATGCCGGAGGTGGGCGGGGTGGTCCACACCCACTCCACCTACGCCACCGCGTGGGCGGCCCGGGGCGAAGCGATCCCCTGCGTGCTGACCATGATGGGCGACGAATTCGGCGGCAGCATCCCGGTGGGACCGTTCGCCCTGATCGGCGACGACGCGATCGGACGCGGGATCGTCGAGACCCTGTCCGGCTCGCACTCCCCGGCGGTGCTGATGCAGAACCACGGACCCTTCACCATCGGTGCGGACGCCCGCGCGGCCGTCAAGGCCGCCGTGATGTGCGAAGAAGTGGCCCGCACCGTGCACATCTCCCGCCAGCTCGGCGAACCGCTGCCGATCGACCAGGCCAAGATCGAGGCCCTGCACGCCCGCTACCAGAACGTCTACGGCCGCTAGGGCCCGGACCAGCCCAAGAATTTCCAGGAGAAACCCATGACCCACGCCCACAACACCTCCCTTGAGCCCTACGAGGTCTGGTTCCTCACCGGCAGCCAGCACCTCTACGGCGAAGCCGTCCTAAAGCAGGTGGCGGAGCAGTCGCAGGAGATCGCCCGCCAGCTCAACAGCTCCTCCGACGTCCCGGTCCGGGTGGTCTGGAAACCCGTGTTGACCGACTCGGACGCGATCCGGCGGACCGCCCTCGAGGCGAACTCCGACGACGCGGTGATCGGCGTGACCGCCTGGATGCACACGTTCTCGCCGGCGAAGATGTGGATCCAGGGCCTGGACCTGCTGCGCAAGCCGTTGCTGCACCTGCACACCCAGGCCAACGTGGAACTCCCCTGGGCGGAGATCGACTTCGACTTCATGAACCTGAACCAGGCCGCGCACGGCGACCGGGAATTCGGCTACATCCAGTCGCGGCTGGGCATCCCGCGCAAGACGGTGGTGGGCCACGTGTCCAACCCCGAGGTCACCCGCCAGGTGGGGGTGTGGCAGCGCGCCTCCGCCGGCTGGGCCGCGGTGCGGACGCTCAAACTGACCCGCTTCGGGGACAACATGCGCAACGTGGCCGTCACCGAGGGCGACAAGACCGAGGCCGAACTGCGCTTCGGCGTCTCGGTCAACACCTGGTCCGTCAACGAGCTCGCGGACGCCGTTCACGGCGCCGCGGAGTCCGACGTCGACGCGCTGGTGGCGGAGTACGATCGGCTTTACGAGGTGGCCGCCGAGCTGAAGGCCGGGGGAGCGCGGCACGAGTCGCTGCGCTACAGCGCCCGGATTGAGCTGGGCCTGCGGCATTTCCTTGAGGCCAACGGCTCCGCCGCGTTCACCACCTCCTTCGAGGACCTTGGCGCGCTGCGGCAGCTGCCCGGCATGGCCGTCCAGCGGCTGATGGCGGACGGCTACGGCTTCGGCGCCGAAGGCGACTGGAAGACCGCGCTCCTGGTCCGCGCGGCCAAGGTCATGGGCGCCGGCCTGCCCGGCGGAGCCTCCCTCATGGAGGACTACACGTACCACCTCACCCCCGGCCAGGAGAAAATCCTGGGCGCCCACATGCTGGAGGTCTGCCCCTCGCTGACCGCCTCCAAGCCGCGCGTCGAGATCCACCCGCTCGGCATCGGCGGCAAGGAGGACCCCGTCCGGATGGTCTTCGACACGGACGCCGGGCCCGGCGTCGTGGTGGCGCTCTCGGACATGCGCGACCGCTTCCGCCTGGTCGCAAACGCCGTCGACGTCGTGGACCTGGACGAACCGCTGCCGAAGCTTCCTGTGGCGCGCGCCCTCTGGTCGCCCAAGCCGGACTTCGCCACCTCCGCGACTGCCTGGCTGACCGCCGGCGCGGCCCACCACACCGTGCTGACCACCGCCGTCGGCATGGAGGTCTTCGAGGACTTTGCCGAGATCGCCCGCACCGAGCTGCTGGCCATCGACGAGGGCACCACGATCAAGCAGTTCAAGAAGGAACTGAACTGGAATGCGGCGTACTACCGGCTGGCCGGCGGCCTGTGACCTGGGCCGACCACCGGATCGAGGCGGACGGGTACAGTGCCGTGTTTACCGCGCGGGCCGGCGCCCTGCGCCAGTTGCGGCACGGGGACCGCGATCTGGTGCTCCCGTTCCCGGCCGGCGGCCCGATCCCGGACTTCCGCGGCATCATCGCGGCCCCCTGGCCGAACCGGATTCCCGACGGCCGCTACAGTTTCGACGGCGGAAGCCACCGGTTGCCGGTCAACGAACCCGAACGCCGCTGCGCCCTGCACGGCCTGGGCCTCGGCGAGGACTGGACAGCCGAGGCCCGGGGGGAGTCCTCGCTGGTGCTGGCCTGCACCCTCGGCCCGGCGCCGGGCTACCCCTTCGCGGTCCGGCTCACCGCCAGCTACCGGCTGGACGGGGACGGCCTGCACGCCGAGGTGACCGCCACCAACACGGGGGACCGGGCCGCGCCGTACGGCATCTGCCCGCATCCGTACCTGCTGGCCGGTCCCGCACCGCTGGACGAGTGGACCCTGGAATTTTCGGCCGACACCTTCCTGGCGGCCGATCCGGAACGGCGCCTGCCCCTAGGGCCGCAGCCGGTGCGCGGGCACGCCTTCAACTTCCGCACCCCGCGTCCCATCGGCGCGACGAAGATCGACAACGCCTTCACCGGGCTGGGCTTCGACGACGCCGGCCGCGCCCGGCTGACCGTCCGGGACCCCGGCGGCAACGGCGTCGGAATGTCCTGGGACCGGAGCCTGCCCTGGCTGCAGCTGTTCACCGGCGACACCGAGCCGCGCGCGACCGGCAGGGCCGGGCTCGCCGTCGAGCCGATGAGCTGCCCGCCGGATGCCTTCAACAGCGGACAGGACCTGGTGCGGCTGGAGCCGGGGGCCTCGCACCGGGCCTCGTGGAGCATCTTCGCCGTTTAGCGGCGGCCCGCCCGGCCCCGTTTCGCATCCCGCCTCCCCGATTTCCGCCCTCCCAATTCCGCTTCACCCAATCCGCGCAAGGACGACACCATGACCAGCAGCACCAGCCGGGAAGATGCCCCCGCATCGCTGACGGCGGTCAGCAGCACGCGCCTCGCCGACGGGCGGGAGCTGCTCTACTTCGACGACGGCGCGCGCGCCCAGCAGCGCCGCACGGAAGACTCCCGGGCGCTGCCCGAGCGGGGCCCCTCCGGTGAGCTCCGCTTCGACGCGCTGACCGGGGAGTGGGTGGCGGTGGCGGCCCACCGCCAGCACCGGACGCACCTGCCGCCGGCGGACGAATGCCCGCTCTGCCCCAGCACCCCGGACCGGCCCTCGGAGATCCCGGCGCCGGACTACGACGTCGTCGTCTTCGAAAACCGTTTCCCCTCGCTGGGGCCAGACCTCGCCGCCGCACCGTCCTCGCCCGGCTGGGGAACCCGCGGGACTGCCGGCGGCCGCTGTGAAGTGGTGGCGTTCACCCCTGACCACACCGGCGCTTTCGCCGATCTGGGCACCCGGCGGGTCCGCACCGTGATCGACGCGTGGGCGCACCGTACCGAAGCCCTCAGCGCGCTGCCCGGGGTCCAGCAGGTGTTCTGCTTCGAAAACCGCGGCCAGGACATCGGCGTGACCCTGCACCACCCGCACGGGCAGATCTACGCCTACCCGTACCTCACGCCGCGGGCCGCGGTGATGGCCAGGGCCGCCGAGGCCTTCCTCGCGGACACGGGACGGACCCTCACCGGGCACATCCTGGCCGGCGAACGGGCCGACGGCTCGCGGATGCTGGTCGAAGGCGAGCACTTCAGCGCCTATGTGCCGTTCGCGGCGCGCTGGCCGCTCGAAATCCACCTCGTCCCGCACCGCCAGGTGGCCGACCTCGCGGCGTTGAACGGTGCCGAACGCGACGAGCTGGCCGTGCTGTATCCGGACCTCCTGGGCCGCCTCGACGGTCTCTACGGCACCCCGACGCCGTATATCAGCGCCTGGCACCAGGCTCCGGTGGACCCGGTCCTGCGCCGCTCCGGATACCTCCACCTGCAGATCACCTCGCCACGCCGGGCCGCGGACAAGCTCAAATTCCTCGCCGGCTCCGAGGCCGCGATGGGCGCCTTCATCAACGACACCACACCGGAACAGGTCGCCGCCGCGCTGCGGGACACCGTCCCGGGCAGGACAGGAACGCCATGACACCGACGGAAACCGCGGGACCCGCCGTAAAGCTTGCCGACGCCTTCACCGCGCACTTCGGGCATGCCCCGGACGGGCTGTGGCAGGCTCCGGGCCGGGTGAACCTGATCGGCGAGCACACCGACTACAACGAGGGCCTGGTTCTACCGTTCGCGATCGACCGGGCGACGACGGTCGCGGTGGCCGCACGCAATGACCGCCGCGTGCTGCTGGCATCCGCCTTCGCCGGGGCGGCGCCCGTCGAGTTTGACCTGAACACCTTCGACCCCGCCACCTTCGCACCCGGGCCAGCGGGGGCTTGGTCCGCCTACCCGGCCGGCGTTGCCTGGGAGCTCGGGCGGGCCGGGGTTTCCGTCCCGGGCTTCGAGCTGTTGGTGTCCTCGGACGTCCCGGTCGGCGCGGGGCTTTCCTCGTCGGCGGCGCTGGAGTGCGCCGTCGCATCCGCCCTCGCCGAGCTCGCCGGGGCGAAGTTGGGCGCCACCGAGTTGGCGGACGTCGGGCGGCGGGCGGAGAACAACGTGGTCGGAGCCCCCACCGGGATCATGGACCAGTACGCCTCGATGCTGGGCGCCCAGGACTGCGCGGTTTACCTGGACTGCCGCGACGGAAGCTTTCGCCGGGTACCGCTGGGACTGGAGGGGGCCGGCCTGGTGTGCCTGGTGATCGACACGAAGGTCTCGCATGCCCATGCCAACGGAGGCTACGCGGCGCGGCGGGCCTCCTGCGCCCGGGGTGCCGAGCTGATGGGCGTGGGTGCCCTGCGGGACCTCGACGTCACTGATCTAACCCGCGCCGAAAGTATTCTCGACGGGGAAACCTTCCGGAGGGTCCGCCACATCGTCCACGAAAACGACCGCGTGGCACGGACCGTCGCGTTGCTGGAGAGCCGGGGCGCAGCGGCGATCGGCGAATTGCTGGACGCGAGCCACCGCTCCATGCGGGACGACTTTGAGATTTCCTGCGCGGAACTGGACCTCGCGGTGGACGCCGCCCGCGGCGCCGGGGCCATCGGCGCCCGGATGACCGGGGGCGGGTTTGGCGGCTCCGCCATCGCGCTGGTTCCCGCGGCCGAAGCCCGGGGAGTGGAAGAGGCCGTGCTGCGGGCCTTTGCCGGGCAGGGATTCGGGGCGCCGGAGATCTTTGCCGCGCGCCCCGCCGCGGGAGCCCGGCGGCTCTGAGCCGGGGGTCTGTCGCGGAACCCGCGGGGCCTTCCGGAAGCCCCTCCCCGGGCGTAACCTGTGCGCACTTGCAGGACGCTAGTTGATGGAGGTGGGCACAATGTTGGACAAAAAGCAGGTGCTGGGAGTCGGTGCAGGAGACCTGCAGTTCGCGGTTTCACGGGAGACCGCACGCATCATGCGGGAGGCCAAAGGCGACCGGCTGAAGGCAACCAAAATCATCCTGGACAAACTCCTGGAGATGGGGCTGATCACGGAAGCGGACCTCCCGGTCCTGGTCCGGATCTGTGAGGAAGGATTTGCCGCCAGCTCCGGCAAGAAGGAGGCATCCGCGGCGTACCACGAGGTCCGGAAATCCTATGACCAATTGCTCCTGCAACCAGGTGCCAGCCCGGTAGCGCTCGCCTTCGCATCGGCGTCGGCCGGCTCCTATCTGTCCGGCGACGTTACGGAGGACGGTGGCGGAGGCAGCACCGGCGTTGTCTACAAAAAGTCCGGCGGGAACTGGCAGGAGACCTTGGCGGGGGCGGGCGCCGCGATCGGCGGCATCCTCGGGGGGGCCGCTGGTGCCGGGCTTGGCACCATCATCGGCGGAGTGGCCGGCAAGATCGTGGACGAATGCCTGTGACATCCGCCTGACGGCCGCCGCCCGGGGACCTCACGCGCCGTGGACGGCGCTCTGCTTCTGTTCCGAGCGGTCGAGGTAGGCCAGCAGGAGCTCCGCTGCGCGGTCAGGCTCGCCGGCTTCCAGTGCGGCGCAGATGTGCTCGTTGTCGTCGAGGTAGCTCCGGTAGAAGTGCGCGTCCACGGTGGCCTTGTGGAAGAACAGCCGCATCTCGGCGAGAACCTGCGACATGATCGTGTCTAGTCGGCGGCTGCCAGCCAGCGCCACGATCGCGCGGTGGAAGTGCTGGTTGGCGGTGCCCAGAGCCTCCTCGTCGTCGGCGGCCGCCGCGGCCTTGCCTTCCTCGACCGCGGCACGGACCGCGGCCACCCGCTCCGGAGTGCCTCCGCCGCGCAGGGCTGCGACCTCGACGGCGCGCCGCACCGTGTACACATCGTGGATGTCGCCGGGGGCCAGGCTGGCCACGAACACTCCGCGGTTGGGCTGCCGGACCACCAGGCGCTCCGCGGCCAGTTCGGCGAAGGCCTCCCGCACGGTGTTGCGTGAGACGCCCAGGTCTTCGGCAATCGTCGACTCGGTCAGCCGGGTGCCCGGCAGCAGCACTCCGTCGGCCAGTTGCTGGCGGAGTTCGGCCGCGACCCGGTCCGCCACGGAGGGGACGGCGATGCGCAGCCGCGCGGCGGCCGCCAGGGCGCGCGGGCTGGCTTCGGAAGTCGTCATAGTGCCGAATGTACACGATTGTCCAAAACGGGAATCGTCGGATTGTTGAACAATCCCACGGGATAGTGCATCCTAAGAGGGGGCCAAGCACTGAGACGAGGATCACAAATGGCACACACCGGGCTAAACACCATCGACCTGAACAGCGACGTCGGCGAGTCTTACGGACGCTGGAGCCTCGGTGACGACACAGCAATGTTCCGCTCCGTTTCGAGCGCCAATGTGGCCTGCGGCTTCCACGCCGGAGACCCAAGCGTCATCCGGCGGACCTGCCGCGAGGCGGTCGCCGCCGGCGTCAGGATCGGCGCCCACGTCGGCTACCGCGACCTGGCCGGCTTCGGTCGCCGCTTCCTCGACATCGATCCGAACGAGCTGGCGGACGACGTCGTCTACCAGATCGGTGCGCTGCAGGCCCTGGCCGCCGCGGAAGGCGGCCAGGTCAGCTACGTCAAGCCGCACGGCGGCCTGTACAACGCGATCGTCGCGCACACCGCGCAGGCGCGGGCCGTCGTCGACGCGGTGAAGTCCGTGGATCCGAACCTGCCCATCCTGGGCCTGCCGGGCTCGGAAGTGCTTCGCCTGGCAGAGGCGGCCGGGATCCGGGCGGTTACCGAAGCCTTCGCGGACCGCGCCTACAACCGCGACGGCACCCTGGTTTCCCGCACCCTCCCCGGAGCCGTGCTGCACGACCACACCGAGGTCACCGAACATGTCCTCCGGATGGCCACCGATTCAGCCGTCCGCACCATCGATGGCTCCATCCTGAAAATCCGGGCCGAAAGCATCTGCGTCCACGGCGACTCCCCGGGAGCCGTAGCCATGGCAGCCGCGGTTCGCGAAGCGCTTAGCGCTGCCGGCATCGGCACCGCCTCATTCATCTAGGAACACCAACAGCCTCACCGGCGCTGCGTCTTGAGCCCGGCGCGACTTCAGCACACCCACCCAGCACAGGCAGCACCCGCATCTGGAGGAACATCATGACCGCACCGCACCAGGCCGCCCCGGCCGCAAGCAAGAGGCCCGGCAAGAGGCCTGGCAAGAGGCCCGGCAAGAGGAACCTGCCCCCTGGCGCCCTCAAGGCCTACATCGCAAGCCTCACCGGCACCTCGCTGGAGTACTACGACTTCGCGATCTACTCCGTGGCGTCGGCGCTGATCTTCCCCAAGATCTTCTTCCCGGTGGGCGACGAGCTGGTCGGCCTGTTGCTGTCCTTCTCCACCTTCGCCGTCGGCTACCTGGCCCGCCCGATCGGCGGCGTCATCTTCGGCCGGCTCGGCGACAGGATCGGCCGCAAGCACGTCCTGGTGGTCACACTGATGCTTATCGGCGTCGCCACGGTACTCATTGGCGCCCTCCCCGACTACTCCGCGATCGGCGTCGCGGCTCCGGCGATCCTGGTGCTGCTGCGCCTGGCGCAGGGCATCGGCGTCGGCGGCGAATGGGGCGGAGCCGTCCTGCTCTCCAGCGAATTCGGCGACGCCCGCAAGCGCGGCTTCTGGTCCTCGGCAGCCCAGATCGGCCCGCCGGCCGGCAACCTGATGGCCAACGGTGTGCTGGCCCTCCTCGCGGCAACCCTCAGTAACGAGGCGTTCCTGTCCTGGGGCTGGCGCGTGGCCTTCCTGGCCTCCGCCCTGCTGGTGGTCTTCGGCCTCCTGATCCGACTCAAGCTCGAAGAAACCCCCGTCTTCAAGGCCATCCAGGCCCACGGCGAGGCCCCCAAGGCCCCCATCAAAGAGGTCTTCACCAAGGAACCCCGCGCGCTGCTGGCAGCCGCCCTGTCCCGCATCTGCCCCGACGTGCTCTACTCCCTCTTCACTGTCTTCGTCGCCCTCTATGCCACCAAGCAGCTGGGCATGACCACCGGCAACGTCCTCGGCGCCATCCTGATCGGCTCGGCTTTCCAGCTCGCCCTGATCCCGGCCGCCGGCGCGCTGACGGACCGCTTCAACCGGCGCCTCGTCTACGGCATCGCCGCCGTTGGCACGGCCCTCTACATCCCGCTGTTCTTCCTGATGATCCAAGGCAAGTCCGTGCTGATGCTCACCATCGGCGTCGTAATCGGCCTTGCCTTCCACGCGTTCATGTACGGCCCGCAGGCCGCCTACATCACCGAGCAGTTCCCGGCCCGGCTGCGCTACGCCGGCAGCTCGCTGGCCTACACCCTCGCCGGCGTGATCGGCGGCGCCATTGCCCCGCTGGTCTTTACGGCGCTCTACGCCGCCACCGGCAACTGGTTCCTGATCGCGGGCTACCTCGCGGTCTCCGCCGTGGTGACGGTGGTAGGCCTGGCGATCGGCCGGAACCCGCAGACAGCCGAGGAAGAGCGGCTGCTGCAGGAAGCCCGCGCCTAAACGGCGCGGACCCTGGAGACGGCGGCAATGATGGAGACAGCAATGGAAACGGTGGCAGCGCGGCAGGCGGCCGTCCACAAAGTGAACGCGGTGCGGGCGGTGGGCACCCGCGCGGTGCTCGCAGAACTCACCGGCACCGAAGGCGTGCTGGCGCTGCAGGCGCTGCTCCTTGAGCACCCGTTGCCCGGGCAACTGGACGTGCTCGCCGCCGCCGAAACCGTCATGGTTACGGCCGACTCGCCCGTCGCCGCCCGCCGGATCGCCGCGCAGCTGCTGCAGCTCGACCTCACCGCCCCGGTGCAGCGCGACGGCGGCCTCGTGGTCATCGACACCGTGTACGACGGCGCGGACCTCGCCCAAGTGGCGGAGCTGACCGGGCTCGGGATCGAGGGCGTGATCGCCGCCCATTGCCGCCAGCAGTGGACGGTGGCCTTCGCCGGATTCGCCCCGGGATTCGGCTACCTCGTCGGGGAGAACGAAGTCCTCAACGTTCCCCGCCGCAGTTCCCCGCGCACCGCCGTTCCCGCAGGTGCCGTGGCGCTGGCCGGAACGTACTCGGCCGTGTACCCGCGCCGCTCACCCGGCGGCTGGCAGCTGATCGGCCACACCGCCGCCCGGATGTGGGACCTGGACCGCGAGCAGCCCGCCCTGGCCGCGCCCGGCCATCGGATCCAGTTCCGCGCGGTCCGGGAGACGGTGGCGCTTGCCCCGGAACCGCAGCCCGAGACCCCCGCGCCGGAGGTGACTTCGGGACTCCGGATCGTCTCGCCCGGCCTGCAGAGCCTGATCCAGGACCTCGGACGCCACGGCCACTCCGGACTGGGTGTCTCCGCCGCCGGCGCCCTGGACCGCGCCTCGCTGCGCCGCGCCAACCGCCTCGTCGGCAACGCGCCCGGCGCAGCCGGTATTGAGACAGTGGCGATCGAGACCGCCGCCGGCGGGCTCACGGTCCAGGCCGTCGGGGACCAGGTCCTGGCCGTCGCCGGGGCGCCGTCGGAACTGGCCATCACCACCCCGGGCCGCCCTGACGCGGAGCCCGACCGCCGTACCGTGCCGATGGCCACCCCGTTCGCCCTGCTTGACGGCGAGACGCTCAGCATCGGCGCGCCGGAGAGCGGCTTCCGCAGCTACCTCGCGGTCCGCGGCGGCGTGGATGCCGCCCCGGTCCTCGGCAGCCGCTCCACCGACACGATGTCCGGGATCGGCCCGGCGCCGCTGACCGCGCGGCAGCTCCTGGCCACCGGCGGCGACTCCGAGTCCGGCGTCGTCGGCCACCCGGAACTGCAGCCCGAGTTCCCCGGCACCGGGGTGACCGTGCTCGACGTCGTCCCCGGCCCGCGCGCTGACTGGTTCGACGCCGAGGCGCTGGAGTCGCTTACCGCCCAGGAGTGGCTGGTCAAGCCGCAGTCCAACCGGGTGGGCATGCGGCTCGACGGAACACCGCTGCAGCGCACCCGGGACGGGGAGCTGGCCAGCGAAGGGACCGTCGCGGGTGCGCTGCAGATCCCGCCCGAAGGCCTGCCGGTGCTCTTCCTCGCCGACCACCCCATCACCGGCGGCTACCCCGTGATCGCCGTCGTCGTCGACTCGCAACTGGACCTCGCCGCGCAGGTCCCGATCGGCGGGACCATCCGCTTCCGCTGGGCGGACTCCGGCACCACCGGCCCCGCCACCTCCGACCGCACCCCCGCCGAAAAAGCCCCCGACGAAGAAGTGAGTAACTGATGCGCAAGGTCCTGATCGCCAACCGCGGCGAAATCGCCGTCCGGATCGCCCGGGCCTGCGACGACGCCCAGCTGGCGTCCGTCGCCGTCTACGCGGACATCGATGCCGATGCGGTGCACGTCTCCGCGGCGGACGAGGCCTTCGCCCTGGGCGGCAATTCGCCCGCCGACACCTACCTGAACATCCCCAAACTGCTGGCCGCGGCCGCCGAATCCGGCGCCGATGCCATTCACCCCGGCTACGGCTTCCTGTCCGAGAACGCCGAGTTCGCCCAGGCCGTCCTCGACGCCGGACTGACCTGGATCGGGCCCGCGCCCGACGCCATCCGGCTGCTTGGCAACAAGATCACCGCCCGTGAAACCGCCGTCCGCGCCGGGGCGCCCCTCGTGGCCGGCAGCGACGGCCCGGTCGGTTCCGCCGCCGAAGCCCGCGCCTTCGCCGAGCAGCATGGACTGCCGATCGCGATCAAGGCGGCGTTCGGCGGCGGCGGCCGCGGCATGAAGGTGGTCCGCGCGCTCGACGAAATCGAGGAGGCCTTCGACTCCGCCGTCCGCGAGGCCGTCGCCGCCTTCGGCCGCGGCGAGTGCTTCGTGGAGCGCTACCTTGACCGGCCCCGGCACGTGGAGGCCCAGGTCCTGGCGGACACCCACGGGAACGTCGTCGTCGTCGGGACCCGCGACTGCTCGCTGCAGCGCAGGCACCAGAAACTCGTCGAGGAAGCCCCCGCACCTTTCCTCACGGAAGAGCAGACCGAGCAGATCTACCGGGCGTCCAAGGCGGTCTGCCGGGAAGCCCGCTACTCCGGCGCCGGCACGGTGGAATTCCTCGTCGCCGCCGACGGCACGGTCGCCTTTCTGGAGGTCAACACCCGCCTGCAGGTGGAGCACCCCATCACCGAGGAAACCACCGGGATCGACCTGGTGCAGGAGCAGTTCCGCATCGCGGCCGGGGAGCCGCTGCGGCTCACCGGGGACCCGGCACCCCGCGGCCACTCCTTCGAATTCCGGCTCAACGCCGAGGACGTGGGCCGCGGCTTCCTCCCCTCGCCGGGCACCGTGACCGGGTTCTCCGGCCCCACCGGCCCGGGGGTCCGGCTCGACTCCGGCGTCCGCTCCGGCTCGTTTGTCCCGCCGCAGTTCGACTCGCTGCTGGCCAAGCTGATCGTCACCGGCGCGGACCGGCAGCAGGCCCTGCGCCGCGCCCGCCGCGCCCTCGCGGAGCTCAGCATCACCGGGGTGGCCACCGTGCTGCCGTTCCACCGGGCCGTGCTGGAGTCCCCGGACTTCACCTCCGAGGCCGGGCTGGGAATCCACACCCGCTGGATCGAGACCGACTTCGCTGACCGGATTCCGGCAGACCCCGGCTATAGCACCACGGCGCCCGACGGCGAACGCCGCACCATCACGGTCGAGGTCGACGGCAAGCGGCTCGCCGTCGGGCTGCCGGCGGATTTGCTGGACGGCTGGGCGCGGTCCGGCCGGGCGCTGCCTGCCGGAGTTTCGCTTGGGGGCTCGCCGGAGGGCTCACCGGGGACCGCGTCCGACGGCGGCGCTGCCGCGCCCGCGGATCCGGGGGAACTGCGGGCCCACATGGCCGGGACCGTGGTGAAGTGGCTCGTCGCGCCGGGGGCCGAGGTCGCGGCGGGGGAACCCGTCGTCGTGCTCGAAGCGATGAAGATGGAAACCCAGGTCGCCGCACACCGGGACGGAACGGTGACCGACGTCCGGGCCGAAGCCGGCGGCGTGGTCACGGCCGGAGCGGTGCTGGCGCTGATCGGGTAGCCGCGGGACATGCCCACCTCCCGAGCCGGCGGGTGGACATAGTGCCACTATGTCCAACCCCGGCGCTCAGGGCTGGGCATGCTCGTCCGTCGAGCGGGCCGCCTTCCGAGCTTTCGGCCGTACCGCCGGGCAGTCCGGCCCTACCGCCACGCGCGTCCCGGGAACATAATCGGCGGTATCAACCCCGTACGGAGAATGGAAGGCGGCAGCCATGTCTGTCTACACGCTTGGAATCTGGCTGGTCCACCCGGGACGCGAGAATGATTTTGTCCAGGCCTGGCGGGATTTGGCGAGGAAAACGCAGGAGGACTATCCCAACACCAAGGCCGTGCTGATGCACGACCATGACGTCAGGAACCGGTTCATCAGCACCGGCCCCTGGGAATCACTCGAACAGATTGAACAGTGGCGGGCATCAGCCACCTTCACCCAGGGGGTGGACGCAATGCGCGAGATGCTGGAGCACTTCGAATCGCGCACGCTCGACGAGGCAGCCAGCATCGGCTGAGGCAGCCGCCGTCGTCAGCTTTGTGCCAGTGCGTCCAGCACGGCAGCCAGCAGCACACCGTCCCGGCCCCAGACGGGGTCGAAAATCTCGACGTACCAGGACTCGGCCAGCACCAGCGCCAGCGATTCGTTGGCCTCGGCGGACCAGTCTTTGAGCTGGTCCGCTTCGATCGGGCTTTCGCTGGTGCCCAGCACGGTAACGATCTCGGCGTCCTGCAGTGTCACGGGAATCGAGGCGCGGCTCATTTCCCCCGGGGCGTGTGCCACCGTCACCAGTTCCGTCCGCGAGGAGAGGTCCAGAAGGCTGCCCGCCGACTCCGGGGTGCAGTAGCCCGTCACGTAGGCCCGCTGGACGTTGCCGCCCTCGCGGAGCCCGGGCTGCGACTCCTTGGTGAACAGCCCGTTCCGGTTGAGTGCCGCCAGCTGGCCGGCGATCGCCTCCGTCTCCGCATCGATGCCGGGGGTGAACGTTCCCGGCTGGTACTGGCTCCGGCCCTCCAGCCAGCGTGCCGTCAGTTCGCCGGCTGCTGGGATCGTGGTGGCCTGCCGCCAGACCTGCCGGTCCGCCAGCAGCCTGCCGAAGCTGTCCCGTTCAGTTGTGTACTGGTCGTCCATGAGCGAGTTCCACCTCCCTGCCGTGCATTGAATCCGGTCTACTTCATCCTGCTGACCCCGAGCTTCCACCGCAAGGCAGGTTTCGCGCCGCGTCACGGAACGGCTGCCGAGCATCGACGTCCGCTCGTCAAACGTCGATTGCTCCGTAACCGCCGTCATGAGGCTTGAAAACGGCGGTTACGGAGCAATCGATGTGAACCGGGAAGGGCCCCGGCGGGAATCAGGCGTCGCGCAGCGGGCGCCGGGCCAGCCAGGCGGCCACGATGGCGCCGGAGATGTTGTGCCAGAGCGAGAACACGGCCGACGGCAGGGCCGCCAGCGGGCTGAAGTGGGCCGTGGCCAGCGTCGCCGCGAGGCCGGAATTCTGCATTCCCACCTCGAAGGCCAGGGCGCGCCGGGCCTTGTCGTCCAGGCGTCCGAGCTTTCCGGCCAGGTAGCCCAGGCCCAGGCCGAAGCCGTTGTGCAGCACCACGGCGAGGAAGACGATGCCGCCGGCGGCCACGATCTTGTTCGCACTGCCCGCCACGACGATTGCCACAATCAGCGAAATGACGACGGCGGAGGCCCAGGGCAGCGCCGGAAGCACCTTGGCGACGACCTTCTTCAGGAACAGGCGGGCCAGCAGGCCGGCGATTACCGGCAGCAGCACGGTTTTGACGATGTCCAGCACCATGCCTGCGGCGTCGATCTGAAGGTAGGACCCGGCCAGGAAGAGCACGAGCAAAGGCGTGACGATCGGGGCGATCAGCGTGGACACGGAGGCGACGGCCACCGAGAGGGCCACATCGCCCTTGGCCAGGAACGCCATCACGTTCGACGCCGTGCCCGAAGGGGCGCAGCCGACCAGGATCAGGCCGACGGCGAGTTCCGGCTCAAGGTGCAGTGCCTGGGCGATCAGCCACCCGGCGCCGGGCATGATGACGTAGTGCGCCACGATGCCCAGCACCACGGCCCAGGGGCGCTTCGCCACGGAGGCGAAGTCCGGCGGGGTCAGGGTCAGGCCCATGCAGAACATGATGATGCCGAGCAGGTACGGCACGCTCGGAGCGAGCGGTTTGAAGGCGCCCGGCAGGAGGAAACCGGCGACGCCGGCCACCACCACCAGGAGCGGGAAAACGGTGACCGCAATGCGGGCGATCTTCGCCTCGGCGGCGAGGGCCGGATTGACCGGGCTGGCCGCGTCAGTGCGGGACTCCGGTGCGGACTGTGGGGATTTGGTTGCCTCAAGCATCCAAGCATGGTGCCACCAGCGTCCGCCATGCGGCCACTTTATGACCAATCGGCGGACGAGTATGTCAGATTTAAAGCCCCGGTGCCGGGCTAGCGGGGTTAGGCGACGGGGTTCGCTGGCCCAGTATGGCGATGAACTCCTCCGCCTGGCGCAGGTTGCGGGCCATCTTGGCGCGCTGGTGTTCGGCCCGTTCCAGGAATTCAGCCAGCCGGGCGTCGGCGCCAGCAGTGTCAGCGGGGCCGGCGGCCTCCGTATTTAGCAGGCCCAGGATTTCGGCCATCTCCTCGAGGGAGAAGCCCAGCGGTTTCATTTGCTTGATCAGCATCAGGCGCGCGGCGTCAGCCTCGGAATAGACCCGGAAGCCGCCCCCGGTGCGGGCCGTCGCGGGGAGCAGCCCGACATCGTCGTAATGGCGAATAGTCCGCAAGGACAGTCCGGTGCGTTCTGCCAGTTCGCCGATGTGCATGGTGCTGCGGCTCGCGTCCGTCAATGGGGACCCCTTCCTTCGTCCAGTTGAAACTCTACCATCACGTTAGGGTAGGGTTTGTGGGGAGTGGTGCGACCGCCAAGGCCGGTCCCGCTCCCTGCCGGCGCAGTGCTGCGCCCCTGCATTCTTCGCAACTGAGGGGCCCTGCCGCGCCTCCTGACCCTGAACGGAGCCAGCGATGGTCGTCAAAACCGCCGGGAATTCCCCGGCCTTCACTCCCGAACAGCTGCAATCGGTCCGGGGCGCCCTGCTGTCCCCTCGGCGGCTGAAGACAGAGGTCCTGGGCGGACTCGTCGTCGCGCTGGCCCTGATCCCGGAGGCGATCGCCTTCTCGATTATCGCCGGCGTCGATCCGCGAATCGGGCTCTTCGCGTCCTTCACCATGGCCGTCACCATCTCCTTCGTCGGCGGCCGGCCGGCAATGATTTCGGCTGCGACCGGAGCCGTCGCCCTGGTGATCGCCCCGCTGGTGAAGTCCCATGGGCTGGACTACCTAGTCGCCGCGGTGATCCTGGCCGGCCTGTTCCAGATCATCCTGGGACTCTCCGGGGTTGCCAAGCTGATGCGCTTCATCCCGCGCTCGGTGATGGTGGGCTTCGTCAATGCGCTGGCCATCCTGATTTTCCTCTCGCAGTTGCCGGAGTTGATCGGCGTCCCGTGGCTGGTCTACCCGTTGACGGCGCTGGGGCTGCTGATCGTGTTCGGGCTTCCCAAGCTCACCAAGGCAGTCCCTGCCCCGCTCGTCGCTATCGTGGCGCTGACGCTCATCACGGTGTTCGCCGCCGTCGCCGTCCCTACCGTGGGGGACAAGGGCGCACTGCCCGATTCGCTGCCCGCGCTCTTCATCCCGAACGTGCCTTTCACGCTCGAGACCCTGCAAATTATCTTCCCCTTCGCCCTCGCCATGGCCTTCGTGGGGCTGCTCGAATCCCTGATGACCGCCAAACTGGTCGATGACATCACGGACACCCGCTCGCCCAAGACCCGGGAGGCCTGGGGCCAGGGCGTGGCAAACGTCGTCACCGGGTTCTTCGGCGGCATGGGTGGCTGCGCAATGATCGGCCAGACCATGATCAACGTGAAGGCCTCCGGCGCCCGCACCCGGATCTCCACCTTCCTGGCCGGTGTCTTCCTGCTGATCCTGGTGGTGGCCTTGGGCGGCATCGTCTCGCTGATCCCGATGGCCGCGCTCGTTGCCGTGATGATTTTCGTCTCCGTGGCCACCTTCGACTGGCACAGTGTCCGTCCGCGGACCCTGAAAATGATGCCCAAGAGCGAAACCGCCGTCATGGTCGCCACCGTCATCGTCACCGTCGCCACCCACAACCTGGCGATCGGCGTCGGCGTCGGGGTGCTGGTCGCGATGGTGATGTTTGCCCGGCGGGTCGCTCACTTCGTTACCGTGCACCGCACCGTGGCAGAGGTCGACGGCGGCCACGTCGCCACCTACCGGGTCGACGGGGAACTCTTCTTCGCTTCCTCAAACGACCTCTATACCCAGTTCGAGTACGCCTTGGACCCCCAGCGCGTGGTCATCGACCTGCATGCCTCACATCTGTGGGATGCCTCCACCATCGCGGCGCTGGACGCCATCACTGAGAAATACCACCAACACGGCAAGGACGTGTTGGTCGTCGGCCTCAACGACGCCAGCGTCCACATGCGCGAACGCCTCGGCGGCAAACTCGGCGCCGGGCACTAGGAACCGGGCACTAGGAACCGGGCGCTACGAGGACGGCTTGGATGCCTTCCCGTCGAGCCAGAGCGTGTCAGACTCGTCGCTGTGCGCGCCGGTGGCGCCAACGTGCTTGCTGCTGATGCCGGGGCCCTGCCGGATGACGTGGACGAGTGCCATCCCGTGGCCGCGGCCCAGCCCGTAATCCGTCTTCAGCCAGTCGAGGATCTCCCCGGCCTGCGCGGGCGCGTCCGCGAAGCCCTTCTGCCGGGCGAGCTCGAGGAGCTGGCGGGGAGTAAGCCCGGTCTTGTCCTCGATCGTGTCGAGGTACGCCTGGAATGACATCCTTGGATTCCCTTCAGCGGTTCTTGAGTTCCGGCCACTCTAAGGACCGGGATCGGTTACCGCCAGACCCGTCTGGCCCTAATTTGGGGTCCTTCAACCGGGTACCGGGAGGGGCTACGCTCGGGACTATGGCGCAGACATGGGAACCGGGTCAACCCGGTGTGCTCAGTCTTCCTTCCGGACGCCTGATCCGTGGCCGGGGCCTGCTGGCGCCGTTCCCGTCCGGTCCACGGCCCGAATTCGGCTTGTACCTGCTGGGCAGTCGCCCGCATCCGACGGAGTGGGACTCCCGCTGGGTCCGCTGGCGGGACCTGCATGTTCCCGCCGACGACGCCGATGCCCTAGACGCCTTCCGGGAGGCGTGGCGGCGCGCGGAGACGGAGCGGGTCGAGGTGGCCTGCTGGGCGGGCCGGGGCAGGACCGGCACCGCTCTTGCCTGCATCGCGGTGCTCGACGGCGTCCCGCCCGCCGAAGCTGTCGCCTTCGTGCGGCGGAACTACCGGCGCACCGCCGTGGAGACGCCCTGGCAGCGTCGCTACGTCAGGCGCTTTGGCGGGGCAGTTTCCTAAGCCGCAAACGCATCGGCGGGGCGCCGATTCCCCAGCCCTAGCCCTGCGTCAGCCGGTAGCGCTCGATCTGCTTGAGCCGGCGCAGCAGGCTGTCGCGCCGCGGGTGCGGGACGGCGTCGGCCGGTTCCGCGGTGAGGTCGATGTGCGCCGTTCCGTACTGCCACAGCAGCAGGTCGTCCAGCAGCCGGTCGGGGCCCGGGGAGTAGCGGTGGTCCAGGGCCTTACGGACCTCGGTGATCCGGTTGGCGCTGAGCAGGCCCGCGAGCTGCACGGTCTGGTTCAAACCGTGCGCGGCCATCAACTCGGCGGCCCAGCCCCAGTCGTCGTCGACCTTGCGGTCCACGTGCGGCAGCAGTGTCCGCCAGACGTCCCGGATCCGGTTCGGGGTGAGCTGCGCGGCGCCCTCGCCGTCCATGTCCCAGTAGCTGCGGACCTCCTCGTAGCGCTCATGCAGGTCCGCGAAGGCCCCCTCCACGGTCTCCAACATGGCGGCCGTGGCGGTGAACTGGCGGTCGAAATGCGGGGTCCATGCCCGCGGATCCTCGGCCTTGAACCGGATGTCGTGCTCAATTTCGCTCCAGGCGTGCGCGAAGACCGTCCGGATCTGGCATTCGAAGAAGTAGCTGCCGTTGGGCTGCACCTCCGGGTTGAAGGCCTGCTGGTACTCCTTGACGGCATCATTCTGGATGGTCCGCAGGATCAGGTGCCGGCTGGAGTAGCCGTAGGTTCCGGACTCGATCGAGCCGATGTCCTTCTCGCGGTCGCCGCGGCAGTCGAAGAGCTGGCGCTGGCGCTTGATCAGGTTGGCGACGACGGCGTTTTCGGCCGGGAGCTTGGTGATGACGCGGATGCCGACCATGTCATTGAGCGTGCGGAACGGGTCCGGAAATTTCAGCACCGGCGGCCCGCCCGGCTCCAGCGGTTCCTCAATGCGGGAAATCTTCTCGCGGAACGACTCCACCGTCTTGGTCCGGCCGGTCACGAACAGCGGCGTCACCTCGGTGCCCTTGAGCATGGCACGCAGCGTCAGCAGCACTTCGCGGGTGACCAGTTTCAGGGCAGGACGGACCCGCTCATAGAGTTCCACGTTGTCCTGCACGGATTCGCGCAGCGCGGGGTCAAGGCGCTCCCAGTTGCTAGCCATGGGCCTAGCTTACGGCGCAGCTGTGACAGCCAGCCGGCCCGTCACCGTGTGGCGGCAATACAGCGCCGGCTTCAACGGCGCCGCGCGGCGCCCAAGGTAGGCTCTGCAGATGGCTGATGTGCGGCGTCGGACTCTATTGGCGGCCGCAGCGGCGGCGACACTGGGGGCGGTCGCTGCCTGTTCACCGGGCCCCAAGGAGGACACAGTGAAGCGGCAGAAGTACCACTACGGCGACGACCCGAGCCAGTGGGGGGAACTTTTCCTCCCGGACGCGGCCGAGCCCAGGGGCGTGGTGGTGGTGATCCACGGCGGCTATTGGCGTTCGCAGTACGGCGCCGAACTCGGCGAACCGCTGGCCAAGGACCTCGCTGCGCACGGCGTGGCCGCCTGGAACCTGGAGTACCGGCGGGCGGGCAACGGCGGAGGCTGGCCGCACACTTTCGCGGACGTCCTCGCCGGAATCGACAAGCTGCGCGACATCGCCGACGAACACGGCCTCGGCTTGGACCGCGTCGTCGCGCTTGGCCACTCGGCCGGCGGGCACCTGGCCGTCTGGGCGGCCGGCCGCAGCCGGCTTGGCCAGCTCGGCGCCCCGGACGCGGACCGCCAGCTGCAGCGCAAGGACGACGACGGCGCGGTGCACCTTACCGGTGTCGTCAGCCAGTCCGGGCTGCTGAACCTGGCCGAGGCGGAGCGGCTCAACCTGAGCAACGGCGCGGTGAGCAACTTCCTGGGCGGTTCCTCGGAAAAATACCCCAAACGGCATAAGTTCGCCGACCCGATGAGCGCCGTGCCGCTGCGGGTTCCGGTGTACGCCGTGCACACCACCGAGGACGATACTGTGCCGATGAGCCAGTCCGAGGCCTACTCGGCCGCGGCCAAGGCCTGCGGCGCCCCGGTCCAGTTCCTCAAGGTCCCCGGCGACCACTTTGCGCTGATCGACCCGAAGGCGGCCGCCTACCGGAAATGCCGCGAGCTCGTGCAGCAACTGCTGGGCTGAACCGGCCGAGGCGGCCCCGGGGAGCGGCCACCCGAATAGGCCCGGCGAAGCAGCCCGGCGCCGGTGATAGCGTGGCCCCATGCATGTGAAAGTTCCCGCGGTGCTCCGTGCCCCCGTGGCGGGCTTCACCAGGTTCGCGCGCGCCTTCGCGCCCAGCCATCCCGCCCAGGTGATCGTCCTTGGCTTTGCCGGCGCCGTCGCCGCGGGGACCGGACTGCTGTCCCTGCCGGTGGCGAAGACCGGCGACGGCGGGGCCACCTTCCTGGAAGCCCTCTTCACGGCCACCTCAGCCGTTTGCGTGACAGGCCTGAGCACCGTGGACACGCCCGTGTTCTGGAGCGGCTTCGGCCAGGTGGTCATCCTCGTGCTGGTCCAGATCGGCGGGTTCGGCGTGATGTCCTTCGGCACCCTGCTCGGGGTCCTGACCGCCCGTCGGCTGGGCCTGAAATCCCGGTTGTCCGCCGCCGCGGAGACCAAAAGCACCGGTTTCGGCGACGTCCGCGGGGTGCTGGTGGGGGTCCTCGGCATCAGCCTGATCGTGGAAGCGCTGTTGGCCGTGATTCTCGCGGCCCGCTTCATGGCCGGCTACGGCTACCCGCCCGGCGAGGCCGTATGGCGTGGCATCTTCCATGCGGTGTCAGCCTTTAACAACGCCGGCTTCGCCCTGTATTCGGACAACCTGATGGGGTTCGTCGGCGACCCCTGGGTGTGCCTTCCGATTGCCGCGGCGGTGATCATCGGCGGCCTTGGTTTCCCTGTCCTCTTTGAACTGGTCCGGCAGTACCGGCGCCCGATCTTCTGGGGCATGAACACGAAACTGGTCCTGGTCGGCTCGGCGGTGCTACTCACCGGCGGGACCGTTTTCCTGACCGCGGTGGAGTGGACCAACCCGGCCACACTCGGCGCGCTGCCGGCCGGTGACCGCGTGCTCGCCGGCTTCTTCCAGTCCGCCATCACCCGCACCGCCGGCTTCAACAGCATCGACATCTCGCAGATGCATCCCGTGTCCTGGCTCGGCATGGACATCCTGATGTTCATCGGCGGTGGCCCGGCCGGAACCGCCGGCGGCTTGAAGATCACCACCTTCGCCGTGCTCTTCTTCATCCTCAGCACCGAACTCCAAGGCGGCACGGCCGTGAACATCTTCGGGAAACGGCTCTCCCGGGCCGTCCACCGCCAGGCGATCACCGTGGTGCTCCTCGCGATCGCCCTGGTGGTCGGATCCACCATGTTCCTGATGCTCATTACCGACTTTGGCCAGGAGCGGATCCTTTTCGAAGTTGTCTCCGCCTTCGCGACGGTGGGCCTGTCCACGGGCATCACCGCCGCCATGCCGCCGGCCGGCCAGCTGGTCCTGATCCTGCTAATGTTCGTCGGCAGGCTGGGGCCGGTGACCCTCGGCGCCGCCCTCGCGTTGCGCGAACGGCCCCTGCTTTACGAATTCCCCAAGGAAAGGCCGCTCATTGGCTAAGAACATTTTTGCCGCCCGCACTGCGGCCGCCAGCACCAAGGCGTCCTCGGTGGTGGTCATTGGGCTCGGCCGCTTCGGCGGCTCCCTGGCCCTGGAGCTCGAGGCCCAGGGGACCGAGGTCCTCGGGGTGGACGCCAGCGAGGAAATTGTCCAGTCCTTCAACGGGCGCCTCACCCATGTGGTCAGGGCCGATTCGACTAAGGAGGAGGTGCTGCGCCAGCTGTCCGTGCACGAGTTTGACCGCGCGGTGGTGGGCATCGGCTCCGACATTGAAGCCAGCATCCTGACCACCTCGCGGCTGCTGAAATTCCAGCGCCCGCAGATCTGGGCGAAGGCAATCAGCGAGCCGCACGCCGAAATCCTCGCCCAGCTCGGCGTCGAGCACGTGATCCGGCCTGAGCATGACATGGGCAGGCGGGTGGCCCACCTGGTCCTCGGCTCCATCCTCGACTACGTGGAATTCGAGGACGATTTTGTGATGATCCGGACGGGCCCTCCGGCTATCGTCCGGGACCGCCCGCTCGGGGTCGTGGGACTGCGGGAGAAATTCGGCGTAACCGTGGTGGCCGTCAAGCGCCCCGGCGGGATCTGGGGCCACACCACGGCGCAAACGGTCCTCTATGAGGAGGACCAGATCATCGTCCAGGGTGCCAAGTCACAGGCGGAACGATTCAGCTCGATGCCGTAGGCAAGTAGACTGGGATCTGGTGCGCCGGGAAGTCTGGTCGGCATAGTTCAGTCGACCCAAATTTTAGGACTTCCGCATGAGCCACACACCTCCTCCCGCGCCCCAGGCCGGCACGCCGCGCCTGACCATCTTCGGTCGCGGCAGTTACGCCGAATCCCTGCGCATCGGCGAAATCCTCCGAAAGGAAACCGTCGGCGGAGCCCTGCTCGTGTTCGCGGCCGTCGCCGCGCTGATCTGGGCCAACTCGCCGGCGTCGGAGAGCTACTTTGCGCTCCGCGACTTCAAGATCGGCTACGAACCCTGGCACCTGGACCTCAGCCTGGGGGCCTGGGCGGCCGACGGACTGCTCGCCATCTTCTTTTTCCTGGTCGGCCTGGAGCTCAAGCGCGAGTTCGTGGCCGGCGATCTTCGCCAGCTGGACAAGTCGATCGTGCCGGTTGCCGCGGCCGCCGGCGGGGTGATCATCCCGGCGGTGATCTACGCCGTCGTCAACCTCGGCAGTCCCGAAACGCTGCGCGGCTGGGCGATCCCCACCGCCACGGACATAGCCTTCGCCGTCGCGGTCCTCGCGATCATCGGCTCGCACCTGCCGAGTGCGTTGCGGATCTTCCTGCTCACCCTCGCCGTGGTGGATGACCTGATCGCCATCACCATCATTGCCGTGTTCTACTCCAGCGACCTCCAGCTTGCCCCCCTGCTGCTGGCCCTGCTGCCGCTGGGCCTGTACACCTACCTGGCGCACCGGTACCGCCGCTTCTTCGGGCTGAAGGCCCCCGCGGCGTGGTTCATCCTGCTGCCCCTCGGCCTGGCCACCTGGGCCCTGGTGCATGCCTCGGGCATCCACGCGACTGTGGCCGGCGTCCTGCTCGGCTTCGCGATCCCGGTGCTGCGCTCCCAGGCCAGCGGGGGACCGGAAGCCGGACCGGGGCTTTCGGAAATCTTCGAGCACCGGTTCCGGCCGATCTCGGCCGGCGTCGCGGTGCCGGTCTTCGCCTTCTTCTCCGCCGGCGTTGCCGTGGGCGGCTGGGGCGGGCTGGGCTCGGCGCTGGCGGACCCGGTCGCCGTGGGTGTCATCCTGGCCCTCGTCCTGGGCAAACCGGCCGGCATCCTGGGCACCACCTGGCTGCTCACCAAGGTAACCAAGGCGCGGCTGGACAACTCGTTCAAGTGGATCGACGTGTTCGGCGTCTCGATCCTGGCTGGGATCGGCTTCACCGTGTCGCTGTTGGTAGCGGAGCTCAGTTTCGGCAATGGCAGCGTCCATGACGACCACGCCAAGGTCGGCATCCTGGCGGCGTCGTTGCTGGCCGCCCTGCTGGCGAGCGTGGTGCTCCGCACCCGCAACCGGCAGTACCGGCAGGCGGAGGAAGAGGAGCGGCGGGACTCGGACAATGACGGCATTCCCGACGTCTACCAGGAGGGCGGCGCGGAGCGCTGAACCTGCGCGGGCCGGTGCTAGGCGTGGTGGTCGGTGCCGCGCATCCGTACCGCGACGACGAGCCCGGACGCCGCCGTCAAAGCGGCGACGACGGCGATCGCCACCGGAATGCCGTAGGCGTCCGCGAGTATCCCGGACAGCAGCGCGCCCACGGCGAAGCCGCCGTCGCGCCACAAGCGGTAGATGCCGACCGAACGCGCCCGCCACTGCGGGTGGGCCACATCGCCGATGGCCGCCAGCAGGGTGGGGTAGACCATCGCCGTGCCCACGCCGAGCAGGACGGCCGCGAGGAGCCAAATTTCGAAGCCATGGCCGGCCGCCACGATGGCCAGGCCCACGGCCTGGATAAACATGCCGCCCGCGATCAGCCACTTGCGCCCCAGCCGGTCTGAGGCGGCGCCGGTGATAAGTTGCACCGCTCCCCAAACCGCCGGGTATACCGCGGCGAGGATGCCGATGCGCTCGATCGAGAGGCCGGCGCCGGCGAAGAGAACCGGGAACAGGCCCCAGGCCAGGCCGTCGTTGAGGTTGTTGACCAGCCCGGCTTGGCTCACCGAGGAGAGCGAGCGGTCCCGGAAGCTGGTCAGGGTAAAGATTTCGCGGGTGCTGAGCGCCGCGCCGGCACCGCTGTGCGCGTCGACGTGGTTTGCGGCCTCGGTTTTCGCATGGTGGTGCGTTTCCTTGACGGCGAGCACGGACAGGCCGAGCCCCAGGGCGATGTAGGCGGCGCCGAGCAGGAACGGCGCCGGCCGCAGGCCGTAGGACGCCGCGAGGTAGCCGGTAACCAGGGCCGTGCCGGCCACGCCAAGGTAGCCCGCGGCCTCGTTGAATCCCATCGCGAGGCCGCGCCGGTTCGGGCCGACCAGGTCCATTTTCATGACCACCGTGGTGGACCAGGTAAGGCCCTGGCTGATGCCCAGGATCACGTTGGCGGCCACGATCCAGGACCAGCTGGTGCCGAAGATCAGCAGCAGCGGCACGGGCAGCGCGATTAGCCAGCCGGCCACCAGCACCGGCTTGCGCCCATAGCGGTCCGAGAGCGTCCCGGCGAAGTAGTTGGTGGCTGCCTTGGCCAGTCCGAAGGCCAGGACGAAAGTCAGGGCGCTCGTGTATTTGTCGAGATGGAACACGTCGCTGGCGAGCAGCGGCAGCACGGTGCGTTCCTGGCCGAGGGTGCCCCCGACGAGGGCGTTGACCGCAACGAG
Source organism: Arthrobacter sp. 10T44 (assembly GCF_056393885.1). Classification (NCBI taxonomy): domain Bacteria; kingdom Bacillati; phylum Actinomycetota; class Actinomycetes; order Micrococcales; family Micrococcaceae; genus Arthrobacter; species Arthrobacter sp. 10T44. The sequence goes on along the minus strand of NZ_JBFTGT010000009.1, from coordinate 15,763 downwards.
CAGCATGAACTGGGCAATGTTTTGGCGCAGCCCCAGGATCACGGCGCCGGGCGCGACGGCGCGGCGGGGCGAGGGCTGGGTGTCAGGGGTGGGCACTCCTCAAGGCTATACCCCTGGGGGTATCGAATCAAAACACCGGTTGGGGCGGCGCCGGGCGGCGTTCTCTGGCAGAGTATGACCATGCTCACAGTCATTGGTGAGGCCCTGGTTGATGTTGTCCAGCGCTCCTCAGGTATCCAGGCCCACGTCGGCGGCAGCCCCTTGAACGTCGCGGTGGGCCTGGCCCGGCTGGACCACCCGGTGCAGTTCATCGGCCGCTACGGCCGGGACGCCTACGGGGAATCCGTCGCGGCGCACCTCAAGTCCAGTTCGGTGCTGCTCCCGCTGGGTCCGGACGAACTGCCGACGTCGGTGGCAACCGCCTTGATTGACGACGACGGCGCCGCGAGCTACACCTTCGACCTCGCCTGGGAGCTCCCCGGCCTCGCGGACCGGCTGCCGTTCATGCTGCAGGGCAGCACGCTGCTGCATACCGGCTCGATTGCCACGATGCTGGCGCCGGGTGCCGCGGAGGTGCTTGCCGCCGTCGAGCATGCCCATCCTTCGGCGACCATCAGCTTCGATCCCAACTGCCGGCCTAGCATCATTACCGACGCCGACTACGCACGCCACCAGGCCGAAAAGTTTGTCACGCTCGCGGACGTGGTCAAGGCCTCCGACGAGGACCTCGAATGGCTATACCCCGGCGTTGATCCGCTGGATTCGGCCCGCCGGTGGCTCTCGCTCGGCGGCTCGGAGGGCCCCGCCATGGTGGTGGTCACGCGCGGCGCGGCCGGACCGTGGGCCGTCAACGCCGCCGGCGAGGCGCACGTCGCGGCCCCGTCGGTGAAGGTGGCGGACACCGTCGGTGCCGGGGATTCCTTCATGGCCGCGCTGCTCTCCGGTGTCGTGGACCTGGGCCTCAACGGGGCCCAGAACCGCAAGGAGCTGCGCGAGCTATCCGCCGGGAGCCTGCGCGAACTCCTGGGCCACGCCGCCGCGGCGGCCGCCGTTACGGTCTCCCGTGCCGGGGCCAACCCGCCCACCCGGGCCGAACTTAACCGGATGGAACTGGGCCCGGAAAGTGCGGGCCTAACCAGCAATTGAGAGGAAGCCATGGCAGCCTTCAGCCTAAGCAGCGACACTTTCGAGGACGGCCAGATCCTGCCGGCGGCCCAGCGCGGCGCGGCGACCGGTCCCGGCGGCAAGGATGAATCGCCGCCGCTGCACTGGAGCGGCGCTCCGGCCGGCACCCGAAGCTACGCCGTCACGGTGTTCGACCCTGACGCGCCGGGCCACGGCGGCTTCTGGCACTGGGCCGTGCTGGACATCCCGGCGGACGTCACCTCGCTGGCCGCGGGGGCGGGGTCGCGGCACGGCGGCGGCCTGCCGCTGGGCGCCTTCCAGCTCCGGAACGACGGCGGTTCCGCCGGCTACCTGGGGGCCGCCCCGCCCAAGGGCCACGGCCCGCACCGCTACGTCATCACGGTGCACGCCCTGAACGTGGAAAAGTCCGGGCTCGACGCCGGCGCATCCCCGGCCAAGCTGGAAGCCAAGCTCGGCCCGCACACCCTGGCCCGGGCGAGCCTGACCGGACTGTACGAACGGCACTGACCGGCGTCGTGGTATGCAGCGGAACCAGCCCATCCGCGTCCCCTGTTTCGACGCTTCCCTGCGCCCTCGACGATTCCAACCACCCTGCGGGCAGGGAACCGTCGAAATGGCGCGGGCGCGGCCAACGTAGACTGGCAGTATGCGGCTGGTAGCAAGTGATATTGACGGAACGATCCTGGGCCACGACGGCAAAATCAGCGACCGGACCGTGCGCGCTTTCCACGCCTGCCGCGACGCCGGGGTGGAACTGGTGTTCGTCACCGGCCGTCCGCCGCGCTGGCTGCACCCCCTGCAGGAACAACTCGGCCACACCGGAACCGTGATCTGCTCCAATGGCGCGGTGGTGTGGGACCTGGAGGCCGACCGTATGGTGTCCGCCCGGGCCCTGGAGCTCGACGCCGTCTTCGAAGCCCGCCGAATCATCCAGCGGCTGCGTCCTTCCGCGTTGTTCGCCGCGGAGACCCTCACCGGCTTCCACCTGGAACCCGGGTTTCTGGGCACCGGTTCCAGCGGACTGCTCGCCGAATTCACGCCCGCCCCGCTGCAGGACACGCTCCGCGCCGACGACGCCGTCGTGAAGTTCCTCGCGGTCGTCCGGGAAGGCACCGCGGATGAGTTCCTCGCCGAGGTTTCGCCCGCTGTCGCGCATCTGGCCGCAGCCACACACTCGGCCCCCAACATCGCGCTGCTGGAGCTGTCGCTGCCCGGCGTCAACAAGGCCGTGACCCTCGCCGAATACGCGGCGTCCCTGGGCGTTCAGGCGCAGGAGGTCGTGGCCTTCGGCGACATGCCCAACGACATCGAGATGCTGCGCTGGGCCGGGCACGGCTACGCCATGGCCAGCGGACACCCGGAAGCAATCCGTGCGGCCGGCCAGCAGGCACCGCATTTCGACGACGACGGCGTGGCCCAGATCCTCGAAGCCAAGCTCGCCGAGCTGGGCGTCCGGCTCCCGTAACCCACGCCGCCCGGCGGACACGGGATTCCCAGCTGACGGACAACTGCCGTTCACCTTGGCCGCCTAGGCTGGCGTGACCGAACGGATCTCTTGACTGATGGTGGGGCAATCATGGCCAGGTACGGCAACCGACATACTGATGACCAGCCGCTCCGACGGGTGGATCCCGACGCGCATTGGAAGAGCCTGCGCCAGGGCGACCGGGTCCGGGTGCGGCTCACGCCCGGGTTCGAGACCGGCGGGTTCGTCGACGCGGTGACGCCGGACCACACCACTGTGTGGGTGGACCTCGACGGCGGCGGCCGGACACTGCTGCACTGCAGCGACGGGGTGGAGATCCTGCCCCACGGCTCCTGAGCCCGCGTTCCGGCAACGGCCGGCCCGGCTCCGGTACGCTTCAAGAGTGACCCTCCCGCACCCCTTCCTCGCCCCCGGCGGCGCTGCCGGCGCGCCCGTGGCGATGGCCCACCGCGGCTTCTCGCCCGAGGGCGCCGAGAACTCGATGGCCGCCTTCCGCGCCGCCGTCGCACTCGGTTACCGCTACCTGGAAGCGGACGTGCACACCACCGCCGACGGCGTCCTGCTGCTCTTCCACGACGAAACCCTCGACCGGGTCACGGACGGCAGCGGCCGGATTTCCGAGCTCCCGGCCGAAACGGTGGCCCGGGCCAGGATCGCCGGCACCGAGCCGATCCCGCTGCTGGAGGAGCTGGTCGCGGAGTTTCCGGAGGTCCGGCTGAACCTCGACGTCAAGGACTGGAACTCGGTGGCCACCCTGGCCGCGGCGATCGAGCAGTACGGCCTGCATGACCGCGTCCTGATCGCGAGCTTCTCCGACCGCCGCCGGCGCGCCGTGCTGCGCCGCCTGAGCCGGCCCGCCGCAAGTTCCGCCGGCATGGCCTCCAACGCCCTCTTCGTGCTGCTGGGGCCGCTGCTCCCGGCGACACTGCTGCGCCGGGTGACGGCACGTGCGCTCCACGACGTGCACGCCCTGCAGGTGCCGGTCCGCTACGGGGCCGTGCCCGTGGTGACGGCCGGGTTCGTCCGCCGCGCCCACCGCCACGGCCTGCACGTCCATGTCTGGACCATCAACGAGGCGGCCGAGATGCACCGCCTGCTGGACCTTGGCGTCGACGGGATCGTCACCGACCGCGCGGACGTGCTGAAGGCCGTCCTGCAGGAACGTGGGCAGTGGCCGGACTGAGGCCCTGCCCTGACCAACGGCGGCCGCGCGCACCGCTTAACTGCTGAGTTCCACCATCAGCGCCGGCAGCTCATCGCAGAGCTCGCGCGCCAGATAGCCGAGTCCGCCCAGCCTGCTCGCCAGCCGGTCGCCGGCAGCGGCATGCAGATGGGAGCCCCAGCAGGCGGCCTGCGCATCGGTGGTCCCGCGGGCCCGCAGGCCGGCGATGGCTCCGGCCAGTACGTCGCCGCTTCCGGAGGTGCCCAGGCCGCTGTGTCCGGTGGTGATTTCCCAGAGGTTCCCGCCGGGCTCCGCGATCACCCCCTGGCAGCTCACCACCGCCTGGTACTTGTCGGCGATCCGAGGCACGTCCCGCTGAAGATCCTCAATGTCCCGGCCCAACAGGATGCCGCCTTCGGTGACGTTGGGGGTCAGGATCAGCCGGCCGGCCCAGGGCTGCAGTTCGCCGGCCAGTTCGGGCAGGCAGCCCAGTGCATAGGCATCGAGGACGACGGCGGGTCCGCGCTTCGGCCGCGACCGGCCCGGCAGCAGCAGCGCCCGCAGCAACGACAGGGTCTCGTCCTTGTCGTCCAGGCCGGGTCCGACGAGGATGGCGTCAGCGGCGCCGGCCTCGTCTGCCAGCAGCGACGCCCCGGAGCCCTTAACCGATCCGTGGCCCGTTTCCGGCAGCCCCACGACGCCGGACTCCGGGAACGCCACCGCCAGCTGCACCGCCGTCGACTCTGCCACCGCCAGGGTCAGCCGGCCGGCGCCGGAGCGCAGGGCCGCGACGCCGGCGAGGAGGGCGGCCCCCGGCGTCTTGCGGGCGCCTCCCACCACCAGCACCGAACCGCGGTCGTCCTTGCCGGAGCCGCCGCCGGGCAGCGGCCAGCCGCGCAGCAGAGTGGGTGTCAGCTGCACCGCGGGCGATGACTTAGCGCGGGTGGACATCGGCGTCCCCGGCGTGCTCGGTGACGGGAACGCCCTGCTCCGCCAGATGGTCTGCCATGTTGAAGCTCTCGAGCTCCCACGCCCCCGTCCCGTCGGTGCGGACAAAGCGGCTGACGGAGGCGTTCAGAATGCTGGTCGTGGCGGCAATGTCCAGCAGCTCGGACTCCGAGAGGCCCTGCAGAATGTAGCGGAACAGCACGATCAAGGCATCGTGGCAGACCAGCAGAACCTCTTCCCCGGCATGGTCACGATCCAGGTCGGCCAGCAGCGAGCGGAGCCGCAGCACGACGTCGGCCCATGATTCGCCGCCCGGCGGCCGGTAGTAGAACTTCCCCAGCCACCGCCGTCGCTGGGCTTCCTCCGGCAGCCGCGCCTCCACGCCCGCGGAGGTCAGCATGTCCAGGATGCCGAGTTCGCGGTCGCGGAGCCGCTCGTCCAGCCGGATCTGCACCCGCCATCCGCCGGTCTGGACTGCGAGTTCGGCGGTCTGCCGGGCGCGGGCGTAGGGGGAGGACCATACGGCGGTGCGGCCCGGCTCGGGGACGCGGGCCAGCAATCGGCCCAGCGCCAGCGCTTGTTCCCGGCCGGTGTCCGAGAGTCCGACGTCGGCGTCGCGCGCCGGGACGTTTATGACCTGCGCCCCGGCCTGATGCGCGAGGGTGGCGGCAACGTTGCCTTCACTTTCCCCGTGCCGGACCAGTACGAGTCCCGTGATGCCCGGCAAGCTGCCGCCGGTGTGTCCGATGTTGCTCACCGCTACCTCCTGCTCGCCGGCCCGCGGGGCGGGCCGGAACTGCCACGGCCGTCCGCGGGAGGATCCCGGGCGGCCCGGAAGTGCCCACGTTACTCCGGCGCTCCCGGCCTTGTCTCGGAAAGTAATTGTCGGCGCGGGCTGGCAGGATGGAGCCATGCGTATCCTGATCGCCCCTGACAAGTTCAAGGGCTCCCTGACTGCCGCCGAGGCCGCCGCCGCCATTGCCGAGGGCGCCCTGCGCGTCTACCCCGAGGCCGAGGCCGTCCAGTTCCCCGTGGCCGACGGCGGCGAGGGCACCTTGGAGGCGGCGGTCGCTGCCGGGTACGAGGAGCGCCTGAACGCCGTCGTCGGGCCGATTCTGGCGCCGATCGGCGCGGCCTGGGCGATCCGCCAGGACGCCTTCGGCGGGGCGACCGCCGTCATCGAGACGGCACAGGCGTCCGGGCTCGCACACATGGAGCCGACGCCGGCCAACGCCCTGCGGGCCCACAGCTACGGGTGCGGACAGCTGATCGCGGCCGCGCTGGACGCCGGCGCCACCGAAATTGTGCTTGGCGTGGGCGGCTCGGCCATGACCGACGGCGGCAGCGGCGCCCTGCGCGCCCTGGGCCTCAAGCCGGTGGACGCCGCCGGCAATGTGGTGCCGCTCGGCGGCGGCTCGCTCGGCGACGTGGTCGCCGTGGACCTCAGCGGACTGGATCCGCGGCTGGCGGCCGTGAAGTTCAGGATTGCCGTGGACGTGCAGAACCCCCTCTACGGCGCCGACGGCGCCGCGCACGTCTTTGGCGCCCAGAAGGGCGCCGACGCGGAGGCCGTGGAGGTGCTCGACGCCGGGCTGCGCAACTGGGCCTCGGTGCTGCGGCAGGCCACCGGCCGTGACGTCAACGTCCCCGGCGCTGGCGCCGCCGGCGGCTTCCCGGCGTCGTTCCTGGCCTTCAGCAACGCTGCGCTGGAGGGCGGCTTTGAACTTGTCGCGGGGCTAACCGGGCTTGCCGCGAAGCTCGCGGACGCGGACCTGGTGATCACCGGGGAGGGCTCCCTGGATTCCCAGTCGCTGGCCGGGAAGGCGCCGATTGCCCTGGCCGACGCTGCCCGCGACCTGGGCATCCCGGTCATCATGGTCGCCGGCCGGATTCTCGTCACCCCCGAGGACCTCGACCGCCACGGGGTGGTCGCCGCCGCCCAGTTGCTGGACGTGGCGCCCAGCCCCGCCGATGCCATCGCCAACGCCGCGAAGTACCTGGCCTGGGCCACCAGCCAGGTGCTCGAAGGGGCCTGAGCCGCGAAGCCGGAGAGCCTCCGCCCTAGGCGCCGGTTTCGTAGTGCGGCTCGGCCACTGGCTTGGACTCCGGGGATCCCTTCTCCCGCAGATACACGGAAGCGCCGACCAGCACCGCGACGGCCAGGAACTCGCTCTGCCAGTTCTGGAATGACTCGAACCAGAACCGGCTCGTCGTGAGGTAGCCCAGCACGGTGACCGGGGGCTGGCCATGGGCCTGCTGCTCCTGGCTGTACTCCTCGCTGCCGCCTACCGCGTGGAGCGCGACTGACATCAGGAACAGCAGCAGGAACATGATCGAGAGGGAGTGCTCATAGATTTTCAGCACCCAACCGCCGCGGCGCACCGGCCACGGCGTCGCCGCCTTGATCGTGGCCTCCCGCGGATCCTCGTCCTGCGGGGCCTTTTTCCCCATCGGCTTCGACTCGGAGGAACCCTTCTGGAAGAGGAAGACCGTCAGGATGACGTACATGCCCATCTGCAGGAACTCCGACTCCCAGTTCTCGAAGGTCGCCTCTAGGAACGCTCCGGTCCCCAGATACTCGAAGATTCCGACGGCGGCCTGGCCGTGGGCGAGCTGGTCCTCGCTGTAGTCGGCGGCCCCGCTGATGACCATGCCGCCGAAGAAGACGACGAAAAGTCCGATGTTCGCCAGCAGCAGTCCGTGTTCCTTGGCCCACTTGCGCATTCTTGCTCCCGATTCTGGGTGGATCGTGTGAGGTGCAGTTCCGTTCATGGCCTACCCCCGTCCGGTCTTGCGGCGGAGCCTGTTGGGAATCAGCACGAGCAGGATCAACAGTACGGCCAGCAGCGCGCCGCCGGCGGTAAGTCCGGCGGTCCGTCCCGCTGTCACGTCAAAGACCAGCGCAGAAGTACCCACGCTCAGCAGTGCGACGCCGGCCAGGGCCACTTTCGCGATCCGGTCCGCACTGGCCACGAGGGTATCCTTGAGCCCCTTGCGGAAGAGCCGGCGATGCGCGCTCACCGGCAGCAGGATCAGTGCGGTGGTTAGGGCTGCCAGGACAACGTTGGTGAGGTAGAGGGTCAGCTGGAACCCGTCCAGCGTCTCGAAGCGTGATTGGAACGGCAAGGTCAGCAGGAAACCGGCCAGGATCTGGACGCCGGTCTGAAGAACCCGCAGCTCCTGCAGCAGTTCGGCCCAGTTGCGGTCCATCTTCTCGTCGAAGGTTTCGTCCCGGCCATCGTTCCGGGTTTCTTCGGCGTTGGGCATCGTCGCTCCCTTTCAAGTTTCACCTGCGACCCCCTTGCGTGCGCCCGGCACGGGATGGCGGTCAACTTGGCCCGAAACACAAATTCAGGTCGGTACTAAGCTTACTGAGGATTTTTCGGGTACGGTGGAAAACACGGAAAGGCTGCGCTCCCGGGCGCGGCTGGACTCCAGATCCGATCATCCAGATTCGACCGGCCGAATGCCAGAAAGCAGGAGGAACGACGTGACTCAGGACCCGCAAGGACGCCCCATCGAAGAGGAAGCGGGCGGCTACGGAACCCCCACCGCCGAGCAGGAACTGCCAGGCGGGGACGCGAAGACGTTTGCACAGCCCCGCGATGAAGAGGCCTTCGATGCCGCGGGCCTCAACCAGGACAGCCCGGACGGCGAGACCTACCCGGCGGGGACGCCGGACCTGAGCCAGTTCGGGGCCGAAGACCAGGACAGTGCAGGAGAACCCGGAGCCGGACGCTTCGGAGGAACAGAGGAACAGATGAACGCGGAAAACGAAAGCAGCGAAGCCGGATTCGAGCAGGGCAACGAAGCGGCAGCCGAAAGCGGCGGCGCGGTGCCCTCCTCGGACGCGGAGATGGACGCGGCCAACACGGAGGAACCGGAGCCGGGCCGGCCGTTCTCCTCGGAGTCCGGCCAGGACGCCGCCGGAATTCCGGACGGCAGCGGCACGGACCTGCCGGATGAGAAGTCACCGAAGGATCGTGACAGCGAAGACAAGGAATCGTTCGACGCCGGCTAGACCGCCGCGGACACGCCGAAGGCCGGCGCCCTGCCACCGCATGGTGGGAGGGCGCCGGCCTTTTGTGCAGCGGGTTGTGTGCCTGCCGGCGGCTAGCGGCGCTTCTTCGGAGAGCGCTTCGCCGCGGCGTTGACGGCAGCCCGGGCCGCTGCGACGGGCGCGGCGTCTTCGGTCTCCGGTTCGGCCACGGTGCCGCGGGCCTTCGCGATGGCCTTCATGCCGTGGTAGATCACCAGGGCGGCCGCGGAGCCCAGGGCGATGCCGGTGAACTTGAGGTCGCCGATGGTCCAGGTGTAATCGGCGATGCCGACAATCAGGGCCACTGCGGCGGTGGTGAGGTTGATCGGGTTGGAGAAGTTGACCTTGTTCTGCACCCAGATCTTCACGCCCAGGACGCCGATCATGCCGTAGAGCATGGTGGCTGCGCCGCCGAGCACGCCAGCCGGGACGGTCGCGATGAGTTCGCCGAACTTCGGCGAGAAGCTCAGCACGACGGCGAAGATGCCGGCCACCCAGTAGGCCGCCGTCGAATAGACCTTCGTTGCGGCCATGACGCCGATGTTTTCGGCGTAGGTGGTGGTACCGGATCCGCCGCCCAGGCCGGCGAGGACAGTCGCGGCGCCGTCGGCCATCAGTGCGCGGCCGGACACGCCGTCGAGGTTCTGCCCGGTCATGGCGGAGACCGACTTCACGTGGCCGATGTTCTCCGCCACCAGCACCAGCACCACCGGGACGAAGAGGCCGACGACGCCGAGGTGGAATTCGGGGGTCTGGAAGTGCGGGAGCCCGACCCAGGCGGCGGCGTCGACCTTGTCGAAGTTGATCTCGCCGCGGATCATCGCGACGAGGTAGCCCACCACGACGCCGACCAGGATGCTGAGGCGGCCAAGGATGCCGCGGAAGAAGACGCTGACCACGATGATCACCGCGAGGGTGACCAGGGCGGTGATGGGGGCGGCGTCGAAGTTGTTCTTGGCGGCGGGGGCCAAGTTCAGGCCGATCAGCCCCACGATGGCGCCGGTGACGATCGGCGGCATCAGCCGGTTGATCCAGCCCGCGCCGAACTTCTGCACAATGGCGCCGATGATGGCCAGCCCCACGCCGGCCAGCACCACGCCGCCCAGCGCGCCGGGAATCCCGTACTGCTGTTGGGAGGCCATGATCGGGGCGATGAACGCGAAGGAGGAGCCGAGGTAGCTGGGCACCCGGCCCTTGGTGATGACCAGGAACAGCAGGGTGCCGATGCCGGAAAAGAACAGCGTGGTGGCCGGCGGCATGCCGGTGATGATCGGCACCAGGAAAGTGGCGCCGAACATGGCGACAACGTGCTGCATGCCCACGCCGATTGTCAGGGGCCACGCGAGGCGCTCATCCGGCCTGACGACCTCGCCGGGGCGGATGGACTTGCCGTTTCCGTGGAGCTTCCATTTGGTGCCGAGCATGCTCATTGCAGCGAGCCTTTCAAGAATGTGTGGCGGGACCGGGAAGGAATCTTCCGGTGACACTTTACCGCGCCGGCCGGACGGCATTGGTGCCGGAAGCATCGATATAGTGCCGGTATGCCAGCCCTGACTGTTCCTTCTCTAGGTTTGCGCGCCGCCTGGCTTGAGGCCCACGCCGAGTGGGGGCCGGGTCACGAGGATGGCTTCGGGCTGCTGCCGGACGACGACGTTGAGTCTCCTTCCGGTTTCGAGGCGTGGTTGGAACGACTGGCTCAGGAGTCGGCCCGTTGCACCTACCGATGGATCATCGAGGACGGACGGGTGCTCGGCGGGATCGCACTGCGCCACGCGTCCACCGGGTCCGAGGATCGGACCGGGCACATCGGCTACGGCATCCGGCCGTCCGCGCGCCGGCGCGGACTGGGAACCTGGGCGCTCGGGAAGATGGTCGACGAGGCGCAGTTGCTCGGCATGGACCGAGTCCTGCTGGTCTGCGCCGCCGGCACCGTCGCCTCAGCGAAAACTATCGAGCGTCAGGGCGGAGTGCGTGAGAATGTCAGCAAGGCCGGACCTAGTAGGGTCTGGCGCTACTGGATCAGCGTAAGACAGTCCGCCGCAGGGTACTAAGGGACTGCCGCTGCGGCTGGGGCGTCCGGTTTGCCCATAAGGAGCATTGCCTGCGGGTGTTTTTCGCCTTCCCGTGCGGCCCGGACAAGTTGCACCTCCAGCGCGAAGCCCTGCTCCGTGAAGCGGCGGACGACGTCGTCGGGACTGTGCAGTTCTGCCCGGAGTACGACGTCGTGCCCGTAAGCGCGCTCGATGGTGCGCTGGCCGCTGGCCGCTGCCCGCCTGGAAGGCGATGAGGGCCCAGCCGCCGGGGCGGAGCGCCCGCCAGAACTCCTGAGCGATCTGCCGCAGCTCCGGCGGGGAAGCGTGGATGATCGAGTACCAGGCGAGGATGCCGTGTGCGGCAGCGTCGGCCGCCGGGAGAGCTGTCAGTTCGCCCACTTCGAATGCGAGCCCGGGATGGCTTCGTTGTGCCACCCGGACCATCCCCGGTGAGAGATCCACGCCTGTAACGTCGAGCCCCGCTTCGGCTAAGCGGACACTCAATCGTCCGGCGCCGCATCCGGCGTCGATCACTTTCCGTCCCGGGGCAGCGCGAAGCCGCGCGCAGAAGTCGTTGGTCATCGCCATATCGAGCCGCGTTTCAAAGCTGGTGTCCGGGAGCGCCTCTGAATAAGCCTCGGCCACCGTGTCATATGCGGTTCTTACGCCGGCCAGGTTCTCGGAGTTTCCCATTGCCCGAGCGTACCGACCCTGGGTCTTCCCGGCGGGCCGTCACTCTCCCAAAAACCGGCCGCGCCTGCCTGCTACGGCGTGTGGTCGGAATGGTCGCTGCTGCCGGTGCTCGCCGCGTCCGCCACCCGGTACCGGACCGACATACCGGCGGTCAGATGGTCGTTGACGTGGCAATGAAAGAGCCAAGTACCCACGTCGTCGGGAACCATATCGGCCACCACCATGCTTGCCGGCAGCAGGCTCACGACGTCGGTGCGCATACCCAGCGCCGTCGCGGTGTTTCCGTGCCAGTGCGGTGTGTGCAGGTCCACCTCGGTACCCATGCCCATCAGGTACCAGCGGACCCGTTCGCCCTTTTTCATAGTCAGCGCATCTAACGGCAGATTGCCGTACACGTACCCGTTGATGGAGTGCATCAGATTGCTCTCGACGAACTCTTCATCAGCCGGCGCCACCGAACGCGGGTCGCCGGCGAAGCGGTCGATATTGCGCTTGAGGTACGGGCTGGCGTTTTCGTTACTGACTTTGAACTGGACAAAGAACTCGCGGTCCACATCGTTCGGGGTACCGTCCGCGCGGGCGGCGCCGGTCTTGGTGATGACCATCGGACCGACTAGGCCGGCGTAGTCGTCTCCGACTTCGTCCTTGTGCGAGTGGTACATCCACATCACGGAACTCCCGTCCATCGGGCCGGGACCGGCCCGGTCCGGCACTTTGTAGCTGTAAATGTAGGAGTGTCCCGGAGGTACGGCGTCGTCCCCGTGGTCCGCCGCCCCGGTGCCGTCGTCGTACGGGGCGCCCTCGCTGGCCTTGTCGTAGAACACGCCGTGGACGTGCACGGAAGCCGGACGGTCGAGGTTGTTCTTGAAGACCACCTTGATGGTGTCGCCGACGACGCCCCGGATGACCGGGCCGAGCATGCCGAGATGCCGTTCGGCGGCGCTGCGCGGCTTGAGCTTGGTGAAGGACGCGTCCGTGTACTCCCGGTACAGCGCCTTCACGTAGGTGGCGCCAATGCGCCGGGGGCCGCGCTGGGTGAAGACGGCCGCTGTTTTGTCGAAGGCTGCGCCCGTGACCTGGTTCATTCCGGACGGCGCATAGTTCCAGTCGACCTCGTCCGCCCCGATGTAATACGTCCGGGTCTGCGGAACGTACTGTCCCTTCGCGGACGTTGCCATCGCCGTGCAGCCTGCGAGGGCAACAACCGTCGCCAGTGCCGCGGCCATTGCGGCGTGCAGCGCAACCAGAATCCTTCGCGGCCAGAAGAGAGGGCCCCGGTGCACTTGCTCCATTGCCATGAGATGACTGCCCATTGGGTGGCCCACCTTCGAATCCATGCCGAGCGGAGAGACTTGAGCCTTAGGCTCTTAAGCGTAGGACGGAGGCCACAATAAGCGTAGGGCCGGGGCCGAGGATTTTCCTTGCGGGATACCCCTGACGGAGCGTGCTGCTTTCCCTCCGGACTCCGCCAGGACGCTGCTGCGGTTTCGGTCAGCGCCTGCAGGTGCCGGGCCGGGATCGGATCCTAGCTCCGTGCGGCGAGGAAGGCGTCTTCAGCGGCGTAGTCGGTGAGGTGGTCGAAGAACGGCTCCGCGGGGCCCGGCTGGTTGGCCGGGTTGGCGAGTAGCCAGTCGATTTCCGCAGTGACAGTTTGGGCGTAGGTTCCAACGGGCTGGTAGCCGAGAGCCGTGGACGCCTGCGTGTCGAGGATCAGCGGCGGAGTGAAGTTCCAAGGGTGCGCGCCGAGGTCCGGATGGGCGTCGGAATCGAGGAGGATTTCTTCCCACTCGTGGTCAAGGCGGTCCGCGATCGTGCGGGCGATGTCCAGACCGGTAGGGGCGTCGGGGTCCGCGCTGTTGAGGATCCGTTGGCCGGGGCGGGCTGCGATCGTTTCGACCAGGGCCGCTGTGTTGACGGCGGCTGTGGTGTGGTCGCCTCCGGCCCCTTTGGAAGCCAGGAACACCGCAGGCCGTCGGTCGAGGACCCGCTTGACGAACATCCATTCCCGCGGCCGGGCAGCTCCATCGCCGTGAACCTTCGAGGCGCGGATTACAGTCACGGGATAGCCGCTGTCCAGGAGGACGTGCTCGGCAGCGACCTTGTTGGCGCCGTATCCCTCGCGGGATTCGTAGTCACCGTTCCCCGGCTGCATGGTCGCTTGGTCTTCCCTGATAGGAAGCGGGAATCTTGGCGCGACGTCGGAATTCACGTGATTGCCGGCGTCGTCGATGTAGACGGCTTTGCTGGATAGCATGACCGCCGACCCGACCGCGGCCAGATGGGGGAGTAGCAGGCGGGCGTCCGCCGCCGTGTAACAGGCCGCGTCCACCAAGAGGTCCGCTCCGTTGCCCACGGTTCGTGCAAGGTCTGCGTCGTTCCTCCGGTCGGAGGACTCGAATGTGGCCCCCGCCTCGCGCAGCACTGCCGGCATCTTCGACGCGTCCCGGCCCGTGATTTCCACCTGCCAACCGGCATCCAGCAGGCGTCGCGCGATGGCCCGTCCCAACACACCTGTACCCCCAAGAATGACCGCTCGCTTCATCACGCCAACCCTAGCGGGCGATGACCACGAATCCTGCCATCAGATCCAGTGACGCGGCCCGTAACTGCGGCGCCGCTGTAGCCTGAGGTCCGATGACGAATTTGAAACTCCTTACGGCGTACGATCAGCAACTCCGCACCGATGCGGAGACCCCTAGTGCGGTCGCCGTCGAGCGTTTGGGCCCGCTGCGGCTGGTGACCTTCGCGGGCGGCCGCGGATTCGTGACCTATCAGGATCTGGCCGGAGCCGATGCGTCGAAGATCGCGCGGTGGGTGGCAGAAACGGTGGCGTTCTACCGCGCGGATCCGGAAATCGTGCGGGTCGAATGGAAAACCCGGGGCCACGACAATGCGCCCGGGCTGCACGAGGCGCTGCTCGAGAACGGGTTTGAGCCAGACGAGACAGAATCGGTCATGATCGGGGATGCCAGCGCGCTCGACGTCGACGTGGACCTGCCGCGCGGGGTGAGCCTGCGGCGGGTTACGGACGAAACGGACATCCGCGCCATGAGCGCCATGCAGGACGAAGTCTTCGGCAGCCCCGCCTCTGACGGAAACGCTGAAGCAATCCTGCGCCGAATGGCCCGCGGCGACGGGATGGAGCTGTGGGTCGCCGAGCACCAAGGCGTGATCGTCAGCGCCGGCCGCCTGGAACCGGTGCCGGACACCGACTTCGCCGGCATCTGGGGCGGCGCCACACGCGAGGAATGGCGCGGCCGGGGAATTTACCGAGCGCTCACCGCAGCCCGCGCGCGGGCGGCGATATCCCTCGGCAAGACGCTCATCCACAGCGACTCCACCGAATATTCGCGGCCTATCCTGGAGCGCTACGGCCTGGTCCGGGTGTCCACGACGACGCCGTACCGCTGGCGCCGCTGACCGCGGAAGACGTCGGCGACCGCCGTAGCAGACTGATTCCGTGACCCACGGACCGGACTATGCTGCGTACGCCGCCAAGATGCGCGGCCTGGCCGTCTCTGGTTGCAGCACCGCCGACGGCCCGGACGGGATTTTCGTCCTCGACACGTGATACCGCGCCGCGTGCCCCGTTTCACCGCCGACGTCGGCTGCGTGGTTCAGCATCTGAAGTAGTGGTTTCTTCGGGGTGTTTGGCGTGGGTCGAGGTGGGGTGGCGGGATGAACCAGGGGATCCCGGCACGGATCTGGATGGTCCATTGTTCTTTGTGGGTCAGGTGGTGATGGTGGGAGCAGAGGAGCGTTCCGTTGTCGGTGGATGTGGTGCCGCCTGTGGACCAGTAGTTGATGTGGTGGGCTTCGCACCAGGGTGCGGGGATGGTGCAGCCGGGGAAGGCGCAGCCCTGGTCGCGGGCGGTGATGGCTTTGCGGAGGTGGGGCGGGAAGATCCGGGTGGTGCGGCCGATGTCCAGGATCCGGCCCTGGGATCCGAGCAGGACGGGGATGATGTCCGCGTCGCAGGCGATTTTGCGGATGATCGCGGCGGTGACGGGGCCGGTGAAGGCCAGCGTCCCGGTGCCGGTGAACTCGAGCGGGACTGTCCCCGCGGCGTGTTGGCCGGCCCCGTCGGCGGCGGTGCCGGTGTCTCGGTGGAGGCGTTCGAGGAGGTCGCGGTAATCGATGGTGACCATGACCTGGGGCCGGAGCCCTCCGGTGGCGGGCAGTGCGCCGGAAGCCAGGGCCACTTTGCAGGCGCCGACCAGGCCGTCGAGGGATTTCTGCGGCCTCGACCGCCGGTC